>JAUYMY010000055.1 GCA_030699385.1 Methylobacter sp.
CCACGCAAGCAACTCCAACAGCACATCAACTAGCGGTGTACGGTCTTCATCGTTAATCTTGGGTAATTGTGGCTTGAGTGAATCCATTCGCGTATTTTAACCGATTTCTAAGATGTTGCCTGCGAGTAATGAGAAGTTACGTGATGAAGCGGCGCGCAAAATCATGATAGAAAGCAATCTGCGCTTAGTGGTTAAAATTTCCCGTCGTTATCTAAACCGTGGCTTACCACTGCTGGATCTCATTGAAGAAGGCAATTTAGGCCTCATTCGCGCGGTTGAAAAATTCGACCCTGAGCGCGGCTTTCGGTTTTCCACCTATGCCACCTGGTGGATCAGACAAACCATTGAACGCGCCATTATGAACCAGACCCGAACCATCCGGCTGCCGATTCATATTGTTAAAGAAATGAACACCTACCTCAAAGCGCAACGCCATTTAGCCCAGTTACTCGACCACGAACCCAACGCCGAAGACATAGCCCGCCATCTGGAAATACCGGTCAATAAAGTCGAAAAAATGCTCAAACTCAACGAGCGAGTCAGCTCCATCGATATGCCCTACGGCAAAGATTTTGACAAACCTTTAGTTGAATCAATTTCCGATGGTGAAAGTCAGTCCCCTGCTGAAAAAATACAAGAAGACGGCATTAAGAACAACATCTCCAAATGGATTTTCGAGCTTTCAGAAAAGCAGCGTGAAGTGCTTTGTCGGCGCTACGGACTGTGCGGCTATGAAGGCTCGACCCTTGAGCAAGTTGCCCAGGAACTCGGTGTAACCAGAGAACGTGTTAGACAAATCCAAATGGACGGACTGAAAAAAATGAAAGAAATTCTTGAGCTTAATGGTTACTCTTTTGAATCGATTTTTAATTGAAAGATAACTACTCAACCAAAAAAAAGAAATAGAACACAGATGCTACAGATTAGACGGATTTACACGGATTTTTTAAAATAGACCGTACTTTTAATCAGCGATTATCCGTTTTATCAGTGTCGCCTAGAGTCGCCTACTTTTGGCACCCGTGTTCCATTTAGGTATTTTTAACAACCGCTGAGCAGTTACGTCGACGAAAAGCGTGGACTCTATTTTTCCGACAGACCATCATCCCGGACATCCCCTACACACCATAAACCTTGCGTTTACGCCAGAACGTTGCACGGCTCATGCCCAGTGCCGCCGCCGCTTGGCTCACTTTGCCATGGCTCTGCGCCAATGCTTGACAGATTGCCGCCGACTCTTCCTCCACCGATAGCGGCGCGTTTTGCACAACGTGCGCCTCAAGGCTGCGCCACGGCTCCCTGAATTCGGGCGGTAATTCCGACCCGCGTAGCGTCGTCCCACGGCCTACCGCAAAGGCGTATTCGACCACGTTGTGCAGCTCACGGATATTGCCCGGCCACGCATAGTCGAGCAATGCGCGCATCGCCTGCGGATCGATTTTTTCAATTTTCCTGAAATTGGCGGCATTATGCTGCTGGATAAAATGCCAGATCAGCAAGGCTATGTCTTCGCGGCGTTCCCGCAACGGCGGAATAAAAATCGGCACCACCCGCAGCCGGTACATCAGGTCTTCGCGAAAATGCCCCAGCTTGACCTCTTCGCGTAATGAACGGTGGGTTGCGGCAACGATACGCACATCAACAGCAATCGAACGGTCGCCACCAACCGGAATGAAATTTCTCTCCTGAATAACCCGCAGCAATTTGGCCTGCAATTCCAGCGGCAGCTCGGCCACTTCATCCAAAAACAAAGTGCCGCCGTGCGCGCGCTGGAACAAACCGCGATGATCCTTGACCGCGCCGGTAAACGCGCCGCGCACATGGCCGAACAGCTCACTGTCCAGCAGACTGCTGGATAAAGCCGCGCAATTGATTGCCAGAAAGGGCGCAGCACGGCGGGCGCTTAGATCATGAATGGCTTTGGCCACCAACTCCTTGCCGGAACCGCTCTCGCCTCTGACCAACACCGTTGCTTCGGTTTCTGCCGCATTTTCAATGATTTGAAAAACCGCCTGCATCGCCGGCGAGCGGCTTAACAGGCCGTGAAAACCCTGACTTTCAGGCTCCGATATTAAGAGTTTGTCTGCTGCAGGCCGCTTCGCCGCTTGCGCTGAAACCGGCAACAGCAAACCCAATCCGCCAGCAAAAACATCAACCGAGTCATATAAAACCTGAGTTATTTTTTCCAGCTCATGCAAAGAGCCATCAGCCTGGGCTGATTTTATCAGTTGTTTTTGATGGTCAACAGCCGCGCTAATGGCGTATTCTTGCGGGCAAGGCCGGCCTATAATCTCGCTGGCCGCCAATCCTGTTAGCCGCACCGCGCCACGGCTCCAATGAATAACTCCTTGTTCGCGGTCAACAATATAAAAACCGGCGTCATCGCACAGCGCCAACAACCTTAGCAACAGCGGTTGCAAGGCTTGCAGAGTTAGCCAATCTGACAGGGCTTCGGGAATCTGTTGCGCATGTTTCATAAATGTCTCACTGAGGCGAATAAATGTTTCATTGAAACGATATATGAAACAGGTTCAAGGTACAAGGAAAAAGGTTCATGGCTGACACACTGGAGCTCATACTTCTGGCACAGCTGTTGCTTAAACTAAAACATAACCCACTGGAGAGACATCATGCTATTCAAACAATTATTCGACCCAGCAACCTGGACTTACACCTATTTAATCGCCGACCCCGTCACTAAAGAAGCTGTTTTCATTGACCCGGTCAACACCCATATTGATGCATATATTGAGCTGCTGGCGGCGCATGACCTGCAACTGAAATATTCGCTGGAAACCCATGTTCACGCCGACCACATCACCGCCAGCGGGTTGTTGCGTCAGCGCTTGGGTGCGCAAACCGGCGTCAGCGGACTGTGCGGCGCCCAATCGGCCGACATTCAGATTCAGGACGGCGATATTTTCAAATTTGCAGGCAATGAACAAATCAGGGTCATTGCCACACCGGGACATACCCGTGGCAGCATTTCTTTTCTTTGGCGCGACCGTTTATTTACCGGCGATTCCTTATTAATCGGCGGTTGTGGGCGCACCGATTTTCAGGGCGGCGATGCCGGTACGCTTTATGACTGCATCACCCAGCGTTTATTTACCTTGCCGGATGAAACACTGGTCTATCCCGGCCATGATTATCAGCAGCGCTGGGTCAGCTCCATCATGCAGGAACGCAGCACCAATCCGCGCTTGGCCGGCAAAGCCCGCGAGCAGTTTATCGAGATTATGAACAACCTGAATTTACCCAAACCCCGCTTAATCGATGAGGCCGTACCCGCCAACCGTTATTGCGGCCTGGATGAAAATGAGCGCCAAGACGCGGTCGCGCTCAGGGACGAAACCCTGCCGGTTCGCGCCACGACCAGAACCGAAGATATGGTCGCGGCGGCCAAACAACGCATTACTGAAATCGATGTCGCCAAATCGAAACAACTGCTGGCAGAAGGCCATATTGTGCTGATTGATACCCGCGAAGAAAGCGAATATGCGGAAGGCCACATTGACGGCGCATTGTTAATACCGCGCGGCCTGCTGGAATTTAAAGTCGGCAACCTGCCCGAACTGGCCGACAAGTCGAAAACCGTACTGATTTATTGCCGATTGGGCAACCGTTCGGCATTGGCGGCGCAGACCCTACAGCAACTGGGTTACACTAGCGTGCTGTCGATGGCGGGTGGATTTGAAGCCTGGAAAAAAAGCTAACACCGATAGGAGAGAATCGGTGCATGACAAAAAAATCGTGTTGCTTTACACTTTTTTGTCGTGTACCGGAATTTTCCACTACTACACACTTGAGAGGAAACCATGTCAACTAAACACCATACCGTACTGATCATAGGTGGAGGCGCCGCCGGCGTTTCCGTTGCCAACAATATGCGCCGCCAAGATGCAAAAATTGATATTGCCATCGTTGAACCGTCCGAAGTCCATTACTACCAGCCGGGCTTCACCATCATCGGCGGCGGCGCTTACACCATGAAAAAAACCACGCGCAACGAAGCTGATTTGATCCATCCAAGCGTCACCTGGGTCAGAGATTACGCGGAAAGCTTTCAGCCCAATGACAACACAGTCAGTTTACGTTCCGGCGACACCCTGAGTTACGACTATCTGGTGGTCTGCCCCGGCCTGCAACTGGATTGGGACAAAATTGAGGGCTTGAAAGAGACATTGAACAAAAACAATGTATGCAGCAATTATTCCGCCGAAACTGTCGAATACACCTGGGAATGCATTCAAGCCATCAAAGAAGGCACAGCGCTGTTCACCCAGCCGCCGATGCCGATTAAATGCGCCGGCGCACCGCAAAAAATCATGTATCTGGCGGCAGACCGTTTCCGTAAACGCGGCACACTGGACAAATTCAACATTGAATTTTTAAATGCCGGCCCCGCCATTTTCGGCATACCGTTTTTCGCCAAAGCACTCAGCAAAGTCGTTGCCGATTACGGCATTAAAACCAATTTTAACCATAATCTGGTCGCCATCGACGGCCCGGCCAAAATCGCCACCTTTGAAACCACCGACAGCGACGGCAACAAGCAGCGCATCACTAAAGCCTTCGACATGATCCATGTCACGCCGCCGCAAAGCGCGCCGGACTTCATCAAAAAAAGCCCGCTGGCCAATGCCGCCGGTTGGATTGATGTCAACCCCAAAACCCTACAGCACAATCAATACGCCAATATTTTCGGCCTGGGCGATGCCAGCTCGACACCCAACGCCAAAACGGCGGCCGCCGTACGCAAACAGGTGCCGGTGGTGGTCGACAATATCCTTAACCTGAAAGCCAGCAAAGCCATACAGGAAGGCTACGATGGCTACGGCTCCTGCCCATTGACCACCTCGCTGAGCACCGTGATACTGGCCGAATTTGCCTACGACGGCAAAGTCACGCCGTCATTTCCTTTACTCGACCCCCGAAAAGGCCGCCTGATCTGGTGGTGGGGAAAAGTCATGGGCTTCCCGTGGATGTACTGGTCTTTAATGCTTAAAGGCTACCGCATCGATATTCCGCATTTAGAAGGCTATGCGAAAAAATTCACGGAAAAAGAATAAATGAGCCCCAACATCCGTAACTTCTGATTACCTGCAAGCAACATCAAGCCTCTCAAACCCGTTGTATTTTATTCACCACGAAGGACGCGAAGAATTAAACTTCGAGTCCTTCGTGGTGATAATCTTTTTTACCAAGGCCCCACCTCTTTCCTACGCAAATCAGCGCGCCCTGGCCTGCTCCTCTCCAGTAGTTCCGGGCTTTTTTATTGTGTATAGTGCATAAAATTTACTACATTAATCTCGGACCTTACACAATGAGCGAAATAAAAGACAAATCACTGCAAACCTTTATTGATGACTTGGCCAGTAAAGCGCCTACGCCGGGCGGCGGCAGCGCTGCGGCAGTCATGGGCGCGCAGGGCGCGGCCTTAATTAGCATGGTTTGTAATTTGACTATCGGCAAGCCCAAATACGCTGAAGTTGACGATGACATGCGCGCGTTACTGGAAAAATCAGAGGCGCTACGGGAAACACTGACGCAAATGATTAAAGCCGACGTTGATGTGTTTGATCGATTAATGGCAACCTACGGCTTACCGAAAGATTCCGATGCAGAAAAAGCCGCGCGTAGCGAGGCCATACAAGCCGCATTAAAAGAGGCGACAATAGTTCCTTTAGCCTGCGCGCAAGCTTGTGCAGACACCATCGCATTAACCAGGATTGCCGCCGAAAAAGGCAATACCGGCGTCATCAGTGATGCCGGCGTCGCCGTCATGGCGAGTTACGGCGCGCTAAAAAGTGCTGCGCTAAACGTTTACATTAATGCCGGCGCGCTTAAAGACAGAGCCTTCGCCGAGGCCAAATTAGCCGAACTGGAAAATATCTTAAAAGGTGCCGACACGGCAGCGGAAGAGGTTTATCAACTGGTCAAAGCAAAATTGTAAGCCAAAACATAGCCGATTCCCTATACAACCAAAATAGTGCCACCCGCGATGAAACAGACTTATTATTCTTTAGAGAGCGATAACCGCTTCGTCATTGACCAATACAACGACCTTGCCCCGTTCGCCAGTTTTTTGCCCGGCATCGCAGGTGTCATGGGACGGCCTGCTTGGGCTTTTTATGTCAACCGAGGCCAGGCCATCGCCAGTTTTGGTGTGCGCAACAAAGACGGCGCCTTTTTGGAGTTTTTTCCGGCCGACAAGGCTTATCAACTGACGCCATCACGGGGTTTTAGAACATTTCTAAAAATCAGCGCTGGCGAGCAAAGCCTGAACTACGAGCCTTTCCAGCGCGGTGCAGAAGCCGACGTTAAGCAACGCCTTTACGTCACGCCTCATGAAGTCGGCGTTGAAGAAATCAACCCGCAGCTGGGCTTTAACATTCGCGCCGATATGTTTACCTTACCGGAAGCGCCGGTAGCCGGTTTGCTGCGGCGTGTAGCAATCACCAATACTTCCGAGCAAACTAAAAAAATAGAGATCGTCGACGGTTTGCCGCAAGTGCTGCCCTTTGGCATGAACCAATGGATACTAAAATTCATGAGCCGCACTTCGGAAGCCTTCATGCGCGTCGAAGGCGTGGCCGAAAACCTGCCGTTTTACCGACTGAAGGTCTGGCCTGGCGACTCGCCGCAAGTGGAACCGGTAATCGCCTGCAATTTTTTCGCTGGATTTTTCAACGGCGGGCGCACTCGCGTGATCGTCGATGCGGAGCGCATTTTCGGTTTGGCTGGCGATTTTTCCAAGCCGGAACGGTTTTTTGCCGACGATGCCTTGGATTTTGCTAATCAGGTGGCAGGCAACCAAACGCCATCGGCTTTCCAGACCTTGACCGTGGAACTCCAGCCGGGGCAAAGCCAGGTCTTTTACGGCTTTTACGGCCATGCAACATCGCAGACGGTGCTTGAGCAATTCATCACTGAAGCCGACCAAAAAAATTACTTCGAGATTAAGCGCGAAGTCAACCGCCGCTTGATTGAAGACATCACCCAGCGCATCTTTACCGCGACCGCCAAGCCGCTGTTCGATGCCCATGCCCGGCAATGTTATTTGGATAACGGCTTGCGCGGCGGATTCCCCAGAGAAGTGCCGGGCGGCGCGCAACTGTATTTGTTCGGCCGCAAGCACGGCGATTTGGAGCGGGATTACAACGACTTCCTGTTGCAAGATACGCCGTATTCCGAAGGCAACGGCGATTTTCGCGATGTATTGCAAAACCGGCGCATGGACTTATTTTTCGAGCCCGTGCTGGATGCCAAAAACATCCGCTATTTCTTCAACCTGATTCAAGCGGACGGCTACAATCCTTGTTCGTTGCGCAATTCGCGTTTTATCGTCGATACGCCTCAAGCTTTAGCCCATTATTTCGCCCGATTTGCAGGTCTGGAACAATTGCTGTCCCGCGAGTTTAAATACGCGGAATTATGGCAGATGCTTGAAGGCGCAGAACCTGTCATCAAGGACATTTTGGCGCAAGCGCAAGAAGTGGAAGATGCCGAATTCGACCGGGGCTATTGGTCGGATCACTGGACTTATTTAGTCGATTTGCTGATTAGCTACCAAGCGATTTTTCCAGACCGATTGCCCGGCTTGTTCGTGGATAAAACCTACACCTTCTTCGATTCCACTCATTTTGTCGTGCCGCGCCGCCAAAAATACGTAGTCACGGCCAACGGCGTGCGCCAATCCGGCGCGGTGCAGGTCAGTCCCGAGAAAGAAGCCCTGATCAACGCCCGACCTCACCGGCGCCATCAAGCCCGCGCGCAACGCGGCCTCGGCGACATCGTTTACACCACGCTGCTCGGTAAAATCCTGACCTTGGTCGCCAACAAGCTTGCCACGCTAGACCCGTTTGGCGTCGGCATAGAAATGGAAGCCGACCGCCCCGGCTGGTGCGACGCATTAAACGGCCTGCCCGGCATTTTCGGCTCTTCGGTTAATGAAACCATTGAACTCAAGCGCTTGGTGGATTTTACCTTAACAGCCCTGACCTATGCCGATGGGGAATACTCCCTGCCGGTCGAATTGGCCGACTTTATAGCCGGACTGGCAGCGCTGTTAAATCGCCCCAACTTGACAGCCGATTTATTCTGGCAAGAAAGCGGCGCGCAAAAAGAAGCCTATCGGGACAAAGTGTTCATGGGCTTTGACGGCGCCGAACAAATCCTCTCTGTTACAACGCTGCAAGCCTTCCTGACGACAGTTTCAAGCACCCTCGATGCCGCCATCGACAAAGCGCGAACACCGAAAGGCATCGTCACCTATTTTTCTTATGAAGCCGAGCACTATCAAGACATTGCAGACGACAAGGCCGCTATAACCCGCTTCAAGCAAAAGCCGCTGCCGCTGTTTCTGGAAGGCTTCGTCCACGCTTTGCGTATCGCCAGCCCGCAAGAAGTCCGCAGGCTTTACGACGCGGCGCGCAACTCCGAACTGTTCGACCAAAAGCTAGGCATGTACCGCGTCAATGAACCATTAGGGGACAATGCGCTGGATCTGGGACGGATAGGGGTTTTCAATTACGGCTGGCTGGAAAACGGCTCCATCTTCCTGCACATGCATTACAAATTCGTGCTGGAAATGGTGCGAACCGGGTTAAGCGACGAGTTTTACCAGCACATCGAACAACTGCTGGTGGCTTTTCGTGACCCTGCGGAATATGGCCGCAACCCGGTCGAAAACTCCAGTTTTCTGGTCAGCAGCGGTTTTGCCATTGACCCGCGCCAACACGGACGCGGTTGCGTCGCCCGCCTTTCCGGCTCCACGGTAGAATTTTTGCAGCTATGGACGCATCTTTTTTTGGGGGCTAATCCATTTATATTCGAGGGCGGAAAATTGCTGTTCAAACCCGAGCCGGTGTTGTCAAAGTCATTTTTCTCCACGCGCGAGCAATGCGCCAATCCCTTCGGTGATAAAGAAACCTTGCCAGCCGACAGCGTAGCCTGCGCTTTATTAGGGACAACTTTACTGGTCTACATCAACCCCAAGCGCCAAGATACGTTTGGCGCTGCCGCCGTTAGGCCCTGCCGCTATGTGTTGCATGGCCGGGATGGTGTTATGGAAACCGTGGAAGGACAGCATCTGGAGAGCCAAGCCGCAAAAGCCTTACGCAACGGCCAATTCCGGCGAGTAGATGTGGAACTTGCATAATTTCATTAGCCTGTAGCCCGCCAAACATAAGTAGCCACCGCGTTTGCCTGCAGGGTGACGGCAGCATTTTGCCCTTGGCAGCGGACAACAAAGGATTGTGATTCGGCGCCATCATTGAGCACAATCAGCACGATGTCGCCGGCTGGCGTCAAAAACGCCACATTCGACAAGGACGCGAGTTCGTCGGAATAAATCCTCATCGAACCGGGACAGACGAATTTTGCGGCATGGGCGATCACATAATAGGCCACATTGCGGCTCACCTGTTCGCCGACAGTCAACGCGCCGACGCAACGAGCCTCGCCTCCCGGCGTATGAGGACAGCAAAATGGATCGGAAGCCAGGTTCCATTCCAACACGATACGACTCCAGTTGCGCAGAGAACCGATCAGCACATTTCTTACGTGCCAGATTAAATCCCCGCCGAACTGCCCGTCCGAACCTACCCATTGTTCGGTGAAATACAGTTTCATTTCCGGGTAAGCCTGATGCATTTCAGAAAGTACCGAAATGTCGCCGCCGTATAAATGCCAAGCCGAGCCGGTCAAATAACGGCGCGCTTCGGCATCGGCAAAAACTGCCAAAGGATACGCCGGAACATCGCAATTATGATCCCAACAAAAAAGTTCAACATCGCTCAATCCGGCTGACTGTAAAGCTGGCCCCAAATGATTTTTAATGAACTCGGCCTGCTCGTCCGCTTCCATGATCATGCTGGGTTCGTTTTTCTGATTTAAGGGTTCGTTCTGCGGGGTGATGGCATGGACGGTGATGCCTCTGTCGCGCATGGCTTGCAGGTATTTAACCAAATAGGCCGCATAAATCCGGTAGCAATCTGGCCTCAGTTTACCGCCAACAAAACTCTGATTGGTCTTCATCCAAACGGGCGCCGACCACGCCGTGGCCATGATTTTTATGTCGGGGTTGATGGCCAAAATTTCCCGTAACAGTAAAATGACTTCCAAATCACCGGCTTCAATGTCGAAATGGGCAAGTTCAGGATCGGACTGTCCGGCAGGCAAGTCGTTATAGGTAAAGCAATGCTCACTCAAATCCGACGCACCGATACTTAGACGCAAAAAACTAATGCCGATGCCGTCGGGCAAGAATAATTCCCGCAATAATGCGCGTCTGTCAGCGGCAGGCAAGCGGCTAATCAGCAGTGCGCTGCCACCGGTCAAAGAAAAGCCAAAGCCCTCGATGGGCTGATAGGTCTGCCCCGCATCCACCGTTATCACCGGCAAATCAGCAACGTTTTCAGCAAAGCGCAGCTCGTTGTTTTGTCGTTGAAATAAACAGCGCTGGTCGGCGCTGGTTAGCCAAACTGCCGGATAAAACTCTTCCGAGTGTGGCAAAATTAGAGTATCAGGATTGATTTGTGTAGACATAGAAAACCTGTTTCAAATTTCATATACAAACATAGTCAGTAACTACTCAGCAAAAAAGAATAGAACACGGATGTTGCTGATCAAACGGATAATCACTGACATAGTCATTCGCCAAACAAACATTAACAAATATAAGGAGATACTATCAACATCTCAGTCATCATTCCCAGCTATAACCGCTGCGATTTACTGCGGCGAGCGTTATTGTCGGTGTATACGCAAACCTTAATGCCGGCAGAGGTCGTGGTTATTAACGATGGTTCGACCGATGACACGGAACAAATGCTGCGCCGCGAATTTCCCGAAGTGACTTATTGTTATCAGGAAAATAGCGGCGTCAGTGCGGCGCGCAATCGCGGCATAGCACAATCAAACGGCGACTGGCTGGCTTTTTTGGATTCTGACGATGAATGGCTGCCGGAAAAGTTGGCGCTGCAAACTGCGGCGTTGCAGACGCATCCCGATTATAAAGTGTGCCACACCGAAGAAAACTGGATACGGCATGGCGTCCAGGTTCGCGTGCCGAAAAAATACGCCAAAAGCGGCGGCTGGATTTTTAATCAATGCCTGCCGTTATGCGCAGTTTCGCCGTCGACATTATTGCTGCAGCGCTCGGTATTGGACGATGTGGGTTTGTTTGATACCGCCCTGCCTGCCTGCGAAGACTATGATTTATGGCTCAGAATTTCGGCAAATTACCCAATTTTATTGCTTGAACAGCCGCAAATAAACAAGCATGGCGGCCATGAAGACCAGCTATCAATGGCTTTCTGGGGCATGGATAGGTTTCGCATCAGCGCCTTGCAAAAAATCATTGATGGCGGGCAATTATCGGAGCAAAACCGGCAGGCGGCGCTGGCTATGCTGCTAAAAAAAGCCGGTATTTATTTGAACGGGGTGAGTAAGCGGGGCAAAACGGCTGAAGCTGACTATTACCAGCGGCTGATTGAAAGGTATGCGCCGCTCGTCGTTATACACCCAGTTCAACACGCTGCAAGTTAGACCTTCCAGGTTTTACGACTGCCATGGATGGCGGAAGTGCTGGAGCCGCCGGGAGTGGCTCCAGTAAAAACCTAGAAGGTCTGCTTGTTACAGCAACTGAGCTTGCTCAGTTTTCGACAGGCACAGGCTCATCTATGTAAATACCGGTCAATTTACGCTTGAATTCGTTGGTAATCAGGCTGGCATCTTGACTGGTACCGACCACGCGCGGCGTAATCAATACCACTAATTCCGTTTTGTTCTTGGTCTTTTTGGTGTTGCCAAATAACGGCCCTATCCAGGGTAACTGATGCAAAAAAGGAATGCCCGATTGATTATCAACGCCGTCATCCTTAATTAAACCGCCCAATACAATCGTTTCGCCACTTTGCACCGCGACCGAACTGGTGATTTCGCGGGTTTGTATCGACGGCGAGTCGATGCCGCTGGTTTTGGTTTCCTGCGCATCTTCGACGCTTTGCTCAATGTCCATAATCACCAATCCGCTGGCGTTAACTCTGGGTTTAACGGTTAATTTGACCCCGGTTTTACGCTGTTGAATGCCGCTGGTGACTAATCCACCCGAGGTTTGCGTAGAATCCGATCCGGGCAATAAGCCGCTGCCTTGATTCACGTTGGTTACATTGGTCGATTGCGAGGTTCTAACCGGTATTTCTTCACCGACTTGAATAGACGCTTCTTGATTATTGAGCACCATTAACGACGGCGATGAAATGACGTTGACATTATTGTTAGTGGCCTGGGCGCTCAATAAGGCTTTAATGGCGCCCGAATTTTGCAGCAAACTCAGTCCGCCGGTCGCAGAAGCCGCCGCTCCGGCAACCGCTATATCGCTTAGCGATGCCCTGCCTAAGCCACTGCCGATATTGGTATCGCCCTGTTGAATAAACCACTGTATACCGTAAGCTAACTCATCTTTCAACGCCACCTCGGCTATCGTGGCATCAATCAATACCTGCAAAGGCATCATGTCGAGTTGTTTGATAATCGGCAAAATCACGCTGTATTCTTGGGCGGTCGCCACGATGACAACTGAATTATTAGCGATATCGGCAATAATTTTAACCTCGCCGACATCCGCCACTTTGGCATCGCCGGTTGCGCCAGCCGCAGTGGTTGGTTGAGCTGTGCTGGCTTTGTCTTTGGACTTACTGGTAATTTCTACTGATTTCTTGCCGGCTGCAACCTTGGCAGATTTACTGCTCGACTGCGCACCACCAAAAATTTCGCTCAAGGTGCCTGCTAATTCCTCGGCATCCACATGCTGCACTTTATAAACATTAACCCCGCCGCCGCTCGCGGTATTGGCCCTGTCTAGGCGCGTTACCCAACTTTCAATATCCCTTAAATAACGGGCTTGTTGGGTAATGGCCATCACCGCATTCATGCGCTCAATGGCGATAAAACGGAAAAACTCATAGCCGTCAGCTTTAGCTTTATTAATAAAGACTTCTTCCAATTCCTTGATGATGGTTTCAGCGTCGACATGCGCCAGCGGAAACAAGCCAAAAGAGCGACCTTTGAGCACATCAATATCAAAGGTGCTAACCATATCCATCACTCGTCCTAGCTCATCAGGGGTGCCGGAAACCACCAAAAGATTGCGCGCGGCATCGACAGTGAGTATGGTTTTATCCTGTACCAGCGGTTTAATCACCTCAACAATGTCCTGCACAGCGACGTTTTTAACCGGTATTACCCTGACTTGATAGCCTATTCGGCCCGCCGCACCCGGTGCAGAAAAATTAGAGCTGTACAGCGCTTCGCTGGCAGGTTCGATATGGTAAATGCTGGCATCTTTAATCAGTACCGCATTATTCATTCGTAGCAGCATTTCCAGAGTCGGAATCAACTCGTCCTTAGTTAGCGGATCGGTGGTTTGCAGAGTGACTTTGCCGGTGACTTTTGGGCTGAGCACATAATTTTGGCCGAGAATATCGCTCAACACCACTTTGGCGACTTCGCCCAAATCGGCTTCGTCGAAATTAAGGCTGTAGGCGCCCTCGCCACTGCCTTTGCTGCGTCTATGCTGGGGCGTAATGTCTGCGACATAGCGGCTGGTGCCGGGAAATATCTCACTCTTGCCCCGCGTTAAATCAGTCGCAGGTGCTTTGTTTTGCAGTTCCGAAAAAACCACTTTATTCTGCTCTGTTTTTGGCGCTGACAAGGATATTTTGGTGGCGGGTTTAGGGCCAAGTAACTCACAGCCTGACAGCGTTAAACTTGCGATTACCCAACAGGTAGCCGTTGTTACTTTTTTTACATGGTGCATTATCGCGCATCCTCGGATGTGTTTTCAGTCGTGCCTGTTGCCGGAGTAGGCACAGGTATAATGGGAAAAGGTGACGGCGGCGGTGGCGGCGGTTTAGCGCCTGCAGTAGCGGCTGAAAAAGGTGAAACGATAGCCGGTGCTGCGCTTTGTGCTTTCGGCACTGCTTTTGATTTTGCCTTGCGCAGCAACAGCGGTTTTTCGCTGCTGCCTTGTTTAAACATCACGCCGTCGTTGTTTATGTCAGTCAACTTCCAGCCGTCAAGTTCATCGCCGACACGTATTTTTCGGTAATTGTCTTTCGCCAGCGGGGCTTTGGCTTTAGCGCGGCTGAATAAGGCGGAGACGTTTTTTTTGTGGCTGTAAACGCCATCCAACTGCCAGTCAAAGCTGTCCGCTGTAGCTGCTGCCGCTTGCGCACCTTCCGGTGTCGGCTCATCGACCGGACGCCTGCCTTTAATAAATAAGGGGCGATTAACCAGATCAGCATAGCTTTCCTCCGGCTGTTTGGTCAGTTCGATATCGGGCAACTGGTCGGCTTGGTAGGCTTCCGGTTTGGTCTCGTTTATCGAATCCAGCAGGCGATGCCGGGCATGGCGCGCGTACAGCCATTCCCCGGCAATAATCAAACACAGGCCGATGCAGGCAACGACCAGCAGCTTGATGAGCTTAATGTTCATTCCGGTTCCTTCCGCATAAAACTAACGGCCTGAAAATTAATGTTGAGTTCGTTGCTCGGTTCGATCTGGCGGGTGACCCGGCTTCTGACGCCGCGCATCGGCCTGATGTCGAGCTGGTTGACAACAATCAGGGGGGCAGCGGTTTCTATTTTGTACAGCACCGCACGCAGCACTTCGCTATTGCCGGTCATTCTTACGCTGACGGTGATTTGGTTGAATTCATTTTTGCTGCTGACCGGGAGCGCCTGAGTGCTGCTCAATTGCCCGCCTGCGTCAACAATGGCTTTTTTAATGAACTCCTGGACTTCGGCAGAGGCTAAGGCTGCCGTGCCCTGTTTGTTCAGCAGGCTACGCTGTTGGTGCTGTTCCTTGATCACGTTCATGTTGTCAATGACGGCATCTTTTTTCGCCAAAATCCGCTGGTATTGTTGCAACGTAAAAGCCAGGTTATTTTTATGCTCGTACAGTTCCAGGCCTTTATTAATCACCGGTACAATAATAACCAAACTGACCAGCAGCAAGGCCGCAACTAACAGACCTACTGCCAACCAGCGCTGCATCTGTTGGCTTTTGATGTCAATCATTGGCATCTCCTTGTTTTGGCGCGGTCACATCAACGGTGATTTGAAAACGCTCTTGTCCGCTGATTTTATCCTGCGTAACCGGCGATACGAAGCGGGCGTTGACAAACAAGGGCGAGGCTTCCAATACGCCCAGCAAGGCCGATGAAGCCGGCGACTCGCCTTGTATTTGCAGATTCCCGTTAGCGTATTGCACATAACTTAACCAGGTGTCGTCTTTAATTAATGTGCTTAAACTATTGAGCATTTCAACCACAGTGGGCGCGGCATTTTTTTCGGCAATCAGCCGCCGCGTTTCATCTATCATGGCGTCAATCTCCAGTTGCAAAGCCTTAACGCCTTTAGCTTCTTTCTCGATGGCATCGATTTTTCTCTGCAAAGCATTGACCGTGCGGTATTCCAACCAGACCGGCAACACCAGCACAGTGCTCAGCAGCAAAAATACGCCGGCAATCAGCGCCGAATAAACCAGACGCGGCGCGTTGGCGCTTTTTTCGCGCAGACCTTCCGGCAATAAATTGTAGCCCTCATAAGGCCGATTAAGGTCATTCGGCGTCGCTTCATAATCGACAAACAACGGCGACATGCCGATAGCCTTGAGATCGTCATACAAGGCATTCAGCGTTTCTTTCGGCGTAAGCACCAATGCCACGCGGATTTGCCCCGGCTCATGCTCGCCCTCTAGCGATTTGACCGCAAAATAAACCTGGTCTGCCTTGAACGGCGTGTAACGATCTAGCTCGTAGGCGACCACTTGAGCCAGGTTTTCCCTGACCGCGCTGGGCAAGGCCAGTTCTTTTTGAATGGCCTCTTGTCCGGTCAACCGGAGTATCAACTTCGCTTTGCCCAAGCGCTCATCCTTGGCCAACAGCGCTTCATATTGGGCGGTGCCGCTTGCGTCGCGTTCCAAGGTAGCCAGCGGCGCGCTGTCTCCGTTCGCCACATAAGTCAGCGCCAAGCGATCGTTTTCGGGACGCACGATAATAAAACCTTGTTGCTCGCTAACCAGTTGCTTGATTTTTTCAGGCACCAGAAAATCAAGCTCACGCAGCCACCAGCGAAACAGCTTTTTTACATCCAGGTTAATCGTTGAATTGAGGTTCGGCATACTGTCTCACAAGTGACTCATCTTTTTCATCGGTAAATAGTGATTCATCGGCAGCGGGATTGCGCTGCCATTTCAAAATCTGAAACGGCGAAGACCCCGCGCCACCTGCTTTTTTTATCAGCACCTTCAAGGTAGCCGTGGTGTCGTCATCGAGCAAGGCTTCGCTAATAATCGTAACAGCACCCGACAGTGCCGGCGCGCCGTTAGCATTATTAGCCTCCGAGCCCAAAGCACTTTGCCGCCCGGTTTTTACACTGCCTGAGTCACGCAAGGTTCGCGGCGCCTCGCCGGGTTCCGCCACGCTCAAGGTATAAACACCGTCGCGCAACACAAATGTCGGCGCGGCTAAGCCATTAATAGCGCTGTCCCGTCTTGCGGCAATATAGGTGTCTATCAACGCGGCATCCATGCCCGGCAGTATCTGCAACACTTCTTTCGGCGCTTGCACCAAATCCACTTTAGGCTGTTTTGCATAAACCGTAATCAGATTTTCCAGCGGCTTGAAGACTTGTTCATTCATGCCCAAAACCAGCTGCAATTCTTCAATAGACCGAAACGGCTTGTTGCCGGGCTGATAACTCAAGCCGGCGGCTTTGTATTCTTTTTTCTCGGCGCCGTCTATGCGCACCAGATTATCGGCATCGCGCCAATCGAGGATGGCATTGATCAAGCGAGTTTGCTGCTCAGGTTCTACCGGAACTTGTGCAATCAGGCCTTGCAGCATCTGCTCATCGGCGCTGTTGATGTCAATCTTGCCGGTTTCGGCTAACAATTGTATGCGGAGGCTGGCATCGGCATAGTCTACTTGATAAATGCTGCTGTCAGTCCGCCAGCGCTGTTGCTGATCGGGATGCATTAACATCAGTTCGGCCAGCGCAAGCCCTGATTCTGCAATGGCCATGCCACGGGCATTACTGCTGCTGCCGGTCACAATAGCCGCTTCACGGCGCATACTGAGCGCGAAACTGCCGGCCATAATAGTCAACAAGCTCAGCACCCATAACACCAACACTAAAGCAAAACCGCGTTGCCTGCTCATCTGAGCGCTCCAAACGGATTGGCAAAAGCTTCGGGATTTGCCGGCTGCTGCCCTGCCCCCATGCTGTTATCTGCGCTGGCAATTTTAACAGCGATAATCATGTCCGGCCAAAAGATGCCATTTTCAGTGCTGATAGTGATTTTGACCAAGCTGGGTTGAGTGCTTTTTTCCAGCCATTGTTCATGCCAGCGTTCTTCGCCGCTGCCATCGGCATCGCCAAAATAAGCCAGTGAGAATTCGCTGACCTGCTTTAACACCACCACTTCTTCCTGTTGCCAGTCCTCGCCCTCGTTGGTCGGAAAAAACGGCGTCAACGTCACCTTGAGCGATTGTTCGTTATCCGGCGCTATCGAAAACAGCTGCATACCCGATCTACCCGCACTGGCCGGAAAAACCGACACAAACTGCAATGACTGCCTTGTGCCCTGAAAAGAAAAATTTTTATTATCCCGTGCCGCTGGCGCCGGTGCCAGTGTTCCGCTGGTCTTCTGCTCGGAAAAATCATCCCATAACGGTATCGCCGAGGCTAAATGCCGCTGAAAAAAACCATAGACCACGGCGACTTCATTCACTTCGCTGATCTTGCTTTCGCCCTGCTCCCAGCTTTGCGCGCAAATGCGTAAACTGCTAAACAGCAGCACCACCATGATGCTCAACAGCGTCATCGCAATCAGCACTTCAATCAGAGTAAAACCGCGCTGGCGCAGTGAACCGTGAACGTCCATCACACTTTATTCGCCAATTTCAAGGTGATCAGTTCGACCTGCCTGTCATCGGCGCGTGGATTGTCATCACCCCAGCTGACCGTCACTTTAACCTTAAAAAGCACTACCGGGAGTTCGCTAACATCCAGATTTTCGGCGGCAAATTGGAAGGGACTGATGGACACTCGCCACTGATATTTATCATGTTCCAGACCGTCGGACTGGCCCTGCTGCAACGGCGTTTCCACCCCGGTTTTAGCCATCAACGCTTCGGCGATTTGCACGGCGGCGGTATATTCTTCAGCCACGCCGGCGGTGTTGACCCCGGCGGAAAATATCTTTAATAAAATGCCTAAAGACAGCGCCAAAATCGAAAACGCAATCAGGATTTCCAGCAAAGAAAAACCGCGTTGTTTATTTACTTTCAAGTTCAATCTGACCGGTTAACCA
This sequence comes from Methylobacter sp., assembly GCA_030699385.1. GTDB lineage: Bacteria > Pseudomonadota > Gammaproteobacteria > Methylococcales > Methylomonadaceae > Methylobacter_A. Next base: position 18,385 of record JAUYMY010000055.1, read on the forward strand.
GTTGATGTCTATTTGCCACGCGGTCTTTTCCCGTTCCAGCGTAATTCTGCCACCGGTCGAGGAGCCGTCGTCAAAAAAACGGATATTGGCCGAACCCTCGCCTTCGAGTTCGGTTTGTGCTGTGACCACGGTAATCTCTATGGTCTCGGGTATTTTATACACTTTACCCCGACCGCTAACGGTGTAGTTTTTGTTGCTCAAATCAATAGCAACGGTGTTTTCTTCGCGAGTCATTAACGCCTGGCCTCGGGCATAGCGCAACGCAGACACCATGTCTCTGGCGGTCGCCTTGATTTCAGTAGAATCACTGCCCGAGGACAGATTAAGCCCGATTACCGAAAAACCCAGCACCACAACAAACAGCACCACAACCAGTTCCAGCAGCGTGAAACCGCGTTGTGCCTGGCCTTTGTTGGTCAAGGCATCATTTATTTTCAACGGTAACTACTCAGCGAAAAAAGATTATCCACGAAAGGCACGAAAAAACACGAAATTTTCGTGGACTCTATTTTTCTACAGCTCAAGATCATTAGGGGATATTCTTTTTCGGAAATCACCTTACTCCCAATTCACAATATCCTGATCTTCGCCCTCGCCGCCTTCCTTGCCATCTGCGCCCCAGGTAAACAAATCGAACTTGCCATGCTCACCGGGAGACACGTAATGGTAGTCCTGCTGCCACGGATCCAGCGGCATTTTGGCTTTGCGCAAATAAGGGCCATTCCAGCGTTTGGCGCTGTCGGGCGATTCAATCAGGGCTTTCAAACCCTGTTCAGTGGTTGGATAACGGCCCAAATCCAGCTTGTACATATCCAGCGCCGCCGACAGGTCTTCAATCTGCACTTTGGCCGCCTTGATTTTAGATTCGCCCATGTGCTTCATCACCTGCGGCCCGACAATACCGGCCAGCATCGCAATAATGCCCAACACCACCAACAGCTCCAGCAAGGTAAAACCCAGTTGTTTAGCCCTGAACCCCATCATTTTTTTCATCGTTTACTCCTAAATTTAAAAAGCCAAATCATTGACGCTCAAAATAGCCAGCAGAATCGATACGATAATGCCCGCAATCATCAAGCCCAATGAAATTATCAACGCCGGTTCCAGCAATGCCAGCATTCTTGCAATCGCCACCCGAAGCTGTTTATCGTAAATCGTCGCCACCCGCAACAGCATTTCTTCCAGACGCCCGGTTTCCTCGCCCATTTTTATCATTTGCATGGCCATTTTAGGAAAAATACCTTTTTCCAGTAAGGCGTCGGACATGTTTTTACCCTGTTTCAACTGCATTTCGGTATCGGCAATGGCATCGGCCAACACCAGATTGTCCACCGTTTCCCGCACAATCACCAACGATGCCAGTATCGAAACACCATTGCCCAACAAGGTGCCCAATGTGCGGGTAATGTTGGCGGTTTCTTTGTTCAAAATAATCGTTCCGGCCAGCGGCAGTTTTAAAAAACGGCCATCCCAAACCTTTTTTTTGACCGGATCGGCCATTTGCAAATTCATATAGCTGGTAGTGAAAACAACGAACAAAACCAGCGTCCACCAGTAACTTTGCAGCCATTCGGCCAGCCCGACTACAATCTGTGTCGACACCGGCAAGGCTTTTCCCGCGCTTTCAAACATCTCGGAAAATTGCGGCACCACGAAAGTCAGCATCACGAATAAAGAGGCCAATGACATAATCAACAAAATAGCCGGATAAATCAATGCGGTGCTGACCGTTTCTTTCAATTCGCGGGAGCGTTCCAGATATTCGGACAAACGCGTCAACACTTCGCCCAAACTGCCGCCCGCCTCACCGGCGCGTATCATATTCAGGTAAAACTTGCTGAAAATACCGGGCTGTTTTTCCAGCGCATCGGCCAAAGTTGAACCCCCTTTGACTTTCTCCAGCACGCGTCCGATCAGCTTGGTCACGCGCTCGTTGTCTTCGGTCAGGTCGATCAACACCAACAGCGATTTATCCAGCGGCAGGCCGGATTCGAGCAGGGTGGCCAATTCGCCGGTGAACAAAGCGATGTCCTTTTGCGATAATTTGGACTGTTTGATGCCCAGCCTTAGCCCCAAAAACGACTTGGCGCTGGCCGGAACCACGCGGATAGGGATGCTGCCTTCGGCTTGCAAGGCGCTTATTAATTGTTGTTCATCGACGGCGTCGCGAATGCCCTCTTCAGTCTCGCCGAGACTATTAACGGCTTTGTAGGCAAATAACATTAGTTTTCCGAGGTGACGCGCAATACTTCTTCCAGCGTGGTGATGCCTTGCAGGGCTTTAATCAAGCCGTTTTCATACATCGTGGTCATGCCTTCTTCAATCGCCAGCCGTTGAATGGCGCCCGCTTCTTCATGCGCCATAATCAATTTACGCAGCGGGTCGGTCATTTGCAAGAACTCGATAATCGCCAAACGTCCGCGATAACCCAAACCGCCGCAAGACGCGCAGCCGACCGGTTTGTACAGCACAATATCGCCTGTCGCGCCAGTTCCCGACTGGCTTGCGACATACACACCATCCTTGGCGATATCCGGCGCAAACCGCCTTAACTTCATGCCGTCGACAATGTCCGCCGTCGGCGTGTAGCTTTGCTTGCAATGCGGGCACAACTTTCTAACTAGGCGTTGCGCCAGGATGCCGTTAACGGTGGAGGTCAGCAGGTATTCTTCAAGGCCCATATCCAGCAGGCGGGTGACGCCACCGGCGGCATCGTTAGTATGCAATGTCGATAATACCAAATGCCCGGTCAGCGCCGACTGCACCGCAATTCTTGCGGTTTCCAGATCGCGCATTTCGCCGATCATGATCACGTCGGGGTCTTGACGCACGATGGAGCGCAACGCCGAGGCAAAGGTCAGGCCGATTTGCGGCTTGGCCTGAATCTGGTTGACGCCATCCATTTGGTACTCAACCGGATCTTCGACAGTGATGATTTTGCGCTCGGAAGTGTTCAGCTGTTTTAACGCCGCATACATCGTGGTCGACTTGCCGCTGCCGGTTGGGCCGGTAATCAGGATAATGCCGTGCGGCTGTGACAACACCTCAATAAACTGCTGCAAATGCTTGCCGGTAAAACCCAGCGCATGGAAATCCAGCACCGTGTTTTCCTTGTCCAGCAAACGGATGACCACGCTTTCGCCGTACATCGTCGGTATCGTCGACACCCGCAAATCCAGCTCCTTACCGAGCATCTGCACCTTGATACGGCCATCTTGCGGCAGACGGCGTTCGGCGATATTCAGCTTGGCCATGATCTTGATGCGCGAAATCACGGCGGCAGTCGATTTGACCGACGGCGCATCAATGTCTTTCAGTACGCCATCAACGCGCAACCTGACTTTCAGCGATTGCTCAAACGGTTCGATATGGATATCCGAGGCGCGGGTTTCGATCGCCCGCTGCATGATCAGATTAACCATCTTGATCACCGGCGCCTCACTGGCCAAATCTTTCAAATGTTCCAGATCTTCCTCACCCAAATCATCAACATTCAGGTCATCAACCAACTTGTCCATTTGCGAACGGCTTTCACCATACTGCACTTCCAGCGCCGCATCGATTTCCGACAGCAAACCGACTTTGGCAATAATATTTTTGCCGGTCGCCAGTTTTAGCGCCTCAATGACAAACTGGTCTTCAGGGTCCATCAACGCCACAGTAATGTCGTCATTGTGGCTTAAACCGATCGCATGATAATTTTTTAAAAACCGCAACGGCACCGTTTCCGGCAACTGCGTTTCCAGCGGATACTGATCCGGCGCAACTTTTTCAAACGGGCCTGAGAGCACAAAAGCATCGGCGACATCGAGTTCCGAACACAAACCGAGCTTAACCAGCAACTGCGGCACACTTTCCGACACCGAGGTTTTTTGTACACGCTCAACTTTTTTTAATTCGGCAGCAGAAAGTTTCTGTTTATTCTGCAAAACGCTTAGCAACGATTCATACGCCATTATTTAAAAAAACCGGTGGGTGATAACTATTTGGGCAAGAAGTTCAATTTTTCAGTCGACGCGTATTATAACTTATCGAGCGAACCCGTTATTAGGCTAGATATTTTATATTAACTAAGTCTTAAAGGAGGATCTAAATTTTTTGCGGCTTCATTTTTGCGAGAGGAATCTCACAGCGCCAATAAACTTTTCGCCAACCCGATAATCACCTGCTCATCAATATCCTTAATCGAGTCATCCTGTTTGTTGAGCTTATACGGATTAACGACAGACGCCGACTTGACCACCTTATTGATGTCAGTTTGATAAACCCGGCTGACCGGCGTCGGCCCGAAAATGGTGATGGACGGTCGGTTTAAGCCCCAAGCGATATGGGTTGGTCCGGTATCGTTGCCGATCACTAAATCGGCCTTGGCAATCAGCGCTTTCAGGCTGTTCAAATCCAGCTTGGGCATGACTTTGATGAGATCCGATTGCGCCGCCATCCATTCGGCAGCCGCTTTTTCCTGTTCGCTGCCCCAGACCACCAAACAGTTTTGCTGTAAAGCCTCGGCAATTTTAACAAACTTGGCAGCCGGATAATTACGGCTGTCCCAGGTCGAACCGATTACCAGCACGATATTAAGCCGGTCTTTTACCAAGAAATCATAAATTTGCGAGTCTTCGTCACTAAAAAACAAAAACGGCTTTTTGGCCAGAATCTGCTCGCTGCTGACCTCAATGCCTAACGGTTTGCACAATACCAACGCATTTCTGTCGATAGTATTGGCATCGTAGGCGCAAGCCACTTTGACATCATAAAACCAGGACGCCGCTTTTTCCCGGATCGAATCGGCATCAAAACCGGCAATACGCTCGCCCAACAACTTCGCGGTCAGCGCCGATTTAATCAAGCCTTGGGCATCAATCACCCAATCATAATGGTTGCCTGCATAACTGCGAATTTCTTTAAACTGCTGAAAAATACCAGCCTTGTCGGTTTTTAACGCTTTCAGGTTCACCGTCAGGATGTTATCAATATCAGGGTTGTGCCGTAACAGCTCGGCGAAGCGCTCCTCGACAATCCAGTCAATCTGAATACCCGGAAAATGCGCCCTGATGAACTGCAACGCGACCATGGCATGGACAATATCGCCCAACGCGGAGAGCTTTACGATAGCGATTTTCATAAAAATAAGGTCTCAAATTTTGCCGATAAATGGGCATATGGTATCAATAGAGGTCTGAATCGGCCATGGGAAAGCAAAAACTTTACTTCAGTAAAACCCAATCCGGCCGGCTATTATCTCTTGGCACATCACAGAAAGGGGTCGAGTTTACGCGTTTTTGGTATGATAAAACGCTGAACAAAAAAAGTGATCATAATTCGCGGCAAATCAAACAACAATCAAGCACAAACTGACAGGAAATAGCATGAAATTTAGCCCATGTATCGATAAATGTACTTACGAAGGAACGCATTGCGAAGGCTGCGGCAGATCGCATCAGGAAATAGCCGAAACCAAAAAATTGGTGATGGCAGCCGTCAATTTCGCCCAGGAACAAGATTATGAAAACGTTGATGACTTTGCCAACGCTATCGGCCAAAGTATGCTTAAAAAGCTGAAAAAAGCCGGAAAATAACGATCGCCGATGTAACGCCTGATGACCCGCAGGCAGCATCAAATCTTTCAAACCAACTAACATTAAAAGTTTTTTCACCACGAAAAGCACAAAATTTCATTCTTCGTGTTGTATTTCGTGCCTTTCGTGGATAAGCCAAGGTTTTTAAGTTAATTTAGACTCGCTAATTTATTTAGAATAAATTAGCGAATTTCTATAAAATCCCCGCCATTGTCATAACTCTCCAGATCAGGACGCCATGGACCTAAAATTTCTCGATTTTGAACAACCTATCGCCGAATTAGAAGCGAAAATTGAAGAACTCCGCAATGTGCAGTTCGACAATAACATTAATATTTCCGATGCGCTTAAACAGCTGGAAGAACGCAGCCAGGCGCTGACTGAGTCGATTTTTACCGATCTTTCCGATTGGCAAATTTCCCAGCTATCGCGGCATCCGGGGCGTCCTTATACGCTGGATTATGTCGAACATATTTTTACCGATTTCCATGAGTTGCATGGCGATAGGGCTTATGCCGATGATCCGGCTATTGTTTGCGGCTTGGCGCGTCTCGATGGCCAGCCGGTAATGATCATCGGTCATCAAAAAGGCCGCGATACCAAGGAAAAAATTTACCGCAATTTTGGTATGCCGCGCCCGGAAGGCTACCGCAAGGCCTTGCGCATGATGAAAATGGCTGAGCGTTTTAAAATGCCGGTTATTTGCCTGATTGATACACCGGGCGCTTATCCCGGCATCGGCGCCGAAGAGCGCGGACAGAGTGAGGCGATTGCCAGAAATTTGTTTGAAATGGCCAAGCTGAAAACGCCGATTATCTGCACCATTATCGGTGAAGGCGGTTCCGGCGGCGCGTTGGCCATCGGCGTTGGCGACCGCTTGATTATGCTGGAATACAGCACTTATTCGGTGATTTCGCCTGAAGGCTGCGCCTCGATTTTATGGAAAAGCGCGGATAAATCGCAGTTGGCGGCTGAGGCAATGGGCATCACCTCAGACCGTATCCGTGAGCAGGGTTTTTTGGATGAAGTCGTTCGGGAGCCTTTAGGCGGCGGGCATCGGGATTTTAAAACCACCGCGTTGAATCTAAAAGACGCTTTGGTTCGGCACATGACCGATTTAATGCACCAACCTGTTGATAAATTACTGGAAAGGCGTTATCAGCGGATTATGGATTTTGGGGTTTTTGAGGAAGCTGCGAAATAAGGCGTTGGCGAAAAGCTTGGATTTTTGTGAAGAGTGCATTGTCAAATTCGATATTGGCGATGCCCGCCAGCGGTTTTTCATCGGTTACAGCGGCGGCGTCGATTCCCATGTCTTACTGCATGTTTGTGCGTCAATCGCCCAGCTGCAAGGCCGGTTGACTGCGGTTTACATACACCACGGTTTGCAGCAGGAAGCCGATGCCTGGGCCGTTCACTGCGAAAAAACGGCTAAAAATCTGAATGTCGAATTTTTAACATTGCGCGTTAACGCCAAGCCCATGCCGGGTGAAAGCCCTGAAGAAGCGGCCAGAAATGCCCGTTATGCGGCTTTAAAATCCTTGATCCAATCCAATGATGCGTTGCTGTTGGCTCAGCATCAGGAAGACCAGTTGGAAACGGTGCTGCTGCAATTGTTTCGCGGCAGCGGTTTGCGTGGACTTTCCGGGATGCCGGAACAGGCGATGTTCGGCAAGGGCGTGATGCTCAGGCCATTGTTGAACACGCCCAAACAGGCAATCAGCGATTATGCCAAAACGCACCAATTAAACTGGGTTGAAGACCCCAGTAATCAAAGCAACGCTTACGACCGCAATTTTCTGCGCAATGCGCTGCTGCCGCTCCTCAAGCAACGCTGGCCGGCTGTTGATAAAACCATAGCGCGTTCGGCCAAGCATTGTGCTGAGGCGCAATTACTGGTCGAGGAAGTCGCGGATGAATTATTCGATGCAGTTTTTAATCCGGCGGACAAAACGTTAAGCATCAGCCTGCTTACCGCCCATCGGCTGCAATTGCAACAGCTTATTCTCCGGCATTGGTTCCGGCATTTAGGTTTAAAAATGCCATCACAAGCCGTTGTCGAGCGGATTCTAACTCAAGTTATCGGTGCGGACGGGCAGCGCGACCCTATGTTATCGGGGCAAGGCTACACGATCCGACGTTACCGCGATAAGCTCTATTGTTTGCCGCCATCCGCACAAGAGACACCGGGAAATTGTGCATGGCTGGCAGGGCAAACATCGGTAACCCTCGCCGGCAATCAAGTGTTGTCTTGTCTACCGTCATCGACGGGCATACTGCTTGAGCAATGGCAAAACGCTAAGGTTGAAATTAAATTTCGTAGCGGCGGCGAGCTTATCAGTCTGCCGGGGCGACAAGGCCGCCATACGCTGAAAAATCTGTTTCAGGAAGCGGCCATTCCGCCGTGGGAAAGAGATGTTATCCCGTTGATTTATCTGAACGATGCGCTGGCTGCGGTCGGCGACCTTTATATCAGTGCAGCGTTTTATAGTGAAAAAACACAGGGCTGTATCAAGCTATTGTTGCAACGCTGAAAATATAAAGCCAAAAGACCATGACGAATTTTGCATTGTCGATTAAAATAGCCCGGTTTTATCTAACCTCATCAAAGCCATTAGGGTGGGTTTTAGACCTCATTCTATGCACTAAAAATCCTACATGACAAAATACATTTTCATTACCGGTGGCGTTGTTTCGTCTCTCGGCAAAGGCATTGCCGCTTCTTCGCTGGCCGCAATTCTTGAGTCGCGCGGTCTAAAAGTCACCATGACCAAGCTCGACCCCTACATCAATGTCGATCCGGGCACCATGAGCCCGTTTCAGCATGGCGAGGTATTTGTCACTGAAGACGGCACCGAAACCGATCTCGATTTAGGCCATTACGAACGCTTTATCAAAACCGTGATGACCAAAAAGAACAGTTTTTCAACCGGTCAAGTCTACGAAAGTGTGTTGCGCAAAGAGCGTAAAGGCGAATATTTGGGCGCGACGGTTCAGGTCATTCCGCATATTACCGATGAAATTAAACGTCGTGTCTATGAAAGCGCCGATGATTGCATCGACATCAGTGGCCGGGTCAGCCAGGGCGCTGTCGATGTTGCGCTGATTGAAGTGGGCGGCACAGTGGGCGATATTGAATCATTGCCGTTTTTGGAAGCGATTCGGCAAATGCGTTTTGAATTAGGCGCGGAACGCTCCTTGTTTATTCATTTGACTTTAGTGCCGTATATTCGTTCCGCCGGTGAAATAAAAACCAAGCCGACCCAGCATTCGGTCAAAGAACTGCGCAGCATCGGCATACAGCCGGATATTTTAATCTGCCGTTCCGAGCAACCGATACCGCACAGTGAACGCCATAAAATCGCCTTGTTTACCAATGTCGAAGAAAAGGCGGTTATTTCTGCGGTTGATGCCAAGTCGATTTACCAGATTCCGTTGTTGCTGCATGATCAAGGTCTGGACGATATTGTTGTCAACAAGTTGCGATTGGATGTGCCGCCTGCTAATTTGTCCGAGTGGGAAGCGGTGGTTGATGCGCTGGAACATTCCGACAATGAAGCCACTATCGCCATCGTCGGTAAATATGTCGACCATTCCGATGCTTATAAATCGCTGAACGAAGCGTTGATTCATGCAGGCATCCGTACCCGCACCAAGGTCAACATCGTCTATATCGATTCGGAAACCATAGAAGATGAAGGCGTTGCCAGACTAAAAGACGTCGATGCCATTTTGGTGCCGGGCGGTTTTGGCGAACGCGGTGTCGAAGGCAAAATTGCCACGGTCAAATATGCACGGGAAAACAAAATCCCTTATTTGGGCATTTGCTTAGGAATGCAGGTTGCGGTCATTGAATTTGCCCGCGATGTGGCTGGATTGGAAGGCGCACACAGCACCGAATTTTTGCCCACTTCGCCGCATCCGGTGATTGGTTTGATTACCGAATGGATGGCACAAGACGGCCAACTGGAAACGCGCGATGAAGCATCCGATTTGGGCGGCTCGATGCGCCTGGGCGGGCAGCAATGCCGCCTGCAGTCCGATTCGTTGGCGTTTCAAATGTACCAGAAAGATGTGATTAGCGAACGCCATCGTCATCGTTATGAATTTAACAGCCAATATTTGGAAAAGCTGGAAAAGGCCGGGATGCGTTTTTCCGGCAAGTCGATTGATGGGCGTTTGGTTGAAGTGATAGAAATAGCCGATCATCCGTGGTTTCTGGCCTGTCAATTCCATCCGGAATTTACCTCTACGCCAAGAAAAGGCCATCCGTTGTTTTCAGGGTTTGTGATGGCAGCCGTTCAGCAACACAAAAAATGAGATTTTCTGGCGCGTTGCCAATGCGTTTAATACCTGCTTGTTTGGGGTAACGCTATGAATATGCAAACATTATACGAGCAAGACTTTAACGTTTGGGTGCAAACTCATGTTGCCTTATTGAAAGAAGCCCGTTTTAGCGAGCTGGATGTCAATCATTTGATTGAAGAATTAGAAGAGTTGGGCAAGAAACATGAGCATGAATTAGTGAGTCGATTCATCATATTGATAGCCCATTTGTTGAAATGGCAATATCAGCCGACGATGCAGTGCAATAGCTGGCTTTCAACCATTATTGAGCAAAGGATACAGGTTGAGTATTTATTGGAATTTATGCCCAGTCTAAAAAATACTCTGGAAGATGCGACGGCAAAAGCCTATCCGAAAGCAGTAAAAATAGCCGTCAAGGAAACAGGTCTTAGCCTCGCTATTTTTCCGTCAAGCTGTGCCTATCGTTATAACGAATTATTAGATGAAGATTTTTATCCAGGGAATGTGCAATAAGCATCATCTTCTACATCACGATTAAAGGAATCAATCCCTATGAAATTATGCAATTTTGAAGTTGGCTTAGATCAGCCGTTTTTTTTAATAGCCGGCCCTTGCGTTATCGAAAGCGAACAACTGGCGCTGGATACGGCAGGTGCGCTAAAAGAACTGACAACGGCGTTGAACATTCCGTTTATTTACAAATCGTCGTTTGATAAAGCTAACCGCTCGTCGCACGAAAGTTATCGGGGTCCCGGTGTCGAAGGCGGGCTGAAAATACTGGAAAAAGTCAAACAACAAATCGGCGTGCCGGTGCTGACTGATGTGCATGAAGATACGCCGCTGGCTGAAGTTGCGGCCGTGGTTGATGTGATGCAAACACCTGCATTTTTATGTCGGCAAACCAATTTTATTCAGCAAGTTGCCTCGCAAGGCATTCCGGTGAATATCAAAAAAGGCCAGTTTTTGGCGCCGTGGGATATGGTGCATGTCGCCAATAAAGCCAAGGCGACCGGCAATCAGCAGATTATGGTCTGCGAGCGCGGCGTATCGTTTGGTTACAACAACTTGGTTTCCGACATGCGCTCGTTAGCTGTCATGCGCGACACCGGTTGCCCGGTCGTTTTCGATGCGACGCACTCGGTGCAATTGCCCGGCGGACAAGGCACGGTATCCGGCGGACAGCGCGAGTTTGTGCCGGTGTTAGCCAGAGCCGCCGTTGCGGTCGGCATAGCAGGCATTTTCATGGAAACGCATCCGAATCCTGCCGAAGCGAAAAGCGATGGCCCTAACTCCTGGCCTTTGCACCGTATGCGCGAACTATTGGAAACCTTGGTAATTATCGATAAAGCCGTTAAAGCGCAGGCCTTGATCGAAACGACTTTATAGCTTTATCGTACCCGTAACTGCTTAGCGACTATTAAAAATGATTAAATAGAACACGGATGGCACTGATTAAACGGATAATCACTGAAAAAGCACAGGATATTTAAAAAATCCGTGTAAATTCGTCCTATCTGTATCATCCGTGTTCTATTTTTTTGTTCGCTGAGTTGTTTTACTGGTGCCCTTGTCTTATTTATTCCCAGATTTAGCGCTTGATTGTCCGACGCTATTTAAAGATGTGTAGTTGAACCCTTATTTATTTTTTAACCTAAACCAAAGAAAAATTATGACTAAAATCGTTGATATTAAAGCAAGAGAAATTTTAGATTCACGCGGCAACCCGACTCTGGAAGCGGACGTGATTTTGGCGTCCGGCGTGATCGGTAGCGCCATGGTGCCATCCGGCGCCTCAACCGGCGAGCGCGAAGCCATCGAATTGCGCGACGGCGATAAAGGCCGTTATTTGGGCAAAGGCGTATTAACTGCGGTTAAAAATGTTAATACCGAACTTCGTGCGGCGATTGTCGGTATGGATGTTGCCGACCAAGCCGGCATCGACAACAAAATGATCGCGTTGGACGGCACTGAAAACAAAGGCCGTTTAGGCGCCAATGCCATTTTAGCGGTATCAATGGCGGCGGCCCATGCAGCCGCTAAAGAAGCGGGTGTACCGTTATACCGTCATTTGAACACCAGCGGCAAATTCATCATGCCGGTGCCGATGATGAACATCATCAACGGCGGTTCACATGCGGACAACAGCGTTGACCTGCAAGAATTCATGATTTTGCCGGTCGGCGCACCGACTTTCCGTGAAGCGATCCGTTACGGCGCGGAAGTGTTCCACAACTTGGCGAAAGTATTAAAAAGTCGCGGTTTGGCAACGACAGTGGGTGACGAAGGCGGTTTTGCACCGAATTTATCTTCTAACGAAGAAGCCATTGAAGTCATTCTGGAAGCGATTGAAAAAGCCGGTTACAAAGCTGGCGTTGATATTTTCTTGGGCATGGACGCAGCAGCTTCCGAATACTACAAAGACGGCAAATATGTGTTGTCTGCGGAAAACAGAAGCTTTACTTCAATTGAAATGAACGATTTTTTGGCGGCTTGGGTGGAAAAATACCCAATTATTTCTATCGAAGACGGCCTGGACCAAAACGATTGGGCGGGCTGGAAAGATCAAACCGAAAAATTGGGCAATAAAATCCAATTGGTTGGCGATGATTTATTCGTAACCAATCCGGTTACCTTGAAAGAAGGCATTGACAAAGGCATTGCCAACTCAATCCTGATTAAAGTCAACCAAATCGGTACCTTGACTGAAACATTGAACGCGATTAACACCGCTCATGCAGCCGGTTATACTGCGGTGGTATCGCACCGTTCAGGCGAAACCGAAGACACCACCATTGCCGATTTAGCGGTTGCAACCGGCACCGGCCAAATCAAAACCGGTTCTTTAAGCCGTTCTGATCGTATCGCTAAATACAACCGCCTGATGAAAATTGAAGAAGAATTAGGCGAATTGGCGGTTTATGCAGGCCGTAGCGCATTTAGAATGTTGTAAAAACAAGCGCAAGGCTCAGGGCAACAGCCCTGAGCCTTATTCTTGAGTTTCGTTTATGAAAATCATCATCGCCATCATCGTTTTGTTAATTGTTCATCTCCAATATCGGATATGGCTGGGCGATGGCAGTATCGCGGAAATTGAGGCTTATCAACAGCGCCTTGATGTCCTACAAAAACAGGTTGAAGAAAAAAGGCAGCGTAACGAAGCGCTCTATGCCGAAGTGCTGGATTTAAGAAAAGGCCAGGAAGCCATTGAGGAACGAGCTAGGGATGAATTAGGCATGATTAAAGAAGATGAAACGTTTTTTCATGTGTTGGAGTGAGCAGACGAAAGGCTAAGAACTAAAAATACATCAATTCTTCCTGAAAGCGCGTTAATTATTATAAAACCAATGTCCGAGTCGCAGAATACACATCTTCATCAAATTAAACTTAAAGGGTTTAAATCAATAAAAGATCTTGATTTGAAGATGAACCCAATAAATATTCTTATTGGCGCAAATGGAGCCGGCAAGTCGAATTTTATTTCGCTGTTTACTTTTTTAAAAAATCTATCCGAAGGAAAGTTGCAGACTTATGCTGAGAGGCAAGGTTATGCAAACACGTTCTTCCACTTTGGCTCAAAAAACACGCCAAGAATTATCATTGATGTTGAAATAGGAATTAATGGTTATCACGTAGAGTTCGTGCATGGTGAAACCAACGACACACTGGTGTTTGATGCCGAATATTGCACTGTGGCAACGTCAAGCAAAACGTGGACAATCAAAGGTAAGTTGGGAGAAAGCGGCCTGCTACCAGGATCGGAGTCAGCTAGCGACCCTATACGAAAATATACCCGAGAATATATGCAAAAATGCAGGGTCTATCATTTTCACGATACCAGCCCCACAGCTGGATTTAAACAGGCTCAACGACTGGATTCAAGTGTATTGCTTGATTCTGATGCCAGTAATCTAGCGCCATTTCTCCTGTATCTGAGAGATTATGAACAAGCTATTTATCAGGAGATAATTTCAACAATCAAAACTGTCGCCCCTTTTTTCCATAACTTCCACCTTGAGCCAAGGGGTGAGAAAGGAGATGAATCCCTGTTATTGAGGTGGGTCCATCGTGATCATGACGCGCCTTTTTCGGCGAATCAGCTTTCGGATGGTACGGCTCGTTTCATTTGTATGGCCGTATTATTTCTTCAGCCTGAATGGTCTCGACCAAAAACTATTGTGCTTGATGAACCGGAGCTTGGTTTGCATCCTGCTGCCCTGAATGTGCTTGCTGAAATCATCAAAACAGCCTCAAAGACAAACCAAGTCATTTGTTCGACGCAATCCGTAGCCTTTGCCAATCAGTTTGAGTCCGAAGATTTTATTGTGGTTGATCAAGTAAAAGGTGTCTCAGCTTTTAAAAGGCCGGATAAAAAAGCTCTCGAACATTGGCTTGAAGATTTTGGAATGGGTGATATTTGGTCGAAAAACTTGATCGGAGGTCGTCCGGAATGGTAAGGCTAGGGATTTCTGTAGAAGGCACGACTGAAGAACGCTTTATCAAAACTGTACTGGTGCCATATTTAGCTCAAAAAGGAATATACGTTACCCCGGTTCCAATCAATGGAAACGTAAGTGTTGATCGTGTTAAGCATGAGCTGAGAAAGTTAGCCTATAATTTTGAATATGTCAGTACCTTCTATGATTTTTATGGATTTAAGGGCAAAGTTGAAGGCGAAACTAAAACGACTTTGGAGTCCAGAATTAAGGGGGCAATCAAGGAGGAGTTAAGAGAAAAGCTCATTCCTTATATTCAAATGTATGAATTTGAAGGGTTATTATTTTCATCACCAGAGGCTATAGCCTTGGTGCTACAGGATGAATCACTGAGTGCCTGGGCTACCGACATTTTGGAAAATTTTAACAATAATCCTGAAAAAGTGAATGATTCTCCAGAAACGGCTCCATCAAAGCGTTTTGAGAAGTTTACCAAATATAGAAAGACTACACATGGGCCAAATATTGCAAAACAGATTGGTTTAGCAAAAATGCGGGATATGTGCTCAGGATTTGATGATTGGTTAACAAAGCTGGAAAGACTTGTTTTATGAATTCACGCCATTTTTTACCAATGACCCCTTCAACAAAATTCTTTGCCATTGTCCCCGCTGCCGGTGTCGGCAAACGTATGCAGGCCGACCGGCCCAAACAATATCTGGAACTGGCCGGAAAAACGGTCATCGAACATACGCTGTTGCGCTTGTTGCAGGCCGATGTTTTTACCGCCATCGCGGTTGCAGTGTCCGAAGAAGACCCTTACTGGCCTGATCTGGCCGTATCGCAACATCAACTTATCATCACTGCGCCCGGCGGCAAAGAACGCGCCGATTCGGTGCTTTCAGGGTTAAAAATTATAAGGGAACAGGCATCCGATGACGATTGGGTTTTGGTGCATGATGCGGCCAGACCGTGCATTACTGCGGGCGATATTCATTACCTGATTGATTCCCTGATTAACGATGACGTGGGCGGCATTCTGGCGTTGGCGTCGCCGGACACGTTAAAGCAGGTACAAGGCCATGCCATTACCGGAACGCTGGACAGAAGCCATATATGGCGCGCTTTGACGCCGCAGATGTTCCGTTACGGCATGTTAAAAGCAGCACTCGAACAAAGCCAGGGCAATCCGGCCATCACCGACGATGCCAGCGCCTTGGAATTACAAGGTTTGCAGCCGAAAATCGTTGAAGGCCGTCCCGATAACATCAAAATCACCCGCCCGGAAGACCTGGCGCTGGCGCAATTTTATATGGAGCAACAATGATTAGAGTAGGTCAAGGTTACGATGTACACCGTTTCAAAGACGGCGGCGAGGTCATATTAGGCGGCGTGACAATCCCTTACGAACAGGGTTTGGAAGCGCATTCCGACGGCGACGTGGTGTTACATGCGTTGTGCGATGCGCTCTTGGGCGCGGCGGCTTTGGGCGACATCGGCAAGCATTTTCCCGATACCGACCCCGAATTTAAAGGTGCCGATAGCCGGGTTTTATTGCGCCATGTCTACCGTATCGTGCAGGACAAAGGCTACAAACTGGTTAATGCCGACATCACCATCATTGCCCAAGCGCCAAAGATGTCGCCGCACACCGCCGCGATGTGCCGCAATATCGCCGATGATGTGCAGGTCGATGTTGATTGCATCAACGTCAAAGCCACCACCACCGAAAAGCTGGGCTTTGAAGGCCGCAAAGAAGGCATTGCGGTACAGGCTGTGGTCTTGATTGAAAAATAATCGCTGTCCACTAAAAGCACGAAAGCCACGAAAATTGGGTATTTTTTCGTGGCTTTCGGGGGCAAATGTTCTTTTCAGAAAACAGCCTAAATCTAATCAATATCCTTAATCAGCGCCATCATATCCTCGACCGACATTTTGCCGCTGACTTCGCCGCCTTCGAGCAGACTGTTGGCCAGATCGCGTTTGTGTTTGTGCAGATCAACAATTTTGTCTTCGATGGTGTCTTTGGCAACCAAGCGGTAAATGGTCACCGGGCGCTTTTGTCCCATGCGGTGGGCACGGTCTGAGGCTTGATCTTCAACCGCCGGATTCCACCACGGGTCCATGTGGATCACATAATCGGCGGCGGTTAGGTTCAAGCCGGTACCGCCGGCCTTCAGGCTGATTAAAAACAAATCGCCATCCCCTGCCTGAAACGCATTCATGGCTTTTTTCCGCTGCGGAACCGGGGTGGCGCCGTCCAGGTAATGATAGGCAATGCCTTTTTTGTCCAGCAGTTCGCGGATCAGCGTTAAATGCCCGACAAACTGGCTGAACACCAGCGCCTTATGTTTGTTGTCCAGCAACTCATCGACCAGTTCTTCAAACGCTTGCAGTTTGGAACTGGCGACGGTGCTGTCTTCCATGACCAGACGCGGATTGCAGCAGGCGCGGCGCAATTTCATGATTTCCGCCAACACTTTCAGTTGCTGATGACCGGGCTGGCCGGTTGCTTCCATCATGGTTTGCATCGCGTTACGGCGCAGCGCTTCGTAAATGGCGCGCTCTTCCGTGCTCAATTCGACGTGCAGCGTCACTTCGGTGCGCGGCGGCAATTCGGTTAGTACGTCATTTTTCAGCCGCCTTAGAATAAACGGCCGCAACAGTTTTTTCAGCCGTTGTTGCACTTCCCTATCTTGCTGATTTTCGATAGCCTGCGCGTAGCGTTCGTTAAACTTCGGCAAGGTGCCGAGCAAACCCGGATTGATAAAATTAAACAGGTTCCATAATTCGCCGAGATGGTTTTCTATCGGCGTGCCGGTGGTGATCAATTTGAAATCGGCCTGTAGCGCCATAGCTGCTTTGGAGCGTTTGGTCAGCGCATTTTTAATGGCTTGCGCTTCATCGGCAACCAGGGTTTGCCAGCGTTTTTCTGCCAGACGTTCACCTTCGGTTTGCAACAGGCCGTAACTGCAGACGATCAAATCAAAAGCCCCGGCTTCATCCAGCATGGCCTGCCGGTCGCCGCTGCCGAACGAATGCACGTTCAGCGTCGGCGCAAAACGGTGGCATTCTTCGACCCAGTTAATGCACACCGAGGTCGGCGCTAAAATCAACGTCGGCCCGTCGGGGGCGCGGGATAAAATCAACGCCAGCGCCTGCACGGTTTTGCCCAGTCCCATATCATCGGCCAAGCACGCACCCGCGCCCAAATGCGCCAGACGCGCCATCCATTCAAAACCTTCGCGTTGATAATCACGCAATTCGCCTTGCAGGGTTGACGGCAGCTTGGGGGCTAAATCGGCCATTTCGCTGAGACGGCGCAACTGATCTTTCCACGGCTTGGCGGCGCTGATGTTCATGCCGGTGGTAATGTCATCCAATGCCTGCGCCGCCAGCGGATGAAAGCGCACGCTGCCTTTTTGCACGTCGCCCAAACCGGCCATATCATCCAGACGCTGGCGCAATTCGCGGGTCAGGGCGATAATCTGGCCGTCCTCCAATTTTAAAAAACGGCCGGATGAACCGCTTAACAACTGCATTAAGCGCTGCATATCCAGCACTTCCTGTTCGTCAATCTGCAGGCTGCCTTCGACGCTGAACCAGTCTTTTTCTTTGCGCACCGAGAACTGCGCCTGCGATAAACCGGCTTCGCGGCTAATCTGAATCTTTTTGCCTTTCGGCCATTCCAGCAGCGCAAATTCGCCTAAAGCCTGCAAATGCAATAACGCTTCCAGCGCCAATTCGGGGTCATCCAGCAGCCATTTGGCGTCATTTTCAGCGTAAAGTTCCGGGCATTCATTCAACACTTGTTTTAAATGCTGTTTTTCCAGCTTGAAATCGCGGGTGGTTTGCAATTGCTTGCCGTCGATTTCCGCCAGCACTGTGGTTCCGCCAGCACCGGGTTTATATAAAGGCCCACCCTCATTGAACGGTTGCACGAAAATTTCAATTTGTAGGCCGTGGCCGACCGGTTGCAAATGGATGTGCAGGCGGCTGTCAGTGTCGACGCTTTGGGCGTGGCTGGAACTGCCGCCAATATCGGATTGCACGGTCAGCATGGATGCCACTGAGGCTATCGAATCAATGACTTGCTGGCGCGCCGACGCCGGCACGGTTAAGCCGTTTTGACCTAGAATTTCCGCGACCTGGCGATGCTGCTCGTTAATCTTATAAACCAACAAGCCATTGGTGGCGGTTTTTTGGGCAAAGACTTTGTGATTGCTAATGGCCGGGATTAACGAGATATGCAGGTTGGGTAATTTTTCTTTAACCAGCAATTGCGGTTCTGCCAGGCTGATTTCTACCGGCGTGTCTAATATCGCCTGATTTTCCCAATAGATATAAGGATGACCAACAGCGACCAGGATAGCTTCATCCGACAGTGAATAAACTTCTTTGCCATAATAACCGTAATAATCACTTTCTTTTGTCATCTGAATATAGGCGCAAAGTCGGTGATCGTATTCGGACAGATAGTCAAAGCTGGACAACTCCTGATACAAGCGTTTTAAGGCAATCGGGCGGCCTTTAGTCCAGCGGCCGCTTTTGCCCAGTTTCTGCTCTTTAGGTACAAGACTGGCTTGGTTATTTGTCAAACCGAGTTCCCAAATCATACGCGATTGCTGATTAGCCGACGCTATTGACGTCGCCTGATTCAGTTGCGTTAAGGCATCTAGCGCCCGCTGCCATTTCGACACTTGCGGCAATAAATCGATAATCGTGATAAAGGAGGAATCCCTGTACTGCTCCGCTATGACTTGACAAGCTTTATCCTTATAATCCAGACGCTGCAACAATGCCGCACTGACCGCTGCGTACCAGAGCAAACCTAATTGTTGCGCTTGCTGGCAAAATGTAGCCAAGCCGGCTAAGAATTTTTTGTTCTTAGCTGTCATCGTGTCAATTTCACCGATCCAATACAGTAACAAGGCCTGAAACAGGCGCTCATAAGCCAGATCATTGCATTTAAATAGATGATAACAGTGCTCGGCAGTATTTTTTCCTTGATAAATGTCGACTGCGTCCGAGAGGATTAAGTTGAGTAAATAAAAGTTATTTTGCCCCTGTTTCAGTGTGAATTGGGTGTTTTGTTTGAGCAGGGTCAGGTTATTAATATTACGGGTTCGTAATAAAGCCAAGTTAAAAAAAACACCGTACAGGCCGCCGATAAAGACGTTACGCTTGCCGGTTTCTTTTTTAAGCGCTTTGATCGTCGCATCGAATAACGCTAGCGCTTCATCATTTCGGTTTTGTAAAAAACGCAGGGTAGCCAGTACCTTTAATCCGTAAGATGACACGTCGCCGGTTAACCAGGCTTCGGCATCAGCAAAATTGCCGCGCAACAAGCGTTGTTCAATAATACTGTGAACAATGTCCTGGTTATCGGGTTTGCTTCCGCCAAAAAATTGCTCGAGTAATTGATACTGAAAAGCGGCATCATTTAAATGAACAAAGTTGCCGCTGACAAAATAATTTAATACCAGAAAGCGAATGCGCTCGGAAAAAGAAGCAAACCAGTCCGCATCAAAATCATCAAAGAAAAATTGCTCGATAATGTTAGTAAGACTCGGCGGCCTAAGTGAATAAATTTTATTCATATTAGCCACTACCGCAGATTCATTGTTTTGATACAAGAAAATACGCAAATTTCTAATACTCTGAGCTAAAACAATTTGCTCAAGATAGTAAGGGTTTTTATTTTCGGCGATAAGAACAGCTGCCAGCTTATTGAACCAGGGCTGTTGTGAGGCTAACCGCGTTAATTGCTCAACAATAGCCCCGTGGCATTTCCAACCCTCTTGAGAAACCACAATAAGTTCTTTTTCCAGTAGTTTTTCTTTCAACGGCTTAGCGATCAGTGCAATGCAATTTGACTGAAAAGCGGCTGATTTTTTCAACAGGTTTTGAAATTCAGCCTGCCCTACCGGCGCATAAATCACCGATAAAGCCTGCATGAACTGTTGCTCATCATTTGATAGCGCGTTATAGGCGGTGAGTAGTTTATTATTCATTCAGGGTTCTGCTGTAAGTTTGTATGTGCTTATTTTGCCATATTTTTTAGTATTTTCCTGAGAATTGAGGTAACTTCTCACCGATAACAGGCAAAAAGATGATCAGCAACTTCGTGCCGCCTAAGACATTACGAACTGAGTACCATTGCTCCCAGATGCATTACTAACAAACAGGATAAAAAATGATTAATAACCAACTGACCTACTGGCAACCATCGGCAGGCGACACCATCGCCGGTGTTATTCAAGGCAGTGGTACGTTTAAAAACGCAGTCTATGACGAACAGAAAACCCTATTTTTACAAGATAATAACGGCCCGTTGGTGGGCGTTGCCCTAAACCGTTGTTTAATGCACAGCTTGAAACAAAATAACGCCGCGCCGGGGGATTTGGTAAGCGTGACTTTTCACGGCAAAGAGCAAAAAAACAGCGGGCGTTCTTTCAATCGCTACACCTTGCTGGTTGATAAGATTATTTGATCAATAGCATATTGGCTTGCATCGTGATGGACGATACCGGGGAAATTATTAGTTTTCGCTCTGTTTTATCGCGGCCAGTTGATTTTTTAAGCTGTTTGCTGATTCGAGATCAGGATTGGCTTGTAAAATGAGTTCCAGCATCAATTCGGCAGCTTCATAAACTTTGAGGTCAATATACAGAGAGGTTAGTTTTAGCTTGCTTAAGGTATCTTCCGGAAAAAAGTTGATGTAGGCATTATAGCTGTCGATAGCCAGCAGCTGATCGCCGGTAATTCGCGCCAGTTCAGCCTGATAGGGTAAATAAATAGGTGATAACTGAGACAGACAATCCAACGCTAAAAGGGTATTTTGTGAGTCTTGCCGGTCAAGGCTGATGGCGGTAATTCTCAATAGCGCTTCTTCGAGCAGAAGCGGCTGTTCGAGATTAAGGATGTTGTTGTAATGAGCTAGCGCGCTTTCGGTATCGTTTTTCAGTTCGGCAAGATAACCTTCTATCAGCAACAGGTATGGTTCTTTATTGTCGTGCTTATTGTCATCAATAAAACCTAATTTAAGGTTGATCAATTCGTCGGCTTTTTTGTGTTTAAACAGTATTTTTATTTTATTTTTTAACAGTAGCAATGTTGAATTTTTGGCTACTTTGGCTTTAAACGCGGTGTCTTGTTGGGTCAAGACTTGCTTAAACCGATCTTGCATCGCTGTTAACGCCAGAGCGGTTTGATCCGGGATAGGTGTATGAGGGTGTTTTTGTAGCCATAATGCCGCGCGGCGATAGCTTTGGTCTTGATCCCATTGCGCTAACAGCAGAGCAAATTCCGGCTCGGCTTTGAGTTCTTCTTGCCGGGTTTTGGTGCGAACTATGGCGGCTTTGATCAGGCCTGATAATTTATTGGCACCTGATTGATAGGCTTGATAATAGATGCTGCCCATTTTTTTGGCTTTTTCTGCATCCCAGTGGTCGGAATCGTGCGGTGTATTGATTTTTATAAATTGGCGTATGCCGAATTTTTTCACGAGCTTGCTGTGTTTCCGGTACTTCCTCTTGAGCTCTTTTTCAATACTGTCGAGTTCGCGTTTGTCCTTATAATTTTCAATTCTGCCCTCTGCGCTATACATAGCCTCATTGATATCGAGTGCTTTTTTGGCGAGTTTGGCGATTGCTTTTATTTGGAATTCGGCTTTTTCAAGTTCATTAAGCACAGCTTGATAATGCGCGTTTAATAAATCATCAGTCAGTTGCGGAATGCGTTGTTTCACGCTACTGAGGTCTTCACCTTTAAGGTCTTGCAGGTTGATTTCAGTG
Source organism: Methylobacter sp. (assembly GCA_030699385.1). GTDB lineage: Bacteria > Pseudomonadota > Gammaproteobacteria > Methylococcales > Methylomonadaceae > Methylobacter_A. The sequence continues at coordinate 40,501 of JAUYMY010000055.1, forward strand.
CAGGGAATGTGCTCAATATGTTCGACTTTGGCCGCAGTAGGCGCAAGGTTGATAATTTCGCAGCGGTCGCTACTGATTTGACATGCCTGCTGAGTCAATGTTAACAGTGCTGTGTAATAGCCGTGGCTTGTGGGTCTGTATTCGCCACTATAGGTTTCGACTTGCAACAGTGTTGGATCGTAAGTTGGCCCTGTTAATTGTTCGTCACTGCCTTGTGCGTGGGTAATGCCTTCTTTAGTGAAACAGGTATCAAAACCGGCTAGCAGAATTTTGCTGAAGCCAAAATAATGCGCCATGGCTAATGCCGAATTAGTGACCGTGGGCCCCGTGCCCTGGATATTGCTAATATTGAGATCCGATTGCCAAGGTAGTCTGGTACCCAAATACAAGCTTTGTCCGTGCCATTGATTGATTAATGCGGGTTGTACATGATAAGAGTTTATAAATACAGTTCGGTCGCCGAATAAAAACATTTCCCGGCTGACATCTATGTTTTCCTTTTGAGGATCGACTGAGAACACAAAATCCGGTTCAATGCCCGCACTGATAAGCTGCCTAGAAATTCGTGACACCGAAAAAACCACCAATTTGTGCCGATTTTCCAGTAGCCATGGAAATACTGTGGTTAATGAGGGGCCGCCGGCAAGAATGAGGACGGTTTTGCCTTCATAAGCGTTGGCCAGGCAGGTCACGGGAACAATATTTTCAGCAATATTTTCCAGTTGACGAACGATAAAGGGTTCGCAACCGATAGCGGTGTTGTAGCGTTGGTGTAGTTTGTGCAGTTCTTCAGTGACTTGCCAGCTTAACTCGGGGTAGTCGTCAAGAATAGCCTGTTGGGCACAAATGGCATTAAATGAGTTGATGCTGTTAATGTAAGAATATTCATTTATCTTGAATTCCTGGGCTTGTGCTTCCCAGTGTTCCGGCGTTGTGCAAACAATTTCATCAGGAAGGTTGTCAAGTAAATCATGTTGGTACAATTGCGCCAGAATGTGCTCGGGCTCAATAAAGATATAGCGTGAGCCTGATGGAATACCCTTTGTTTGAACATATTTTGGCAACAAACCTGAATCGGTGCCGATGATGACATTAAGGGTGTCTTCCTGAAACAAGTTCTTACTGAATTCGGCATCAAAAACAGCTTGGGCACTGACCTTATCAAAATTACCACGATTGATGCTGTACAAATAGGTGTCACCGAAAGCGTTGGTTTTTAATGTGTCCGCCAACGATATTTGAGCAAGAGTAGTTGTGGTCATAATGAACGGTCTTAAGTGTGCCAAAAAATACACAGCCAGACTATCGATATGTCGGGCTGTGCTTGTAATAGGTTCACAGTGTAGACGTTATTGCAGTAATTTCATAACCGCCTGCCCCGATTGATTGGCCTGCGCCAGCATCGCGGTGCCCGCCTGCTGCAGAATTTGGTTGCGGCTCAAGTTGGCGGTTTCCATAGCAAAGTCAGTGTCGGTAATCCGTGAACGGGCAGCCGATTGATTTTCTATGGACGATTGCAGGTTAGTAATCGTAGTAGTGAAACGATTTTGAATCGCGCCTAGTTTGGCTCTTGAAGTGTCAATGCTTTTAATGGCCGCATCTAACTGATTAATAGCTGAAAGAGCACCGCTAGCGCCAGCTAGGCCGCCGATTGAAGCAGTGGTAACGCTGCCGACAGTGACAGACAAATTATCGATAGAAATAAGTATCTGGTTATCAGCAGACGTGTTAGCGCCAACTTGAACAGCCAATCCTCCCGCTAAAGAACCGTTAATAATTTTTTTACCATTGAATTCGGTATTAGTAATAATTCGAGTCAATTCATCGTTTAGTTGCTTGAATTCTTCTTGAAGTTTGTCTCTATCTTCTGTTGATACCCCGGCATCATTGGCTGATTGCACCGCCAAATCACGCATCCGTTGCATGGTTTCGGTTAATGTACCCATGGCCGCTTCCGCCGTTTGCGCCATGGAAATACCATCATTGGCATTTCGGGTCGCAACTGTCATGCCGCGTATTTGCGAAGTCATCCGGTTGCTGATCGCCAAACCTGCTGCGTCATCTTTGGCCGAGTTAACCCGCAAGCCCGATGATAAGCGCTCCATGGATGTCGAAAGATCAAGGTTAGTCTTGTTTAACTGGCGTTGACTGTTGATTGATGAAATGTTGGTGTTAATAACCATGCCGCTCATAGCTGCTCTCCTGGTAAAAAATAAATTATAAATATCGATATTTGTTAAGCTATTTTTATGCCAACAATAAAATTAAATTTAAATTATTGAATTTAAATAATTTAATTTACATTTTTTGTGGGCGAGTCAGTTTTTTGACTCATCAGGCTATTGGTCATTTTAGAGGCGTGGCAATTTTTTGCCGCCAACGTATAAACTTTAATTGAGCTCAGCCGATACAACAAAGGCTCGCGTAAAAATGCAAAAATAACGCATCTTTATGGTTCGGTTCGAAATTTAAATTTAGGAGGTTGTTATGCTAGGTTCAGTAGGTAGTTCAAATACAGCAGGCTTGGCCACGGCTCTGATGAAGGAGAAGACTGCGCAAATGGATGTGGCAGTTACGGTGGTAAAAAAAGCCCAGGATATAGAAAAGGCTAAAGGTGAGTCGGCGCTAAAGTTAATAGATGCAGCAGCCGTCCCGGTAGCTTCTGGGCGAATCGATGTGCGCGCTTAAGCGCCGATTTTTTGTACGTTTATTATCGGCCATGACGGCAACTAAGCGGTCAAAGGCACAGCTAATCACAGCACGAAAAAACCTGTGTTCTACAGTTTACCGACAAAACTGATGTTAGCTCTACCGCACAGCGGCAAGACTGTCTGCGCCTTGGCTGTAAACACCGGCTGCATTTATAGCCTAATTCCCGCAATCAAGGCCATAAAAAGCCGGGGTTCATTTTGCATGAATCCCGGCTTAGACAGCTCAATCACATTATCAACAAAGGCCGCTTAATAAGGCTCCGCGCTTTCAAGAGGCAACACACCGTCGCCGATATGCTTCATTTGAACTCTCCAGTTTTGATCTAAAGCAAACACTTTCGGTAAATCGGCTAGCGAAGTGCTTGAACTATAGACCGGTGGATTACTATGAATAACGCCGGGCAAAGTCAGCAT
>JAUYMY010000060.1 GCA_030699385.1 Methylobacter sp.
GGTTTCTGGTGGCTGAAAGCAAACGGCAAAATTGAAATTGACTGCACAGAAGTCTCTGAATTGTTAGGTAAAAGTTACAGTGTTTATGATCTGTTAGTGGATGTTTCTTCTACTATCGGTCGCGCTTATACACTGGGTGAAACTTTCACTATCACATCAGAATTGATGGGTCTTGATGTCAAACTGCAAGACGTTGCCAGAGCATAGGAGAGAACAATGGCTAACATTCATGATAATCCCAAACGTGACGAATGGGTTAAAAAAATCGCTGGTTTAACCACACTGGCAGCAGGTCATGCGTTATTAAAAGATTTTCGTGTCAAACACATGAATCCTTTTAAAACCGACTGGTCTTTAGAGCTTGATGGTCAATGGATTGAGTGCAAAATCGAAGAAAAAGTGGCGTTGCTGAAACGCGCTGAATTCAATGACGCGAAATTCATGAACAACTGTACTTGTGGTGCCAATGCACAAGAAGTTGCTGATAAAGCGGTTGCTGAAATGGATGCGTGTACTGATATGTACAAAGCAGAAAGAATTCATATCGACTTCAGACTGGCTTGCAAACCACCTGTCATGCCTGTCAATGTCTTTCTGGACACTGACCGTCTGTTAGGTACTAAGTTAATGGAACTGAGAAACACGGATTATTACGCCTTGCCGTTAGAGGAATTGCGTAAAGTGCGTGGCGTAAAAGTCATTACCTTACAGTAGTTCGCAGGTTGGGTTGCCGCTTTTGGCAACCCAACACAAAACAGGTTTTATTGGGTTGGCTATGGTCAGCCCAATCTACACAGTTTCTATTTATAAACAAACACACTAAGCCATGTTAGAAGCATTCAATGTAGCGTCGGATTCACAACATCACGACATTCAAAATGAGAATTCCCAACTCACTAAACTCTATGATTCAGAGTCTTACACCGCTTACACAGAAGATCTGGAATTTATGTGGCGGTGGACTATCTATCGGGACAATAAACTGGTTCAGGAAGGCTGTTCGTTGACCTTAGATGCCTCCAGACGTTCCGTGAATCATGTGATGGCGTTTTTTAACATGAGTAACAAAAACAACACGGTAGCACAGGAGTTGTAGCTAATGGCAAACACACACCAAGTCACAATTATTACTCAGGATGACGAGTCAGTCACATTTGAATGCCGTTCGGATGAAGACGTTATCAGCGCGGCGGTACGACAAGATATTTATTTAATGTCCTCTTGCCGTGAAGGCGGTTGCGCCACTTGTAAAGGACTCTGCACGGAAGGCGATTACGTTTTAGGGAAAGTGAGTTCGCAAGCTCTGCCTTATGAAGAAGAGGAGGCGGGCGAAGTTTTATTATGCCGTTGTTATCCCAGTACCGACATTGAGGTCGAAGTACCTTATGTTTACGAACGTATCAGTTTTTCGCCAGAAGGTTTGTCTTTTGAGGCGGAAGTCGTTGGCGTGTCTCAAGTATCAAGTAACGTCATGCGTTTGTTATTAAATCGCACGGGCGATGATAAACAAATCAAATTTGAATCGGGACAGTTTTTTGATTTAGAAATTCCTAATACCACAACCACACGTTCGTATTCCCCAGCTAACACCGCTAATAAAAAAGGTGAACTGGAATTTTTAATTCGTGTGGTCGAGGGTGGCAAGTTTTCAACGTATTTGAAAAACGAGGCTCACGTTGGACAAAAAATAAATGTTAAAGGCGCGTCAGGTATTTTCGGTTTAAAAGAAAATGGCTTTACGCCGCGCTATTTTGTTGCAGGTGGCACAGGATTGGCTCCCATACTGTCTATGGTAAGGCATATGCACGAATGGAGTGAGCCACAGAAATGTATCATTTATTTCGGTGTAAACACGGAAGAAGAAATATTTTTTCTGGATGAATTAGAAAAATTAGCCTCGGAAATGAAAACTCTGGAGCTGAGAAACTGTGTATGGAAATGCAGTGATGAATGGCGTTACGAAAAAGGCAGTGTGGTCGATGTTTTACGCCGTGATTTAACAGAAACGGGCGCGAAACCCGACATTTATTTATGCGGCCCTCCAGGTATGGTGGATGCAACGTTCAACGTCTGCGAAACCTTAGGTATTCCAAAAGAACGAGTGTATTTAGAAAAGTTTTTACCTAGCGGTTCTTAAACAATAGCCACACAGAGGTCGGTCTGTCACATGATAGTGCGTGACCTCTTTTAGCGAAGTTAACACAAGTAATTAACATTATAAGAGGGGATTAAAATGTCACTACATTGTCTGGTGTATGTCAGCTTAGCAAATCAAGAGATGTCTGATGATCATCTAAAGTCTATGCTCCAAAAAGCGCGAGCGAAAAATGAAACGTTGGATATTACAGGGATGTTGCTGTACCGAGACGGATTCTTTATGCAGGCACTTGAAGGTGCGTTAAAAGACATCGAAGCCTTATTTGACACTATTTCAAAAGATGCACGGCATCGTGATGTGTTATTGGTTTATAAAAAGCCAATCAAAGAACGTGGTTTTGAAAAGTGGACGATGGGATTCAATAAGGTAGATAGCAAAACTCTGGAATGTCTGGATGGTTTCTGCGATTTTATGGCACGCCCAACCCCTGAGTTTTTTAAATACCGTGCCAGTGAAGCAGAAGCACTGCTGGATGAGTTTAAACATCAGATTTTCTTTTAAAGAGTGATGGCGTTTATTTGAAATGAGCATAAAGCCTGAAGACGAAGCGTTTCTCCATGACATGGTCATACAACTGGATGAAACCATTAGAAAGTTAGCGATTGAAGAACGCGAAATCACTGAAAAATTGGGGATAGTTCGTGTTGAGGAATTAAAAGAGTTCTGGCAACAAGCGTTATCTGAGGAAGAAGAGAAATTTTTCAGAATAACACTGGATTACTGGGACAGATCACTGATTCGTGTGTGGGCGCATAGTTCTCGCGCCCATGATACGCGAGTGAAAGTGGGTCATACATTAATGTTGTGTGTTCTAAATTAAAGGCATAGACAGAAAACCATGAGCAAACAAATTATTTATAACCCCGAAGCTCTTTCGAGAATGATACACGGCATTGACAGTGTGGCACGCGCCGCGATTGTGACGATGGGCAGTGCAGGGCCTGCGGTGATGATTCAGCATCGTACCGACGGCATTATGCCTGTGTTTACTCGCGATGGCGTGACGGTTGCCAGATCAATTAATTTTGATGATCGGATCGCTGATTTGGGGGCGCGAATGTTGCGTGATGTCGCAGGCGCCATGTCTCGACAAGTCGGTGACGGCACAAACACCGCGATTGTATAGGAGCAAAAACTGGCACATGAAAGTTTTCGTAGTCTCGCGGCAGGCTTTCATCCCTTGCAATTGAAAAAAGGCTTGGATTTAGCGTTGGCTCTGGTGGAAAAACACTTGTTGGAGTCCGCTGTGACGGGTGTAACCGACGATTGGATTGAAAAAATGTCGGCAGTTGCCACTAAGAATGAACCCAAAGTGGGTAAATTATTGGCTCATGCTCTGAACGAGTTAGGGCTTGAAGGTCAACTCACTTTTCAACTGGGCAATGGACGTGATGATGAGCTGGATATTGTCGATGGTATTCACTATGAGCAAGGTTATTTATCGCCGTATTTTATCACCGATAAAACGCGTGCAGAAGCGGTGCTCGATAATCCGTATATCCTGCTCTATGATCGTGAAATCAATGATTTAATGGATTTAATTCCAATTCTGGAAGAAGTCAGAGCCGAAGGACGCTCATTGCTCATTATTGCCGAAAACGTCATTGATAAAGCCTTGACGGGCTTATTGCTTAATCTTACACAAGGCGTGTTTAAAGTCGTTGCTGTTAAACCGTCTGGGTTTGGCGATAGGCGACTTGACCGCTTTAAAGATTTGGCTTTATTAACAGGCGGACAGGCGATTTTAGATGATTACAGCAGCCCAAAATTAGAACACGTTACCTTGGATATGCTGGGGCAAGCACAGCGCGTTGTGGTCACAGAAACCAGCATTACCATCATCGGTGCGAAAGGTGATAAACAACTTGCCAAACAGCGTATTGAAACACTACGCGCCCAAGCCGACTTTATTCTGGCAATAAAACCCGGGGAAGGTTCTGCCTCAGGCAATAAACATGATTTTGATGAACTGGAAGAGCGTATTGCACTATTAGCCGCTAAAACAGGCGTGTTCAGTGTTGGCGGACTGGCGGATTTTGAGATTAAAGAGCGCATGGTGCGTATAGAAAATGCTTACATGTCCGCTAAAGCGGCACTGGAAGAAGGTGTGTTAGCGGGGGGTGGTGTCGGGTTGTTTCGCTGTATAAAAATGCTTGATAGCGTGATTGCCGAAAATGCCGAGCAGCAACAAGGCATTATTATTATGAAATTGGCACTTATCGCACCGTTGCAAAGTGTTACCCGCAATGCGGGATTGAATTCCGAAGCGGTTATTGCTCACTTAATGAGCAGTGATGATGAGCATTTAACCATCGATACGCAACGACATCTTTACGGCAACTTTTTGGAGATCGGCATTATTGATCCGGTGAAAGTCATGCGTTTAGCACTGCGTAATGCGGTGAGTGTCGTAACAACGTTAATTACTACCGAAGCGATAGTAATGAATGTCCCTGATTTATCTATCATGGATGGTTATTCGCCCGAATGGGCGGCAGCAACCCGCGAAGATCCAAGGTCATAAGCTCGGTATTCCTGCGGTATACCGAGTTGTAAACTACATGCTGGGGATCTGCCCCGGCTTTCATCGAGTGTCATATCTACCTATTCCTGTAACCAGGGACCTTCCTTATTCCTCCGTGGAATAGAGGCAATGCGACAGAATGCCACATTGCCTATTTTTTTTATTTTGTTATCTTGGTCTTCCACTTTGTAACGAGTCAAAATTCCATGCAAAAAGATTGAGTTTTGGAGCGTTCAGGTTAGCCGTCGACACTATTCTGTGTCAAATCAATCAAGAAGAACATGGATATAGATCTTAAGATTCCAGGCAAAGTCAAGCTGATTCATGAATCCTTGTTGCTTAGGCATACGGTTGAATTTGAAGTAGACCGCCCGGTGCAAGCCTGGCAATGGATGAATCAGACCCGCTCTGTTCCTGATCAAAACGATTGGGTTCGGCCTGAAGTCACTGAGGCCTGGAGGCGTTGTCTTGATGATTATGGTTTACCACTGGGTAATTACGCCAATTGGGACAACTATCCCGTTATTGAATCCACCCTTAGAAATACGCTTCCAATCACTCATATTGAAGAGCTGATTAAACAGTTGAGCCACAATTTTCACGTTTTTTTAAAAGAAGCCGAAGTGATGATGGTGTTGACGGAGGCGGCTGGCAGGTTGCTGTACGTGGCAGGTGAGCAGCAGTTTCCCAGTTCATTTATGACCCGTATGCATGCCACTGGCACAAATTGGAGTGAGTCGGTTTTGGGCAATAATGGCATAGGCTCTACGGCAGTCCTGAAAAAGCCGGTTGCGTTTCAGGGTATGGAGCATTTTCTAAGTGCGCTACATCCATTTACGACTGTCGGCTATCCCTTGCTTGATGATACAGGCGAATTGTTGGCAGTCATCGGTTTAATCAGCGATCACCAAGAAAGCATGAATGCGCTGTTTGCGTTTTTGCATTTAATTTGCGTGTTGGTAAATACCAACTTGCCTTTGGCTAAAAATCCTTCTGCGCAAGAACGGGTATTGGAGAAAATTCACTTTAATCCGGCAAGAAAACCACAGTTGCCACTCAATAATTCGGCGATTTCCGACGAGTTGGATGCGCTCATAAAAAAATCCGTTAAATTACAAAACCACAAAATTCCCATTCTAATTACTGGTGAGTCAGGGGTGGGCAAGGATCATTTTGTGAACCTGCTAAAAAACGCTGGCCCCAGGAAAGATGGGCCACTGATAGCCATTAACTGCGCCTCTATCCCTCATGATTTGATTGAAAGCGAGCTGTTTGGTTATGAGGCCGGTAGTTTCACTGGCGCGCGAACCAGCGGCAAGTTAGGTAAGTTCATGCTGGCGGACAAAGGTATCTTGTTTCTTGATGAAATTGGCGATATGAGTTTTGATTTGCAATCAACTTTACTTCGCGTACTGGAAACCTCTGAATTCACCCCAGTGGGCGGATGTAAGCCGGTTCGGGTTGATGTGCAAGTGGTTGCGGCAACTAATGTGCGCTTATTGGAAGCCGTCGAGGCTGGGCGTTTTCGCCGCGATCTTTATTACCGTTTGAATGGCGCTCAAATTCATTTACAGCCATTACGTGACAGATCAGATAAAAAATCCATTATTCAATATATTTTACAGAGAGAATTGAATGCTGTTGCAGCAGATGATCGGATTCAAATTTGTCCGGAAGTACTCAGCTTAATCGAGCAGCACCCATGGCCGGGTAATATTCGTCAATTAATTAATGTGATTAGGGCAACCCTTTATACTGCCAACGATCCTATTATTACCTTGCAAGATTTGCCGGTTGATTTTGTCGCCGAACTCAGGCAATTTAATGTTGGCGATACTCGCGCTGTTAATTCAGTTTTAATTGCGACGCTGATGGATAATTCGCCGGTTATGAGTTTAATGGATTGGGAATTGTGCGGCATAAAAACGGCACTTAAAGACTGTGACGGTAATATTTCAATTGCGGCAAAAAAACTTGGCATTACTCGCACCACGCTTTATAAAAAAATTGAACGTTTTGGTTTAAATAGTGCCTGACCGGGTCACATTGCAAAACGCGGTATACCCTTAACGGCGGTATTTTCCATGTGGACGTATTTCAAGCCAATCAATAAGCCGCCATCTTCGGCGTTCTCAACCCAGACCACTTTTATTTCGCCTTTTAATGCCAGCCGTTCAAATTCGAACACGGTTATTTCGCCCACTTCGACAGCGATGGATTCAGCGAGCTTAATCATTAAGCCGTCGACCGAAACATTGACTGCATTAAACTCGCGATAACTGCCATCCAATAGGATTTTCCCCGAATCCGTCATGTTTTTTCTATACGCTTTTCGCTTGTACAGTTGGTTATTGACGTCATAGGTCACATTTTTAAAATTCAAGGCAATGAGGATATGACCATCAAATATATCAATCCTGACCACATCGGCTTCACCGGCCAAACGCATTTCAGGAAGGTACATATCAACGACGGTTGAAGCCAGCAGCGCATTAAAAATTTCTTTAATGTCACTACTGACTTGATCGGCTTTTAATTCTGCCAGTATGCCGGTTAAAGAAAGATCCTTAATGGTGATTTCCAGTTCTTCTTCACCTAAATAAATCAGACCTTGTGACATTAATTTTTTACGGTAATGCCGGTTTGAAACCAAATTCATTTATCAACCCTCGCTGATTATCAATCGTTCTAGCGCTCAAGTGCTGTAAAACAGCCTGATGCAATTATAGTGTCTGTGCTATATTTTTCTTTTTTTTATTTTAATTATTTTTACAGCCTCGACAATATCGACGCTATGTAACGTGCCATGAAAAAATTATTCGCCCTGCTTTTGCTCTTATCCCTAGCAGCCTGCACGGCATTACCGCCTAAAAACACTGACAATATTTGCTCCACTTTTAGGGAAAAAGACGGTTGGTATGAGGATGCTAAAAATACCTTTAAAAAATGGGGTGTGCCCATTCCTGTACAGATGGCGATTATGCATCAAGAGTCGCGTTTTGTCGCCGATGCCAGGCCGCCGCGCCCTTGGTTTCTGGGTTTTATTCCTCTGCCTAGAACCAGCAGCGCTTATGGTTATGCCCAGGCTAAAGACGAAACGTGGGGCGATTATCAAAACAAGGCGGGCAGTTGGTGGGCGGATCGCGACGAATTTGCCGACGCCACTGATTTTATTGGCTGGTATTGCACCATCAGCCATACTCGCTTAGGCATAGCGAAATGGGATGCCCGGAACTTGTATCTCGCTTACCACGAAGGTCACGGCGGTTTTTCCCGCAAAAGTTTTGTTAAAAAACCGTGGCTACAACAAGTCGCCACTAAAGTGGACAGGCGCGCACAATTATTTCAACGCCAATTGGGTGAATGCCAAGGTGATTTAGACAACAAAGGCTGGTTTTTTTGGTAAACTACCGCCTCTACATCAACTATATAGGATAAGTCGTGAGAAAAATTCAGACCCAAGTTCTTTCACTCGTCACCATTCTTCTTACAGGATTCACTATGTTTTCAATGGCCAACGCCACCACCCCCGCAGAAAGTAAAGCTGCTGGAGTTGCCTTTCTGGCAGAAAATGCTAAAAAAACCAATATCGTCACCACTGCAAGCGGCTTGCAATATGAAATATTGACGCCCGGAACCGGCACCGCTCATCCAACAGCAACCGACAACGTTACCGTGCATTACAAAGGCACCACGCTTGACGGTGCCGAATTTGACAGTTCTTACAGTCGCGGTGAACCTATCAGTTTCCCTCTTAACGGAGTCATCAAGGGCTGGACTGAAGGCGTACAACTGATGACAGAAGGCGCCAAATACCGTTTTTACATTCCGTCAGAACTCGCTTACGGTGAACGCGGCGCAGGCCGTGCCATCGGCCCGAATGCTACATTGATTTTTGATGTTGAGTTGATCAAAATCCAATAAAGCAGAATTAAGGTTCAAAGTTCAAGAATAAAGGCACAAGGCCAGCAGGTCTTGTGCCTTTCTTTTTGTAACTACTCAGCCGAAAAAGAAATAGAACACGGACACCACAGATCAGACGGATTTACACGGATTTTTTAAAATAGACGTGCTTTTAATCAGTGATTATCCGTTTTACTTGTGCCCCAGAGGGTATCAGTGCCATCCGCGTTCCATTTAGTTATTTTTAACAACCGCTGAGTAGTTACTTCTTTTTTATATTGAGCCTTGCACCTTGCACCTTTAACCTTTTCCCCAAGTCCTTATGCCCACTTACCAACTCTTTGCCACCACGCCCAAAGCGATGGAATCCATCCTGAGCGATGAACTTCGCGCCATTGGGGTCAGTCATATCAAGGCCACACTGGCCGGCGTCGCTTTTCAGGGCGATCTGGAAACGGCTTACCGCGCCTGTCTGTGGTCAAGAACGGCAAACCGGATTTTGCTGGTGCTGAGTTCGTTCGAGGTAAAAAGCCAGCAAGATTTGTATGACGGCGTGCAAAAAATCGACTGGTTTGAGCATATTAATCCTGAGGACAGCTTTGCTGTGTCGTTCAGCGCGAAAAACTCAGAAGCCATTAACAACACCCATTTTGGCGCGTTAAAAGTCAAAGACGCCATCGTCGATCAAATGCGCGCCCGCTTTCAAACCCGCCCCAGCATCAATACCGAACAGCCCAATATCCGCATCAATGTGTATTTGAACGGCGAAAGCGCGCAGCTGAGCCTCGATCTTTCCGGCGAAAGCCTGCATCGGCGCGGTTATCGCGATGTCAGCATCAAAGCGCCGATGAAAGAAAATCTGGCGGCGGCGATGTTATTGCGTAGCGGCTGGCCGCAAATCGCCCAGCAACAGGGCGCGTTAATCGACCCGATGTGCGGTTCTGGCACGCTGTTGTTGGAAGGCGCGATGATCGCCGCCGATTACGCGCCCGGTTTGCTGCGCGATTATTACGGCTTTAGCGGCTGGAAAAAACACGATGCCGACTGCTGGAAAAAATTATGCGCGGAAGCCGAACAGCGCAAAAAAATCGGCATTGAAAAATTGCCGGTCATCGTCGGTTTCGATCAAAACCGCCAGACCGTCAATACTGCGTTGGCGCATGTCGCCAATGCCGGTTTGCAAAACAAGATTCATATTGAACGCCGCGATATTGAAGATGCGGCACCTGCCGAAAGCTGGACCCCCGGCCTGCTAATCTGCAACCCGCCTTATGGCGAGCGTTTGGGCGATGAGCAAGAAACCGCTGAGTTATACAAGAAATTCGGCGAAACATTAAAAAAGCATTTTGTCGGCTGGAAAGCCGCGATGATCATCAGCAACCCGGAATTGGGCTTTCGTTTGGGATTGCGCTCGCAAAAGCCGATTACGCTGTTTAACGGCGCGCTGGAATGTAAGCTGTTACGGTTGGCTATTGAAGAGCGCAATTTTTTTATTCCCAAAGCCAGAACGCAAGAAGAGCGGATTACGCAGGCGCTTGAAAGCAGCAAGGTTCAAGCGACTGAAAACCGCCCTACGCTAGCCAATGCCGACAAAGAAACCATTGAACCTGAAGCGATAAACGTTCCCAGCGAACCGGCCCGCGCAGAAATGTTCGCCTACAGGGATGTAGGCGAGGGGCGTGAGCTGGGAGCGGTAAGCTTCGCCTACAGGGATGTAGGCGAGGGGCGTGAGCCTGTCGCTGCTGAGATGTTCGCCAACCGGCTCAAAAAAAATCTGAAAAAACTGTCCAACTGGGTCAAACAAAACCGCATCAGTTGTTATCGGGTTTACGATGCCGATTTGCCGGAATACGCAGTTGCCGTCGACATTTACCAAGGAGCGCAAACCTGGGTCAATGTCCAGGAATACGAGCCGCCCAAAAGCATAGACCAACACAAAGCCGATCAGCGCTTGGCCGGGCTATTGGCCGAAATTCCGCGCATCCTTAAAGTCGAGCCCGAACAGGTGTTTTTGAAAATCCGCCGCAAACAAAAAAGTACCGACCAATACGAAAAATACGGCGACCAAGGCCGTTTCCATATCATTGAAGAAGGCGGCTGCAAACTGCTGGTGAATTTTGAGGATTATCTGGACACTGGCTTATTTTTGGATCATCGGCCTATACGCAGGCTGATTCAGCAGCAGGCTAACGGTAAACATTTTCTCAATCTGTTTGCCTACACCGGCAGCGCCACCGTCCATGCCGCTGTCGGCGGCGCCAAGTCAACCACGACAGTGGATATGTCCAACACCTATGTGAACTGGGCGAAAAAAAATTTGGCGCTGAATGTCAGCGAAGGCAATCATGAATTTATACAAGCCGATTGTCTGGACTGGCTGGAACAACAAGCCGCGCAACCGGGCAAACTGTACGACCTGATTTTTCTCGATCCGCCGACTTTTTCCAATTCCAAGCGCATGGAGGCGGCGTTCGATATACAAACCGACCATGTTCAACTGATTAATAACGCAGTTGCCTTGCTCGCGCCGGGCGGCGTGCTGTATTTTTCCACCAATTTCAGGCGATTTAAAATCGATAATGCCGCCTTGTCCGAGTTGATTGTAGAAGACATCAGCGCGGCAACGGTGCCGGAAGATTTTGCCCGCAACCCCAAAATTCATTATTGCTGGAGGATTCAAGAATAATGCGTAAAGTTAAAATACTGGTTTCCGGTCGTGTGCAAGGCGTTTATTTCCGCTATTTTACCCAGAACAAAGCCCAACATTTTGCCGTGAAAGGTTACGCCAAAAATCTGGCTGATGGTCGGGTGGAAATTATCGCCGAAGCGGAACATGTGGTTCTTGAAAAATTCATCGACTGGTGCCGCAAAGGCCCGCTTACCGCACGGGTCGATGCGATTGAAATCACTGAACTCGAAGCGGGTGAAGCGTTAACGTCTTTTGACATCAAATAACGCGCTAGTAGAGCGTCGATGATTAGTTACAAACAACATCAAATCGCTCAATCCAGACCCGTATTTATTCACTACGAAGAACACAAAGAATGAAACTTCGTGCATCGTTCCCACGCTTCATAGCTTATCTTTATACACAAGTATCTGCGGGGCGTGATCCTTGCGTTACCGTGAAACATGCCGATATATAAATTTTCCAGGTTTTAAATAGGCAGGATGTTGTAGTCTCCCGGCCTACTTCGAGATGTGTATAACGATGAGCACCAGAACGTGGGAATGATTTATTCCAGTGTTTTTCTGATTTTGACAAATCATAACGATATGTATATTATATCCATTGCTTATTATATTTTTTATTATGCATTCTAAATTCGGTTTTCTAAGTTACGAAATCAGCCATATCATTCGCCAACGTTTTAACAAGGAAGCGGAAAATATCGGCTTGACCCATGCCCAATGGCGAGCCTTAGTGCATCTGTCCAACAATGAAAACTGTCGCCAAATTGATCTGGCCGAAATCCTCGAAATTAAACCAATTACGCTGGTAAGGCAGATTGACTTATTAGAAGAGGCAGGGTTGGTGCGGCGTAATAAGGACAGCGAAGATCGGCGTGCTTACCGTCTTGAACTGATGCCCAAGGCGCACATTGTCATGCAGCAGCTCTGGGAAATTGCCGATGCGGTGGAAGCGGAGGTGCTTAAAACCTTAACTGAACAAGAACAAAAGCTGATGACCGTATTGCTGGAGCGCATTAAAACCAGCTTGGGTGAATCGATCTGAGTTAATGGGATTGGGTATTGAAAAGTTTGCTTAAACCTAACGTGATAATCCGTTTATTTACCAAGCTGACTGACGGCGGATTGTGCTATGGCCGGGCTGATGAGACCGACCAGCAAATGCTGATCCGAGTCGGAATACAGTTCGTGGCGTTATTCCTTATTATTATCTTGTTCGATGAACTTCTGGATGTAGTGCTCGAAATACTGCATTTTGTTTTTGAATTAATGCACCTGCTTTTTGAGGTTATCGAAGGATTTATTGAAGAAATCTTGGAGCATACGTTGAACACGGCTCACCACGAAAGCGAAATCTTCATTATCAGCACGATTTTGATTTTGTTGGTATTCGGGCTATATCAACTCTACAAGATATGGCCGCGTTTATATCGTTCCTGGCGAAGAAATAGCAGGGCTGTCTGGTTACGATATACCAGGCGTCAATCTTTCTATTGGCGAACATTGCCAATTGGACGTAAATGGAAATTAATCACCGCTTATGGGATCGGACTTTTCTGTCTTCTATTTTGGATTTTTCTCTAAAGGATGATCAATGTCGGTAAAAACGGTTCAAACAATGCCACCTTGGCATTCCTTCTATCTTTGAATAACTTTTTATGCTCCTTGGCTGTGTTCCCGCATAGCTTTTTTTTTCAATTTATAGGATAACCATGCTTTTACTCTCAAAAAAACAGGATTGGTTCGGCAACATACGTGGCGATGTGCTCTCCGGTATTGTCGTTGCTCTTGCACTGATACCCGAAGCGATTGCTTTTTCCATCATTGCCGGGGTCGACCCTAAAGTCGGGCTTTATGCGTCTTTTTGTATTGCAGTCATCACTGCCATTGTCGGCGGTAGGCCCGGTATGATCAGTGCTGCGACCGGTGCGATGGCCTTGCTGATGGTGACCTTGGTCAAGGATCATGGTTTGCAGTATTTATTAGCGGCAACGGTGTTGACCGGTTTTTTGCAAATTCTATTCGGCTATCTGAAACTCGGCAGTTTGATGAGTTTTGTGTCGCGCTCGGTAGTGACCGGCTTTGTTAATGCGTTGGCGATATTGATTTTTATGGCGCAATTGCCCGAATTGATAGGTGTTAGCTGGCATGTTTATGCGATGACGGCAGGCGGACTGGCAATTATTTATCTATTTCCCTACCTTCCTGTTGTCGGCAAAACCCTGCCTTCGCCGCTGGTTTGTATTGTGACGCTGACCGGTATTGCCATCTATTTGAATCTGGATATTCACACCGTGGGCGATATGGGGCAATTACCCGATACTTTGCCGATATTCCTCTGGCCTGAGGTGCCGTTGACCTTGGAAACTCTGCAAATCATTTTGCCTTATTCGGTTCCATTGGCCGTGGTGGGTCTATTGGAATCGTTAATGACCGCAACCATTGTTGATGACTTAACCGATACGTCCAGCGACAAAAACCGCGAATGTAAAGGTCAGGGCATTGCTAATATCGGTGCCGGTCTGCTCGGCGGCATGGCGGGTTGCGCGATGATAGGGCAGTCGATTATCAATATTAAATCGGGTGGGCGTGGGCGATTATCGACGCTATGCGCCGGTGTTTTCTTGTTAATCATGGTGGTTTTTCTGGGCGACTGGATATCTAAAATTCCTATGGCCGCATTGGTGGCGGTGATGATTATGGTATCCATCGGTACCTTTAGTTGGAATTCTATCGTCAAGCTGAAAGAGCATCCTTTTTCAACCAATATGGTCATGGTGGCGACCGTTGTGGTGGTGGTTTGGACGCACAATTTGGCTTACGGGGTTTTTGTTGGCGTGTTGCTGGCCTCCTTGTTTTTTGCTAACAAAATCGGTCATTTCATGTATGTCGAGTCAGCTTTGAATGAAGACAGCAACACGCGAACTTATCAGGTAATCGGGCAGGTTTTCTTTAATTCGGCAGATAAATTTACTGCCGCTTTCGACTTTAAGGAAGCCGTTGATAAGGTGGTGATCGATTTACACCGTGCGCATTTTTGGGATATATCGTCGGTGACCGCGCTGGATAAAGTCGTGATCAAGTTCCGCAGAGAGGGCGCTGAAGTCGAATTAATCGGTTTAAACGAGGCCAGTTCGACCATTGTCGATCGTTTTGGCGTTCATGATAAACCGGAAGACATTGAAAAAATCATGGGAGGACACTAATGAATAATAACAATACAAATTGGGTGCTGGCCTGCATCGACGGCTCGTCATTAACCGAAGCGGTTTGCGATTACGCGGCCTGGATCGCACAACGGGTTGATGCGCCGTTAAAACTGCTGCATGGCATTGACCATCACCATGAAACCGCAACCGCAATAGACTTGACCGGCAATATCGGCTTGGACAGCCGGGAGCATTTGCTGGAAGACATCATCAATCTGGAGCAACAGCAAAGCAAGCTGCGTTTGCAGCAAGGCAAGCAATTATTGCAAGACGCCAAAGAGCGGGTTATTAGGGCCGGTGTCAGCGAGCCGGTCTGCAATCAGCGCCACGGCAGCCTGGTTGAGTCGCTGATTGAGCTTGAAGATGACATCCGCGTTTTGGTAATCGGCGTGCGCGGCAAAGTGCATGAAAATAAGCCTGACAAGCTGGGCGCAAAATTGGAGTCCATTATCCGTTCTTTGCACCGGCCCATTCTGGTGGTGAACGCCCCGTTTAAAGCGCCGCAACGCATCATGATTGCTTATGACGGCAGTACGGCATCTGAAAAAGCCATTGATATGGTGGCGAATAGCCCTTTGTACAAAGGCCTCGACTGCCATTTGGTGTGTGTCTGTAAAGATGATGTTAGCGCTGACAGGCTGCTGGATCAGGCTACCGATAAATTGCGCAGCGCCGGCGGCATTGAGGTCACATCGGTTAAACTGCAAGGTAAAGTTGACTTGGCGCTGTGCGATTATCAGTCTAAACGCGACATTGATCTGACTATTATGGGCGCATTCAGTCATACCCGGATTCATGATCTGCTGCTCGGCAGTTTTACCGCCAAGATGCTGTTGAATACCAAAAAACCGCTGCTGTTGCTCAGATGATTTATCCAGATGTCAGCCGCATTAGAAATGTCTAAAAACACCTCAAAAATGTATAAAAAATAATCAAAATGAACTTGTTAGAATCCAACGACGAGCTTTACCACAGTAAATTTAACGCTCATCGGTTTTGTATAGCGCCAATGCTCGATTGGACGGACAGACACTGCCGTTATTTCCACCGCCTGATTTCACAACAAGCGCTGCTCTATAGCGAAATGGTAACCACCGGCGCGTTGATTCATGGCGATCATCAGCGGTTTTTGCAGTTTAATGCGTCAGAACATCCGCTTGCGTTTCAATTGGGCGGCAGCAACCCGCATGATCTGGCTCTCTGCGCCAAAATGGTTGAAGATTACGGCTATGACGAGGTGAATTTGAATGTCGGCTGTCCTAGTGACCGGGTGCAAAATGGTCGTTTTGGCGCTTGCCTGATGGCCGAACCCGAGCTGGTTGCTGAATGTGTTGCCGCCATGAAACAGACGGTTTCAATCCCGGTTACGGTCAAATCGAGAATCGGCATTGATGAGCGCGATTCTTATCAGGAGCTGGCGCATTTTGTCGCGACGGTTGCCGCTGCGGGTTGTGAAACTTTCATCATTCATGCCCGAAAAGCCTGGTTGAGCGGCTTGTCGCCGAAGCAAAACCGCGATGTGCCGCCGTTGCGTTACGAGGTAGTTTATCAAATCAAGCAGGACTTTCCGCAACTGAACATTATCCTAAACGGCGGCATCAGCACGCTGGAGCAGGCAGACGAGATTTTGCAGCAGGTTGATGGCGTGATGGTTGGCAGGGAGGCTTATCACAATCCCTATTTATTGGCCGATGTCGATAGACGGTTTTTTGGCGCGCCCACAGAACCCCAGTCACGGGATAAGATTATGCAGTTGTTAATACCCTATATTCAGCAGCAGCTTGATGACGGCGTGCGTTTGCACAGCGTGTCTCGGCATATTTTGGGGCTTTTTCATGGCGAGCCCGGCGCACGCGGTTGGCGGCGGCATTTGAGTGAAAATGCCGGTAAATCCGGTGCCGACATACAAGTGATTTTGGATGCTTTGCCTACAGGGATGTAGGCAAGGGGCGTGAGCTTGGAGCGGAAGCTTTGCCTACAGGGCAATGATTGCTCCGGGCAATCATTTTGCATTTCCTCCATCCTTGGAGGTTAGATGTAGGCAAAGGGTTACTGTATCAAATCGAATGCTGTAATTGCTCAGTCCTATGCTAAACATAAAATATTAAATAGAACACGGATAACACAGATGAAACGGATAATCACTGATTAAAAGCACCGGTATATACTTTGAACGGTTAAGTTTTCGGCTTATGTTATGCGAGAAATAGGCCGAACTGCAGACCTTCCAGGTTTTAAAAACCTGGAAGGTCTAACTCGCAACGTTTTGAAATAGACAGCTTTCAGTTTTTTGGCGCGGAATAGCTGACGTTGATTGTAAAAACCGAAAACTTAGGCGTTTAAAAATATACCCGTGCAAATCCGTCTTATCTGTGTCGTCCGTGTTCTTCGGGGTGAAATATTTTTAACTGCTATGAGTGGCAAGTTACCGCCGGTGTAGGTAAAGAGCGAGGCTTTAAAATTGATAACGCCATGCTGTATACTGCCTCACTATTTTTAATAACAGAGATTTAAATTATGGAACAGCATTTTGCCAGGATTATCGAAGGCGTCGGTGAAGATTTAACACGCGAAGGTCTGATCGATACGCCAGCGCGCGCGGCTAAGGCATTCAAATTTTTAAACAACGGCTACGAAAAAACGCTGGAAGAAGTGCTGAACGGGGCTATCTTCAGCGCCGATACCGAAGATATGGTGATTGTGAAGGATATTGAACTGTACTCGCTGTGTGAGCATCATTTGTTGCCGTTTATCGGCAAGTGCCATGTGGGCTATCTGCCGCGCGGCAAGGTGATGGGCTTGTCCAAAGTGGCGCGGGTGATCGATATGTATGCGCGCCGTTTACAAATTCAGGAAAAACTGACCAAACAAATAGCCGATGCGATAGAGTTGGCAACCGGTGCGCGGGGCGTGGCGGTAGTGATTGAAGCCAAGCATTTGTGCATGATGATGCGCGGTGTTGAAAAGCAAAATTCGGTGATGACGACTTCGGTGATGACTGGGGCTTTCCGTAAGGAAATCAGCACCCGTTCCGAATTTTTAAACCTGATTAACCGATAAATTTAATTTTTTAGTGAGCTAAACCAAAGCAATGACAGCAAAAAAAACCGGCGTATTGTTGGCAAATCTGGGCTCGCCCACGGCTCCGACAACATCGGCAGTCAGGAAGTTCCTTCGGGCGTTTTTGTGGGATCCGCGCGTGGTCAACCTGCCTCGGCCGTTATGGTGGATGATACTGAACTTTTTTGTGCTGCCTTTTCGTCCACGTAAATCGGCCAAAGCTTACCGCAAAATCTGGCATGAAAAAGGTTCGCCGTTAATTTACCTGACCCGGCAGTTGACCGAGTTGGTTGCTGATAAGTTGCTGGATAAAGGTGTCACGACACAGCATGTGATGCGTTACGGCGAGCCCTCGATAGCGAAGCAGTTGAGGGTTTTCAAACAGGCCGGGATTGATAATCTAATCGTGTTGCCGCTGTATCCGCAATACTCATCGACCACCACGGCATCGATTTATGATGATGTCATTAAAGAGTTGAATCAGTGGAGGCATCTGCCGAACATTCACTTTATCAGCGATTATCATGAGCATAGCCATTACATTGCCGCCGTGGCTGAATCCATCGAGCAGAGCTGGCGCGAACACGGCAAAAACGAGCTGTTATTGATGTCTTTTCACGGCTTGCCCGAGCAGTTGACAAAATGGGGCGACCCTTATTTTCATCAATGCCATAAAACCGCCGCGCTGATTGCCGAAAAATTGGGCTTGGAACAAAAGCAGTGGATGATTGTGTTCCAGTCGCGTTTTGGCAAGGCGCAATGGCTAAAGCCTTATTGCGTGGACACCTTACAGGCGCTTCCCGGACAAGGCATCAAGACGATAGACGTGGTTTGTCCTGGTTTTGCTGTCGATTGCCTGGAAACGCTGGAAGAAATTGCGATGGAAAACAAGTCGATTTTTCTTGAGTCGGGAGGCAAAGAGTACCGCTATATAGCGGCGCTGAACGATTCGGATATTCATGTTGATGCGATAGTTAAGTTGATTGAACAGACGTTGTAGGGCAAACGATAGAATCCGTTAATAAAAAAGGCCAACCGATGAAGCAAACACTCTTACAAAGCTGGCAAGATAGCAGCTGGCCCACGATCAAATCCACCCAGCCGCTGGCAACCGGCGACGGCGTGATCGACGAAAGGTCTTTCAATACCATTGAAGTCGATGAATTGTTTGATCATGTCAATCATGCGGCTACGATAGCGGGGCAGGGCGTGTTGTACCGTTCGTTGGTTCAGCCGCTGGCTGAGCTGGAGCCGATTAAGGCCAAGCAGCAAGCGGTTGAAGAATTGCGCGCTAATCCGGCACTGAAAGAACAGCTCGAACGCATCGTGCAACAAGCTGTCGACAATGAAAAAAACTTCTATTTATTGCTGTTTGGCGAATTTCTCGGCTCGTTTGGCACCGCCCGCGAAGCCCATGAAATAGAAGGCTACGGCTATCTGCAATATAAACGCGGTATTCGTTTTATGCTGGAATTGGTCGAGCAAATTGAATCTATCGACACGCCGAACAGCGCCTATTTGCAGGATATTTTCAATAAAATCAAAGCTTTTGCCGAATCGCGTGCGTATTCGCTGATGCAAGGGCCGGTTTATATCGGTGAAGAGGCTATTCAAAGCAAGGAGCAGCGCAAAGGTTCGTTTTCGCCGGCGATTATTTTTAAACCCCGGTTGTTCAAACCGCTGCTGATCAGTGTGTTTGTCGGCGCGGTTTGGGCGCTGGCGCATTTTTTTCCTAGCGACATGTTCAAAGTATCTGTCGAAGCCATCCCGACTGCGGCGATTTTCTTCGTACCTTTGTTGCTGGCTTATCTGCCTATCGTCGGTGGTTTTGACCGGGACAGCTGCATTATCCCGCTCAGAAATGAGTTTAAAAAATCCCCTGAAGTGGCTGAGACACTTGATGCGCTCGGGCAACTTGACGAATTGCTGTCGTTTATAAATTTCGCCGATGGTTTTGGCGGCAATATGGTTTTGCCCGAATTGCTTGATGCACCGCATCACCGGATCAATTTGGCCGATGCCAGAAACCCGGTGTTGGGCAAACAAAATCCGGCTTATGTCGGCAACGATTTCGTGCTGGACGATGACAAACTGGTGCTGGTCACCGGCCCGAACAGCGGCGGTAAGACTGCTTTTTGCAAAACCGTTACCCAAATCCAGCTGCTGGCGCAAATCGGCTGTTATGTGCCGGCGCAATCGGCAACATTGACTGTCGCCGACCGGATTTTTTATCAAGCGCCCGAAATTAGCCATCTTGACGATGGCGAAGGCCGTTTCGGCACTGAACTAAAGCGTACCAAAGACATCTTTTTGGCGACGACCGCGAAAAGCCTGGTGGCGCTGGATGAACTGTCGGAAGGTACGACCTTTGAGGAGAAAATGGAATCGTCGTCGAATGTGTTGAACGGCTTTTACCGCAAAGGCAACAGCACCCTGTTAATTACCCATAATCATCAACTGGTTGACCATTTTGTCGCCCAAGGCATTGGCTTGCCCAAACAAGTTGAGTTTGCCAATGACGCGCCGACTTACAAACTGGTTCCGGGCATCTCCCGTGTCAGCCATGCCGACCGCGTGGCGAAAAAAATCGGCTTTTCCAAAGAAGACATCGACAACTATCTGGCAGACTCACAATGAAACTAGGCACCGCATTATCCAACAGCGCGACCAAAGCCCTACTGCTCGGCAGCGGCGAATTAGGCAAGGAACTGGCGATTTGTCTGCAACGCTACGGCGTCGAAGTCATTGCCGTAGACCGCTATGCCAATGCACCAGCGCAACATGTCGCCCATCGCAGCCATGTCATCGATATGACCGACACTGTAGCGGTCAAGCAACTGATTGCGCAGGAACAGCCCGATTTCATCATCCCGGAAATCGAAGCGATTGCGACGCAGGCGCTGGTCGATATTGAGGCGGAAGGTGGTTGTACGGTGGTGCCCAACGCTAGGGCAATACAATTGACCATGAACCGCGAAGGCATCCGCACTTTGGCTGCCGAACAACTGAAAATCCCGACGTCGGCTTATGCTTTTGCCCAAAGTTTCGATGAATTGCAAGCGGCCGTTGACAGCGGCATCGGTTATCCGTGTTTTATCAAGCCGACCATGTCCTCATCGGGCAAAGGCCAGTCTATGGTTAAAAGCGCGGATCAACTTAAGGCGGCCTGGGACACCGCCAAATCCAGCGGCCGCGTCGATACCGGCAAAGTCATTGTGGAAGCCAAAATAGACTTCGATTTTGAAATTACCCTACTGACGGTACGCGCCAAAAACGCGCACGGCGATATAGAAACCCATTTTTGCGCGCCGATAGGCCATGTGCAAGAAAACGGCGATTATCGCGAGAGCTGGCAACCGCAAGCCATGAGTGCCGGCGCGATTGAAGCCTCACAAGATATTGCCCATAAAATAACTGCCGAAATCGGCGGATTAGGTTTGTTTGGCGTTGAGCTGTTTATTAAAGGCGATAGCGTCTGGTTCAGCGAAGTCAGCCCCAGGCCGCATGATACCGGCATGGTGACGATGGCGACGCAAAGACAAAATGAATTTGAATTACACGCCAGAGCTATTTTAGGCTTGCCGGTCAACACTGCGATGCACAGCGAAGGCGCCAGCGCGGTGATATTAGGCGGCTTGAATGCTCGCGGCGTGGTTTATGAGGGATTGGACAAGGCGCTGGCCGTTGCCGATAGCGAAATCAGATTATTCGGAAAACCGGAAGCTTTTACCCACAGGCGCATGGGCGTTGCCTTAGCCACCGCTGAAAACGTCGATGTCGCCAGAAGCAGGGCGGCTAAGGCCGCCGGCATGATCGTTATTAAACCTGACTAATAGGTAAACGTTATGATGAAAATGGCCGTTATTTTAACCAGTTTATTAGCCTCAAACGCCGTGCTGGCTGACATTTATAAATATGTTGATGCGGCCGGTACGATTCACTATACCGACAGACCCAAACAGAATTCACATAAACTGGTCACGCAAAAAAAGAAGGTGCTGATAGGCATGATACAAGGCGCTATCTGTACCAATGGTCGCGGTTCCTTTTCTGACAAGGCTTTAGATAGCTCTTATAAATGCACACACTATACCAAGGAGGCGACTTATTTTGCCGCCCTACCTTATATGGGCACTAACAAAAAGAAATTTGCCGATTTGGTTAACGAGGCCGCCAACCGGCATCAAGTTGATGCCAGATTGGTACACGCCGTCATTCAAGCCGAATCGGCCTACAATGCCAGCGCTATCTCCTCAGCCGGTGCTGTAGGTTTAATGCAGTTGATGCCCGGCACGGCAAAGCGTTATGGCGTTGTCGACCGCAATAATCCGGTGCAAAATATCGATGGCGGCACCCATTATTTGAAAGATTTGCTCAAAATGTTTAATTCAAATCTGGATCTCGCGGTTGCGGCTTATAACGCAGGGGAGGGCGCGGTGATGAAATACAACAACTCCATCCCGCCCTATCCCGAAACGCAAAATTACGTTAAAACCGTGCTGGCTTTGTATGACAAGCGATCTTGAGCTTTAGGCACCGATCAAAATAGCGTCCACGAAAAAAAGTAACGTCTCGAGAAATGACCATTCAGTGCTTGGGCGATTTTCTGAAAAAAACAGTCCAAAATAATTGTCCACGAAAAGCACGAAAAGCCAAAAGTAGCATCTCCAGGCGACACGAAAATAAGTGACGCTATTATATTTTGACTGCTTTTTTTCGTGGCTTTCGTGACTTTCGTGGACTTTGTTTTTCTACAGCTTTCGATCATCAGGGACATTTTTTATTAGAAATCACCTTGCCTGCCTGTGAGTAATCAGAATCCCATTTAACAACTACATAAACTCAACATGGCGAAAATTTTAATTGTCGGCTGCGGCGCGATAGGTTCTGAACTGGGTCGTGTTTTATCAGTCCAAGGCCATGAGGTGACCGGTTTAAAACGCAATCCGCCCGAATCGGCGCTAGACGGCATCCGTTATATTGCTGCCGATATAAGCTCTGCCGCCGATCTGGCCGCGTTGGACAGCGATTTTACTCACGCATTTTTTATCGTGTCGCCGACCGGGCGCACTGAACCAAGTTACCGTGCTGTTTACGAAACAGGCCTTAATAATTTGCTCGATAAACTGCCGAAAACGTGGTGGCTGATGGTGTCATCGACCAGCGTTTACGGGCAAACGCAAGGCGAATGGGTGGATGAAGATTCGTCCGCCGAGCCGACGAATATCACTAGCCGCTTAATCAGACAGGCCGAGCAACGCGTGATGGCGGCAAATAGTGCCAATATCGTGCTGCGCTTTTCCGGCATTTACGGGTCGGGGCGGGAATATTTGTTAAGGCAGGCGCTACAGACCCCCGCGATACAGCAAACGCCGCCTTATTTTACCAACCGCATACATCAGCACGATTGCGTTGGCGCACTGGCTTTTTTACTGGAACGCAGTATCGCCGGAGCCGTGCTGGATCAATGCTATATCGCCAGCGACGATGACCCGGCGCCGACTTGGGAAGTCATGACTTGGCTGGCAGCACAGCTAAACTGTACGCCACCGACAGCCAAGCACAGTGCCGATGCCGAGATGAATAAACGCTGTCGCAATAGCCGCTTAAAAGCGCTGGGTTATCAGTGGCAATATCCGGGCTATAAAGATGGCTATGCGGCATTAATCAGCACAAAAAAACCACTCGAAGGTGGATTTTCGGTCTTACAATGAAACTGCTTAGGCGATTTCTGAGAAAGAATATCCCCTAATGGTCGTGGCTGTAGAAAAACAGAGTCCACGAAAATCACAAAAAACACGAAAATTTTGTATTTTTCGTGTTTTTCGTGCCTTTCGTGGACAATTATTTGGGTATGCTCTTTTCAGGAAATAGCCTTAGTTGGTTTTTGGATCAGGTCTATCCCAGAACCGGCTGGCAATTAAGGCATCAAGCAGATTTAAATGATCGCCAACATGCTTGACCGCAATAATGGGGATAGGTGAATCCATCATGGTTTGCGAGGTCGCACTGCCCAGTAGAATGGTTGCGGCATTGCTGCGGCCGCGTGTGCTCATCACGATCAGGTCGGCTTCAAGCTCTTTGGCTTTGCGTAAGATCGCGTTGGCAGGAACGCTGCTTTCGATAAACTCAGGTTTGATGCTGATGCCGTGAGTTTCGATGCTTGCCACAAACTCTTCAAAAACATGCTGTTCATGCCATTTGACTTCGTCTACATGCTCCTCGTAGCGTATCGTCGAGGAGTCGAAATAAACGTGCAATGCAGTCACTTCACTCAAGCCGTGCAACTTAGCCAGCGCAGTTGCTTGCGATAAGCTGTCGGCGGACGCTTTGGAAAAATCAACCGGGGCAACAATGCGCTTGATGTCGCGGGCGGTGCCTTCAGGGATCATCCACACCGAGGCTTTGGTAATCATCGCTAAACGGCGGCCTAAAGAACGCTGTCCAGACCGCTCTTTGCGATGACCCAGCAAAATCAGATCGGAATTTGCGGTCACGGTATATTCAATCAGTTTGTCGAGGCGCGAGGCCCCGCTCATGACGTGGCTATTTAAGGTCAGGCCTTCAACCGGGGTATCGAAATATTTATCGACCTCATCACGAATGCGCTGTTTGATCGACGCTTCTTGTTTCGGCTGAATCGGTTGTTGTTGCGGCGGAATTACATGCACGAAGGTAAATTGCTGGGCGATCTGGCGTCTGGCAAGGTTGGCGGCATAATGCAGCAATTCAGCATCTTCATCGGTCATCGCCAACGGCACGGTCACATTATTAAAGCGGCCATCTGAGGCAATGATGGCTTGGGCTTTACCGTGCGCTTCCAGTTCATGTTCGATGCCGTGTTTGACCGGTTTATCGAGAAATTTGAACAGCAGGCCATAAATGATTAAGGCTGACAGTACGCCGGTCAAAAAGTCGGTCATCGGCACCATCACGGCGGTATAAGTCATTAAACCGGCATGGAATTTGTTGTGCGCTAAAACTTCTTTAATTTCAGCGGGCTTGAACATATTAGTCGCCACCCACAGCAAAATGCCGCCGATGCAGGCCATCGGCACCATTTCCAGATAACTGGCGATGTAATAAGCCAAAGCCAATTTAAGAATTGCTTTGAAATAACCTGCCAACGGCGTAACGGCACCCGCTTTGATGCTGGTGGCTGTTCTGGCCAGTGCGCCGGTGCAGGGAAAGCCGTTGACCAGCGGCACAATAATCTGCACCAAACCTTGGCCCCAGAATTCTTTGTCAGGATTGAACGGGGTTTTGCGGTTATCGGCAAGGCGGTCAGCCATCGACGAACACAGCAAACTTTCGACGCCGGACACGAACACAATAGCTAATACGAAATAGACAATATCGAGCATCACGCCTGAGGTCATTGCGGGCATGATCGGCGGTGTAAACACGAAAAAATTATTCGGGATTGAGCCGTAAATGTCGCCGACCAGCATGATGCCTTTGTCGCCCAACAAGGTCGCGGTCACAAGGGTGGAGGTGGCAATCGCGATCAGCGGCGCCGGAATAAATATTGAAATGCGCAACAAATATTTGGTTAGTGCAAAGGTGCCGAGGCCTATCAGGACAGCCCAGCCATTGATCATGTCAATATGGGCGAAGGCCTGCAAAACAGCGTCAAAAAAGCCACCTCCGGCTCCGTCATCCTGCCCGAGCATGTCTTTGAGATTTTCTACACCGAGAATATCCTCGATATTGGTCAGCGCGATCACCACCGCGATACCGACGGTAAAGCCGACAACGATAGAATTGGGCACCAGTTTGGCGTATTTGCCAAGTCCGAATACCCCCATCAGCATCAATACCACACCGGCTATGATAGACACCAGCACCAGAAAACCGTGGGCTTCCTGTAGTGTGCCGCCGCTGGCTTCGCCGTATTTTGTTATCAGTGCGGCAATTAACGGGATAAAGGCGGCAGTAGGGCCGTAAACCTGATATTTGGAGCCGCCCCAGGTTCGGCCGACCGCACAGGCCAGCGCGCCGGCAATGATGCCTTGCTCCGGCCGTAGTCCCATCGCCATAGAAAAACCCATGGCCATAGGAATCGCGGTCAGCGCGACGATTAAGCCGGCGCTAAAATCGCGATAAGTGGTTTGCATCCAGGTGTCGCGGGTTAAGTCCTCCCAGCGGCTGTCAAAAAAGGTATTGAAGAGCTTTAATCGTTGCAAAATCATCGGTTATTTCCTCGTGAAAAGGGCGTGTTCGGATAATATTGTATCGATACTACCTTTCACGAACCTTTCACAAACCTTTCAGAAATACAACAAGCGGCTAATTGACCCGATCGACTTTAATCAAAATACGCATCCGTTTATCGGCGGTTTGCCGTCTATTGACGTGCGTGCTTTCGCTGCGGATTTCGCCAGTGCCGCCCAGTTCCACCCATTCGCCAAGATTCACTCTGAGGGTTGATTGCGCGTTTTGAGTCTCGATTTGACGTTGATTGTTCATTTTGTCCGACCAGGGCGAAACATTCAGTATCACTTGCTGGCCGACCAATTGCGGCGTTACCGAAAAGCCGGTGGTCGCCTCGATCAACTCGGTTGTGCCGGGATAACCGTAGCCGGAAAAATTTTGCTGTGAATAAAGCTTACCGGCTTTGATGTAAGCCGGAACGCCTTCCAGCGTTCGGATGGTTTGAGTGTTTTCATCGGCTTGTTTATCTTGGGTTTGATGAACATAGCCGCGCATGGCGATGCTGGTTTTTGCTGTATTGTTCGCCGAACTATGCAGCCGGATGTTGGCGGCGGCATTAAGTTCGTTGGCGTTAGCCTGCTGGCTTTGAATGACGGTAATGAGCAGATTGCTCTGGCGCACATCGAGTTGTTGAATCAGCGCCTTGATGCCATCAAGTTGGTCAGGCGTGGTTTTGACTAATAGGCTAGAGCCGTTATCAATCAGCTGTGCGCTATCGCCGAGCAAAGGCGCCAGCAGCGGCACCAACTCGGATGCCGGTCTATTGTTTAAGGGAATCACCTCAATCGTGGTGTCGGCGGCAAGCGCGCACTGTCCGAACAGGGTGCCGAACAGGGTTATGAATATCGCTATTAAAAAAATTTTCAAGGGAATCTCCAGTGCAGGTTAAGCGTTAATGGTATCACTCTTTAAAATAGTTGGATTTGCGGACGGGATATAGTTATTCCGAACTATTTTGTCCCTGTTACAATTCAAGCTAAAAACCGCACAGCATTTTTTGGATAATTCACTATGACCGCCTTGGGTAAAAAACCACTCTTTATCATCATCGGCCTTGCACTGGCTATCGCGATTTATTTTTTTACCCAACAACCGAAATTTGTCGATGTCGACATCATCACCTTAGAACAAGGCGAGGTGAGGGCGACGGTGTCCAATACCCGTGTCGGTACGGTTAAAGCCTGTCGGCGCGCTTATTTGGCGCCGGCAACCGGCGGACAGGTAGCGGTGCTGCATATCAAAGAAGGCGATAACGTCAAAAAAAACCAGCTACTGATGGAAATTTGGAATAACGATTTAAAGGCGCAGGTCAAACTGCAGGATGCGCAAATCAGGTCTAATCGGGCTTTGGCCGAACAAGCCTGCCAACTCGGCGCAGGCGCTGAACGCGAGGCCGATCGCGTGTTGCGCCTGCAAAAATTCAACAATATTATTTCCGAGGAACAGGTCGATATTAAAGCCACCGGCGCCCGCGCCAAGCGCGCCTCCTGCACCGCCGCACTTGAAGCTATTGCTGTCAGTCAGGCTAACCGCGATGCGGCTCAGGCGGCGGTTGAGCGCACCCTGATTGTCGCGCCGTTCGATGGCACCGTGGCTGAAATCAATGCCGAATTGGGCGAATTTATCACGCCGTCACCGCCCGGCATTCCGACTTTGCCTGCCATCGATTTGCTCGATGTCAGTTGTCTGTATGTGTCTGCGCCAATTGACGAAGTCGATGCGCCGCAGATCAAAACCGGCATGAGCGCCTGCGTATCACTGGATGCCTTTACCGATAAACGCTGTTCCGGCACGGTCAGCCGCATCGCGCCTTATGTGCTGGAAAAAGAAAAGCAGGCGCGCACCGTCGAGGTGGAAGTGAAGTTGACCGACCCGAAAGACCTTAACGGCTTGTTGCCGGGTTACAGCGCCGATATTGAAGTGTTGTTAGACCGTAAAGCCGCTGCGCTCAGAGTGCCTGCCGAGGCGGTGCTGGAAAATAACCGGGTGTTGCTGATGCGGCCGGATGGTTTGCTGGAAGAACGCAGCTTTAAGCCGGGACTGGCCGATTGGAATATTGTCGAAGTGTTGTCGGGGCTGAGTGTCGGCGACAAAGTGGTGTTGTCGGTAGGCCGCGAGGGCGTGGCGGCCGGTGTTTATGCCCGCGAACAACCATGATAAAGCTAGAGCATATACACCGCTATTTTCAGGTCGGCGAGCAGACCGTCCATGCCCTGAATGACATCAACATCAGCATTGAAAAAGGCGAATATGTGTCGGTGATGGGGCCGTCGGGCTCCGGCAAATCGACCTTGCTAAACGTCATTGCTCTGCTGGATCAGCCGAGTTCAGGGCAGTATTTGTTAAACAATCAGCCGGTTACCCGGCTTGACGATGATGAGCTGGCCAGGATCCGCCGCGAAAATATCGGTTTTGTGTTCCAGTTTTTCCATTTGATCCCGCGCCTGTCGGCAGCCGAAAATATCGAAATACCGATGATATTGGCCGGTGTCGCCGCCAGGCAGCGAAAGCTGCGGGTGCAGGAAGCGCTGGCCTCGGTCAACCTGGAATATCGGGCTGAACACAAGCCGGATCAGCTGTCCGGCGGCCAGTTGCAGCGCGTCGCCATTGCCAGGGCGATGATTATGCGCCCGGAGATTTTATTGGCGGACGAGCCGACCGGGAATCTTGACAGCAAATCCGGCAAGGAAATTATCGAGTTGCTGGAAGGGCTGAACGCGCAGGGCGTGACGCTGGTGATTATTACCCACGACCAGAACATAGGTGACCGGGCGCGCCGGAAAATCCGCATTGTTGATGGGCAGATAGCGTGATGGACAAGTATTAACAAGTATTAACAATTACTACAATAAATCATGCTCATTAAAGACACATTAGCCCAAGCCTTAGCTGCTATCAGCACTCAGCGTTTACGCGCGGGTTTGATTATTCTGGCGATGAGTATCGGCATTGCTTCGGTATCGGTGTTGACGGCGCTGGGCGATAGCGCCCGTCGTTATGTGGTTAATGAGTTTGAAGCCTTGGGCACCAACTTGATTATCGTACTGCCGGGGCGCACTGAAACCACCGGCGGACAGCCGCCGCTGTTTGGCGAAACGCCGCGCGATTTGACGTTGGATGATGCCGAAGCTTTGTTGCGCAGCCGTCGTATTGCCGCGATTGCACCGCTGACCATCGGTTCTGCGCCGGTTTCCTCACTGGGTTTGGAGCGCGAAACCAATGTCGTTGGTTCAACCTATGCACTAAGACGGGTGCGTCGTTTGACCGTGGCGCAGGGCAGTTTCCTGCCGCAAACCGAGATCGATAAAGCCGAGTCGGTTTGCGTGATCGGCCAAACCATACGCAACGAATTGTTCGCCAATCAACCGGCGCTGGGGCAGTGGTTGCGCATTAATGACCGGCGTTTTCGGGTGATTGGCGTACTGGCGTCGGAAGGGCAATCGGTCGGCATCGATTTTGACGAAATCGTGATTATTCCGGTGGCGTCGGCACAGGCCTTGTTCGACACCTATTCCTTATTTCGGATTTTGGTGGAAGCCAAATCCAAACCGGATATGTATCAGGCCGTTGATGAAATTCGCGACATTATCAAAGCGCGGCACGAAGGCGAGGACGACGTGACGCTGATTACCCAGGACAGCGTGGTTGGCGCGTTCGACAAGATATTGACCGCCTTAACCCTGACCGTCGCCGGTATCGCCAGCATCAGTCTGGCGGTGGCCGGTGTGTTGGTGATGAATGTGATGCTGGTCAGCGTGACTCAGCGTACCGCCGAAATCGGTTTGTTAAAAGCCTTGGGCGCGACCAAGCGGCAACTGCTTTGGCTGTTTTTGACCGAAGCGGCAATGTTGTCGGTGGCTGGCGCGCTATTGGGCGTGGCGTTGGGCTACGCAACGCTGGGGTTGTTGCAGGCGTTTTACCCTAATTTCCCGATGCAGTTGCCTGCGTGGGCATTGCTGGCCGCGTTGGCGGTTTCATTATTTACCGGCTTGCTGTTTGGCGTTTTGCCGGCCAGAAAAGCGGCGAGCCTTGATCCTGTCAGCGCCTTGGCAAAGCGGTAAAAACATGCACTACGCCGACCTGATCTCATTATCCTACCGGACAGTTATCAGCCATAAACTGCGTTCGGCGCTGACCGCGTTGGGGCTGATTATCGGCATTGCCGCCGTCGTTTTATTAACCTCGATTGGGCGCGGCATTCATACCTTTGTCTTGGCTGAATTTACCCAGTTCGGCACCCATTTAATCAGCGTTCGTCCCGGCAAAACCACCACCTTCGGCCTATCGGGCGCAAGCATCAGCACGGTCAGGCCGCTGGTCATCGCTGATGCCGTCAGCTTAAGCAAAGTGCGGAACATTATTTCCGTATCGCCGATGACACAAGGCAATGCGCAAATTAAAGCGGGTACTAAACAGCGGCGCACCAACGTGCTGGGGGTCGGTTCTGCGGTGCCGGAGATATTGAAAATCAAGGTGGTTAGCGGACGTTTTTTACCGGAAGAAGACAGCAACCCGCGCGCTTTTGCCGTGTTGGGCGATAAATTGGCGAGTGAATTATTCGGTACGAATAGTCCACTGGGCCAGCGCATCCGCATCGGCAGCGACCGTTACCGGGTGATTGGCGTGATGGAAAAAAAAGGCCAGATGGTCGGCTTTGATATGGATGACACTATTTATATCCCCGCCGCCAAAGCGCTGGAGCTATTTAACCGGGAAAGTTTGATGGAAATCCACTTGCTTTATAACAGCAACGCCGCGATTGAAAATGTAGAAAGCGCGATCAAACGCCATTTGATTGCCCGTCACGGTGGGGAAGATTTCACCCTGATTACCCAGAACCAGATGCTGAAAAGCATGGATTCCATCCTGAATATCCTGACTCTGGCGGTGGCAGCCTTGGGCGGCATTTCTTTATTAGTCGGCTCGGTCGGTATTTTAACTATCATGACCATTGCCGTGTCTGAACGCATTTCTGAAATCGGTCTGCTGCGCGCAGTCGGTGCAGAACGCAGCAGCATTTTTCAGCTGTTCCTGTGCGAGGCCCTGGCGCTAAGCAGTGCGGGTGGATTGTGCGGCGTGTTGTTGGGCATAACCATGGTCAAGATACTTGAGGCCGCGTTGCCCGCCTTGCCGGTGGAACTGGCCTGGGCTTATATCATTGCCGCCTTTATGGTTTCATTGTTGATCGGCATCGTGGCAGGCGTAGCGCCAGCGATGAAAGCGGCTAGATTAGAGCCGTTGGAGGCTTTGCGGGCTGAGTGAGCATACTGTAACCGTTCATGTACCTTTTTTGTTGTTATTTCAATAACTCAATCCTGCCCTGACCACTATCTTGGCCGCGTTTCGCGCCGGTAAATAAGCCGCGATCAGCGCTAATATCAAGACAAAAACTAACCAAACGCCTACCGATAACAGCGAAAAAACAAAATCAAGCTGTATGCCGAGCATGGTGAGTCCCAGTTGTTTGGCTAAGGGTTCGGCGACGATGAAGGCTAGCGGAATGCTGATTAGCCAGGCCAATAGGCCATGAAACAAGCCTTCGAGCATGAATAATTTGAAAATCGCCGACGAGCTGGCGCCGATGGCGCGGAGCACGCCGATTTCGCGGGTGCGTTGCAACACGCCGATGGCTAAGGTTCCTGACAGGCCGATCGCGCCGACTGCGGCAATCATGATGGCCAGTCCCAGCAACATGCGAGTCATCGGGCGGAATTGGTTTTCGGCAAACTGGCGTTGTTCCAGTTTGGCTTGCGTGGTGTAAAAATCGAGTTTGATGTGTTGTTGCTCAAAGGCGGTTTTTAACGCATCGACATAGTTTTTTTCTGCCGACAATGAGCCAATATCGGCAGACAGCAGCGCAAATGCATGTTTTTGTTCAGGGTTTTGAACGGCGCTTAATGGCGCGTACACTGATTCTACCGCATAGCCGGAACCGGCAAAGCTGCGATATAAACCAATAATCTGCCATGCACTTTCCGCTTGCCGTATCAATTTGGCGTTAACGCTGTCGCCAACCTGTAGGCCGTTGAGTTCGGCGGTTTCGGCGTTAATGACCAGCCGCTGTTGTCTGTTGTCGCTGGGCTCAAACCAGCGTCCGGCGACGATCAGCGGGCGGTACAGCGGGGTGTCAACGGGCAGGGCTATCATTTGCAAGCCCAGACTACCGGCTTGCCGGATTAATTTATCGCGGAAGAACAATTCGGCAGGCTGGCGGTTCCAGAATTCGACGGCGGCGGTGGGCGGGAGTGTGCGCACGATGTCATTGATGATGCCCACCGGCTGGTCTTGGGCAAAGCCGATACGGACGGCATAGCGGCTGCGCGCCAGTTCGTTGTCCAATGTCAGTTTAACTGAGGCCATCAGGCTGATGATGACGATAAATAACACGCCAGCGATAATCAGTACGCTTTGCGTCCACAGCAAACGCGCTTTGCGGCGCAGCAAATTACCCAGCGCGACGGCGTAAAGCGTTGGCAATAATGCGGCGGCGATGCGCTCAAGCCAGCGGTCAACGCCGCCGCTGGCAAAATCGGCACCTAAGCCGTAACTGGCAATGGCTTGGCGCACCGACATCGATGCGCCTTTCCAAACCGGCCATAATGCCGCCAGCAACGGCGCTATTAATCCGCCCGCACTCATTAAAATCAACGCTTGTTTTGAGTAAACAAAGCCGTTCAGCTCGATATTGAATACATCGAGTAGCCAGCGGCTGCTGTAAAAAGCGCCCGTCCAGCTCAACGGGATAGCGATCAATAACGCGATCAACGACAGGATAAATACTTCGGACAAATAGACGCCCGCGATAGTCGAGCGGCGTGCGCCCAAGGCTTTCATGATGCCGATTTGGTCGGTTTGCTGAGTAATTAACGCGGCCACGGTGTTTAAAATCAGCACCGAACTCAAGGCTAGCGACGCCCATGCCATCACTTTTAACACCAGATGAATACCGGAAAAAATCGCCCGCCCCCAATGCCGCTCGGGATGTTGCAATAAGGTGGCGTTAACGGCAATGCCCGATGCCGCCAGCTGTGCGCGAATGTCAGCGGCGATGGTGCGGGCCTTTTCCTCGCTGTACGGCGGTTTTATTTGTACTAACAATTGCCGAAAGGTGTGCGCGGGGATGCCAAAAAGCGGGGCTAATTCGGGCGCGATAAAAAAATGCATTTGCCCGCCAAACGCCGGCGGTTTAACAAATGGATGCCGAATAATGCCGTCAATAACCAGCTTTTCGCTGCCTTTCGCGCCGCTAAATTCTATGCTGTCGCCGGCTGCAAGCCCGGAAAATTGTGCTGATAAGCGTTCGATGGCAATGCTCTGTTCGTGTGGAAAATGGCCGGACAGCAAGTCCATTTTGTCGTAGCGTTGAGCCAGGTAATCGGCTCGGAACAATACGGTTCCGCTCTGCCATTGCGCCGATGCGGGCGTTTTAAATTGCGCGGTAAATTGGGTCAGGGTGTCGATACCGGCAACGCCGTCTATAGTTTCAATGGCTTTGGCAACGGCTAAATCGACATCTTGTCTCAGTATCAAATTAATATGCGAAGGCTGCGATTGCCGGTGCGCGTTGTCCATGCTGCCGAGTTGCAAGTCCATCATGCCCAATAAGGTGCCGATGACAAACAGACCTATCGCAATGCTGGAGATTGCCAACACGCTGCGGGAGGGGTGGCTGAGCAGATCGGCGCTGATTTTTTGCCGCAGGTTAGCGTTAAACAACATGCTTTTGTTATCGGTTTAGATACTGGTCGTCATGGATGCGCCCATCATGAATGGCGATGCGGCGCGAGGCGGCTTGGGCGAGTTCTTCGTTATGGGTGACGATGACCAGGGTTTTGCCTTGCTGCTGCAAGGTGGAAAACAGCGCAAATACCGAGTCGGCGGTGGCGGAATCAAGGTTGCCGGTCGGTTCGTCGGCGACAATCAACGCCGGGTCATTGGCTAAAGCGCGGGCGATGGCGGCGCGTTGCTGTTGTCCGCCGGACACTTGGCTCGGCAATTGTTTGGCTTGATCAGCTAGGCCGACCAAATCAAGCAAATAACGCGCGCGTTCTAAGCGCTGCCGCTTGGGCAGTGTGCCGACAAAATCCATCGGCAACAGGATGTTTTGTAATAAATTGAGCGCGGGCAATAATTGAAAAAATTGGAACACAATGCCGACATGAGCGCCGCGCCATTTGGATAATTGTTCTTCGCGCAAGCGGTGCAAGGCGCTGCCGTTCACTTGTATTTCGCCCCGGCAAGGCCGGTCGATGCCGGTCAACAGGTTCAATAAAGTCGATTTGCCGTTGCCGGAAGGGCCGACAATGGCGACAAATTCGCCGGCATTAATGGTCAGGCAAATATCATGCAAAACAGGCTGTTTGATTTGCCCTAGCGTATAGGCTTTATGGACGTGGGTCAGTTGGATGATATTAGGCATGCTAAGAAGCGGTTATAATGGCGCAATCCGAAAAATAGGGTAGATTCTACCACGCACTGATTTTAATCACCGACCCGACACATAAAGTGATTTCCGAAAAAAATAATATCCCTTAATGATCTTGTGCTGTAGAAAAACAGAGTCCACGAAAAACACGAAAGCCACGAAAAAAAGCAGCGAAAATAATGGCATTTCTTATCTTCGTGTCACTTGGGGATGCCTACTTTTGACTTTTCGTGGACAATTATTTGGCTATGCTTTTTTCAAGAAATCACATAATGACCTCAATACAATACTTTTGGCTGCTGCTGGGCGGCAGTTGGACGCTGCTGGAAATGGCTATCGTTTATAAAACCCGCTTGCCCGGATGCCATTCAAATCAGCAAAAATACCGCTCGGAAAAGTTGATTTGGCTCGTTGTTGTTGCCGCGCTAATCGCTGCATTAACGCTTAAACAACTGCAGCTGGCGGTTTTGCCGCTGGCTTATGTTCAACGGCAAATAATTGCGCTGCTGGTGTTGGCTCTCGGCTTAGGCTTGCGCTTTTATGCGGTACTGAGTCTTGGGCGTTTTTTCAGCACCACCGCGATGATTCAGTCCGAACATCTTTTGATAGCTCACGGCCCTTACCAGTTGATTCGCCACCCCGCTTATACCGGCTTGTTAATCAGTTTTTTTGCGGCGGGACTGGCGATGGGCGATCTATTGGCGATACTGTCGCTGCTGTGCCCGATTGCTTATGTGTTAAATCAGCGCATCCGCATTGAAGAACAGGAACTTATAGACCATTTCGGCGCGGCTTATCAGGCTTACCGGGTGCGCACCAAGAAACTGATTCCTTGGTTATACTAATATCCACGACCAACCGCCCTCTATTCCACTTTAAGAAAACCTATTCATGTCAGAAAAAAAACATATTGTCATCATCGGTGCCGGCCCCGGCGGCCTGTGTGCAGGAATGCTGTTAAGCCAACGCGGTTTTAACGTCACTATTTTTGATAAACACAGCGAGGTCGGCGGGCGTAACCGGCCGATTCGTCTCGGCGATTTTGTTTTCGATACCGGCCCGACCTTTTTGTTGATGAAACATGTGCTTGATGAAATGTTCGCGCTCTGCGGCAAAAACAGCGCTGATTATCTGGAGTTCATTAAACTCGATCCGATGTACCGCTTGTTGTTTGCCGACCGCGCCGTCAATGTCTTTTCCGACCGCGACAAAATGCGCGCCGAATTGACTGCCGCTTTTTCTGAAGGCAGCGCCGGCTACGATGCTTATTTGCAGCACGAAGGTCAGCGCTTTGAAAAACTGTATCCTTGCATTAAACGCGACTACAGCAGCCTGAAAGCCTTTTTTTCGTTGGATTTGCTGCGCGCTCTGCCGCGTTTGGCGCTCAATCACAGCGTTTTTTCCAATCTGGGCAAATACTTTAAAGAAGAAAAAATGCGCCTGGTATTTTCTTTTCAATCCAAATATTTGGGTATGTCGCCGTGGGAGTGTCCGGCGCTATTTACCATGCTGTCTTATCTGGAACATGAATACGGCATTTATCATGTCAAAGGCGGCCTGAATAAAATTGCCGCTGCGATGGCGAAAGTTATCACCGAACAGGGCGGCGTCATACACACCGGCAGCGCAGTTGACGCGTTGATGATTGAAAACAAAGTGGTTACTGGCGTGCGCCTACAAGATGGTCGCGAGATTGCCGCCGATGAAGTCATTATCAATGCCGATTTTGCCCATGCGATGACCCATCTGCTCAAGCCGACCGAATTAAAGCAATACAGCCCGGAAAAAGTGAAAAAGCTGGAATATTCCTGTTCGACGTTCATGTTGTATCTGGGTTTGAACACCCGCTACGACTTGCCGCATCACTCGATTGCTTTTGCCGAAGACTATACGACCAACATCAAAAATATTTTCAGCAACAAAATTTTGAGCAAAGATTTCTCGTTTTATGTGCAAAATGCCTGCGTCAATGACGACAGCCTCGCGCCGACCGGAAAATCGGCTCTGTATGTGCTGGTGCCTATGCCCAATAACGACAGCCGGTTGGATTGGCCGGCTATTTGTGCCGACATGCGCGAGCAAGTGCTGGATACATTAGAAACCCGGCTGGGTTTGGCTGGTATCCGCGAACATATCGAATGCGAAAAAATCATCACGCCAGAGACCTGGGAAACCGAGGAATCGGTCTTTAAAGGCGCGACTTTCAGCTTGTCGCATAAATTTAGCCAGTTGTTGTACTGGCGGCCGCACAATCAATTTCAGGAACTTGACCGCTGTTATTTGGTCGGCGGTGGCACCCATCCGGGCAGCGGCTTGCCGACCATTTATGAATCGGCGCATATTTCTGCAAAATTGATTTGCCAAAAACATGGCCTTAGTTTTGGTTTGGCATCATGAGTGACGACATAAGCGCTGTGTCGCTGCTGGATGGGCACGTTTTAAGCACTTACCCGATCAGCAGCGACGCCGACATCAAGCAGGCAATAATCGCCGCGAGAAACGCCGCCGGCGTTTGGGCGAAAATAGACGTCAAGCAGCGCGTGAAACGCTTGGCGCAATTAGAGCGCATCATTTTGGCCGAGCAGGATAGCATCATTGAGACCATCAGCGCCGCGACCGGCAAGGTCAAAACCGAAGTGCTGCTGGGTGAAATTTATCCGGTGCTGGCGTTGTTGCGCTATTACCAAAAAAACGCCGCCGACATCCTCGCGCCCCGTGCTGTGATTACCGTGCCGCCGGAGTTCTCCAACGTTGAAGCCGGCTACGAACGCCGCCCTTATGGCGTAGTTGCGCTCATTTCGCCGTGGAACTTTCCGTTTCAACTGACTTTGAGCCCGCTCTTGACCGCCTTGGTCAGCGGCAATGCTTGCGTGTTTAAAATGTCCGAACTCAGTTT
The DNA here is from genome assembly GCA_030699385.1 of Methylobacter sp. Classification (GTDB taxonomy): domain Bacteria; phylum Pseudomonadota; class Gammaproteobacteria; order Methylococcales; family Methylomonadaceae; genus Methylobacter_A. The sequence continues at coordinate 37,081 of JAUYMY010000060.1, forward strand.
GCCGATTGGCGCATTGCTGCTGCACTTATTGGCCCAACTGGAATTGCCGCAAGGTTTGGTGCAGCAAGTTATCGGCTTGGCGGCAACCGGCGAGCAATTGATTGATGCCCGTCCCGATTTGGTGTTTTTTACCGGCAGCGTCAATGCCGGCCGCGCCGTGATGGCAAGAGCCGCGCAGCATCCGATACCGGTCATTCTGGAACTCGGCGGTAAAGATGCGATGCTGGTGTTTGCCGACGCCAACCTGGAGCGGGCGGCGAAAGCGGCGATGTATGGCGCATTCAGCAATAGCGGGCAAGTCTGCGTGTCGGTCGAACGCTGTTATGTCGAAGCCGCTTGCTACGCGGGTTTTGTCGATAAATTAAAAGCCGCAGTGGCAAAAGTCAGCGCCGAAGACATTGGCTCCTTGACTACATTAAAGCAATTTAGCGTGATCGAAGCCCACTACCAGGATGCCTTGGCCAAAGGCGCAAAAGCCTCAGCGCCATTGCGCTTGGACGGCCATTATGTACAGCCGGTGGTCTTGTGGGACGTGACCCACGACATGCGCATCATGCGCGAAGAAACCTTCGGGCCGTTATTGCCGGTAATGGCGTTTGACGCCGAGCAACAGGCCATCGACTTGGCTAATGACAGCGATTACGGACTGAATGCCAGCATTTGGAGCCAAGACATAGACAAAGCCGAGCGTGTCGCCCGGCAATTACAGGTCGGCAACTGGGCAGTGAATGATGTGATCAAAAATATCGGCCATCCGGGCTTGCCGTTCGGCGGCGTTAAAAACAGCGGCTTTGGTCGTTATCACGGCGCCGAAGGCTTGCGTCAATTTACCTATACCGTGGCCGGTTTCACCAATCGCAGCCGCCTGGATGACGAGCCGAACTGGTTTCCGTATTCGGACAGCCGCTATCTGGAAATGCGCGGTTTTATTGATCTGCTGTTCGGCAGCGGCAGCTTATATCAACGCATAACCCGCAACTGGCGCGCATTGCAGGCGTTCCGGGGTTATGCGTCGTTAAATTTGCGCCAGCATGGACGGAATCTGTGGATTTTTTTGCGGGGGCAGGGGGGGTAAGTAATCAGCGCTAACTCTTTTGAGTTTATATACAATAATGTTTATTATTTGATCTCAGCAACGCCGAGGTATTAATGAAATACAGTGAATTTAAACGCTGGTTAGAGCAACAGGGCACAAAGTTTAAGCCGGGTAAAGGCAGCCACTTACATGCCGAACTCAACGGTAAATATTCTGTGTTTCCCTTTCACGGGGCTAAAGAAATACCCATGCCGCTGGTTAATGCCATCAAAAAAGACTTAGGCTTAAAATAAAGGAGCAACAAAATGTTATGTTATCCCGCCATCCTTGAACACGACCCGGAAACAGGGGCTGTCATCGTGTCCTTTCCTGATTTACCCTTTGCCCATGCGGTGGGTGATGATGAGGCGGAAGCCCTGCTGAATGCAGAGGAAGCGTTGGTCACTGCCTTTGAAATTTGCGAAGAAAAACGTATCGCAATACCCACACCTTCTGCCGCAAACTTAGGGCAAGCGCTGGTTAATTTGCCGGTGATCGTTGCCGGCAAAGTGGCACTCTACAACACGATGCTCAACGAATCCAAACGCAAAGCCGACATGGCACGTCTGCTCAATATTGCCCCGACTCTGGTTGACCGATTATTGTCGTTCCGGCATAAAAGCCGAATAGAGCAGATTGAAACGGCACTGGCGGTTTTAGGCAAGCGTTTGGTGGTGGAGCTTAGATAATGGCATCGCTTGCCGAAGCAGCAGGATTTAAAAAAGTCTATCGGCTGAGCCGGATAAACTGAGGCTTACGCTTTCTACAATGAGATGATTAAATGAACACTAACAATAAACCCCATATCGTCGTTATCGGTGCCGGATTGGGCGGCCTGTCCGCCGCCATTTCGTTGGCAACTGAAGGCTTTAGCGTCGATTTACTGGAAAAAAACGATAAAGTCGGCGGCAAGCTGAATGTGCTGGAAAAGGACGGCTTCAGCTTTGATTTAGGCCCGTCCATCCTGACTATGCCGCATATTTTTCGCGCACTGTTCGAGCGCGCCGGTAAAAATATGGACGATTATGTCAGCATAGAAAGCGTCGAACCGCATTGGCGCAATTTCTTTGAAGACGGCAGTACGCTGGATTTAAGCTCTGATCCGGCGCGGATGAAACAGCAATTAGACCGGCTCGGCCCGAATACCGCGAACGAATTCGAGCAGTTTTTGGCCTATTCAAAAAAGCTGTGCGAAGTGACCGAGGCAGGCTATTTTGCCAAAGGGTTGGATTCGTTCTGGGAATTGCTCCGGCATTACGGCCCGGTAAAAAGCCTGCAGGACTTTGATGTATTTCGCTCGATGGATCAAGGCGTTAGGCGTTTTATTAAAGACCCGAAACTGGTCGAGGTGTTGAATTATTTTATTAAATACGTCGGTTCATCGCCTTACGATGCCCCGGCGCTGATGAATTTACTGCCTTATATTCAGTTCGGCTATGGGCTGTGGTACATCAAAGGCGGCATGTACGGCATGGCGCAAGGCTTGGAAAAACTGGCGCTGGAGCTGGGCGTGACCATTCGGGTGAATACCGAAGTTGCAGAAATTCAGCATCAGGGCGGTCGTGCTACGGCAGTACGCTTGGCCGATGATAGCGTGATTGCGGCTGAACTTATTGTCTCCAATATGGAGTTGATACCGGCCTATCAAACGCTGTTGCATGGCCAGGACAAAGAAATCCGCCGGATAGAAAAGTTTGCGCCAAGCTGCTCAGGTTTGGTGTTGCATTTGGGCGTAGACCGTATTTACCCGCAACTGGCGCATCATAATTTCTTTTATTCCGATCATCCGCGCGAGCATTTCAAGGCGATATTCCACGATCATCGTTTATCGGAAGACCCGACTATTTATCTGGTTGCGCCGTGCAAATCCGACCCACAGCAAGCGCCGGACGGCTGCGAAATCATTAAAATCCTGCCGCATATTCCGCATCTTGACCCTGAGAATCCGCTGCAGCCGGAAGATTATGCGGCCATGCGGGAGCGGGTTTTACAAAAACTCGAACGCATGGGTTTGACTGATTTACGCCAACATATTGTCTGTGAAGAAAGCTGGACGCCGGTTGATATACAACAAAAATATTATTCCAATCAAGGCGCCATTTACGGGGTTGTGGCCGACCGCTTTAAAAACCTGGGCTTTAAAAACGCGCAACGCAGCAAGGTATTAAGCAATTTGTATTTTGTCGGCGGTAGCGTCAATCCGGGCGGCGGTATGCCGATGGTGACCTTATCCGGTCAGTTGGTACGGGATAAAATTTTGGCTGATTTGGGCTACGGTTGATACGTTCGCGGCCGGGTGGCCGCTCCCACAAATCTACAGCTAGGTAACGGTTCGCGTATCTCTTGTAATTTCTGTTAAAACAAGCTGGAACTAAGCTTCCCCCTTTGAAAGAGGGGGACTGAACGCTTACGTTGCATAAGCAGGAATACACAGTTTAAAAACAGCGCCTTGTTCGTTGTTTTCAGCACTCAGCGTACCGAACATTTTTTCCTTAATAATTTTTCTCGCCACATACAAACCGATGCCGGATTTGGCGTTAGTTTTAGTGCTAAAACCGAGCTGAAATATTTTATCCACGGGTTTAGCTTTAATACCGCCGGCATTATCGGCAATAGTAATTTGTACCGTATTATTAATGACAAACAAGTGAAGTTTGATAATCGGTTCAGCGATTTCTCGTTCCAGCAGCACATCTTTTGCATTGACCAGAATACTCAAAATAACATGGGCAAATTCAGTGGAATTCGCGGTGATTCGAGTATCTTGATCACAGTCGAAACTCAAGGTGATAGCGTTATCCTGAAAGTTTTCAATCACTAACTGTAGCGTCTCCCGAATAACCAGCGCCGGATTAAAATGGCTTACCGTATTATTGGTGCTAAGAAAATTTCTAAACACATCAACCGTGTTCGCCATAAACTCTAAAATATCATGGCTTTTATCAGTAATTCTTTGTATCTCCGCCGTATTCTCATTAACGGGACTTCGCGCCATTATCGATTCAATTAACATTATCTGTATGCCCAGCTCATTAAGCGGTTGTTTCCATTGATGCGAAATAGTATTAACCGACTCGCCGATATTGGCATGATAATTTTTGATATACAGTAATTTATCAAGCTTATTATTCAGCCTGAAATAACGCAAAGCAACATGACTGACAATAAAAATGACGATTAGCGCCGACATCACAATGGCAAAAAGCCAGATAAAAGCCGACAGCGGATAAGGATTGGGATTATAGAGAAAACCGGCCAATGCAAAATCTTTCGGCAACAAATTCAAATCAGCATAGGTTTCAGCAATATGCTGCCAGCGTCCTGGGAACATATAACCGATTTCGATCAGTTCGGGAAACATCAACGACTGCATTTGCCGGGCCTCGTAAAGCAAATGCGCCCGTGTTTTCTTTTGCGAATAGCGAGCTAAAATCAGCTCAACGGTTTCTTCAGGATGGCTCATTGCATAACGCCAGCCTTTTAAACTGGCTTCCCGGAATGCCTTAACGCGCCGTGGGTGATCGGCTACTTGCTGCTCTGAGGTAAATAAATTATCGCCATAAAAATCAATGCCCGCCGAACGCGGTGAGTACAGCTGATAAGTAAACTTAGCCTCATCCAGAAAATAAGGCTCGTCGGTGATATAAGCCGATATCACATCAATCTGACCAGCAATTAAATCGTGGACATCAGGATTGCGGGCAGTCAAAGTAAGCTCATTAATCGCAAGACTTTCTTTTTTAAGATAGGCAATTAACTCGTAGGCGAGTGGCTCCATCATCAGGCGCTTGCCGGCAATATCGTGAATAGACTGCACTGCAGATTGCTGCCGCGCCAAGATAACATAAGGCGAATGCTGAAAAATCACAGCCAGCACCAACAGCGGCTTTCCTGCATTGCGTTCGAGCAACAAACTGCTGCTGCCCACACCAAAATCGGCGTTGCCACTTAGCACCTCCGCCACCGGATCAGTATTGGCAGCGGCCTCGACGATATTGACCGCCAACCCCGCCTCTTGATAATAGCCCTTTTCCTGAGCCATATAATAGCCGGCAAATTGGAACTGGTGCGTCCATTTTAGTTGTAAAGTCACCGTCTCCAATGCAAATGTAGGCATCGCGGTTAACGCCAGGCACAGCCATAAAAGCTGGATTAATCGGCGGGTCAGTCTGTAGAACAGTCTGTGGGAGTGGCCACCCGGCCACGAACAATCGCACACTGTTCGCGGCCGGGTGGCCGCTCCCACAATATTATTCGCTCCCACAAAATCACTCAGCACAACATCACCCATGACCATCAATATACCAACCTTGCGCCGGCCGGTTTTTAATCACCTCACAACCTAATTTTTTCCTCAACTCGCTCAACAAATTCTTTAACGCCGAATCGGTCATTTCTTGATTCGGCCACACCGTGTCATTGATTAACTGCTTGGACACAACCCGCTCAGGAGAAAACAACAGCAACTCCAACAATAAACTTTCCTTGTTGCCCAAACTCACATCAACACCATCAACCTGCAGTGACTTTTCCAGCGGCAAATACTGAATATGCGGCGCAATAATAACTGGCGCTATTTTTGCGTCCAACCGTCTGATCGCGGACACCAGCGCTGCGTTCAGCTTTTTAAAATTAAGCGGCTTGACGACATAACCATCAATTTGCAGATTGGCCGCACGCAACAAATAATCGGTATCGGTAAAAGCACTCAGAATAACAATGGGAATAAACGCATTTTCAACGCGGATTTGCTCGATAAAACTAAGGCCATCGCGCCCCGGCATTTTAATATCCGTAATAATAAAATCGATAGCCTGCTGTTGGACAACTTGCAGCGCAATTGCCGCATTATTAGCCACCGTAATCGACTTAAATGTCTCGGAAAATAACGCATAAATATCCGCACAAATGTCCGCATTATCATCGACAAACAGTAAATTTAGATTCTTTAAAATATGTTTTTTATTCAGCATGAAAAGTCAGAGGGCAGGCAACATAAAGCCGCGCAAAAAATAGCGTCAAATTTTACTGATTTTATCACTACAAAAATGTGTTTTTTTACAAAATCAGACCAATTTGAGACTCGGTTGTTGTTAATATAGCCGCCGAATACATTTTTAGTTCCATAACATTTGCGGAATAACAAAAAACAGAACATCCCCGCAATTATGTATATTGATTAAAAACTAAAAAAACCGTGCGCCACTAGGCTCTAAGTAATTGATTTAAAAACAAAAATATACCAGAAAAGACCATGATAACTCTATCGATTGAATCATCCGCGCCCCACTTCGTCACCACTGACCGATATAACCGGTTTAAAAAAATCCTGCAACAACCGACGTCGATGCTGAACGCCGATAGTGTCTTATTCAAATCCTGGCTTAGTTTAATCCGTAGTCATTTGCCTACATTAAGCAGTGCAGAATTAATTATTGCCGACGGCCTGTGTTCGCAGATTGCCGAACTCTTAACCGGCGCCTTACAGCCGGTCGCCGCATTGGGCAGCGTTGACAACCCCTTAGCCGCCATCACCGCCCGTCTTGCCGGACAAAACTTACACACCTTGCATCTGGTTGCCCACGGCCAAGCCGGCACGTTTAACCTTGGCGGACAACGTATAGATGCCGAGCTGTTGCGCGCAAATGCCGACTTACTGGCGCAATGGCAAGTGCAGCGCATCGCCTTGTGGAGCTGCTCGGTCGGACAGGATAACGAATTTATCCGCTTATTAAGCGAATTGACCGGCGCGCAGGTATTCGCCGCCGAACAGCCGCTGGGCAAATTAGACCACACCCACAACTGGCAACTCAGCCACGGCTTTAACCAAAATCCTTTTTCCTCAACAACCCTTGCAAACTGGAGTTATCAATTGGCTACGTTTAATTTTGGCGCTGCGTATGAAGTATTAAAAGACAGAACGCCTGCAGGTAAAGAATCTAATACCCATGACTTTGATTCTGCGGCAAAATTTGCTAGCGTTACCGTTGACGACCAAAATGTTGATAGTCGTTATTTTAGTGGTAACGATGTTTATGCTGTAGGGCTGAAAATTGGTGGTTCTGATTACTATGGCTGGATCAGTCGGCCAATCAAAGTCGGTGGCGTCGTTAAAGGTTTTTACTTTTGGACGGATACGCAATTTACTAGTCTTGCCGCTGCAATAGCTGACGGCAATACTGATGGTGATCGTGATGTCACCGACAATCGTGGCTTCATTTTGGTGGTTGATGAAACGTATTTTAATAACCTGAGTCCGATCTCAGGAACCATCAAAAATGTCGGCTCTTCCTCCGATCGTGTTGATTCTGCGTTGAATGCGCTGATCCAACCCGAAGTTAAATTAACGGCCGTTGCCGACACGGGTATTGCCACTGAAGCAGGCGGTATCAATAATGGCACAGCAGGCTCAGATGCGACTGGCAATGCGCTAACCAACGATACCGGTACTGCCCTCTCAAAAACTATCACTGAGATCGGCACTACAGCTGCTGACCAAACGGTAGCTTCAGGCTCCACTTCTACAACTGGCACCACGGTGACCGGTCAATATGGCTCACTCAAAATCGGTGCCGATGGCAGCTATAGCTATGCCATTAGCAATCAACTCGATGCCGCTATACAAGCATTACGCACCACAGCCAATACCCTTACCGATACTTTTACCTATACGGTAACCGATAGCAACGGGCTTAAATCCAGCACTACATTGGCTATTACCATTCAAGGGACTAATGATGCGCCGGTGGCAAATAACGATTACAACGTCGCCAAAGAATCCCTGAAAACCGATGGCACCGAATACACCGGCACCGACTTAGTAGGTAAATTAGCTGAAGGCAATGTCCTTAGTAATGACACCGATGTTGATCGTTATGACGAAACCAAAACCATCACAGGAACAAGCACTTCCGGCTCCGCAACCGGCACGACATCTGGCGCAACAGGATCAGCGACAACGCTGTCTTTCACCACATTGCCGAGTAATGTCTCTGTTGGCTATTATGTATTTCTGGATGGCGACGGTGTAGTAGGAACGAGCGGAGCAGGAACTGCCCTGAAAGACGCGTCAAACAATCAGATTACGATTAGCGCAATAAACACCACGAATAAAACCTTCACATTAAGTGCAGTGGTCAGCAATGTAACCCTGAGCGGCACTCCCATTCTGGGTTTCGCCAACAAAGCGAATGGGTCTGGAGCTTATAAAGACGCTCAAATATCGTCTGCTGTTTCTAGCACCAACACGACTGTTAATCTAAGCGGAACGATTACAGGGACTATTGCCTCTGGCATGACCGAAACAAGCACAGGTGCCCAAGTGATTTCGGTCATCTATGACACTGCAGGAAAGCCAACCTCAGTGAAGCTTGACGGGATTCACACTTTTACCAGCCAATCCCTAAGCTTCACCGGAAACAGTGCGGCGGCGCAAGACATTTCCGGGAACTACGGCTTGCTCAAGCTCAACAGCGACGGCAGTTATATCTACACGCCTTACATCGCCAACGAGGCGTTGGCTGAAGGCGATACACGCACCGAAGTATTCAACTACACCATGCAGGATGCGGTCGGCTTGCAAAGTACCGCGACATTGACGATTTCGGTTCTCGGCTCCAGCGGTACGAGCTTTGCCTACGCTAATGCCGATACTGCGATAGTGAACGAAGCCGGTGGTACCAATAATCAAACAGCAGAAACAAATTCTACGCCTACTGGCAACGTTTTAACCAATGATAGCTCGACGTTAACTAGCCCAACCGTTACGGTACTTTCTGCGCGTACTGATAGCACCGCGCCAAGCTCTGCAACCCCAGTGGTTACTAATACAACGGTGACAGGCCTTTACGGCACCTTAACCATCAGTAGCACTGGTGTCTACACCTATACGGTTAATAATGACAACGGCGCTGTTCAGTCATTGCGCGATAGTAATGCTACTTTGACTGAAAACTTCGTCTACACGATGCAGGCGGTTAAAAATAGTACTACATTAACCAGTTCGGCCACCTTAAAAATTACCATCCAAGGCGCCAACGATGCCCCGATTGCTGGCAACGTGGCTGCCACCGCCATCGAAGCCAGCGGCGAAAACAACAGTATTCCCGGTTACAACCCCAGCGGCAATGTACTCGACTACGCCAGCGATGTTGACGATTTGCGCTCCGAATTGCGAGTCACAGCCTTGCGCGCTGGTGGCTCCGAAGGTTCTGGCTCTGCTGGGACAGTGGGTACCGCTCTAGTCGGTACTTATGGTTCATTGACACTAAGCGCTGATGGTACCTGGAACTATACGGTGGATAATAGCAATCCATTAGTCAACGTAATGGCACCCAATGACACCCTTACCGACAGTTTTAACTATACCGTCACCGATCGTACTGGTACTGCACTCTTTGATACAGCGGTTTTGAACGTCACCATTCAAGGCGCAGCGGACAACATCACCGTCAACGACATCTTCGTCAACGAAGCATCGCCTTACGCTGTCTTTACCGTGACCGGTGATAAAAATGCCACTGTTACGCTGAGTTTGAGTGATACCGAAGGACTGAACAGTAACGATACCAAAGCGACATTGGGCACGGATATTAGTAATCAATTACAGTATTACAATGGCTCTAGCTGGGTTAATTACGGTACAGGCACGCCAACTATTCCCGACAACGGCAAATTGCTGGTTCGAGTGGCGGTTAATACAGATGACGTTCATGAAGGCAACGAAGCTTTTACGCTAAAAGCCACTTCCAATAATGTTAGTAGTATTGGTGTCGCTACCATCAATGACGAAGGCGATTTAGAGGGGAATATTTATCTTGATAATACTACCGGCACACCAGGCAGCGGCACACTAGACGACGACCGTCCCACCATTAGCATCACCAGTCCAACCGTTAACGAAGGCGCAAATGCCGTATTTACCGTCAGTATCGACAAAACGGCCACTAAAGCGATTAGCTTCACGCCTACGCTCACGGGAACTGGGGCAATATTAGGCACCGATACCGAAGCGGCAAACACTTTACAAGTTTCAACAAACGGAGGTACCGACTGGACTACCGTTTCAGGCCCAGTCACCATCGCCGCAGGTCAAACCTCGCTGCAACTACGCCTTGCTACTAAGACTGATACTGATACAGAATCTAATGAAACCTTTACCCTTGAGACAGGGTATATTTCGGGCACCGTTAAAAATCAAGATGGCGTAACGGGCACTGCGACGATTCAGGATGGAGCTAGTCAAAGCGTCAGCAGTGTCACCGCCGAAGACAACGCCAACACCGGCCAAACCCCGGTCGACAGCACCGTCGTCGAAGGCAACAGCCTGCGTTATACCGTTGCCCTCAGTGTGGCCAGCCCAATTGCCACCGAATACAGCCTAGCGATTACGGGTACCGCTACAAGTACGGATTATGCTGCGCCCAGCAGCTGGACCTTCAGCAATGACGTCACTTGGAAAGACACCAATTACAATGCCCTGACGATTCCGGCCAACGTCACCAGCTTCACCATCACCGTCGGCACCACTGACGACAGCGCGATTGAAAGCGCCGAAACCCTGATTCTGACCGTGGGCGGCCAAGCCGGTACTGGCAACATTACCGACAACGACAGTCAAAGCGTCAGCAGTGTCACCGCCGAAGACAACGCCAACACCGGCCAAACCCCGGTCGACAGCACCGTCGTCGAAGGCAACAGCCTGCGTTACACCGTTGCCCTCAGTGTGGCCAGCCCAACCGCCACCGAATACAGCCTAGCGATTACGGGTACCGCTACAAGTACGGATTATGCTGCGCCCAGCAGCTGGACCTTCAGCAATGACGTCACCTGGAAAGACACCAATTACAATGCCCTGACGATTCCGGCCAACGTCACCAGCTTCACCATCACCGTCGGCACCACTGACGACAGCATCATCGAAAGTGCAGAGACGATGATCTTGACGATCGGCGGTGTCGCCGGTAATGGCGGCATTATTGATAATGATCTGCTTGTTACCAGCCCAACGGTCAATGAAGCCTCGCCCTACGCGGTATTCACCGTCACCGGCTCGGTTGGGCAACAACTCAGCCTGGCGCTGACGGCGGGTACGGCAACCGGCAACGGTACCGATTTTGGCGGCGGCGCTAATCTGGAGTATTCGCTAAACGGCGGCGTTGATTGGATTGCCTACAGCGTCACGCCTAATCCCACGCTGACCGGCACGACGCTCTTGGTGCGCACGCCGGTCATTGAAGACACCATCGCCGACAACGGCGAAACTTTTACCCTGACCGCCACGCCAGCAGGTGGTTCAGCCGTAATCGGCACTGCCACTATCAACGATCAGGGCGGCGGCACTATTTTCAATGCCAACGGCACTGAGAACACTACGGCGCCAAAATCTGATGATCGTGCTTTGGCGGTTAGCAGTCCAACGGTCAATGAAGCCTCACCCTATGCGGTGTTTACTGTCACCGGCGTGGCGGGGCAACAAGTCACATTGGCTTTGGGTAACACCAGCGCTACGACCGATATTGACGCGACATTGGGCACTGACACCGGCAATGCGGGCAGTGGCGTTCCGTTGCAGTATTTTAATGGCACGAGCTGGGTGGATTACACGGCTAATAGTCTGGTGGCTATTCCAGCGGGTAGCACCACGTTGTTGGTCAGAACCAAAATAATCAATGACAGCCTGAACGAAGGTGCGGAAACTTTCACGCTGACGGTGACACCGAACGGCGGCAGCGCGGTAGTTGGCACTGCGACTATTAAAGACGATGGCACCGGCGATATTTATCCTGATAACAACACCGGCGCGACCGATCCGAATGCGGTCAAAGATGACGACCGCGCTATTAATGTGGCTATCACTGCTATCAGTGAAGACAGCGGTACGCCGGGTGATTTTATTACCAACGATTCTTCGCTGATTTTTTCAGGCACGGCGACGGCGGGCAGCAGTGTGTTAATCAAGCTGTTTGATGCCAATAACACGCTGGTATTTGAAGCGACACAAACGGCGGTTAATGGCGTTTGGTCGGTTGATCGTTCGGCCTTTAATCTGGCGGGCGGCAGTTATCAAATTATCGCTGAAGCCAGCAATAGTTCAGGTCAGAAGGCTAATGCCAATAAGTTGCTGACGATTGATAGTGACATCAAGGTGACCAATCTTGATATTACCGATGCGACCGATACCGGCGCTAATGATTTGATTACCGCTAATGGCAATCCGCAATTAATTTTGCAGGCTTCTTCTGGCTTGACCTTGTCTTTAAAAGGCCCGAATGGAGAAATTTTGCAGCCGAGTCAGTATGCGGTGAAAGAGGTGCCGTTATTGAACGGTCAAAGCCGCTATGAGGTGACGTTGCTGGATGCTGATTTAAGCAAGCCGGGCGCTCAGGCGTTTGGTGATTTTGCCAACGGTCAGGCGGCGGGTAATCCGGCGAATGCGACTGACGGCACTTATCAAATTATCGCGACGACTAACACCGGTAAGGTTGCGGTGGTGGGTGAGTTTATTATCGATACCGTGGCGCCGCGCATACCGACGATTGATTTACCGGCCAGCAGTGATTCGGGTTCCAGCGATACTGATAATATTACCGGCAATACTGTGGTGGCGTTAACCGGTAGTGCCGAGCCTAATAGTAAGGTTAATCTGTATCGGCCTGATGGTCAGTTGTACGCCACGGTGCCGACTAATCAGTTGGGCGAATGGCAATTGGCCGGTATTGATTTGACCAAAATCGATGGTGATGACCGTGACGGCATTTTGAACGAGGACGGTGATTTTACGTTTACCGCAAAAACGGTGGATGTTGCCGGTAATGAAGGGCTTGCGGCTACGTTAACGCTGACCTTGAATCGTGGTTTGCTGAGTATTGATTTGCCGGATCAATTTGATAGCGGCGAAAGCAATACCGATAATTTAACCAATATTTCGCTGATTCAGTTGCAGGGCAATGCGCCGAGCGGTTCCAGGGTGCAAGTCAAAGCGCCGGATGGTACGGTATTAGGTACGGTGACGGCAGATGCTCAAGGCCTCTGGACGCTGGACAATGTTAATTTGCAAGCCATTAAGAATGATGTGGGCATTTTGGCCGATGGCAACTTTACCTTTAGTGCGGACATTGTCGATGTTAATGGCCTGCCTATTCCTGACATGAACAGCAAGTTGACGGTGACACTCGATACTAAAGCACCGGATACGCCGTTGACGCTTAATTTGACTGATGAATCCGATTTGCAGCTGGATGCGACGCTGGATGATGTGACCAATATTCCGACACCTAAGTTTATTGTCGGTTTGGCGACTGCCGCCGATGCGGATGTTAAGGCGGGTTATATTCTCAAGTTATATGCGACACCGATAGGCGGTGGTGCTGAACAATGGGTGAGTACACGAGTCTTGACCGAGTCCGATGTGCTTAATCGCACTGCGTTTATAGTGACCGATTCGATGGCGGATGGTGAATATAACTTTAAGGTTAAATTGTTTGATGTTAGCGGTAATGCTAAAGAAAATGCTGCTACATTCGCCGAAATACGTACCGACTTGGATGGCGTGAATGCGGCTGTTGAGGATGTTGGTACCGGTAATGGCGACTTTAATGATGATGGTATTGCTGATAGTCTGCAAAATGCAGTGGCGACTTTTCCGGTGGTTCCTACTGAGGGAAAATCGGGTGCAGAAGCATTTGAGGAAGGTGTTAACGCCCCGGCGGCCTCATTCGGCTCGTTGATTGCGGGGAATTTGCAAAATAAAACGGCAAGCACACCGCAGGTGCCGGTAGACGATAATGTGCAATTAAAAGCTGTCGCAGTCTTGTCGCCCAACGATCCAAAATTTGCCGGTCAAACTCGACCTGCCGATAAAACGCCGGTCACAGACCCGCTGCAATTTACCATTACCGCAAGAGACGGCAAAACCTTAACGGATTTGGATGGTAATCCAGCTAATGGCTTGCAAACCAGGGTGGTATTGGAAATGCCGGCGGGTGTGAAAGCGGATACTTTTATTAAATTTGGGCCTAAAACAGCAGGTAGTCTTACCAATGAATTTTTCGAGTTTTTAGCCGATGGTGATTTGGCAACTTTCGATGATGGCGCAGAATTGTTTGATACGAATGGTGATGGCTTAATTGATCGGGTGGTAATTACCTTAACTGATAATGGTATCGGTGATACTGATCCGCAAGTGGGTGTTATTTCTGATCCGGGGTATTTGGCTGTTACGGCGGCACCTGTTCTTACACCAACGCCTGAGCCGACTCCTATACCTGAGCCAGCTCCCGTTTGCACAATTGAGCGTGATGATGATCGCGACGGTATCAATGATCATATTGAAGCATTTGTGCTGGGAGCCGCACGCCGATTCCTCGGCGATGGCAATAGCGATGGTCGTGCTGATGCCACTCAAAAGCAAGTAACTTCATTATTTATGAGCCATTGGACTCACAGCTATGAGCGTTACGCTACTTTTGAATTAATCAATGCGCCGGAGGCGGCAAAATTTTCCTTTAACAGTCTGCCGCAGATTTCTCCGACTTCTGTTAGCGTTGATAATTTGCCGTTTGATATCCTGACTGTTCGTGCTGAAAACGTGATAAGTAGTGAAGCTACAAATTTTAAATTTTACGTTGAGCCGAATCAGTTAATGAACGGCTTTTTAATCGCCGACACCAGCGGGGAGTTAATTAATTTTGGTACTGACAGCCTGGTCATTGATAACGGTAAGCTGCAAATAAGCTGGCAAATTACTGAGAATGGGGCGTTTGACCTGGATGGCTGGCAAAATAATGCCATTACTGTGTATGGCGGTGCTGGTTTTGCTGCAGGCAAGACTGCCGGCGATCGTGATGCGGACGGTGTTCCGGATACTCTGGAAGCCGGCTGGGGGCTTGATACTAAGGTCAATGATAATAATCTGCGCCAGTCTGATTTATTTATCGCACAAATGTACCGTGACTTGTTTGATCGTGAAGTTAGCTCTCAGGAATTGGAAGCTCAGCTGAATTTGCTTAAGCAGGATAATAACCGAGTCGCTCGCATTGTTGATTTGGCGTCATCGGCGGAATTTGAAAAGTACCGCCTCAATGAAGCGGTGCGTTTGTTTTCGGTAGCCGATAATCGTGCAGTAACCCGGCAGGAACTGGATGTGTGGCGTACCCTGCTACAGAATGGCAGCAGCGATAAAGATGTTATCAGTTATTTTATGGCTAATACTTCGTTGGGCGAGGTTTACCGGTCAGGGAGTAATTTTGACTATCTGCAGGCATTGGAACAGCGTATTCTGGGACGCCAGGCGACAGAGCAAGAGTGGGCCACTATGAATGACTCGCTGAAAACGCTGGGTCGTGCTGGCTTTACTCAGCAAATGCTGGCGCAACCGGAGTTTCAGCAGCGTACTCAGGCACAACTGATCGCCACTCTGATTGCTGATTTAGCGCTGAGTCCTGAAATGCTGAACCATTACAGTTCACAGCTTTATCGTGGTGAAATCAGTGCTGATGAACTGATTACCTTGGCCCTGGATGCCGCTGTGGAATCCCGTTTTAACTTGGCGGCGGCGCAACAGCTATTGTTTAACTTTGACAATGCTTATAGCCATAGTGACGCCGATCTTGATGGCGATGGTATCGGTGACAATGTCGAAAGTCAGATAGCCAGTTTGGTCGGTGTTCCTTTCAAATTTGGCGATGGTAATGGTGACGGTATTTTAGATGCACGCCAGTCTAATGTTGTTTCTATGCCTGTGGCTATTGGTGATAGTAGTGAAGCTTTCGAACAGCGCTTTATTACCTTGGAGATTACTGATTATCCAGACGCGATATTGTCCTTCGATCACTTTACTCAGAGCTTTGATCGCGTTCCAATGCAAGGTGACTTGCCCATGGGCTTGTTAAACTTTCAGGTTAAAAATATTCCAAGTGATATTGACTTTAAGTTTAAGTTTTATCTGGAGCCAAAAGAGTTGCTCAATGGTTTTTGGCGGCAAACGGCTGATGGTCAATGGATACAGTATGGCGCTGATAGCCTTGTTATCGAAAATGGCAAGCTACAGGCAACTTGGCAATACTCAACTGCTGATAGATTGGATTATCAAGACAAATGCTTGCTCAATATTCAGGGTGGCCCAGGATTTGGTATTGGCATCCGTGCTGATGACCGCGATAATGATGGTATGACCGATACAGTGGAGCTGCAATTAGGCTTGAATCCAATGGTTAAGGATAACGACACCGACCAGGATGCGTTTTTTATCAGACAAATTTACCGTGACCTGTATCACCGTGAAGCGACACAGGATGAGCTGAGTACGGCTTTAACTACGTTTGGTAATCGAACCGAGCAGGTTTTGAAACTTGCCGGTCAACCGGAATTCGATCAATACCAGACTATTGAAGCAGTGAGCTTGTTTTTGGCAACTGATGCGCGCGCCATTACCCCGCAAGAGCTTGATGTATGGCGCACCTTGTTGAAAAACGGTAGCGATGAAATCGATGTGATTGATTATTTTATGGGTAACACTGCGTTGGCTGAGGTATATCAAAACGGCAGCGACAGTGATTATCTGCAGGCATTGGATAATCCTATTTTTGCCCGTGAATTGACAGCAGAGGAGTTCAGGGTACTGAGTGATTTTATGAAAACAGTCAGCCGTGCTGAATTTACCAAGTTGGCTTTGGCTCAACCGGAATTTCTGCAGGCAAACCAAAGTGAAGCGACTGTCATTTGGATTAATAACTTGTTGAATGATATTTCGTTAAATAATGACCAACTGGCGCACTATAGCGATCAACTTGATCAAGGAGAGATTACCGTAGTAGGTTTAATCGACTTAGCGGTAAGTCCTGATGTGTTCATTGAACGTTTTATGGCTTAATACCTGAGGCCTTAATTCTTATCCAAGGATGGATGCTCGGTGAAATATGAATTGGGCCGAAAATGCTATTAAAAATCAGCTAAAAACAGAGTCCATAAAAGGCTACTCACTTAAGCCGGGCAGTTGTAAGTGAGTGAATGGGAACGCCAAGCCCCTGCTTGGCGAGTACCCGCAACGATCAACATTGCCGAGTTGAGGCTCTGCGTCCCGAGTTCTTTGTCGATTGCCCGTCTTCTTAAGTGGGTAACCGAAACTTCGTGCTCTCTGTGTGCTTCGTGGTCAATAAAACGATAGATTTTATGAGCTTATTTTGTAAAAGCTGAAAGATGTTTTTTAGACTAGAAAAGAGTATTATTCGGCTTCATCTCAAAATAATAATATAAAAATTTAGGAGGAGGAATTATGGGTGAGGTTTCTGGGTTATTTATCGTTATGATACTGATTGCGGCGTTTGCGTTTGCACCGTTAGGTTATTTTATTTACCGTTTTACTAAGATGAGTGACACCCCTTTGGGTGATCTTGAGCCGCATGGCGACAGCCCTTCGGTGGTTAATGATTTTGCCGAAAAAGCTATTAAATTTGTTCAGGGCAAACTGGCTAAAAAGTAAGAGTTTGTTGGTGTTGGGACATACAGACGCATAGCATCGTCTGTATGTCCCAACATTACACGCCGCAGGTTGGGCAGTCAGGATTTTTCCGCAGTTTCATCGTATTCCATTCCATTGTTAAGCCATCCAGCAGCAATAGCCGTCCGGTTAATGCTTCGCCAATATTCATAATTAATTTCATTGCTTCCAGCGCCTGAATGCTGCCTATGATGCCGGTGAGCGGCGCGATAACGCCGTTAGTGGCGCAATTTTGCAGTTCTTCGCCGTCGCTGTGGTACAGACAGTTGTAGCACGGGCTGTTATTTTTGCCCGGCGTAAACACGGCAACTTGTCCCTCAAAACGAATCGCCGCGCCTGAAACTAGCGGCGTTTGCTGTTTGACGCAGGCGCTGTTGATGGCAAAGCGGGTGGTGAAATTGTCGCTACAGTCCAGCACCACATCGGCCTGCATCACTTCGTAATTAAGTTGATCACCTTCCAGTCGCTGTTTAATCGCTTTTATTTTGACCTCGGGATTTAGCTGATTCAGTGTTTGCCGGGTTGAAATTACCTTATCAGTCCCAATATCGGGCGTGTGATGAGTAATCTGCCTTTGTAAGTTGGACAAGTCCACGGTGTCGTTATCGTAAATAGTTACTGTGCCAACGCCTGCGGCAGCAAGATATAGGGCTGCCGGAGAACCTAATCCGCCGGCGCCGACAATCAGCACATTGGCGTCGAGAAGTTTTTGTTGGCCCTCAATATCGATCTGAGGCAGCATAATTTGACGGCTGTAGCGCAGTAGTTGGTTGTCATTCATAGGTCATGTTGTGGCTGTAGGATGAAACAAGATGATGCCAAAGAACTTGACACAGTGCAAAAGCTCATTATCATTAGCACTCATTACTAGCGAGTGCTAATAACTAAGATTTACCCTTTAATTTTAATGTTTAGGAGATATTGATGAAAATACGTCCGTTACACGACAGAGTGATAGTCAAACGTGTTGAAGAAGAAACCACAACCCCAGGCGGCATCGTATTGCCGGGTTCTGCAGCAGAAAAACCAAGTCAAGGCGTGGTTTTAGCAGTTGGCAACGGCAAGCAACTGGACAACGGCACTGTACGCGCTTTGGAAGTCAAGGTTGGCGATAAGGTGTTGTTTGGCAAATATTCCGGCAACGAAGTAAAAGTTGACGGCGATGAACTCATCGTTATGCGTGAAGAAGACATCATGGGCATTTTGGGTTAAGCCTGAATACCGCAATCACATTCACAGACAAAATTAGATAAGGAATAAAAATGGCAGCAAAAGACGTATTATTCGGTGATGACGCGCGTATCCGTATGGCTCGCGGCGTCAATATTTTAGCAAACGCGGTAAAAGTGACGTTAGGCCCTAAAGGCCGCAACGCGATTTTGGACAAAAGCTTCGGCGCACCAACCATCACTAAAGACGGTGTATCGGTAGCAAAAGAAATCGAATTGCAAGACAAATTCGAAAACATGGGTGCGCAAATGGTCAAAGAAGTGGCCTCGCACACGTCTGATGTCGCCGGTGACGGAACTACGACAGCAACCGTATTGGCGCAATCCATCGTTAACGAAGGCTTAAAAGCCGTTGCCGCTGGCATGAATCCTATGGATTTAAAACGCGGCATCGATTTGGCGGTAACCAAAGCGGTTGAAGCGATTGTGGCTTCAGCGACACCTTGCGTTGACAACAAAGCGATTGCCCAAGTCGGTACTATCTCTGCAAACTCTGACGAGTCAGTCGGCAAAATCATTGCTGAAGCAATGGAAAAAGTCGGCAAAGAAGGCGTCATCACGGTTGAAGAAGGTTCAGGCCTTGACAACTCGCTGGACGTAGTTGAAGGGATGCAGTTCGACCGTGGCTATTTGTCACCTTACTTCATCAACAAACAAGAAAATATGAGCGTCGAATTAGACGATCCATTGATTCTGATTTACGACAAAAAAATCTCCAATATCCGCGACATGCTGCCTATTCTGGAAGGCGTTGCGAAAGCCGGCCGTCCGTTATTGATCGTTGCTGAAGATGTTGAAGGCGAAGCGCTGGCGACATTGGTGGTCAACACGATTCGCGGCATCGTTAAAGTCGCTGCGGTTAAAGCGCCTGGTTTCGGCGACCGTCGTAAAGCCATGTTGGAAGACATCGCGGTATTGACCGGCGGCGTGGTTATTTCTGAAGAAGTCGGTTTGAGCCTGGAAAAAGCGGAATTGTCGCAACTGGGTACGGCTAAAAAAGTGCAAATCACCAAAGAAAACACCACTATCATTGATGGTGCGGGTTCTGAAGAGCAAATCAAAAGCCGTGTTGCACAAATTCGCGCACAAGCTGATGATGCAACATCCGACTATGACAAAGAAAAACTGCAGGAGCGTCTGGCTAAATTAGCGGGCGGCGTTGCGGTTATTAAAGTCGGCGCGGCAACTGAAATCGAAATGAAAGAAAAGAAAGCCCGCGTTGAAGATGCGTTGCATTCAACTCGCGCTGCGGTTGAAGAAGGCGTTGTCGCAGGTGGCGGTTCAGCTCTGGTTCGCGCCATTTCTGCGCTGGACAACCTGGAAGGCATTAACCACGACCAAACTGTTGGTATCAACATTTTGCGTCGTGCAATGGAAGAGCCTTTGCGTCAAATCGTTGCCAATGCAGGCGACGAGCCTTCAGTGGTCTTCAACGAAGTGCAAAAAGGCACAGGTAACTTTGGTTACAACGCGGCAACCGGCCAATACGGCGATATGATCGAAATGGGAATTTTAGACCCTGCGAAAGTGACCCGTACTGCGTTGCAAAATGCAGCGTCTGTTGCCGGTTTGATGCTGACCACCGAAGTGATGATTGCCGATGCGCCGAGCGACGATAAAGGCGGTCATGGCGGCCACGATATGGGCGGCATGGGCGGAATGGGTGGTATGGGCGGCATGATGTAATCATGCTGTCTTAAAGCTCCGTTGCTTTAAGCCTAATCAAAGCCCCGGCTGTTAAGCAGCCGGGGCTTTTTTATGGCGGCTGTTTTATGCCTAAAAATAGCAAGGGTTATTTTGTGTTAGCTTTGTATAATAATCGACATTGTGGCGGCTAAAACGTAATTGCTCAACCACTGCTAAAAATGATTAATAGAACACGGATGATATAGATGGGACGGATCTACACAGATTTTTTAAAATATATACTGTGCTTTTTACCGGTGATTATCCGTTTGCTCGGTGCTATCCGTGTTCTATTTCTTTCTTCAGTAAAACTCGCCGTTCCGATTCGGAATTTTTTAACAGGGGTGAAATCATGCAATCATTAAAAATTAAGGCGGAAGTCAGGCCAAATCATACTATCACTGCTGATGTGCCGGAAAATATCGCGGTTGGCGAACATGAGTTTATCCTTATTTATAATGACAGTAGTCCTAACAAGACCGTTGATTTAATGCAATATAGCGGCACTATCGATTGGCCTGAAGATGGCTTGGCCTATCAGCGAAAAATCAGGAGTGAATGGGATGAAGCGCTTTTATGATGTTTGTTTTGGATACCAATGTTGTTATTTATTTGCAGAAAGGATTGCTGTTAGAATCGCTGCCGATAGCCCACTATGCCATTTCTGTCATTACTGAAATAGAATTGCGCGCTTATCCTGGAATCACGGTTATTCAGGAGCAATGGTTAAAGCGCTTTGTTAATGATGTGCAGGTCATCAACCTGACAGATTCAATTAAAGAACAAACCATTAAATTACGTAAAGAACGCTTACTAAAACTCCCCGATGCGATAGTATGCGCAACGGCATTGCTTGAACAGGCGGTGCTACTGACAAATGATAAAAAATTACATGAAATTAACGGTCTGCAATGCAGGGCTTTAGAGCTGAGAATTTAATGATTAAACAAGAAAAGACTTTAATAATGACGATAGTGCCGAGCTGTAATTTATGATCTTACAAGGAAATTTTGAACAACTGCCGTTAAAGGAGTTTACCGAAAAAGCCTACCTGGATTATTCCATGTATGTGATTTTGGATCGGGCTTTGCCGCATATTGCCGACGGCTTAAAACCGGTGCAACGGCGTATTGTTTATGCCATGTCCGAGCTGGGCTTGACCGCGACGGCCAAGTTTAAGAAATCGGCTCGGACTGTCGGTGACGTGCTGGGTAAATATCATCCGCACGGCGATTCCGCCTGTTATGAAGCCATGGTGTTGATGGCGCAGAATTTTTCTTACCGTTATCCGCTGGTGGACGGGCAGGGCAACTGGGGTTCGCCGGACGATCCCAAATCGTTTGCCGCGATGCGTTACACCGAATCGCGCCTGACCGCTTATGCGCAAACCTTGTTAAGCGAACTGGGGCAGGGCACGGTGGACTGGTCGGACAATTTCGACGCCACGCTAAAAGAACCGGTGCTGTTGCCGGCGCGGCTACCGAATATCTTGCTGAACGGCACGATGGGCATCGCAGTCGGCATGGCGACCGACATACCGCCGCATAATCTGCGCGAAGTCGCCCACGCCTGCATTCAATTATTGGATGACCCGAACAGCACGCTGGAAACGCTGTTTACCCATATTCAAGGCCCCGATTACCCGACCGATGCGGAAATTATCACCTCGGCTGAAGACATACAAAAAATGTACATCAGCGGCGGCGGTTCGATCAAAATGCGCGCCAAATACGAGCTGGAAGACGGCAATATCGTCATTACCGCGTTGCCGCATCAGGTGTCCGGCGCTAAATTGATGGAGCAGATTGCCGCGCAAATGCTGGCGAAAAAACTGCCGATGATTGAAGATTTGCGCGACGAATCGGATCATGAAAATCCGACCCGCTTGCTGGTGATTCCGCGCTCCAAACGCATTGACGCCGATGAGGTGATGTCGCATTTGTTTGCCACCACCGACCTGGAAAAAAGCTACCGCGTTAACATGAACATGATCGGCTTGGACGGGCGGCCTAAAGTGAAAGGGCTGCGGGACATTCTGGTCGAATGGCTGGCGTTCCGCACCGAAACCGTGCGTAAACGTCTGCAATACCGATTGGACAAGGTGCTGGCGCGCCTGCATATTCTCGACGGTTTGCTGATTGCTTATTTGAATATCGATGAAGTGATTGCGATTATCCGTAACGAAGACCAGCCTAAACCGGTGTTAATGGAGCGGTTTGGACTGACTGACACTCAGGCCGAAGCGATACTGGAATTGAAATTGCGGCATCTGGCCAAGCTCGAAGAAATGAAAATTCGCGGCGAACAAGATGAGCTGGAAAAAGAACGGAAAGGACTGGAAAAAACGCTCGGTTCGCCGCGTTTGCTCAATCGCCTGATTAGGGATGAGCTGGAGCGCGATGCGGAAAAATACGGCGATGAGCGCCGCTCGCCGATTGTGGCCAGAGTCGCCGCGCAAGCACTGGAAACGACTGCGCTAATCAGCAACGAGCCGCTGACCGTTATCCTGTCGGAAAAAGGCTGGATCAGGTCGGCGAAAGGCCATGACATCGATGTGGCGAGTTTAAATTACCGTTCCGGTGATAGTTTTTTGGATGCGGTCAAATGCCGCTCCACGCAGCCGGTGTATATTCTGGATTCTACCGGTCGCGCTTACAGCACAGCGACCCATGATCTGCCGTCAGCCAGGACGCAGGGCGAACCGTTGACCGGACGGCTTAATCCGCCGCCGGGCTCGTTATTTGTGCATCTGCTGGCGGGGCAGCCTGACGATTGGTACGTGCTGGCCAGTCATTTCGGTTATGGCTTTCGGGTTCAACTGAAAGAATTGTTGAGCAAAAACAAAGCCGGTAAGTTGTTGATTAACTTGCCTGATGGCGCGAAAGTATTAAAGCCGGTAGCGATACGCAATGAAACCGATGCGCTGGCGGTAGTGACCTTACAAGGCCGCTTGTTGATTTTTCCGGTCGCGGAATTGCCGGCACTGGCCAAAGGCAAAGGCAATAAATTGATTAATATTCCAAGTCCAGATTTGAGCGCGGGTAGTGATTATGTCGTCGCTACGGTGGCGCTGCCTGAAAATGCGCAGTTAAAAATCCTCGCCGGTAAACGGCAGTTGACCTTGAAAGGCGCGGATATTGAACATTATTCCGGCGCCCGCGCCAAACGCGGCTTGGCCTTGCCCCGTGGCTTTCAGCGCGTTGACAGCTTGGAGTGCGAGTCATAACCTTGTGAATAGATACACAGCCAGAGATCACCGCCGTGGAAAAACTAATTAAAGAAATCATCAATGACCCCCGATTTGTCGAAGGAATGGCCTGGAAACGCTGGGATTTTGTGACCAATGAAATCATCGTTAGAGAAGGTGATGTGGGCAAATCGTTGTTCTTTATTGAAAGTGGACGGCTGCGGGTGTCTGTACATGTTGAGCTGGAGGCGCGTGAAAACGTAAAAACCGGCGTGTGCGACTTGGTTAAAGGTGATATTTTTGGCGACACCTGTCTGCATGGAACGATGATTCGAACCGCTTCTGTGACCGCGATGACTGATGGTTGTTTGCTGGAAATACAAGGGGCAAAGCTAAGCAGTTATCTGGATACTTATCCCACTAAAGGTTATGCCTTTTACAAGCAGTTATTTGAAATATTGTTTAAGCGCTTGAATGATGGTAACCGCAAGATTGAATATTTGTTGGCTTGGGGGCTTAAAGCGAGGCGTGCTCCTGAAAAATCAATTCCCGTTTTTCGGAAAATTTAGAGAGCGATCAATGCTAAAAATCAGCGGATCAGCTCGCCAGCATATCTATTAGGCAATTTCCTGAAAAAGACATACCCAAAATTGTCCACGAAAAGCACGAAAAAACACGAAAATTTCGTGGCTTTCGTGTTTTTCGTGGACTTTATTTTTTACAGACCATTGATCATTAATGGACGTTATTTCTCGGAAATCACCTTAAACTAACAACCCACTAAAGAGGCCTAATTTTATGCAGGAAGAAGACACACTCATCACCGAAAAAAGCAGGTTCCATATCGAAGAAGCCATATTGGTTTTATTGCTGATCTTGTCGCTGATTGGTATCGGCATCATGGATTATTCATCGGCCGATGGCTATAGCTACTGGCTTATCATGGTCTTTGTATTCTGCCTGTTCGCCATTATTATTGGTTGGCTGCAATCCAAACACCGTAGCGAAGATTTTAAACTGGTTTTTCGCGAGCAATCGATACACTGGGCGACCTCGTTACTGGTCATTGGCGGTTTGTTTTTAATCCATCAATCCGGGCGGATAAGCCAGCAAGATTCCGCTCTGGTTGTGTTACTGATTTTGTCGCTGTCAACCATGCTTGATGGCCTGCGCGTAGGCTGGCGTTTTAGTCTGGTTGGGCTTTTTTTGTGTGCGGCCGCTGTGGTTTCTATCTACACCTCGCATTTTCTCTGGATGGAGCTGACTATCGCTCTATTAATTGTCGGGGCAACCGTTTTATACGATTTATGGCAGGAAAAAAGGCAAAATCATGACACTAATTGATCGCTACGCGGTGTTTGGGCACCCCATTAAACACAGCAAATCACCCCGTATTCATGGCCTTTTTGCCGAGCAAACCGAACAAGTGCTTGAATATACCGCGCAGGATGTACCCGCCGAGCAATTTTCAAATCGCGCTGAAAAATTTTTTGCTGAAGGCGGCAAGGGTTTAAACTGCACCGTGCCGCTAAAGGAGCTGGCCTGGAGTTATGCTGATTATAGAACCGAACGCGCCCAGATAAGCAAGGCTGTCAACACGCTGGCCTTGCAAGCAGACGGTGCTATTCTTGGCGATAATACCGACGGCATAGGCTTGGTGACCGACTTGGTCACTAATCATGCCATTCGCTTATCGGGTAGCCGCATACTGGTTCTCGGTGCGGGCGGCGCCAGTCGCGGTATTCTCGCGCCGATTCTTGAGCAGTCACCGCACAGCTTGGTTATCGCTAACCGTACCGCCGATAAAGCGATTAAATTGGCCGCCGAATTTCACGCTAACGGCTCTGTTATTGGCTGCGGTTTTGATGGGTTAGAGAGCCGGCAATTTGACTTGATTTTAAATGCCACTTCCGCCAGTTTGAGCGGCCAATTGCCGCCATTGCCGACAGGTTTGTTGGCTGAGGAGGGCTGTTGTTACGACCTTGCCTACGGCAACGAACCGACCGCTTTTGTGCGCTGGGGTCTGGAAAATCATGCGGTAAAAAGCCTGGATGGTCTGGGTATGCTGGTCGAACAAGCAGCGGAAGCCTTTTTTATCTGGCGCGGCGTTCGTCCCCGAACCCAGCCAGTTATCGCGTTGTTAAATGCGGAAAGGCCGTTGATCGCGGACTATAGAAAATAGAATCTGAAAAATCACCACGAAGAGCACGGAGAACACGAAGAATGATTAACGTTGCCTGTGGGAAATAAAGCTTCATATTGAGTCTTTTAAATACTCATTTTTCAGCTGTATATATTGCCGGGATGAGTATTCCAAAAATTCCTTTTCAGACTCTTTTAACGGTCTGGCCTGTTTGGCGGGTACGCCGACATAAAGATAACCGCTGTCCAGCTTTTTCCCCGGCGGCACCAGTGCGCCGGCGCCGAGCATCACATAATCTTCAAGTACCGCGCCATCCATAATAATGGCGCCTATCCCGATCAGACAATAATCGCCGACAGTACAGGCATGAACCACCGCTCTATGGCCAATGGTGACGCCTTTGCCGATGGTTAATGGATAACCTTGCGCGGTATATTTGCCGGCATGAGTCACATGCAACACCGAACCGTCTTGCACATTAGTGCCATCGCCAATAGTGATAGGCGCCACATCGCCCCTAATTACTGTTGTAGGCCATACCGACACATCATCACCTAAGCTAACATCGCCAATGACCATCGCGCTATCATCGATAAAGACCGACTTGCCAAGGCTGGGTTGTTTATTGTTAAATTCTCTAACCGCCATTACCCGCTCTCCTTATTATATTTATTGCTTGTTTATAAAAAAAAATCATTGCTTGCCGATATGTAAACTATCCTAATAAATTGCGTGTATTCAGTTATTCGACGGTAAAAAACGCCAAATTAGTCACATTTTTCACGTATAATTTAAACATGATGGCGTTATTATGCTAACCACTTTACCTCTATTTTTAAAAAACTAACATGCCTCTTTTCGGTAGTTTTCTTCAAGATAAAAAAAAAATAAAAGCTGACAGCGTAAAAGGTGTCAGCGGCGACGACGTGCCGCTTGATGTATTAAAAGGGCTTTTTCCTATCCGCAATTATGATAGCGAAAAATTGTTGGCCTTTGCCTCCGGCCTTAAATCAGAAATATTTCCTGAAACAATGCTGTTATTTCGTGCCGGCGAGTCGACCGATTCGGCGTTTTATTTGCTTAATGGCACCGTTTCCTTATCGGATGAACATGGCAAAAGTTATGAAATAGTCTCAGGCACAGGGCCTGCCAAGTTTCCGCTGTCCAGCGGCGCCAAACATACCACCACGGCGATAGCTAAAACTAAAGTCAGTGTGTTGCGCGTCTCGCAAAAAATCATGTCCAGCAAATACGCACCGGCATCGGAATTGTCAAAGTTGGTGATCCCTACCGAGTTGGCTAAAAATAAGTTATTGAACAGCTTTGCCCATTATTATGTTAATGAAGAGCTTGAAATACCGTCATTACCCGGTATTGCACT
The DNA here is from genome assembly GCA_030699385.1 of Methylobacter sp. Classification (GTDB taxonomy): domain Bacteria; phylum Pseudomonadota; class Gammaproteobacteria; order Methylococcales; family Methylomonadaceae; genus Methylobacter_A. The sequence continues at coordinate 64,280 of JAUYMY010000060.1, forward strand.
TAAATTGCAACACGCCATGCAACAGGATATCGGCATTGCCGATGCGGTAAAAATTATTCAGCTCGACCCGGTTATTTCAGCCAAATTGATTGGCTTGGCTAATAGCCCGCTTTATGTCAGCGTCGTTCCGGCAAAAAGCTGCCTTGAAGCGGTCAACCGTATTGGCTTAAATGCCGCACGTAATTTAGTCATTGGTTTAAGCCTTGGCAGCATTTTTAAAAGCAACTCAGCGCTGATCAACAAATACGCTGATAAAATCTGGCGGCAAAGCCTGTATATCGCCACCATCAGCCATGTTTTGGCGGCGGTTACCAAGCAGTGTAATCCTCAAGAATCGCTACTTGCCGGACTTATCTGCGATATTGGTGCAGTGCCGTTCTTAAGTTTCGTCGCCAAATTACCCAAAGATTATTACACCGAAGCCGATATTGAACTGGCTCTGCCATGCATTAAAGGGCCGGTAGGCTACAAGATTTTGCTCGATTGGGGTTTTTCCGAGGAATTTCTTAAAGTGCCGCTTTATTCTGATGATTGGTATCAAAATCATAGTGCAGAACTGAGCTTAACCGACATTGTGGTGCTGTCCCGCTTACACAGCAAAATTGGGCAAGGTGCCTCCGAATTGCCAACGATTACCTCTATTCCTGCGGCCAGTAAATTAAAGGATTTTGCTCTTTCTCCAGAGCATTCCTTGAGTGTGCTGCATGAAGCCAAGCAGCAAATTAATGACGCCATGAAGGCGCTGTCTAGCTGAGCGTGCTTGAATCAAACACTATCTATTTTAAAAAATCCGAGTAAATCCGTCCGATCTGTGCTGTCCGTGTTCTATCCCACGAAGAGCACGAACGTGTCGTGTCCTTCGGGCGAATAAAATTCCCTTCACTAGCCTTGAACCCGCTTTAACGCCCATAGCGCCAGCATTAATACGGTCAGACTCGGCGCAAAGGCCATCAATGGCGGGTTAAGATCATAAATCAAGCCGACATGGCCGACGATTTTATCGATGATATTAAAACCCATGCCGATAACGACGCCTATCATCATCCGTCCGCCCATATTAACGCCGCGCTTCACGCCGATAACAAAAGGCGTCGACACCAGTAGCATTACAAAAACGATTAACGGATTAACCACGCGTCCCCAGAAAGCCAGCTCAAATTCGTGCGATTTTTGCGCATTATTTTTCAAGAAGCTAATGTACATAGCAAGATCGTACAGCGATAAATTGTTCGGATTGACCACCACGATTTTCAATAAATCCGGCGCAACGCTGGATTGCCAAGCTTGCTCGTCGTAATGAGTGGCGCTCATTTGCTGAGTCGAAATAGTCGATTGCTGGATTTTTTCTAGCTTCCATTGCTGGCGCCCTTGGAAAGTCGCCGTTTCGGCATGAGTTGAATAACGCAAACGGCGCTGATCATCGAGCTCATAAATGCTAATGTCGGACAGACTGCCGTCGTCTTGTATTTTGCGGACATTAATGAATTTTTTGCCTTCGCGCAGCCACAGTCCGTATTTGGCATCCATCACAACCTGTTCGTTCTGGGCGGTGACTTTGAGCACACGTGCCGCACGCTCGGTGACCGGGGCAATAAATTCACCGACTAAAATCGAAATAATCACCAAAATAGCACCGGCCAGCAGAACCGCTCGAATGATGCCGAAAATAGATAAACCGGCGGCTTGCATCGCAATCAGTTCGCGGTTATTGCCCATTGCACCCAGGATAAACAAACTGCCCAGCAACGCAGACGCCGGCATTAGTTCATAAAAGACGGTCGGGGAGGTCAGTGCCAAATAATAAAAAATTTCCTTTAGCCCATAATTGCCTACGCCCAAATCTTTGAGCTGGTCGCTAAAGGTAAATAAATTGAATAAGGTCAGTAATAATAAGATGGCAATAAATGAGCCTTTTAAAATTTCCTTGACGATATAAGCGGTTAAGACATTCACAGAGCCACCTTTGCTTTAACTTTCATCAGCAACCAGTGCCAGCCATATAATCTGGCCAGCAACACCCCGCCTATCACCAGCAGCAGCATATTGACGCCGACAGCGCCGAGCCACGGCGGAATGGTTTGATTCATCACCCAGCTTTGGCTGACGCGAATAAGATTGCCGTAACTAAAATAAATCAAAAAACCCACCAACATATTGCCGTAAACGCCGCCACGCGGTGACATCTGTGCCAAAGGCACGGCGATAAAGGTCAGCAACATCACGCCGACCGGAATGGAAAAGCGGCGCTGTAATTCGGCAATGTCGGTTATTTGCTCGGAGCGCATTAAGATATCGCTGGCGACAGCGGCTTTGCCAAAATTAACGCTCGATTCTTTGCTGTCGACGCGCACCGCGTATTCGCCGAACTGTTCCAGCGTATAACTCAAGGCGCCCGGCTGTCCCTGTACGCGCTCGCCATTTTCTAAAATGACATAGCGCCCGTCAGGCAAATCCTCCAGCCGACCGGATTCTGCATTAATAATTGCCAAGCGGCTACCTTGCCGGTGCTGCACAAAAACCTGCTGCATTTTTTTGTCGGCATCGATTTTTTCTACATAAAAGACCAAATCGCCATGACTGTATTCACTGAATTTTCCGGCGGCAATACCCCTAAGATCGGCCGATTCCTTATCTTGGTGCATGATTTGATCCATCATAGCTTCCGCCCAAGGCGACACATACAAGGACAAGCCGGCCGACACGATGCTGAGCGGAAAAACCAGTAAAAACACCGCCCGATAGATGATTCCCGAACCGCCGCCGGCAGACGCCACCGCCGACATTTCCTGATCCCGATACATGCGCCCCAGAACCATCAACACCGCCATGAACAACGCCGCCGGTAAAAAAGTAGCGCTGGCAATCACTGTTTTTAAACCCAGCACAGTCAGCAAAGTATGATTGGAGACTTGGCCTTCAACGGCTTTGTCGAGAATCCTGATAAACTGCCGACTGACGATAATCACCACAATCACCGACCACACCGCCAGCAATGTCCGTAACAAATCTGAGGCCACCATTTTGTCCAAAACCGTGACTAATTTGCGCCGGCCCACTTTATAGCCTTTATTTAAGTTCACTTCCAAGCCAATCTCCTATCAGAAACGTGTGTTGTACAGCAAAAGTAGGGCGCCAAACCTTAGCCAGAGCCTTAAAATAGCGGCCTATTTTATAGGAAACAACCGTGTTGGAAATAATTCATTGTTATCATGTCCGTAGCTCAAGGTTAAAGGTTGGCTCAGTTGCCCCCTGTTTTTTTGCCGTTTGCCTTTCATCAGACACCATCAAAAATCAATAGTTGTGTTGTATAATCATCAAAAACCGCTCGGCTCAAGAGTGCTCTCCATTTTGTAAAACCAAGGGTAAATTATGGATTATTCAATAGAAACCGCGCCATTAGAAGAACTACAATGTGATTGTATGATTGTAGGCGTCTATCAAGACCGCCAGCTCAGCCCGTCGGCGCTTGCCCTGAACAACAGCAGCCAAGGTCTGATTAATAACATACTCAGCCGTGGCGACATCGGCGGCAAAAATGGCGAAACGGTGTTAATCAACGCCGTACCTCATACTCAAATTGAACGCATTTTGCTGGTTGGATTGGGCGAAAACACGCCTTTGTCGGGCAAGAACTACAAAAAAGCCTTGCTCGCCGCCATCAACAGCCTGAAAAAAACGCAGATAAAATCGGTTGTTTGTTGCTTGGCCGAATGCGCTGTGATCGACCGCGACTGGCAATGGAAAGCGCGGCATATCATCGAAGTGTTTAACGATGTTGCTTATCAATTTACTCATACAAAATCGGACAAAGACACCGAAATAAAGCTGGAAAAAATCGCTATCGCCGCACCGGAAAACGAGCGCGCTTTGGCGCATTCCGGTTTGTTGCAGGGCAAGGCTATCGCTGAAGGCATGACCTTGACCAAACACTTGGGCGATTTGCCGGGAAACCTTTGCACTCCCGCTTTTCTTGCTGAACAAGCCCTTGAGCTGGGTAAACAATACGACAGCCTGACCGTTAAAATCCTCGAAGAATCGGATATGGCGGCTTTGGGCATGGGCGCTTTGCTGTCGGTGTCGCGGGGTAGTCGTCAGCCGGCGAAATTAATAACGCTGGATTATCAACGTGGCGAGAAAAACGCCAAACCTATCGTGCTGATCGGCAAAGGCCTGACCTTCGATGCCGGCGGCATTTCATTAAAAACCGCTGCCGGTATGGATGAAATGAAATACGACATGTGCGGCGGCGCCACCGTACTCGGTGTTTTGCTCGCCGCCGCACAAATGCAACTGCCGCTGAATATTATCGGCCTAATTCCTTCGTCGGAAAATATGCCCGATGGCGACGCCAACAAACCCGGCGATATTTTGACCAGCATGTCCGGCAAAACCATCGAAGTGCTGAATACCGACGCCGAAGGCCGTCTGCTGCTGTGCGATACTCTGACTTACGCCGAACGCTATAATCCCGAAGTGGTTATCGATCTGGCTACCTTGACCGGCGCTTGTCTAGTGGCTTTAGGCCGTGTCGCCAGCGGTCTGCTCGGTAACGATGACGCCTTGTGCAATGATTTGAGCGCCGCCGGTGAAACGGCCAATGACAGCCTGTGGCGCTTGCCGCTGTGGGAAGAGTATCAGGAACAACTTAAATCCAATTTTGCTGATATGGCCAATGTCGGCGGCAAAGATGCCGGCACCATCACCGCCGCCTGTTTTTTGGCGCGGTTTGCCGAAAAATTCCGCTGGGCGCATTTGGACATCGCCGGTACCGCCTGGCGCACAGGGCAAACCAAAGGCGCAACCGGTCGCCCGGTGCCCTTATTAAGCCAATATTTGCTTGATCGTGCGCAACAAAGTGACTGAAGTCAGTTTTTATGTGTTGCCGACTGAATCGCTAAAAGAGCGCTATCTGTTCGCCTGCAAACTGATTGAAAAAGTGTACCGTAGCGGCCAGTTTTGCTATGTGTTGACTGATGACGTCGAGCAAAGCCAAGCCCTAGATGACCTGCTCTGGACGTTCAGAGCAGGCAGTTTTATACCGCACCAGCTTTATACAGGCGACATTCCCTCGACTGAACACGTATTAATCGGCTCACTCCCCGCACCCGCACAGTGGCAAAAAACCGTGATTAATTTATCTTCACAGTGTGCCAACGCTGAACGGGTGCTGGAAATATTGGACAACAGCGAAGCAACTAAAGCAGTAGGTAGAGAGCGCTATCGGCACTATAAAGAAGCAGGGCATACGCTAACTACGCATAAAATGTAGGTTGGGTTGCCGCTTTTTGGCAACCCAACAAATACCTAAACACTCATAACCTGTGAGAATCGCTCATGATGACTTTAGAATTAGACGATGAAACTGCAACTCTGCTAACTGAGCTAGTAGAATTAGAGCATCTGAGCCATGCCCAATTATTGAAAAAAATGCTCCATGAACACCTAGACAATTATCAAGATGAACTGGATGCTAAAGAAGCCGAGCAGGTATTACAAGAAGCGGGTGGTGTTTCTTTATCAGAGCTAAAAAACAAATATGGCTTATGAAATTATTATTAAGCCCTCTGCTGAGAAATCATTCGCTAGATTAGAAAAAGCCCAGCAAATTAAAATTGTTAAAGCCATTGAAAACTTGGCAGTTAATCCCAGACCACAGGGTTTTAAAAAATTAAAATCGCTTGCTGAACTTTATCGTATTCGAGTAGGCGATTATCGAATTATTTACAGCATTGATAATAATATACTGATAATTATCGTTGTTAAAATCGGACATCGAAAAGAGATTTATAAATAAACTGGGCGTATTTTTAATCCTGTTGGGTTTCGCTATCACTCTACCTAACTTACGAGCTAAAGAAAAACTATGAGCAACGAAATTAAAAAAATTGAAGAAGAACAGGAGTATGAAAGCATTTCTGAAAATGTCCCCCCTTCGGACATTATAGCTTTTAATGAAATGAGGTCATGCTTGGAATTAGTCCGATTGTCCAGTACAAATCAACTGGAGATTAAACCTGATTTTCAGCGCGATGTTGTTTGGCAAAGACCTGCACAAACTAGGTTTATTGATAGCCTTACAAAACAATTGCCAATTCCTAGTATGTGTATAAGTTTGGATAGTAAGACAGATAAGCGTTTAATTATTGATGGATTGCAAAGAATGCAAAGCATGATTTATTTTTTAACAAACGATGACTGGGAGCTTTCCAAGTTAGATGATATAAACGAACGTTTGTCTGGAAAAAAAGTCTCTACAATTAAAAATGAATCTGATGACATTTATAAACGGGTTCAAAATATCATGATACCAATAACAGTTATTAGATGTGATTATTCAAAAAAGTCACATAATGAATATTTGTTCACTATATTTCACAGATTAAACTCTGGAGGTATGCGGTTAAATAATCAGGAGATAAGGAACTGTATTTACAGCGGTATATTGAATGAATCTCTAAAAAAATTAGCGAATAGAAAAGATACTAAGGCTTTTTTTGGAGTTAGGAAAAGATTTTCCAATGAAGAAATGATACTCAGGTTTTTTGCGTTTACTGATGAGTTTGACAAATATAACGGAAAGTTAGCTAGTTTTTTAAATAACTATATGTTTGAAAATAGAACGAAAGTAGTAGGCGATAACGCTTACGTTAGTTCACTGGATATTATTGAAAAAATGATTAAACATCCATCCAAAACATTTAGTAAAACAGTGCTTGAAGGGTTGTTATATGGTGTTTCTCAAAATATTGAAACATTAACGAATCAATCTCATGGGGAATTAAAAATACTGTTTGAGAACTTTAAATCATTACCAGAGTACAGTCCCGAAAATTTAAAATCTGCTCTTTCTGATAAAGATAAAGTAAAAGAAAGATTACTTTCTGCTAAAAACTGCTTTGCCCTATAAACAATGAACTCTAAGCAAGATATAGAAAATTTGCTACAAAAAATTGCGGAGCTTTATGATACAACTCATGATGATATGGATAAAGTTCTCTACTCAAAGATAGCACTATTGGAACTTTGTGGTTGGTTAGAAATGACCTTGGATAAGATAGTATTAGAGTATGCGGAACCTAAGCTAACTAATGACTCCAATACTAAGTATTTAAACGATAAAATAAAGAGCATTTATAGTTTTGAATATTCAAAATTTCGGGATATGTTAATTGCAGTAATAGGAATAATCCGTGTTGAGGGATTAGAAAATCTTTTTGAGTTACAGAAGTTAAGGACTGATTTAGGGGAGCTTAAAAAGAAAAGAGATGATTTTGCTCATACAACGGTTATTGTGGGTGCGATGCCTAATATTGATGCACCTTCAATAACAATTAACAAGTTAAGAACTCTTTATCCTATCTTGCAAGAACTTGAGAGGGAGTTAAATGAAATATAGGTTGTATTTTGACCTAAAAATAAGGTGGTAAAAATAAACGCGATAAGCCAAGCCCATTAATCGCGAGCTATGCGCGTCCTTCGTCAGCCCATCCTATTAATTTTCATGTACGACTCGTAACTTGCAAGATGGTAGCAAGTAGCCTAGATGAAGCGTAGCGGAATCTGGGGCAGTTTTTCTAGTTCCCACGCGCCGCGTGGGAACTAGAAAAATAGGAAATATCTCATGCAAGCCTACTATGAAATAGAAACTGATATTACGGCTAATCATCAATTACATATTCAACTGCCCGACAGTATCCCCCAAGGTCGCGCTAAAATTAAAGTTATTTATGAAGTAGAAGAAAATACTAAAAGAAAATTTGAAGATACCCCCGCTTTTAATATGTGGAAAGATAGAAACGACATGACAGATGTAGGGGGGGTATGTTGCTCAATTAAGAAAGCAAAGATAACAAGATGTTTATGTCACGCTGTAGCGTTACAACAATTGTAACGATATGAATATGCGAGAAAATATCATGATAACGAAAGCAGATTTAAAACAAGAAATTGAGCAATTAGACGACAATTATTTAGACTTGATCTTTCGTTTATTGCAACAGTTTCCACATCAAAAAAATAAGCCTGACCTTTTGGCGTGTTCTCGCCCTATCCATTATCCAGACAATGAAGTGAGTGATGGCATGGCATTTACTGATATTGAAAACGCTACTGAATATGGCAAACAATTAAGAATCTCGGCATGGTAAAAAAATAATGGCTGATTATTTACTTTGCGATATTTGCGTAATTATTGACACTATTAATGGTCGTAGCGGAATCTAGGGCAGTTTTCCAAAAAATAATGGTTTTCCCACATTCCGCTTTGCTCGAATGGGCTACCAATAAACTCATAGGAAATATCTCATGCAAGCCTACTATGAAATAGAAACTGATATTACTGCTAACCATCAATTACATATTCAACTGCCCGACAGTATTCCCCAAGGTCGCGCTAAAATCGCGGTTATTTATGAATTAGCTGAATGGCAACAACCGAAAAAATTAGGTAGTTATTTACACCAGCACGTTATGGAACTGACTGGTGGTGTTGAATTAGAGTTACCAGAGCGTTCACTGCCGCGTCCTGCCCCTGATTTTTCAGATTTATGATATTACTCGACACTAATATTATTTCTGAGTTAATGCGACCAGAGCCTAATCAAGCGGTTATTGAATGGTTAGATGAACAAGTTGTCGAACAATTATTTCTTCCTGCTATTGCTAAGGCTGAAATTGAAACAGGTATTGCAATTTTAGATGACGGTAAACGCAAGCAATCCTTATTAAAAGCCGCTGAATTTATTTTTATAAACTTTACTAACCGTTGTTTGCCATTCGATGTTAAGACTGCCAGTCATTATGCGAACATCATTGCTGTTACGAAAAAACAAGGTCGTCCTATGAGTGTTGAAGATGCTCAGATTGAGGCGATTGCGATACAACACGCAGCAACATTGGCTACGCGTCATGTAGCGGATTTTGATTTTTTAGTGGGGCTTGAATTTAATCAATCCATTCAATGATAAACTTTAACAACATATATAACTAACAACCGAGTCACACATGGAAAAAACATATTCACCTCACGCGATTGAACAACGCTGGTACGACACTTGGGAAGCGAACGATTATTTCTCCGCTAAACCTGCCGATGAGTCTTATTGCATCATGATCCCGCCGCCGAATGTTACGGGTAGTTTGCACATGGGCCACGCATTTCAGGACACTATCATGGATGCGCTGATCCGCTATCACCGCATGAAAGGCTGCAGCACCTTGTGGCAAGCGGGTACCGATCATGCCGGTATCGCCACGCAAATGGTGGTGGAGCGTTTGTGTAATGCCGACGGCCAGACCCGTCACGATCTCGGTCGTGAAAAGTTTCTGGAAAAAGTCTGGCAATGGAAGGAAGAATCGGGCGGCACCATTACCCGTCAATTACGCCGCATGGGCTCTTCGTTGGACTGGAAACGGGAACGCTTTACGATGGACGAAGGCATGTCCGATGCCGTACAGGAAGTGTTTGTCCGTCTGTATGAAGAGGGTCTAATTTATCGCGGCAAACGCTTGGTCAATTGGGATCCGGTTTTGCATACCGCCGTGTCCGACCTGGAAGTGTTGTCGGAAGAAGAAAACGGTTTTATGTGGCATTTGCGCTATCCGCTATCGAACGGCCAAGGCCATTTGATTGTGGCGACTACCCGCCCTGAAACCATGCTCGCCGATGCCGCAGTAGCGATACATTCCAGCGATGAACGCTATAAACATTTGCTCGGCGAGTTCGTGACGCTGCCGCTAACCGGCCGCCGCATTCCGATTATTGCCGATGACTATGTCGATCCTGAATTCGGCACCGGCTGCGTCAAAATCACCCCGGCTCACGATTTTAACGATTACGAAGTGTGGACGCGCCACCGTCATACCTCGGCTATTCAGGATTTACCGCATGGCGGTTTGATCAATTTGTTTACCGTTGATGCGGCAATACGCGCTAACGAAGATAACGAACATAATTTAATCCCTGCCCAATACGTTGGTTTGGATCGTTTTGCCGCGCGCAAACAAATTGTTGCCGATCTTGAGGCGGCAGGTTTGCTGGAAAAAATCGTTGATCATAAGTTAATGGTGCCGCGAGGCGATCGCACTAACAGTGTCATCGAACCGCTGTTGACCGATCAATGGTATGTCCGCGTTGCGCCGTTGGCCGAACCTGCGATTGCCGCTGTCGAAAACGGCGACATTAAATTTGTGCCGGATAACTGGAAAAATACCTATTTCGAGTGGATGCGCAACATCCAGGATTGGTGTATTTCACGGCAAATCTGGTGGGGACACCGTATTCCCGCTTGGTATGACGAAATGGGCAATGTCTATGTCGGCAATTCCGAGCAGGCTATTCGCGCTAAACACAAGCTGCCGGACGATTTTGTGCTGAATCAGGATGAAGACGTGTTGGACACTTGGTTTTCATCGGCATTGTGGCCTTTTTCTACCTTGGGCTGGCCGGAACAAACTCCTGAATTAGCCAAGCATTATCCGACTAGCGTACTGGTGACCGGTTTTGACATCATTTTCTTCTGGGTGGCCAGGATGATTATGATGGGGCTGAAATTTCAGGGCGAAGTGCCGTTTAAAGAAGTCTATATCCATGGTTTGGTGCGTGATGCCGAAGGGCAAAAAATGTCCAAATCCAAAGGCAACGTACTCGACCCGATTGACATCATCGACGGTATAGGTCTGGAAGATTTGGTGGCAAAACGCATTTCCGGCATGATGCAGCCGCATTTGGCCAAGAAAATCGAGCAGGATACGCGCAAACATTTTCCGGACGGCATACAGTCTTACGGCACCGATGCCTTGCGTTTTACTTTTGCTTCATTGGCATCGACCGGCCGCGATATTCGTTTCGATCTGGCGCGTACCGAAGGTTACCGCAATTTCTGCAATAAATTATGGAATGCGGCGCGTTTCGTGTTGATGAACACAGAAGGACAGGATAACGGCCTGTCCGGCGAACCTTGTCAGTACAGTCAGGTCGACCGCTGGATCACCTCGCGTTTGCATCAGGTGACGACAGTGACGGCTAACGCCATCGAAAATTACCGTTTTGATTTGGCGGCTCAGGCGATTTATGACTTCACCTGGAATGAATACTGCGACTGGTATCTGGAGTTGGCAAAAATATCTTTGCACTCGAATAATGCCGCATTGCAGCGTGGCACCCGTAAAACGTTGTTGACGGTTTTGGAATCGATTTTGCGTTTGGCGCATCCGATCATGCCGTTTATTACCGAAGAAATCTGGCAGCGCGTTGCGCCGCTGGCTGGAACTGCAGGCGACACTATTATGTTGCAGCCGTATCCGGTCGCCGATGAAGCGCTGATTAATAACAAGGCCATCGCTGAAATCGATTGGGTGATGAGTTTTATTCTGGGTGTGCGCCGTATTCGCGGCGAAATGAATATCGCCCCCGGCAAACCGCTGCCGGTGTTGCTGCAAAACGGCACTTATTCAGACCAACAAAGTCTGGACAACAATCTGATGTATTTGCAAAAACTGGGCAGACTGGAATCAATTATCTGGCTAAATAGCAAAGAAAGCGCACCGGAATCAGCGATGGCGCTGGTAGGCGATATGAAGATTCTGATCCCGATGGCCGGGTTAATCGACAAGGAAGCCGAATTGGCGCGACTGGATAAGGAAATACAAAAAATCAACAACGACCTGCCCAGAGTTGAAGGCAAGTTAAACAACCCAACTTTTGTCGATAAAGCGCCGCAAGAAGTGATCGATAAAGAAAAAGCCAAGTTGGTTGATTTACAGTCGATGTTGAAAAATCTTGAGCAACAACAGCGCAAAATCCAGTCGTTATAAGGAAGAGCAGGTTCAAGGTTCAAGGGCAAGGAAAGCGGGCGGCTTAACCTTGCTTCCTTGAACCTTGAACCTTTTTAACCTATATTTGCCAAAACAACCGACAAATCAACCCTTATATTAATATGAATAGTGCATCGACAAATTCACAATTTAGCGGACTTATTTCGTGCTTGATTGAAAAAGGTTTGCTAACCCAGAGTGATGCGCAAACCTATAGTCAAGAAGCGCAAAAAAACCGCATCCCGTTAATTCGCTATTTGGTTACCAACAAACTGGTTGACAGTAAAGCTGTGGCACGCGAGGCTTCAATTGAATTCGGTGTGCCTTTTTTCGATCTTAATGCCATTGATTGCCGCAAACTACCGATTAATTTGGTGGGTGAAAAGCTGGTGCGCAAATGCCATGCGCTGCCGCTGTTTATCCGGGGCAAAACGCTGTTTGTTGCCATATCGGATCCTGCCAATTTTCATGCGCTCGACGACATTAAATTCCACAGCCGTCTCAATCCTGAAGCCATTTTGGTTGAAGAAGACAAGCTGATAAAAGCCATCGAAGTGGCCTTGGAAGCGGCCGATAATTCGATGACCGAGATGCTCGATGCCGATCTCGATAATCTGGACATCACCGGCGGCGATGAGGATGCCAATAAGGTTGAAGTCAACTCAGATATTGATGACGCGCCGATTGTGCGTTACGTCAACAAGATTTTGCTCGACTCAATCAAGCAGGGGGTTTCCGATATACACATGGAACCCTATGAAAAAACCTTCCGTATCCGCTACCGCTCGGATGGCATATTGCGTCAGGTGGCATCGCCGCCGCCCAGCATCGCTAATCGCTTGGTATCGCGGCTGAAGGTTATGTCTAAAATGGATATTGCCGAGCGCCGGGTGCCGCAGGATGGTCGTATCAAAATGACCTTGTCCAAGAACCGTGCCATCGATTTCCGGGTCAATACCTGTCCTACGCTGTTTGGCGAAAAAGTCGTGTTGCGTATTTTGGACCCCACCAGTGCCCAGTTGGGTATTGAAAAACTGGGTTTTGAGCCTGAACAACAGCGCATTTTCCTTGAAGCGATTAATAAGCCTTATGGTCTGGTGCTGGTAACAGGGCCTACCGGTAGCGGTAAAACGGTAACCCTGTATACCGGCTTGAACATCCTCAACACCATAGAGCGCAACATTTCCACGGCGGAAGATCCGGTGGAAATTACCGTGGAAGGTATCAATCAGGTCAATATGAATCCCAAAGCCGGCTTGACCTTTGCCAGCGCGTTGCGGGCCTTTTTACGACAAGATCCCGACATCATCATGGTCGGCGAAATCCGGGATTTGGAAACTGCCGAAATTGCCGTTAAAGCCGCGCAAACAGGCCATTTGGTGTTATCTACGCTGCATACCAACGACGCGCCGCAAACCTTGAACCGGCTGCTGCAAATGGGTATTCCTGCTTTCAATATTATTTCTGCGGTCAATTTAATTATGGCGCAACGCTTGGGGCGGCGGCTGTGCGAACATTGTAAAATCCCGGCCGAATTCCCTGACAAAATATTGCTCAGTGCAGGCTTTAAACAAGAAGAGTTGCGTGATCTTAAAATTTTCAGCGCAGTCGGCTGCGATCACTGTACTAATGGCTATAAAGGCCGGGTCGGTGTGTATCAGGTGCTGACATTGACCGATAAAATGCGCACACTGATACTCAACGGCGGCAATACGGATCAATTAGCCGAGTGCGCCTTGGCTGAAGGTTTTAATGATTTGCGCAGATCCGGGTTAAATAAAGTGCGCATGGGTGTCACCAGTCTGGAAGAAATCGACCGAATTACTAAGGAATAAACATGGCAGAACAAAGCGAACAAATAGATTTCGTCTGGGCGGGCACCGACAAAAATAAACAAAAAGCCGGCGGCATCATTTCGGCAAAAAGCGAAACCATTGCCAAAACCGAGCTGAGGCGGCAGGGCTACCGGGTTATCAAATTCAAGAAAAAGCCTAAACCATTATTTAGCGCCAAGGTTCAAGCCATTACGCCGGGCGACATTGCCATTTTTACCCGGCAGTTATCAACGATGCTGAAAGCCGGTGTGCCGCTGGTTCAGTCTTTCGATATTGTCGGCAAAGGCCACGACAATGCCAGCATGGAAAAGTTGTTGATGGGCATTAAAGCCGACATTGAAGGCGGCGATACCTTGGCCCAGGCGCTGAATAAAAAATCACTGTATTTTGATGAATTAACCTGCAACTTGGTTGAGGCGGGCGAACAGGCTGGGGTGTTGGAAACCCTGCTGGATAAAATCGCCACCTACAAAGAAAAAACCGAGTCAATGAAGAAAAAGATCAAAAAGGCGCTGACTTACCCGATTGCGGTTATTGTCGTTGCCTTTGTGGTCACCACCATCCTGTTGATTTTTGTGGTGCCGGTATTTGACGATATGTTCAAAAGCTTCGGTGCCGATTTGCCCGCCTTCACCAAAATGGTGGTCAGTATGTCCGAATGGATGCAGGCTTGGTGGTATGTCGTGGTCGGCATTGTTGTCGCTACGGTTTATACCTTCGGCTATTTTAAAAAACGTTCCAAGGCCTTCAACCATTTTCTCGATAAAACCCTGTTGAAAATACCAGTGGTTGGTCTGATTTTGAACAAGTCGGCGGTGGCGCGCTTTGCCAGAACCTTGGCGACGATGTCCGCTGCCGGCGTGCCGTTGGTCGAGGCGCTGGAATCTGTGGCCGGTGCTTGCGGTAATATCATTTACACCGAGGCGGTGTTAAAAATGCGTGAGGATGTGGCCACCGGCCAGCGCCTGCAATTTGCCATGCAGCAAGTCGATCTTTGGCCGAACATGGTGGTGCAAATGGTCGCCATCGGCGAAGAATCAGGTGCGATGGATTCTATGTTACTGAAAGTTGCTGACTTTTACGACGAAGAAGTCGATAACCTGGTTGATAACCTGAGCAGTCTGATGGAACCTATCATCATGGTGATTTTGGGCATCCTGGTCGGCGGCCTGATTGTCGCGATGTACTTGCCGATCTTTAAAATGGGCGCGGCGGTTGGCTAATCGCCTGATTCAATAAAAAATAAAAAAAACACAAATGCAACAACTTGATATGCTTTTAAATAGTGCTGTGCTGTTTTCAGCGCTGGCCGGTGTGGTCGGCCTACTGGTCGGCAGTTTCCTAAATGTGGTTATTTATCGGCTGCCGATTATGATGCAACGGGGCTGGCAAAAGGAATGCCATGACTATCTGCAACTCAGTCCGGAAGGCGTCGTAGAAGAGGTCGAGCCGTTCAATCTGGTTTTGCCTTTATCGCGCTGTCCCGCCTGCAATACGCCGATCAAACCGTACCAAAATATTCCGCTGATCAGTTATATTTTTTTAAAAGGCCGCTGCGCCGCCTGCGGCAATCCTATTTCCCTGCGTTATCCGGTGATAGAAGCGCTGAGCGCGATTGCATCTATCGCGGTGGCCTGGCATTTTGGCTACGGCGCACAGGCTTTTTTTGCTTTGCTGCTGACTTGGTCGTTGATTGCACTCATCTTTATCGATATTGATCACCAATTATTGCCGGATTCCATCACCTTGCCGATGCTGTGGCTGGGGCTAGGTTTAAGTCTTTTTAATGTGTTTACCGATGCCCATGCCGGCATCATCGGCGCTATCGCCGGTTATTTGGCGCTGTGGAGCATTTTTCATTTGTTCAAGCTGGCAACCGGCAAAGAAGGCATGGGTTATGGCGATTTCAAATTGCTGGCCTTGTTCGGCGCCTGGCTGGGCTGGCAATATTTGCCTATTATCATTTTATTGTCCTCGCTGGTGGGCGCGGTTATTGGCATCGGCATGATCATTTTCGTCAAACACGATCATAACGTGCCCATTCCGTTCGGCCCCTATCTCGCTGTCGCTGGATGGATTGCGCTACTTTGGGGTCACGATCTTAATCAACTCTATTTGTCTACTGTAGGTCTGTAAGGCCATGTTAAAAGTAGGTCTGACCGGTGGCATAGGCTGCGGTAAATCGACGGTGGCTAAACTTTTTGCCGAGTTAAATGTCCCAATCTTGGATGCCGACATTATCGCCCATCGACTGGTTGAGCCGGGACAACCCGTACTGGCTCAGATACAGCAAGCCTTTGGCGATGACATCTTAAAACCGGACGGCTCGTTAAATCGCCATCAACTCAGAGAGCTGGTTTTTTCCGACGCCGAAAAAAAGCAACAACTCGAAGCTATCCTGCATCCGCCGATTTATCAAACCCTGCAAACCGAAATGGCACAGCTGAGCGCGCCGTATTGCATCATCTGCATTCCCTTATTATTTGAAACCGACAAGGCTGCTTTCGTCGACCGCGTACTGGTGATTGACTGTGCTGTTGAAATCCAGCTGCAACGCGTTAAGCAGCGCGACAAACTGACCGAGACAAGAATACAATCAATAATCGACAATCAGGTGTCGCGCGCCTTCAGAAAAGCCCACGCCGACGACCTGATTGATAACTCGGCTGCCGATGATAGACTTGCAGAACAGGTAAAAAAACTGCACAATTTGTACCTTTCTTTAAGCGTCTGTCAGGATTAACTTGTCTGTGAACAACACTATTACCTATGAATTTCCACTCAATGAACGCATCCGGGTTTTCATACGGTTAGAACAACTTTTCAAACAATTCAGCCATTTTTTAACCGGCGAAACCATTGCCGATAAACGCGCGGCAATCAGCGCGTTACTGGACATCATGACCATTTTTCGGCGCAATGACCTGAAGTCGGAAATACTGAAAGAGCTGGATCGCCATGCTAATGTACTGAATAAAATTGCCCATAATCAGGGGGTTGACACCCAAAAGCTAGAAGAACTACTGGCTCAACTCAATCAGACCAGTAAAAAGCTCTACGCCACCAGCGGAAAAATTGGCAGCCAAGTGATGGAGAGCGACCTGTTTCAAAGCATCGCCCAACGCAGTTCCATTCCGGGCGGCACCTGTTCTTTCGATTTACCCGAATTTCATTATTGGCTGGAACAGGACGAGGCAGTGCGCTTAAAAGATCTGGAGCATTGGAGCAGTCCGTTTGATGATATTCGTAATGCGATCGACCTGATTCTTAATTTTATCCGCAATTGCAGTTCGCCGACGCAAGAGGTGGCTGAGGCAGGTTTTTTCCAATTTTTGCTGGATACTCAATTGTCCCACCAATTACTACGCGTGGATGTTGATAAATCCATCGCCTGTTTTGCCGAAATCAGCGGCGGAAAACACCGTTGTACCATTCGCTTTATGATACCGCCTTTAGATAACAAACGCCCCACGCAAAGCCCTGACGACATCCATTTCAGCTTAACCTGTTGCCTGTTCTAATGTCCGCATCCAGCAAACCCCTGATAGTAAAATGCCCTAATTGCGGCTGCTCGGTGCCGTGGTTGCCGGAACAACTGGCTAAGCCGTTTTGCTCGGAACGCTGTAAATTAATCGATTTGGGCGAATGGGCGATGGAAGAAAAAAGAATCCCCGGTGAACCTTTAGCGCTAGATGACGAGTTTGAAGAGGACAATTTTTTTCAGTAACAGGTCACGACTACACAACCTGCACGCTAATCCACATAAGGACATTCCCGCATGGCTATAGAAATAGAACATAAATTTTTGCTTGCCAATAATGATTGGCGTCAGCATGTCAGCCATTCGACAAAATATCGGCAAGGTTATTTAAGCGCTTTGCCGACCAGTTCAATCAGGGTGCGCACTAGCGATGATCACGCCTGGTTGAATATCAAAACCGCGACAATCGGCACTCATCGGCATGAATACGAATATGAAATCCCGCTGGCCGATGCTGATGAGATATTGGCCAACCTTTGCGCCAAACCGCTAATAGAAAAAATCCGGCATTTTGTCACCGATGATGGCAATCTCTGGGAAATAGACGAATTTGCAGGCGACAACCAAGGCTTAATCGTCGCTGAAATCGAATTGAAACAAACCGGGCAAGCGTTTACTCAACCGGCTTGGCTGGGTGCCGAAGTCACCGGCGATTTACGTTATTACAACAACAATCTGGCGAAACACCCGTACTCGGAATGGCGCGAAGGTTAAGCGAATTGCCTAGCCTTCATTTTGTATCCTATAACCCTAAACGACTGATCTAAACACTATGGCGCAATACATTTATTCAATGAACCGGGTCGGCAAAATTGTCCCGCCCAAAAAATATATCCTCAAAGACATTTCGCTGTCTTTTTTTCCCGGCGCCAAAATCGGCGTGCTGGGCTTAAACGGTTCCGGTAAATCGACGCTGCTGCGCATCATGGCGGGCATCGACAAGGAAATCGAAGGCGAGGCGATTCCGCTTAAAGGCATCAAAATCGGCTATTTGCCGCAAGAGCCGCAACTTGATCCTAGCAAAACAGTGCGCGGTAATGTTGAAGAAGCGGTTGCGGAAATCAAGGAAACCTTGGCAAAACTCGATGCCGTTTATGCCGCTTACGCGCTTCCCGATGCCGATTTTGACAAATTGGCCGCCGAACAAGCGTTCCTGGAAGACTTCATTAATGCCTGCGACGGTCATAATCTGGAGCGCAAGCTCGAAGTCGCCGCCGATGCGTTGCGCTTGCCGGATTGGGATGCCGATGTCACCAAGCTGTCGGGTGGTGAAAAACGCCGCGTGGCGCTGTGCCGCTTGCTGCTGTCCAATCCTGATATGCTGTTGTTGGACGAACCGACCAACCATTTGGACGCGGAATCGGTCGCTTGGCTGGAACGCTTCCTGCACGATTATCCGGGCACCGTGGTCGCGGTCACCCATGATCGTTATTTCTTGGACAATGTGGCTGGTTGGATTTTGGAGCTGGACAGAGGTTCCGGCATTCCGTGGGAAGGCAATTACTCCAGCTGGTTAGAGCAAAAGAGCAATCGCCTGTTGCAGGAAGAGAAACAGGAATCTTCCCGTCAAAAAGCCATGAAAGAGGAGCTGGAATGGGTGCGCTCCAATCAAAAAGGCCGCCATGCCAAAAGCAAGGCGCGTCTGGCGCGTTTTGACGAATTGTCATCAGTCGACGTGCAAAAACGCAACGAAACCCAGGAAATTTATATTCCACCCGGCCCACGTTTGGGCGATGTGGTGATTAATGCCGACAACATCGGTAAAGCGTTCGGCGACAAGTTGTTATTCAACGGCTTGAGTTTTAAATTGCCGCCCGGCGGCATCGTCGGCATTATCGGCCCGAACGGCGCCGGTAAAACCACGCTGTTCCGCATGATGGCCGGTGTCGAGCAGCCCGATTCCGGCACCTTGACGCTGGGGCAAACCGTTCAACTCGCTTATGTCGACCAGTTGCGTGATGACCTGGACCCGAAAAAAACCGTGTTCGATGAAATTTCCGACGGGCTGGATTTGATTACCGTTGGCAAATATGAAACGCCGTCCCGCGCTTATGTCGGCCGTTTCAACTTCAAAGGTGCAGACCAGGGCAAACGCATCGGCGATTTGTCCGGCGGCGAGCGCAATCGGGTGCATCTGGCCAAGCTGCTGAAAACCGGCGGCAACGTGCTGCTGCTCGATGAGCCGACCAACGATTTGGACGTTGAAACCCTGCGTGCGCTGGAAGAAGCGCTGCTGGCATTTCCCGGCTGCGCGGTGGTTATTTCGCATGACCGCTGGTTCTTGGATAGAATCGCCACGCACATGCTGGCGTTTGAAGGCGACAGTAACGTGGTCTGGTTTGAAGGCAACTATGAAGAATACGAGGCCGACCGCCATCGCCGCTTGGGCAGCGACGCCGACAACCCGCATCGCTTGAAATACAAAAAACTGACGGGTTAATTGTGTAGGGTTAGGCGATTTCCTGAGAACGACATACCAAAAATTGTCCACGAAACACACGAAAAGCACGAAATTTTCGTGGACTCTGTTTTTTATAGCCCATGATCATCAAGGATGTTATTTCTCGGAAATCGCCTTAAAATTTGATGCTCAGGTTTTTAGTTTTACTGAAATAATCTGTTATAAATTAATGTATTGCTGAAGTCGCGACTAGAAATATAATCTATTAATTTATGTTGGGTTACTTTTGTTAGGCTAAAAACTTGAACATTGAGTAAAAGGCTAAAAAATTACCTTTCGATTACCGGCTCTTGAACCTTTTACCTTGCATCTACATCATGAATCCAACGCTGGAAATATTTTCTCAAGGCGAAGAAGTTGTTACCGGGCAAACCGTTGACACCAATGCCGCCTGGCTGTCGACGCAAGCCGTCAACATGGGTTTTACTGTCACTCGGCATACCGCAGTCGGCGATAAGCTCGATGATTTGGTCGCTTTGTTGCGGGAAATTTCAGCGCGCGCCGATTGCTGTATTTGCACCGGCGGACTGGGCCCTACCAGCGATGACCTGACTGCCGAGGCTGTCGGCAAAGCTTTTAATCTACCGCTCGAATTCGATGCTGTTGCTTTTGAACAGATCCAGCATTTTTTTACCCTCAGAAACCGCGAAATGCCGGAATCGAACCGTAAGCAGGCGCTGTTTCCGCAAGGCGTCGAACGCATTGATAATACCTGGGGCACAGCGCCGGGATTTTCTTTGCAGGCGGGTCGTTGTTGGTTTGCTTTTGTTCCGGGCGTGCCTTCGGAAATGCGGCATTTGTTTGAAGAATCGATACAAGCCACGCTGGCGCGCCGGTTTTCTTTGCGTCCCGACATATTAGTCACGCTTAAAACAGTCGGCATCGGCGAATCGGCTATTCAAGAATGCATCCGCACCGTTGAAATTCCAGCGCCGGTGCAGTTGGGTTTTCGGGCAGGCCCCGATGAAGTGCAAACCAAACTGCTGTTTCCGCACGATTATCCTGAAGCCGACATGATCGCACTGGTAGAAAGCGTGAGCGAAAAATTGGGTGATACGGTTTTTGCTGTGGATGGCTTAGGCCAAGCCGGTGGCGACTTGGTGTCTGTGGTCGATAGTCTGATGCGCGCCGGACAGCACAGTTTGGCGGTAGTGGAAACCACCAGTCAGGGCTTGTTGGCGGCCAAGTGCATCGGACTGCCCTGGTTGCGGGAATCCCGATATCGGCAAACGCTGGCAAATTTAGAGCCGGGCGAAGATTTGGCCGTTATCGCGCAAAGCCTTGCGGCTGAAATGCGAGGCAGCAGCGGCGCCGCTTGGATCTTGGTTCAGCTTTACACAGGAAGCCTGCAAGCATTTCACGATAAAAATCAGGCCATTGTTTTATATAATGGCTTACTCACCGAAGATGGCTTTTATCAAAACACCCGTTCCGTGGCCGGGCCTATTAACGTTAAGCAAAATCAAGCGGCGTTATTGGCACTGGATTTATTACGGCGTCATTTACAACATAAAGAACTTTAAACAATGCCCTTATTAAGATTGTCCAACGTTTCCATCGCTTTCGGCACTCATGCCTTATTAAAAGATGCCGAATTTCAACTCGATGCGGGGGAACGCGTAGGTTTGTTAGGCCGCAACGGCGAGGGTAAATCGACCCTGATGAAGATTATTGCCAGCAATATTCAAGCCGATCACGGCGATATTTGGCGGCAGCCCGGTTTAAGGCTGGCGTGGCTGGAACAAACGCCCGATTTGCCCGATGATGCGACCATTTACGATGCTGTTGCCGGTGGTTTGGGCGATTTAGGACATTGGATTACCCGTTATCACGAACTATCCATGACTTTGGATGGCACGGATGAAAAAGCCATGACAGAATTTGGCGATTTGCAGCACAAACTCGAGGCCCATAACGGCTGGCATTTTCAGCAGCGGGTTGAAACCACATTAAGCAAGCTGGATTTGCCCGGCGAATTGAAGATCAGCGGTTTGTCCGGCGGCTGGAAACGGCGCGTGGCTTTAGCCAGAGCCTTGGTGATTGAGCCGGAAGTGCTGTTGCTGGATGAGCCGACCAACCACTTGGATTTTGAAAGCATTACTTGGCTGGAAGAGCAGTTGCTGAACTTTCAGGGCGCGGTCTTATTCGTCACCCATGACCGGTCATTTTTGCAAAAACTGGCGACCCGGATTGTCGATTTGGATCGCGGCAACCTAGTGTCCTGGCAGGGCAGTTATGACGACTATCTGGCGCGCAAAGCGGCTGCATTAGAGGATGAATCCAACCAGAATGCCGAATTCGACAAGAAACTGGCCGATGAGGAAGTTTGGATCAGACAAGGCGTAAAAGCGCGGCGTACACGCAACGAAGGCCGGGTTAGGGCGCTGGAAAAATTGCGCAACGAACGCGCCCAACGCCGCAATACCCAAGGCACCAGCAAAATGTCGTTAGACCGTGGCGATGCGTCCGGTAAAAAAGTCATCGAAGTCAACGACATCAGTTTTGCTTACGAAGACCGGCAGATTATTTCGCATTTTTCCACACTGATTCAGCGCGGTGACAAAATCGGCCTGATTGGCGCCAACGGTGCCGGCAAATCGACCTTATTAAAATTATTGCTGAAACAGCTGGAGCCTAATAGGGGCACGGTAGAGCAGGGCACCAAACTGGAAATTGCCTATTTTGACCAGTTGCGTGACCAGCTCGACCCCGAAATGACCGTGGCCGACACAGTGGCCGACGGCAATGACTTTGTCGAAATCGCCGGTAACCAGCGCCATGTGATGTCGTATTTGGGCGATTTTCTGTTCGCCCCAGCCAGGGCGCGTTCGCCGGTAAAAAGCCTGTCGGGCGGCGAGAAAAACCGCCTGCTGTTGGCGCGCCTGTTCACCAAAGCCTCCAACCTGATCGTCATGGACGAACCGACCAACGACCTGGATTTGGAAACCTTGGAGCTATTGGAGGAAAAACTGGTCGAGTTTGACGGCACGTTGTTGCTGGTCAGCCATGACCGGGCTTTTCTGGATAACGTCGTGACCAGCGTTTTTGTCTTGGATGGCACTGGCGATGTCGATGATTTTGTCGGTGGTTATAGCGATTGGATGGATCATGTTAAACAGGCGAAACAGGCCGAACCTGTAAAAGCCGCCAAGCCGGAAAAGCCAGCGGCCAAGACTGCAGCACCGACCGCAAGCAAAAAAAAACTCAGTTTTAAAGAGCAGCAGGAACTGGACAGCATACCGAAACTGATTGCCGATCTGGAAGTCCAGCAAGCGCAACTAACTCAGCAAACCAGCGCGGCTGAATTTTATAAACAGGATCAAGCCGTTGTAGCTAAAACGTTAGACGAACTAAAACAGATTGATACCAAACTGGAACAGGTTTACCAGCGCTGGGATGAACTGGAAGCGCTGGCTGATTAGGTCTCGTGCTGTGCCGTTGCTGTTAAGCTAAGGGGAATTGTCCACGAAAAGCACAAAAGGCACGAAAATTTCGTGTGTTTTCGTGCCTTTCGTGGACAATTATTGGGGTATGTTTTTTCAGAAAATTACCTGATCTGTGGTGTTGCATTTTTCACCACCGTGTCGTTATTAATTATTAAGGGAGCGTCATTGTATGATCTGGGATTTTTTTAAGAAAAAAGCGCCAAAGCAGAGTCCAGGTCATCAGCAATCGGACTCGCCCCACGCCGACGATAAAAAACAGGTGAGAGGAAAAGAAGTCAAGGTGCCGATTTCTTTTCTACAAAGACTGATGCCGCTTGCCCAATTGCTTTCGGAACAAGAAATACAGCAACTGCAGGTCACCTCTGCCAGCTTTGCGCCGGGAGCTATCGTTTTTAATCGGGGAACTGAAGTAGAATCATTGGCCTACCTTATCAAAGGTAAAATATTCATGGAGGCGGGTAATGGTTCGGGACTTGAAATAGACGCCGACACCTTTAAGGCGTTGTATCCGTTATCGGCAGGAAAACTCCATTATTTCACTGCCATTGCCAGCTCGGATGTCACGGTAATCTACGTTCCCAAGGCCGTACTTCAGCCTCACCAAGGTACGATTGCGCCGTTGGATAATGACCTAAAAACGACAGTTCAGCTTAAAAACAACCCGTTTTTTAATCATTTTTACCGACACTTTAGACAGGGGGAACTTAAAATCCCCACTTTTCCTGATATTGCGATAAAACTGCGCAAAGCGATTCAGCAGGATCGCAATATTAGCGACATTGTCAAAATCGTTAATATGGACCCTGTCATTTCCGCCCGACTGATACAGGTTGTCAACAGCCCGGCTTACCGGCCGATGAGTCCGATCAGCAATTGTCTTGAGGCCATTAATAGGCTGGGGCTGACTACAACGCGTAATTTGGTGACCGCGTTCAGCATGAAAAATTTGGCTCAAAGCAAAAATCCAGCCATCAAAAAAGCGATACAAAACTGTTGGTTACAAAGCATCAAGGTGTCCAGTATTGGTCACACTTTGGCCCAACTGACTCGCGAAGTCGATCCCGATGAAGCCCTGCTTGCCGGGCTTTTACACAATATTGGCGCGCTACCGATTTTAACGTTTGCCGACAGCTTGCCGCCGGGATCTTATCAAAGCGTCGACATTGAGCTTTGCATCAACGAAATTCAAGGCCAGATAGGCTCTATGATTTTGGAAGAATGGGAATTTCCGGATAATTTAAAGAGAATCCCCCAGTTATCTACAGACTGGTTTGCCAGCACTACTGAAAACATTAACCTGAATGACATTGTATTGCTGGCGAAATACCATAGTTTATTGGCTTCGCCCACCAACAAACTGCCATTGCTGATTACCCTCCCGGCTTTTCAAAAATTAGGCAACCAATCGCTGACCCCGGAAATGTCTCTACAAATACTCGATGATGCGAAAAAACAAATTACCGACACCATGAGTTTTTTCTCCTCATAAGAGTTGCAGGGAAGAGGGATGGTCATCATTTTTTTTGCGTGATTTGGATGTCAATGAGGCGGAGCTGTTCAAAGCTGGCATTTGCAGTTCGATTAGTATTTAGTTGGTTTGAGATGTTTATAGCAATGAATGTGGTTAATACCGGCTTTATTTAGCCCCGCTGTTTTCTCAAACAATCCCGTCCTGTATCATGTAAGCACCAAAATTGTCACCAAGGCGTGTACCAAAAAACTAGGTCACCTTTAGTGCAACTATAAAAAACAATAGCTTATGAAGATACTCAACATTCGTTTTAAAAATATCAACTCGCTGGAAGGCGAAAGCCGCATCGATTTTGAGCAGGCGCCTTTTTCTGATACCGGGGTTTTTGCCATTACCGGGCCTAATGGTTCGGGCAAATCGACGATTTTGGATGCGATTACGCTGGGCTTGTATGGCGAGACGTTTCGTTTTGATCGCCCGGCACGGCATGTGATGACACAACATACCGGCGAATGTTTTTCGGAAATTGATTTTATTCTGGATCAGGAAAAATACCGGTCGAGTTGGTTTGCGCGGCGACACGACGCGAACCCTGAAGCTGAGCTGATGCCGCCGGAAATGAAGTTGCTGCGATTGAGTGATGGCGAGGTGCTGGCAACGACGGCGCAACAGGTTTGCAGCCGCATTACTGAAATTACCGGGATGAATTTCCGTAATTTCACCCGCTCCATCATGTTGGCGCAAGGTGATTTTTCTGCGTTTCTTAATGCGCTGGATAATGAGCGCATGGATATTCTGGAAAAAATTATCAGCGCCGATATTTATACCGATTATAAAAATGAAGTCGCTGATAAGGCCGCTGCGGCGCAACAGCGTTTGGATTATTTGCAACAGGATTTATCGGTTATTCCGCTGCTGGAGGTGGCAAAACGGGAAGCCTGCGAACATGATCTGAGTGATTTTATCGAGCAAAAAAACGAGTTGCAGCAAGAGCAAAAGCTGCTAAAACAACAGCAAAGCGCGCTGCAAAACAGGCAGGCGTTGCAACAACAAATTAGCGCGCAGGAAAAAAATCTACAGCAAACTCAAGCTGTGCAAGCCGCTGAACAGCAAAAATTGGAGCGATTGGCGGCAGCGCAAGATGCTCTGCTGTTTAAGGATGATGCTGACGTCATTCAAGAAAAAAGCCAGGAGCTGCATCAAAACAAAGCGGCTCTGCACGACTTTCGCAACGAATTAAAACAGATACAAGAGCGCGTCGGCAGCGACACCTCGGCACCCGCCGATTTACCGCTGAAATCGTTTGCAGAACAGGGACAAACAATCACCGGGCTCAAATCACAAATAGGTCAACTGACGGGACAACAGCAGTCTGAATCGGATTTATGGCAAGCGCTAATCCTGCAAATTAATGAGAAAAAGTCGGTTCTGGCCACGGTTTCGACTTGGCTTGAGGCGCATGGCGCGGATGAATCGTTGCTGGATAGTTTTCCCGAAACCGCCCGTTTAAAAAACCTCCGCGCTGAGTTGGTCGAACTAAAAGAACAACAAAAAACCTTCGCGAAATGGTCAAAAACGACCACGACGGCACTGAAAAATAACAAATCTGCGGTTGAGCAGGAAACCAAGAAAATAGCCGAATTAAAGCTTAAGTTGCCACTATCGGAACAGGCGCTGACTGAGTTGGCGCAAGGCCGCGACTTGCCTGAACTTGAAGATTTTTTGCAGGAACAGCAACAGCGGGTTAAGGATTTTCGTGAGCTTTATAATCTGGCAAAAGCCAATCAGCGCTTGAGTCCTAGCGGTTTTAATTTTTTTGGCATGTTCGGCCGTAAAGAATCGCCAAGCCTTGACGTGGATGAGTTGACGCCGCAGTTGGATGCGCTAAATAAGGACATCGGCAAAGAAGAAAATATCAAAAAAACGTTGGAAATGGCGGTCTTCCATGAGGCGTTGCTGAAAAAAATGGCGGGTGACCGGCAGCACTTGGTCGATGGCGAGCCTTGTTTTTTATGCGGTGCCTCGGTTCATCCCTATGTTGATTACCCTCCGAAACAGACCGATTCCAAACAGGCTTTGGCCGATCAGAAAGCGAAAATAAAGGCTTTATCGGTTGCGATTAATAAGCTTGAACAACAGATTAAAATAGCGCAAAAACAGTCAGAAAAGAATCAGGCCAATCTGAACGAACTGCTTAAAATCAGATCGCAATGGCTCACCTTGTGCAACCGCCTTAATACCGCGAGCGAGGACTTGAGCATCAACAAATTGCGTTTGATGAAAAACTTGTTGCAGACTGAAGTCGGCGAGTTAACAACAATTGCCAAGTTGGTGGCAAGTTACAAACGCAAACAGGCTGATATTGAACAAATAAAATCGGCGATCAGCGAAGGTGAAGCGACCATTGAACGCTTGCACTTAAGTATTCAGCAACTGGATGCAGAGTGGCAAACGCGTCCCCAAGGCGAAATCGACTACGACGCAGTGTTGGCCAGCCGCCAACTGGAAGAGCAACAACTGGCCGACAAGGTGATCGCGCAATTGACCGCATTGGGCGAAAAAATGCCCGCTAAAGGCAAGGAAGATGCGCTGTTCGACCGGTTGAATGCGCGTCGTCAGGATTATCAAAGTTATGTGTTACGGCAAAAAGCGCTCAACGATGAGTTGGAAACTTTAACCACGAAAGCGGAACATTGTCAGGTTGAAATAGCGGGATACAACGAAAAAATTGCGCGCCACAGCCAGCAATTGCACGGCGAGGAAATTGTCGGCTTGCATTTGGCCTTGATTGAAAAGCAAAAGCTGATTGCCGACAAGGAGCAGTTTATTGTCCGACTCGAAGCCGAGCTCAACGCTTTAAAACAAGCCTTGCAGTATAAAATACAGGGCAGCCAATTTGCTACGCTGCATGAACTGACTGAGGTGCTAGCGCTGTTTGAACAGCGGCCGGAGCTGGAGCGGCATTTGGCTGAATTGGAACAGGAAATCGACGCCAAAACCATAGAACTGGATGCGCTCCGTCTGGAATTGGCCGCTGAAAATACGCCTAACGTGAGCGAATTAAGCCCGGAACAATTGCATAGCCAGCTAAAGGGCGTGTCCGAAAAAGTGGACATTGCAAACCTCGAAGTTCAACGTCTGGAAGCTCTGTTAGCCGAACAGCTGCAACTGCAACAAAAGGCCGATGCGCTGTCGCTTCAATTGCAAGAGCAACAACAAGCCGCCCAGTTGTGTCTTGCAGAGGCCGCAGAAATAGCCGAAGAAAGCGGCATGGATTTTCGCCGTCGGGTGCAAAAACGCATCGCCGAACAGCTGTTGTCTCAAACTAATGCGGTGCTGGAAAAAATCAGTGGCCGTTATTATCTGCGGCAAACGCCGAGCGAACAGGGTTTGGCGTTGGCGGTTGAAGATACTTATCAAGGCAATGTACAACGGCTGCCCA
The DNA here is from genome assembly GCA_030699385.1 of Methylobacter sp. GTDB lineage: Bacteria > Pseudomonadota > Gammaproteobacteria > Methylococcales > Methylomonadaceae > Methylobacter_A. Next base: position 92,290 of record JAUYMY010000060.1, read on the forward strand.
AAACTTTATCCGGTGGAGAAAGTTTTGTCGTCAGTCTGGCGCTGGCGTTGGGGCTGTCGGAGTTGTCCAATAACGGCAAGTCGGTGGACTCGTTGTTTCTCGATGAAGGTTTCGGTAATTTGGATGCGGAAACGCTTTATACCGTGATCAGCACCTTGGAAAGTTTGCATACCCACGGCAAAACCGTCGGCGTCATTTCTCATGTTGAAGGCGTACAAAAACGCTTTAAAGCCCAATTGCAAGTGGTCAAAAAGCCTAACGGCATGGGCATGTTGAAACAGGCGTCGTAATGGCTCAGGCGGCAAACATGCCTGAACGAATTTTGCTATGCACCGACCTTGACCGAACCTTATTGCCCAACGGCAACGCACCGGAATCGGCGCAGGCCAGAGCGCTGTTTGCCGCTTTGGTGAGTCATCCGAACTGCACGCTGGTTTATGTCAGCGGACGGCATAAAGCGCTGGTGCAGGAGGCCATCGCCGAATTCAACTTACCCATACCGGATGTTGTCATCGGCGATGTCGGCACCAGCATTTATCAAGTGGGTGCAGACGGCTGGCAGCAATGGCCGCAATGGATTACCAAAATCGCAGCTGACTGGGACGGATGTGAACAACCTGATCTGCAGTATTTGTTCGGCCATTTAGCCGAATTGACCTTGCAGGAAAGCAGCAAGCAAAACCGTTTCAAGCTCAGTTATTATGTGCCTACGACTATCGATCCGAAACCGTTGTTAAGCGCCATGCGCCAATGTCTGGCACTGCATTCAATTCGCGCCGAGTTGATTTACAGCGTCGATGAGGCGAGCGCCACCGGCTTGCTCGATGTGTTACCGGCTTCCGCCACCAAATTACCATGCCGTTGAATTTTTGATGCAGCAGCTTAGGTTTAGCTTGGACAATACCGTATTCGCGGGCGATAGCGGCAACGACCTGCCGGTGTTGACCAGTCCGATCAAATCGGTGCTGGTCGCCAATGCCACCGACGAGGTACGGAAACAGGCATTGCAATTGGTGCGGGAACACTCGACCGAAACGGCGCTGTATTTGGCCAAAGGCGGCTTTATGGGCATGAACGGTAACTATAGTGGCGGTATTCTGGAAGGCGTCGCGCATTATTTACCTCGAATCAAACAGTGGCTTAACGCATGACTAACAAACCCGTTATTGTTTTTGGCGAAGTCTTATTCGATCATTTCCCGGATGGCAGCCGTGTTTTAGGTGGCGCGCCGTTCAATGTCGCTTGGCATTTGCAGGCATTCCAGCAGCGGCCGCATTTCATCAGCCGGATCGGCGAAGATTCAACCGGCGAAACGATTAGCGCGGCCATGCGGCATTGGGCTATGGACATGACCGGCCTGCAACGCGATAAAAATCATCCGACCGGCAGCGTCAAAATCAGCATCGAGCAGGGCGAACCCGATTACAAAATCTTGCCGGAACAGGCTTATGACTATATCGACGCTGCGGCACTGGCAGCACCCGAAGGCAGCGGCTTGCTCTATCACGGCACCTTGGCCTTGCGGCATCCGCCTGCCGCCGCCGCATTAGCGCAATTAAAGAGCCGTCATCAGGGCCGTGTTTTTATCGATGTCAATTTGCGCCAGCCGTGGTGGCATAAAGCCGATGTGCTGGGCTGGGTCAGTCAGGCGCATTGGGTCAAACTGAACCAGCATGAGCTGGCAGCGCTGTACCCGTCATCCGGCGGACTTGACGCCGACATGCGCGCCTTTCGTGCGCGTTATGGCTTGGACGGGCTGATTGTCACCAGCGGCGAACGCGGCGCTAGCGCAATCGACAACAACGGAACTTTGTTTAACGTCACGCCGCAAACCATCGTCCAAGTGGTCGATACTGTCGGTGCCGGCGATGCGTTTTCTTCGGTGCTATTGCTGGGGCTTAATCTCGATTGGCCGCTACCACTCACTCTGGAGCGCGCACAAGATTTTGCCTCGGCATTGGTCGGTCAACGCGGCGCCACGGTCAGCGACAGCGCTTTTTATCAAACCTTCATCAAGGCTTGGGCGTTGTAAATACGCTCGTGTCAACGCTCCGGCGGCGGTTCGTTGACTGCCAGCCAATATATTCCCAGTCGCGCCACGGTTTCAGAAAAATCGGCAAAATTTACCGGTTTACGGACAAAGCTGTTGGCACCGTTTTCATAACTTTTCAGCCTATCTTGCTGTTCGTCAGAAGATGTCAGCATCACCACCGGCAGTAGCGCCGTGCGCGTGTTGGCGCGTAGCTGTTCGAGCACTTCCAGACCGGACAGGCGCGGCAGACAAATGTCGAGCAACACGACGGCGGGTAGCGCGGCACCTTGCTGTCCGGCAAACTCGCCTTCTTGAAACAGATAGTCGAGCGCCTGCTTGCCGTCGCGAACCACGTCCACTCGGTTGCCGAGCCCTGCGCGATGTAACGCCCGCAAAGTCGATAACTCGTCTTGAGAATAATTAACCGCAGATTCATAGTGAGTGGGTGATATACGGCTCAAGGCGCGCAGGGTCAGCATTTCGTCTTGAGAGTTGTCTTCTACCAGCAAAATAATTTTGGAACTCATCATTCAGTCTCCTGTTCGCCCGCCGACTTTGCGGGCATATCTGATAAAGTAAAATGGAACACCGCCCCTTTACCCGGTTCGGCGTGCGCCCCAATGACACCGCCGTGACGCTGTACGATGCGCTGCACAGTGGCTAGGCCGATGCCGATGCCGGGAAATTCTTCCTGGCGGTGCAAGCGCTGAAAAGGCTGAAACAGCCGGTTAACATGAGCCATATCGAAACCGGCGCCATTGTCGGCGACACAAAATCGGCGTTCGCCCTCTTTTTCTTCGGCATAGACGCGGATGCTCGGTGTCGGCTGGTGCGCGGTGTATTTCCAGGCGTTGTCCAGCAAGTTGCGCATCACCACCTTAATCATGCGCGCATCGCCCTGTACTTGAAGTCCCGCCTCGACCTGCACCGCCACTTGGCGTTCGGGAGCATTTTGTTGCAATTCATTCAGCAACTGCCCGGCAAGACTGGAAAGATCGATAAGGTCGTAGTGCAATTCGCCGCGTGTGCTGCGTGCGAGTGCCAGCAAACCGTCAATCAACTCGTTCATATTACGGCCGGCAAGGTCAATCTGTTCCAGATAAAGCTTGGCCTCGCCTTGCAACTGATGACCATAATCCTCGATCAGTGCTTGACTAAAACCGCACATGGCGCGTAGCGGCGCACGCAAATCGTGGCAGACGGCATAGCTAAAACTATCGAGTTCACGGTTGGTGGCGGTCAGTTCAGCGGTGCGCTCGATAACTCGACGTTCCAGATCGGCGTTAAGAAGGCGTATTTCGTTCTCGGCCAACTTGCGCGCAGTGATATCACGGGCAATGATTGAAACACCAACAATCTGTTCCTCTTTGTCCCGAATGGGAGAAGTTGATACGGAAACAATGATCCGACTGCCATCCTTACACATCCGCTCGGTTGCGTGAAATTTAATCGATTCGCCGCGTTGGATAGTAACAAGCACTTTTTGCAGTTCAGCTTGATGTTCGGGAGGAATCAGCACGGATGCGCTGCACCCAATAATCTCCTCCGCCCGGTAACCAAACATTTTTTCCGCTGCTTGGTTCCAGCTAGTGATAATACCATCCAGCGTTTTGCTGATAATGGCATCTTCGGAGAATTCGACGATAGCCGCCCTGAGTATTCGCTCTTCTTGCAAGTTATCTTCCGCCGCTTGCTTAGCCAACCTTAGCGATTCCTCGACACACTTGCGTTCGGCGATTTCGTTTTCTAGCGCTTCGTTAATCTGCCGCAACTGATTAGGCCCCGGAAGCCTTAGGGCATGAGGGAGCAAAGGCCAAAGCGCGATGGCGGTCACTACTGATATCAGTGCGGTGACTGCCTTTAACAAAGCATCAAGACCATATAAAGGCTGCCACAGCACGATGGCTCCCATCAGGTGGGTGGTGCCGCAAGCCATGATGAATGCTGCGAACATCCACAACAGCCATTGATAAGGAAAATCCTTGCGCCGCCGACCGAAATAAACCAGCGCCAACGGCATCGATGCATAGGCCAGGAAAATCAGGATATCGCTAATAACGTAGGTTAAAACCAGCCATGACGACCAATTTAAGCAATAACCGTGGGGGAGATAATCGTTTACGGCAAGAAACTGATTGAGTTTGTCGAATATCATGCAAGTCCCTACCCAATAAAATTTGATATTAATGAAAAGCAAACATCCAACGCTTAGGTTTCAGGGGATAAGCTTTCCCAAGAAGCGCAACTGTCGTTAAGCATATACGGCTATTCAAGCTCAGATAAAGGCTTTATCATAAATAAAATATCATTATTCACAAGCTCCGTACCGTGGCAAATAAATCCAGTTATCCCCGTAAAAGTAAGCTCCATGCCTTATCTATCAAGGACATCGTCCGTAAAGGGGCGCTTTATATCTTAATCACTTTTCTAGCAACATCAATCGGCCTGTGTGTGTTGTTGCGCTGGCTACCGGTGCCGACGTCGGCATTTATGGTCTATCGGCATGTTGAAGATTTAATGGACGGCGGTTCGTTCAAGCCGATTCGCTATTCATGGGTTGATACCAAAAAAATCTCCAGTCATGCATTTTCCGCTGTTATTGCGGCCGAAGACCAGCGGTTTTTTCAGCACTCCGGGTTTGATGTGCAGTCGATACAGTCATCGATTGATGTGTACATGGACGGCGGCAAATTGAGGGGAGCCAGCACCATTTCCCAGCAAGTGGCGAAAAATTTATTCTTGACGCCTTCTAAAAGTTTTGTTCGCAAAGGCCTGGAAGTCTGGTTTACGTTATTGCTCGAATTAGTGTGGAGTAAAGAACGGATAGTGCTCGTTTATCTGAATATCGCCGAATTTGGCGACCACATTTTTGGCATAGAAGCGGCCAGTCGGCATTATTTTGGCATTCCGGCAAAGCAAATTAACCGCACTCAAGCGGCATTATTAGCGGCAACGCTACCTAATCCAATACTTTTAAAAGCGGCACAGCCTTCCGCTTATTTGCTAAAGCGGCAGCACTGGATACTGCAGCAAATGAAAAATCAGTAAGGCTTTTTAAGCCCCGCGTCTGATATAATTAACGAATATATATCACCTCAACACCCAGTTAATAAGAGATAGACCATGCGTATGCAAAAAAACACCCTCAACACACGTTTATTAATGAGCAGCCTGGTTATATCAAGTGTGCTTAGCGGCTGTGCCACTACATCAACTGTCAACGAACAAGATCCTTGGGAAGGCTGGAATCGCGGCACTCAAGACTTTAATGACAATATTGATAAAGCCGTTGTCAAACCGGTGGCAAAAGGCTATTTATGGGTGACGCCGGAATTTGTCAGCACCGGTATCACTAATTTTTTCAGTAATATGAATGACATCGGCGTGACCGTCAACGATTTGCTCCAGCTTAAGCTAGTGCAAGCCGGCATGGATGGCAGCCGTTTTTTGATTAATACCACTGCTGGCGTCGCTGGTTTTGTCGATGTGGCAACGATGATTGACCTGCCCAAACATAATGAAGATTTCGGGCAAACGCTGGGGTTTTGGGGTGTGCCGACCGGTAATTATCTGGTGATGCCGTTTATGGGCCCCAGTTCACCGAGGGAAGTCGTAGGTGCCGTTGGCGATGCTTTGTTGAACCCTATTACTTATACTTTCGTTTTTGCCGGTAGCGGCGCAGCTGTCAGTGCCATCAATGCAGGTGCCAAAGCGGTTGATGTGACTGATACCCGTGCCGGGTTGATTGCAACAGAAAAGCTGGTTGATGAAGCTTCGGTCGACCGTTATTCTTTTATCAAAAATTCTTATCAGCAACGCCGAGAATTCCTGTTGCATGACGGTAATATTTCTGAAGATGATGATGTTCAATTAGAAGAAGAGGCCGCTGCGACACCTGCACCTATAACTAGCGCCACGCCTAGCTCTAGCCATAATGGTTTCGCGCCAGTCACCGACAATTCCAGGCATTTATTAAATTTGTCTGCACCTAAATAGTCCGTTACGCGACAACAGCAGAGATGCCGGTCTGGTGTCTCTGCTGCCTTTCTTATCCCCCCCGTTTAAACGGTGTTGCGCTTAAATCCAACCCTTGTTTTTGTTAAGCAGTCATTAAGGTTATAACGAATAATATGACGCCAAAGGTTGTTACAGGCTAATCACCTATGCCGACTTCATGCAGAACAAAATTACATTATTTACCACGGGGTAAAATCACCATGAAAAAGTCGCTTTTTTTAATACAGTTGATTGTATTTTCGCTTATTTATTCTTCGGCTTCTTTTGCTGACAGAGGCGGCCATTATGATCGGGGCGGTTACGGGCGTCCTATGTATGGGCACGGCCATAGACACGGATATTTGCCCCGGCCACAAATAATTTATTATGCTGCGCCACGGGTTCGTTATTATCCGGCTCCACCGCCACCCGTTTATTATTATCCTGCGCCTCCTGTTCACTACTATCCGCCGCAACCGCAGGTTCATTATTATCCACAACCAGCGCGTTATTCAGGTGACCAACGTTCGCACCAGGGCTTGGCAGGCGGCGTTGTCGGTAGTGTTTTAGGCTATGAAATCGGTAATGGCGATCCTCTCGCCACCGGATTAGGCGCTGCCGCGGGCTCTTTGTTGGGCAATGAAATGGGCGGCTATTCAAGAAGGTAAGTTCAAAACTCAAGCCAAAGGCTAAGTCAAACAGCCTTTGGCTATCCGCATTAAATCATCTCAATGGTGCAAATGCGCCGCCAGCCAACGTTCAGCCACTTCTTCCGCGATACCTTTACGTCTGGCGTAATCTTGCAATTGGTCTTTATCTATCTTGCCGACATTAAAATACTGCGACTCGGGATGCGAGAAATACCAGCCGCTGACTGCTGATGCCGGGTACATTGCGTAACTTTCGGTCAGCTCTATGCTGGTATTTTCGGTCACCTTGAGCAGCTCAAACAACTTACCCTTTTCGGTATGATCGGGACAGGCGGGATAACCCGGCGCTGGCCGTATGCCTTGGTAGGCTTCGTTGATTAACTGCTCGGCCTCATGCGTTTCATCTTGGGCATAGCCCCAGTATTCTTTCCTGACCACCTGGTGCATATATTCCGCAAATGCTTCAGCTAAACGGTCGGCCAAGGCTTTTAGCATGATGGAGCTGTAATCGTCATGATCCCGTTCAAATTCTTGCAGTTTTTGCTCGATGCCGATGCCCGTCGTGACCGCAAAAGCGCCGATATAATCAGCCTTGCCGCTTTCAACTGGAGCGATAAAATCGGATAGACAGTAATTGGGCCGGCCCGGCGCTTTGACGTTTTGTTGACGCAAATGCTGCAGGGTTTCTTTTGTCCGAGTGCGGGTGTCATCGCTGTAGACCACGACATCATCGCCATCGCTGTTGGCGGGAAAAAAGCCAACTACCGCACGGGCGCTGACCCATTCTTCGCTGATAATCTTTTTCAGCATCTCCTGAGCATCGGCAAACAATTTTCTGGCTTCAACGCCAATGACTTTATCATCCAATATTTTGGGATAGCTTCCGGCCATTTCCCAGGTTTGGAAAAACGGCGACCAGTCGATATACCAAACCAGCGTGTCCAAGGGAAAATGGTCGATGACTTTGATACCCAGAAACGACGGTTTAATCGGTTCGTAGTTGCCCCAGGTGAATTTATTGCGCCGGGCTTCTTCCAATGGATGTTGCTTGGTTTTAGCTTCCCGGCCTTTGTGCCGTTCCCTGACGTCTTCGTATTCGTCGCTGATACTTTTAACGAAGTCATCTTTTAATTCGGCGCTGAGTAAGTTACTGGCGACACCGACACCACGCGACGCATCAGTCACATAAACAATCGGGCCGTCGTAATTCGGGGCGATTTTTACTGCGGTATGCGCGCGCGAAGTGGTCGCACCACCTATCATCAATGGAATGGTGAAACCCTGGCGCTGCATTTCTTTGGCGACATGCACCATTTCATCCAGTGACGGGGTGATCAGGCCGCTTAGGCCAATGATGTCGACGTTTTCTAGGCGCGCGGTTTGCAAAATATTTTCTGCCGGCACCATCACGCCCATATCAATCACGTCATAATTATTGCATTGCAGCACCACGCCGACGATGTTTTTGCCGATGTCATGCACGTCGCCTTTGACCGTCGCCATCAGGATTTTGCCGTTGGTTTGCCGCTCACCAGCGGCTTTATCGGCTTCCATAAACGGCATCAAATAGGCCACGGCTTTTTTCATCACCCGCGCCGATTTAACCACTTGCGGCAGGAACATTTTGCCCGCGCCAAACAAGTCGCCAACCACGTTCATACCGTCCATTAACGGGCCTTCGATAACATGCAGCGGCCGTTCGGCTTCCAGCCGTGCCTGCTCGGTATCTTCGTCGATGTAATCGGTGATGCCTTTGACCAGTGCATGTTCCAGGCGCTTGCTAACCGGCCAGGTACGCCATTCCAGATCCTGCTCTTTTCCGGCGCTGCTGCTACCGTCGCCGCGATATTTGTCGGCCAGTTCCAGCAATTTATCGGTGCCGCTGCCGTCGTGTGTATTTAATATGACCGCTTCAACCGCATCGCGCAGGTCTTTTGGAATATCATCATAAATCGCCAACTGACCGGCATTGACGATGCCCATATCCATACCCGCTTGAATGGCATGGTATAAAAACACCGCATGTATCGCTTCGCGCACCGGGTTATTGCCCCGAAACGAAAATGACACATTGGACACGCCGCCGGAAATCAGCGCGTAGGGCAGGGTGCGTTTAATCTCGCGGGTGGCTTCGATAAAATCTACGCCGTAATTGTTGTGCTCATCGATGCCGGTGGCGACCGCGAAAATATTGGGGTCGAAAATAATGTCTTCGGGCGGGAAGCTGACTTGTTCGGTCAATATTTTATAGGCCCGTTGGCATATTTCGATTTTCCGGGCTTTGCTATCGGCCTGCCCTTCCTCGTCGAAAGCCATCACGATAACCGCCGCGCCATAACGGCGCACAAGTTTGGCATGCTCGATAAACGCCGCTTCGCCTTCTTTCAGCGAGATGGAATTGACTACGCCTTTGCCCTGTATGCATTTAAGTCCGGCTTCCAGAATATCCCATTTGGACGAATCCAGCATAATCGGCACTTTGGCGATGTCCGGCTCGGACGCAATCAACATCAAAAAACGCACCATCGCTTCTTTGGACTCCAACATGCCTTCGTCCATATTGATGTCGATAATTTGCGCGCCGTTTTCGACTTGCTGTTTGGCGACATCTAGCGCCGCTTCAAAATTACCTTCGATAACCAAGCGCTTAAAGACGGCAGAACCGGTCACGTTGGTGCGTTCGCCGACATTGACGAACAGCGAGTCGGGGCCGATATTCATCGGCTCAAGTCCGGACAAGCGGCATTGTTTAGGTATTTCCGGGATTTTGCGGGGAGGATATTTTTGTACCGCTTCGACAATCGCTTTGATATTGGCAGGCGAAGTGCCGCAGCAACCGCCGATAATATTCAAAAAGCCCATTTTCGCCCAATCGGCCAATTCTGTAGCCATCGCTTCCGGCGTTTCGTCGTATTCGCCAAACTCGTTAGGCAAGCCGGCATTGGGATGAGCGGAAATGTAAGTGTCGGCAATGCCCGATAATTCGTCGATATATTGGCGCAATTCGGTGGCGCCTAAGGCGCAGTTAAAGCCGAATGAGATTGGCTCGACATGCTTCAATGAATTCCAAAATGCGGCAACGGTTTGCCCGGATAACGTTCTGCCAGACGCGTCGGTAATAGTACCGGAAATCATCACCGGCAGTTTATAGCCAAGTTGCTCAAAAACCTGTTCGACCGCAAAAATGGCGGCTTTGGCATTTAAGGTATCAAACACGGTTTCTATCAGGATAATGTCCGCGCCGCCGTCAATCAGGCCATGCGTGGCTTCGGTATAGGCGACAACCAAGTCATCAAAGAAAATATTGCGAAAGCCCGGATCGTTGACATCAGGCGACATCGATGCTGTGCGGTTAGTCGGGCCTAGTACGCCAGCGACAAAACGCGGTTTGTCTGGTGTTTTTTGCGTGTATTCGTCAGCCGCTTCCTTAGCCACCCGCGCTGCGGCAACATTGATTTCGTAGGCCAGTGCTTCCATTTTGTAGTCGGCCATCGCGATAGTGGTCGCATTGAAAGTATTGGTCTCAACAATATCGGAACCGACTTCAAAATAAGCGCGATGAATCGCTTTAATAATGTCCGGCTGGGTTATCGACAGCAAATCATTATTACCTTTAAGATCAACCTCCCACTGCGCAAAACGCTCGCCGCGATAATCTTTTTCTTCCAGCTTGTAGCTTTGTATCATCGTACCCATTGCGCCATCAAGAAATAAAATGCGCTGGGATAATTGCTGTTGTAATAAGTCTGTTTTGCTCATAGGAACTGTCGGAGGGCTATTGATGTTGGATATAATCATTGCTTAAAAAGCAATGAAGAACTATTATTTTTTACTATTTTTGCCGGAGATGAGCATGTCAAAACCCACAATTATTCAAGTCATAAAAAGCGTTTTGGCTGCCGCTATTGGTGTGCAAAGCAACAAAAACCGGCAACAGGACTTCGAGCAAGGCTCGCTGCCGTTGTATATTATTGCAGGCTTGGTTTTTACCGTAATCTTTGTTTTCGGTTTGGTTTTTCTTGTTTCTACGGTGTTGGGCAAATAGTGCTTTAACGCAACAGAGCCCCCTGTAATCAGCAGCCATAAAAAAAGCCCAAGTATTGCTTGGGCTTTTTTTTATATGCCATTTTTGTGTTATTAATCAGTTGTTTTGAAGCTATTTTTGATGCTTTGGAACATCTCTTTAAGGCCGCCAAATAAATTACTCACTGTGATTGGCTCTTTGGTGATAAATTTTATCCGAATCAGCGCCGCCACTAAGAAGCCCACGATTTGTGGCATTAACTCCATGTACACTGAAAACAAAACACCGCCAAACCCCTGAAAACCACCTTCATTTTTTCTATCGCCGATGCTGGTTAAATCGCGCTCATAGTCGCTACCGCCTTCACCGCTTTTAATGGATTCCATAATGTAGAGATTGACATCAATAAATAACAGTTGCACTGCAAAAAACGCAACTGCGCCAATCGCCACCCACATCATTACATTACTCGCTTTCGCCTTCATGGCTGACTGGTACATCCAGAGAGCCACCAAAATCATTACAATGCCACCTATCATAGCTATATCCTTTTTTAATTATTTTTTTGTTAGAAAGAAGAAATATGCACACTTTAAAATCATCTCAGAACCCTGTTTCTCAATTACTTTGCAGGACTCATACTTTTCCCTCCCAGGAGCGGACTGCTTTCTGATTTCGCCATTTTCGACGGAATACTTCAATGGAATTTTCAACGCACTGATTCGACCTGCGACATCAGAGGCCGATGAAATAAGCGTTCCATCCGCCTTAAACTCCCATTCCTGCGTCACAGCCTTTTTGGGGGCAGTTAACGAGACTGCTTCATCATGAAGATTCCATTTCCCTAAAATTTCAGAATTATCTTTTAATTCAACATCGGCATGTGCCGATAACGTAAAGAAAATTGCGACCAATGGTAATATTTTAACGCATCTGTTCATCATAATTCCTTATCCAAAAATATATCAACACTTCAAACGATAGATTTTAAACTATACCACACTGGCTATCGAGCATTGACATCCTCCTCCAGCTAAAGCAAGAGGATTCCTGATTGCTCAGGAGTGAGTATGTATCGCTACTGCCCACTGGTTTCTGCTGCTGACGGCATTATTGCACCGTTCACTTCACAGACTAGCCCCGTCAGCCCGACGGTTGGTTTATACTTTTTAAAACGGTTATTCAGGCTTCACATAGTTTGCTTGGTTTTCGCGAGTTGTGATTTTGAAGCCGTTTAAAACTTAAGTTGCCGTCATTGAGAGAGCCGATAGCGTCCTCTGGTAGCAAGAGTCGATTTTAACACAATGGAAGGATTTAACACGATGAGAAATACGAAACTGAGCCGCTTACATCCCCGCCCTGAAAGGCGGGGTTTTACGCTACTCGCTGATAAATTTCAATCAGAAACAATAGTTATCTATCATCAGCTATTTCACTGAACAATAAGCCTTGACTTTAACTTCGCCTAAAGTATTATGCTCATTCCGTTTGCTATGTACTTAGCATTATTTCTAAAAATACAAAATTATAGGTAGGACATCCCATGGGAGCGATCTTAGATATCACTGAAATGTTAAAAGAACCAGCTGGAATGGTTGGCGCAGTTGTTGTTATAGCTGCAGGCTATTTTCTGGTAAAATGGGTTTTCGCAGAACACCCAGACGACGAAAAATAAGTCGACATCCGATTTAGTTAACTTAGGCCGCTCACATCAATTCTTTATGCGTTGAGTGCGGCCTTTGTTTTTTCTGTACATTTCAAACATAAACCCTACATTTCTTATATAATTTATACATCTTCCCGATTTTTAGAATCATGAAATGTATAAACTTATCTCTGCTAAACTTTTAGAACTCCATTCCCAGCAAGCTCCGGCTACCGGCATCGCTTTATTCCGACTTTTTTACGGCCTGATCACGCTACAGGAAATTATTTTCCTGTTGTATTTTAATCATTTAATTTTTGACCCTATACCTTATATAGATGTCGAATTCCCGATGATTCCTTTTTTTCTGTGTTTTTGGGGCGTCATTGCCGCATTTATTGTGGTCGGCTATCGTTATCAATTTGCGCTGATCTGTAATTACGTCACTTGGCTGGTTTTTGTTAATTTCACGCCGATGCAGCGCGACTTTGATGGCGGCTTTGATTTGTTCATGATAGGGGCGGGATTTTTCCTTCTTTTTATGCCGGGGGATAGGGCATTTTCAATAGACAGCCTGCGTCGTAAGTTAAGTACGCCGTTCACCCATTACAGAAGTTATCCAAAGCCCACCGTCTCGGTGCTTGCCTATACCCTGCCTGTCGCTATTTGCCTGGGTTTTTTGTACTTTGACTCGGCCATCCACAAGCTATTTGCCGAACACTGGCGCAACGGCTTGGGTACTTGGCTGCCGGCAACGCAGCCTTATTATGTGTCAGCCATCGACATGTCGCCCTTGCTGAACAACAAGTTACTGCAAAACATCCTTGGCTATACTATTTTAGCCTTTCAATTTAGCTTTATTTTCTTGTTTACCCGGTCTCGGCTGCGCCCACTCTATTTATTGGTTGGTCTTGGGTTACATCTAGGTATCACGCTGTCTTTTAACATCTACCCTTTTGGCTTGGGGATGATCATCTTTTATTTCCTCCTCGTCCCGTTTAAATGGTGGCGCTATATTGGCCAATGCGTTAGCGCAAAACAGCCTTTACTGACGGTGTTTTATGACCGCCTGTGCCCGCTATGTAATCGCACAGTACTCATTCTTAATCATTTCGACCTATTCAACTGCATAGACTTTAAAAATGCCCAAGAATATGCAGCTCACTATCCTGCACTTGCCACGATTGACGCTAACACTCTGCTAACCGATTTATATGCAGTCGATCACGCAGGCCGGATTTATTCCGGCGTTGACACCTATAGCCAGATATTTAAAAAAATGCGCTACTTATTTCCGCTTGGCGTTATGTTGGAGCTTCCAGGAATTCACTCGCTCGCCCTGAAGAAATACCGGGCAATTGCCGACACCCGGAGCCGCGTCCCCTGTACATCCGATTGCCTAATGCCGCAAGCACTGCCCAACACTACTTTTTATCATCATTTTTTTGAAGAATTTGCCGCGCAAAAGCCAAATGCTTTTTCCAGAAAATTGGCAAAAATATTGCTCGCATTGCTCGTTTTGCAATTAAATAGCACGATTCATTACGGACTGGTTTACCGGCTTAAGATTGACAACCCCAAAAGCCCCATTTCACAAGCCAGTAACGCGATGTTAATGCTCTCTCAGGCGTTTTTAGGTATTACCCCTCATGCGCTTTATCTGCATGATCATTTCGCCGGCTATGACCATATTTTGGCCATCACCTACATTGATACAGACGGCAGCGAACATTGGCTGCCTTTTGTCAATGAACAAGGTCGCCTGCTTTCCCCTAACTGGGGTCGCGTTCATTCGATGTGGGCCAATATTGCGGTTACACCCAACATTGACAACAAGCGCTTGCACAAACTGACGATGAAAGTCACCGCTTTCTGGGGGCAAAAAATCGGCCTCAATCTGAACGATGTCGTTTTCAACATTAAGCTAAAAAAAATCAGCGCGCCATCTTATTGGGTTCATGATCAATTGCATTTTAACTTTACTTCGCCCTGGGTAACGATAGGGACGGTAAAATGGAGCGACAACAAAATTTCTTTTAATTTACCGGAAGATATCAACGAGCTGTAAATTATTCGTTTTTTTATTATTGCATCATCGTTTCTATCATGATATAAAATGCACGTGCTTTAATTCAATGGCGCAAATTAATAAAAATAATTGAAACCCCTTTGGAGGATATTCGTATGAATAAAATTTTATCTCTTATAGCTATGGCATTAATGATTGTTGGTTTGACTGGTTGCATCGACAACCCAGATGATTCTAAACAAAAAGTTTCTAGTTCTATTCAATTATAAATAGAACGCTTAGCAGTACCAAAAAACCCAGCTTCGGCTGGGTTTTTTGTTTGTAAAGATTTTAATCTCGAAATACTTCGCTATTAGCCGCTCCGCATTAAAATAGATTTTCAATCTTTCTTGCAGCGCAAAAAAAACAGCTTCACTAAAACAAAATCAGCTTATTGCAGGACATCACTATTTTCGCCAAAATTCCGGTACGAATAAGATAACAATGGAAAATATTTGCACTCGACCTAATAACATCGCAAAAGTGCAAAGACTGGTTTGCATATCGCTCAAACTGGCGTAGTTGGTCGCAGGGCCGACTTGGTTAAGGCCTGGGCCCGTGTTGTTAAAGCAAGCGATAATCGCTGAAAAAGCAGTAATAAAATCCATGCCGCTGAGTAATAGCATAAAAACCATGATAACAATGCTGATGAAATAGAGAAAAATAAATCCGGTGACTGAGGTAACGATTTTATTATTGACCACTGTATCGCCAATTTTCATCGATTTAACCGCAAAAGGGTGGATAAATTTGAATAGCTCCAAACGCGCCTGCTTCATCAAAATAATGGTGCGTATCATGCGAATGCCGCCCCCTGTGGAGCCTGAGGAGGCCGAAATACAACATAAAAACAGCATCCACATTGGCACAAAAATAGGCCACTGATTAAAGTCCTGACTAGCATAGCCGCTGGTGGTGGCAATGGTGACCAAGTTAAATGTGGCATGGCGTAAAGCGGTCAAAAAATCAGGATAGGTGCCGGCTTGCCATAGCACCCAGGCCGTTACCAGGCAACTTCCCAAAATTAGAGTCAGAAATGACCGTACTTCTCTGTCATGAATATAGGGTTTAAGTGAATGTTTTCTCAGTGCAACGAAATGGGTGGCGAAATTAATCGCCGCCAGCAATTGGAATAGGGTTAATACCATTTCGATAGGCACCGAATCAAAGTATTCGATGCTGATGTCATGGGTGGAAAAGCCGCCTAAACTCATGGCCGAAAAAGCATGGCAAATCGCATCAAACCAAGTCATCCCCGCTAAACGTAAAGCAGCAATACAAGCCACGGTAACGCCGGCATAAACCAGCCATAACGCTTTTGCTGTTTGCGCTATACGCGGCGGTAAATCGGACTCTTTAACCGTTCCCGGCGATTCTGCTTTGTATAGCTGCATACCGCCGATACCCAAAATAGGTAACACAGCGACGGCCAAAATGATGATGCCCATGCCGCCTACCCATTGCAATTCATGGCGCCAAAGATTAATTGACATGGGCAATTGATCAAGACCGCTCAGTGTTGTCGCGCCGGTTGTGGTCAGGCTGGAAACGGTTTCAAAATAAGCATCGACAAAACTCAGTTCGGTCAGGTAAAGCATCAATGGAAACGTGCAAAATACCGGAATGATTGACCAAGTAACGGCTACCATTAAAAAACCGGTTTGCCGCGTCACTTTTTTAGGGAGGCGTAGCGTTGGCGCAAACATCAAGGCACCCAACAGCAGGGTAATGATGCAGCCTTGAAAAAAAGCGATGGTCGCGCCATCATCGGCGATGACGGAGGTCAGAAAACAAGTGACCATTAAGCCGCCAAAACCTAGCGTAACTAAGCCGAAAATATTAACGATGGTGAGGATGACATTCATGGGGTAGGTTCAAGGCTAAAGGCTAAAGACTAAGGTTTTTCGCCTTTCGTCCGCCCTTAATTAAAGAGGTTGGAATTTTTTTTCGATGTTAACAATCAGTTTTTTATCCATCACAAACATGACCACATGATCGCCTTCTTCAAATACCGTGTCACAGTGAATCGCAATGACTTTTTTGTTGCGTATCAGTGCGCCGATGACGATACCTTCGGGAAAGCTGATGGCATCAACCCGACGTCCCACCACCGAATTCAAATCGTGGCTTTGGTGGGCAATCGCCTCAATGGCTTCAGCGGTGCCGCCACACAGCGAACTGACTTGAGCGACATCGCCTTGGCGTAAGTGCTTTAAAATACTGCCCAGGGTTTCCTGATTGGGCAGAACCGCCACATCAATTCCGGTTCCGGGCAATAGCTTGCTGTACGAAACATGATTGAGTAAACAAATCGCTTTGCGCACACCCAGGCTTTTTGCCAAAGAAGCCGAAACGATATTGACGCCATCATTTTCAGTAATCGCACAAAATAAATCGGTGCTGTCGATAGATTCATCGATCAATAGCGCTTCATCGGCGCAATCGCCTAATAGCACGACGCTTTGCTCCAAATCATTGGCTATTTTATGTGCGCGTCGGGGGTCTTTTTCAATAATTTTGACTTGATGATCGCTTTCTAGTGCCAGCGCCAAGCGTTTGCCGACATGACCGCCGCCGGCGATAATAATGCGTCTTATCGGCGCTTCCAGCTTATGTAGCGCTCTTAGCACCTCTTGTACTTGTTCGCGTGGCGCCACGATAAAAACTTCATCACCGGTTTCGATAACCGCTTCACCATTGACCATTAAAGGCTTGCCTTGTCGAAAAATAGCGACTATGCGGATTTTATCGCCGGTCAAACGGGCGCTGATGGTTTTGATTTTTTTGCCGGTTAAAATACCGTCAGCCACCACTTTGACTGAAAATAGCCGCACCAAGCCATCGGCAAAATCGGAAATATGCAGCACGCCGGGGAATTCAATTAAATTACGGATCGCCTCCATAACGATTTGTTCAGGGCTGATGACAATATCGACAGGAATGCCGTTGGGGCCGAACAATTGCGGATTTTTCAGATAATCGACTGCGCGTACCCGGGCGATTGTTTTCGGTTGGCTATACAGTGCATTAATAATGACACAGGCCAGCATGTTGGTTTCGTCGCTGTCGGTCACTGCAATAATAATATCGGCAGTGCGTGCGCCGGCTTGTTCGAGCACTTTCGGGTGCGCCGCATTACCTGCAACGGTGGCAATATCGAAACGCTCTTTTAAGGCATCGAGCAACTCTGTCCTGAAGTCGACAACAACGATATCATTTTCTTCGCTTGCCAGTGCGCCGGCAACCGATGAGCCGGTAACGCCTGCTCCAAGAATAAGTATTTTCATTTAGGCCCTTTGGGAATTAAAAAATAAAACGGACAAAGGGCGAAAGACAAAAGGCTAAAAGCCTTGTATCGTTCGCCCTTCGTTTTTTGCTTTATATCTTTCGCTTACATCTTGGCCAATACAGCCGCCACCGTTTCACCCATAGCTGCAGGTGTTGGGCAGATAGTAACGCCTAGTTCTTTCAATAAGGCTACTTTTTCTGCCGCGCTTTCGCCCGCTGAGGAAATAATCGCGCCGGCATGACCCATGCGTCGACCTTCCGGCGCGGTTAAGCCAGCGATATAAGCAACGACAGGCTTGCTCATGTGTTTGCTGGCAAAAATACCGGCTTCGACCTCTTGCGGGCCGCCGATTTCGCCAATCATAAGTATGACTTTGGTTTCCGGATCGGCTTCAAATTTTTCCAGAATATCGCGGTGCGAGCTACCGTTAATTGGGTCGCCGCCGATACCGACCGAGCTTGAAATGCCGATACCCAAACGTTTCATTTGGTCGGCGGCTTCATAACCTAATGTGCCCGAACGACCGACGATGCCGACATTGCCTTGCATATAAATATGCCCCGGCATAATACCCAACATCGCGCGCCCCGGACTGATAGTGCCGGCGCAATTCGGGCCGGTCAGTATCATGCGTTGTTCTACTGGAAAACGGCGCAGAAAATTTTTCACCGTCATCATGTCTTGAGTCGGGATGCCGTCAGTAATTGCCACGCAATATTTGATGCCAGCGTCGGCGGCTTCCATAATCGAATCGGCCGCAAAAGCTGGCGGCACAAAAATAATGCTGGCTTCTGCGCCCACTTCGCGCACCGCTTCTTTGACGGTGTTAAAAACCGGCAAGCCTAAATGCGTTTGCCCGCCTTTGCCCGGCGTGATGCCGCCGACGACATTGGAGCCGTAATTAATCATGTCTTGGGCATGAAAGCTGCCGATTTTTCCGGTAAAGCCCTGGACAATAATGCGTGTGCTTTGGTCAATTAAAATAGCCATTGTTTATGCTCCCTGTGCCGCTTCTTTAGCAACCGCTTCATTGCGCGCTTGCACCGCTTTTTCAGCCGCTTCGGCCAAGGTTTCTGCGGTAATGATAGGCAGGCCGCTTTCCGCAATAATGCGGCGGCCTTCTTCAACGTTAGTGCCGGACAATCTGACAATCAGCGGTATTTTCATATCGATTTTCTTGACCGCCTCGACCACGCCTTCGGCAATCCAATCGCAACGATTGATGCCAGCAAAAATATTTACCAACATGGCTTTTACGCCTTTATCGGCCAACACCAAACGAAAGGCTTTTTCGGTGCGTTCAGCCGAAGCGCCACCGCCGACATCGAGGAAATTGGCCGGTTCGCCGCCCGCCAGTTTAATCATGTCCATCGTCGCCATCGCCAAACCGGCACCGTTAATCATGCAGCCGATGTCGCCGTCTAGGCCGACATAACTTAATCCGCGATCAGCTGCCGCCATTTCGCGGGGATCTTCCTGCGTTTTATCGCGCAGTTCGGAAATTTTTTGCTGACGGAACAATGCGTTGTCATCAAAGCCCATTTTGGCATCCAGTGCGACCAATTCGCCGCTACGCGTCACCACCAACGGATTGATTTCCAACATACTGACATCCAATTCACGCAGCGCACGGTAGCAGCCGCGAATAGTTTTAACCGCATGGCTCAACAATTCAGGCTCTAAACCTAAAGCAAAGGCCATTTCGCGCGCCTGATAATCTTGCAGGCCGACGGCAGGTTCGATATAAATTTTGGTGATGGCATCGGGATTATTTTCCGCCAGTTCCTCAATTTCCATGCCGCCTTGAGCCGAGCCGACCATGACGATGCGCTCAGTGCTGCGGTCAACCAGAAAACAAAAATACATTTCTTTGACAATGTCGGTGCCGGCTTCGATATACAATCTGCCACACACTTTACCGGCCGGGCCGGTTTGATGGGTGACTAATCTTTTGCCCAGCAGCGCGCCGGCGGCGGCTTCGACTTCATCGTGAGTCTTGCAGATTTTAATGCCGCCCGCTTTGCCGCGTGCGCCGGAATGAATTTGCGCTTTAACCGCCCAAATATGTCCGCCAATGTCTCTAGCACGTTGCACGGCTTCTTCAGGGCTGTACGCCATGCCGCCTTCAGCGATTTTAACGCCGTAACCGCTTAAAATTTCTTTCGCCTGATATTCGTGAATATCCACAGCATCTCCTAAATTTATGTGTTGCGTTGGCCGGGTTAAGGTAACCCGGCAAGACTGTTATTTTTTTGCTGCAATCGCTTCAGCAGCCCTGACCACGTTATTGGCCATTTTTTCCGATGCGGCATCGATTAAACGACCGTCTAATGCCGCCGCGCCTTTACCTTGCGCCGCTGCTTCTTTTAGCGCGACCAAAATACGTTTTGCTTTGTCGACTTCAGCCGCCGGCGGGGTGAATATTTCATTGGCCAATTCCACTTGCGATGGATGAATCGCCCATTTTCCCTCACAACCCAAAGCCGCTGCGCGTCTTGCCGCCAATTTGTAACCTTCGGGATCTTTAATATCGCCAAACGGGCCGTCAATCGGGCGCAAGCCATAAGCACGACAAGCCACCGTCATTCGGCTGATGGCAAAATGCCATTGATCGCCCGGATAATCGGCATTTAAGCCGCCGATGTTAGTGGTTCTGGCGCGATTACTGGCTGCATAATCAGCCACGCCAAAATGCAAGGCTTCAAGACGACCGGATGCGCCGTTGCGGGCAATGTCTTCCACATTCGCCATGCCCAAAGCGGTTTCAATCAAGGCTTCAATGCCGATTTTATTTTTCAGACCCTGCTGCATTTCCAGCTGGTTCAGCATCGCTTCAACCATATACACATCGGCATAAACACCGACTTTAGGAATCAAAATCGTGTCAATTTTGGCGCCGCATTGCTCGACCAAATCGACCACGTCACGCACCATATATTGCGTGTCCAGACCGTTAATGCGCACCGACACGGTGACGCCGTGGCCTTTCCAGTCGAGGTCGTTAATCGCTTCGATAATGTTTTTTCTGGCTTGCAGCTTGTCATCGGGCGCTACCGCATCTTCCAAATCCAGAAAAATAAAGTCCGCGCCACTTTTCATTGCTTTTTCAAACATTTCAGGGCTAGAACCCGGAACGGCTAATTCACAGCGCTGAACGCGTTGTACTGACGCTGCATATAAGGTGTGGCTCATTGATTACATTCCTAATGTCATTGTTGTAAATCCGGTCGAGTTGGCGTAACCCGCCATTTGACGGCGACCGTGACCTGTGGGCGAACCCAAATTACGCGGTTTAAGCCGAACTTAAATTAACCCGACATTTTACTTCCAGAGCTTTTAAAGTCAATTTTTAAAGCTCCTTAGGGTGCCAGCATGGCTATCTATATCGCTGCAGGCACCGCGTATTTTCCATTTCAAGTCCTAATCTCACCTTGCCGATTTTTAGCGGCTATGTCATTATTGCCGGTTTTTGAACGCTGACTGTTTAGCGTTCAAGCCGTGTTAATCACTCAAACTACTATTTAAGAGGCAATGCAATGGCTGGTCGTAACCACCTATACATCCCTGGCCCTACTAATGTGCCAAACGAAATCCTGAATGCTATGCATGTCACCATGGAAGACCATCGTTCTCCTGCGTTTCCTAAGCTGCTGACACCTCTTTTACAAGATCTGAAAAAAATCTTTAAAACAGAAACCGGACAAGCGTTTATCTTTCCGGCAACCGGCACGGCAGGCTGGGAAGTTGCGCTGACTAATACCTTAAATCCGGGCGACAAAGTGTTAATTTATCGCTTCGGTCAATTCAGCCATTTATGGGCTGAAATGGCGAAACGTCTGGGTTTTGAGGTCGAAATTCACCAAGAAGTTTGGGGGAAGGGTATTCCCTTGGACAGACTGGAAGCGCGATTAAAAGAAGACACTAACCACGAAATCAAGGCTGTTTTAGCCACGCATAACGAAACCGCTACCGGCGTAACCAGCGACATCGGCGGTGTGCGTAAAGCGATGAATGCGTCTAATCACCCGGCATTTTTATTCGTCGACGGCGTTAGTTCTATTGCCAGCCTGGATTTTCGTATGGACGAGTGGGGCGTAGACGGCGCTATCAGCGGTTCGCAAAAAGGTTTCATGATGCCTGCCGGTGGCGCATTTTTAGCGTTTAGCCAAAAAGCCTTGGCTGCAGTTGAAACATCGACTTATCCGCGTTGCTTTCTGGATTTAAGAGACCAGATGAATGCCAACAAAGACGGCTACACGCCATATACGCCCGCGTTGCCGATTCTTTACGGCTTGCGTAAAGCGTTAGATATGTTATTGGAAGAAGGATTGGAAAACGTTTACGCGCGTCATTATCGTTTGGCTGAAGGTGTGCGTAAAGCCGTTGCAGCCTGGGGCTTGACTATTTGCGCCCAACCCGGTTTTGAATCGGATACCGTCACCGCGATTGTCGTGCCGGCGGATAAAGACGCTAAAGACGTGATTAGCACAGCGTTTAGCAAATACGATATTTCTTTAGGCGCAGGTTTATCGGAATTGGCCGGAAAAGCTTTTCGTATCGGCCATGTTGGCGATATGAACGATGTGTCAATGTTAGGCTGTATCGCTGGCGTTGAAATGGCGCTGCTGGACAATGGTTTTGATTTTAAACCGGGTGCTGGTGTTGCGGCTGCGATTGAATATTACCGTTCAACTCAGTAAACGATAAAAATAGAACACGGATGTCACAGATAGGACGGATCTAAACGGATTTTTAAACGCGCTTTTAATCAGTGCCCATCCGTTTTATCCGTGCCATCCGTGTTCTATATCCTTAACTTAACGGCATTGCCCTGATGAGGATACCCCATGAGCAAACCCAAAGTCTTTGTTACCCGCAAATGGCCCGCCTCGGTCGAGGCCAAACTCAAAACCCTCTACGACGTCACTTTAAACGAAGATGACCGGCCGCTAACTGCGGATGAATTCAAATCGGCCCTGCAAAATTACGATGCTGTTTGTCCCACGGTTTGCGATTCATTGCCTGCCGACGTGATTAATGTCGATAACAAACGCTGCAAAATCCTCGGCAACTTCGGTGTCGGCTACAATCATATAGACATTCCGGCGGCCAAGGCGCAAGGCTTAATCGTCACCAATACACCCGGCGTATTGACGCACAGCACCGCCGATATTGCGATGACCTTGTTGCTGATGTCCGCACGGCGCGGCGCGGAAGGCGACCGCCTGGTTCGCGCCAAACAATGGCAAGGCTGGTGTCCGACGCACATGCTTAGCAGCGACGTGACCGGCGCAACTTTGGGCTTGATTGGCTTTGGCCGTATCGCTCAAGCGATGGCCAAAAAAGCTCATCACGGCTTCGGCATAAAAATCGTCTATTTCAAACCCAGTCCAGCCGATGACTATGTGGTTGAAGACCTTAACGCCACCCGTTGCGCCTCTATCGAAGAATTGCTGCAAAGCGCGGATTATGTGTCGTTGCACTGTCCCGGCGGCGAATCTACCCGGCATTTAATCAATGCCGACAGACTCAAGCTAATGAAACCGACCGCGCATTTAATTAATACCGCTCGAGGCGATGTCGTCGACAGCATCGCGCTGATTGAAGCGCTTAAAAACAAGCAGATTGCCGGAGCAGGTCTTGATGTGTATGAAGGGGAGCCTAATGTCCACGAAGGTTTTTTAAACCTGGATAACGTCTCGCTGTTGCCGCATTTGGGCAGCGCCACTTTAGGCACGCGCACGGCGATGGGCGAAAAAGTGTTAGCCAACTTAGCCGCCTTTTTTGCTGGACATCAGCTACCTGATCGGATTGCTTAGCCAGTCTGTTCCAAGACAGGCAAATGCCTTGAAAACAGCGCCGGCTAAATTTTCAATGGCTATACTGGGGATTAGCCACT
The DNA here is from genome assembly GCA_030699385.1 of Methylobacter sp. Classification (GTDB taxonomy): domain Bacteria; phylum Pseudomonadota; class Gammaproteobacteria; order Methylococcales; family Methylomonadaceae; genus Methylobacter_A. The sequence goes on from JAUYMY010000060.1 coordinate 115,893, forward strand.
ATAATACGGCGCTTAGTAACACGGCACTCCGCACAGATGCGAGACGTTTACTTAGGTTTTGCATGTTATTCAGCACTTTTCAGAAATTCCATTCGCTTTTCTTTTTAAAATTGCCCGGCATGATTTGCAATCAAACATTTTCTCATTGATTTATATAGGTAATTTTATGGCAACAGGTACTGTTAAGTGGTTTAACGAAGCAAAAGGTTTTGGTTTTATTTCACCTTCTGATGGCAGCGCAGATGTGTTTGTACACTTTTCTGCAATCGCCAGCGACGGTGGTTACCGCACCTTGGCTGAAGGCCAAGCGGTTAAGTACGACGTAGAATCAGGCCCTAAAGGCCCACAAGCATCACAAGTAAGCGCCGCTTAAAAAGCGCCTTACTTTTCCCATCTAACCCAGCATCTCAACAATGCTGGGTTGTGACATAACCGGATCATCCGGCTCATCAACTCACCCCCCAATTTAGGACATGTCTTTTGAAACGAATTTTTGTAGGAAACTTACCTAGCGAAGCCACTGAAGAAACTGTACAGGCTTTATTTTCTGAATACGGCAAAGTCCGTTCCATTCAACTTGTTTCCGACATATTTAGCGGAAAATGTCGGGGCTTCGGCTTTATCGGCATGGAAGGTCACGAAGCAAGAGCCGCAATAGCCGCACTCGACGGCAATCTTTATTGCGGAAAACCTCTAAAAGTTAAATTTGAAGATACCACGGCCGGCAAAAACGGCAGACGTAATTGAAATAGCAACACCCTAACTCCCCGCTACAACCCTGATAACTCAACTGCCTTGGCTACACTAGTCAACAGGTCGGTTTAGCAAGTTTTAGAATCTTTCATTAGCCGCAATAGTCGGCAAATTCAGATAAAAATCAGGCAAAGGTGCAAGGCGAAAAAGCCAAGCTTCAAACAAGTTGTATTTCGCCTTGCGCCTTGAATTAACCACCTGCATTGCAAAAAAAACGCTTGACATCAAATCCCGTCAATCAGCTTTTCCACAAGCGAATATAAACTATTTTTTGTTTCAAGCGGATAAGCGAAATAGCGCACACGGCCGCTAAAATAATTCCAATAACGCCACCTTTTGCACGGCTAACTCATTGATAGTTATTGCCATATAAGCTATAAAATGGGCGGTGGCTACAATCTGGCCGATTTAACAAAAAAGCTTTAGAAGTGAATAGTTAGACGCTTTATTTTCAGCTTATACACAGAGTTATCCACAGAAAATGTGGATAACTCGGCTTCAGTATTTAGATGCGGCCATTCATCAACCGAAATTGATTTTAGCCTCTAAATCATTGCTGGAATCGGCATTTCTCAGCGCCTCTTCCAAGGTGATTTTGCCATCGGTGTACAGACCAAACAAGGCATCATCGAACGTTCTCATACCTTTACTGCCGCTAGATGCCATTGCCGTCTTAATTTCATGCAAATCGCCTTTTAAAATCAAATTGGCTATGTGAGGGGTGTTAATCATCACTTCAATCGCGGCACAGCGTTTGCCAGCAGTGTCCGGAATCAGACGCTGGGAAATAACCGCGCTCAAATTGGTGGCAAGATCCATAAATAATTGGCCATGATTTTCATGTGGGTACATATTAATAACCCGCTCCATCGCCTGATTGGCGTTATTGGCGTGCATCGTGGAAATACATAAATGGCCGGTGTTAGCCAGTTCCAACGCGGCCGACATGGTTTCCCGATCGCGAATCTCGCCGATTAAAATTACATCCGGCGCTTCCCGCAAACAGGCTTTTAGCGCGCGGGCGTAAGAATCGGTATCGACGCCGACTTCGCGCTGATTGACGATGGATTTCAGGTTAGGGTGCGAAAATTCGACTGGATCTTCAATGGTTAGAATATGCCCGGCCGAATTGGCATTACGGTGGTTAATCATCGCCGCCAGCGTGGTCGACTTGCCCGAACCGGTGCCGCCGACCATCAGCAACAAACCGCGTTTGGCCATAATCAATTCCATCAAAATGTCCGGCGTGCCCAAATCCTTGCCGGTCGGGATGACAGAAGGAATCAAACGCATCACCAGACCAACGGTTTTACGCTGATAAAAAGCATTGGCGCGAAAGCGCGCACTGCCGTCCGGCAGGCTGATCGCAAAATCCAGATCTTTAGTCACTAAAAACTCGTCAATTTGCTCTTGATTCATAATGCTAAACGCGCCCGATTGGGTCAATTCAGGTGTCAGCAAAAAATCATCTAGCGGTACGGCCCGACCAAAAATTTTGGCTTTAACCTGCGAACCCACAGTCAAAAACAAATCCGATGCTTCCAGCCGGGTCATTTCCTGCAAATACGGCATAATGTTCAAGCCGCCTTCCGGTAGCGCCCCCAAAATCTGATGACTAACCGGCTGCTGCCTGCGCTCCGGCCCGGTATAAGGCGCTGCATCGACATCGGTCGATGCCTGCTCCGGCACAATAAACAGCACTAGGCCATTATCTTCAACCTTGGCGCTGACCAAAAACGTCTCGCCGCCAGGCGCAGCACAGCTAAATTCCAGTGCTTTGTTTTGCACTAATGCCTGCTTTTGTTGCTCATCAATCAGGCTAAAGGTAATTTCCTTGATAATATTTGGGCTCAACTCGTTTTTACCCAACGGGTATGATTCGCCAGCCAAGCCTAGGAGTGCCGGAGAACCGGCTTTTAAAGACAGACTATCTGCTCTTTTTTCCAGCATTAATTTTAAATAAGGTGTCAGGCTCATGGGTATTCCGCTTATTGTTGCTGTTTAATGACGCCAACATTGGCAGCGTGTGTCTCATCTTCATCGCTACCGTCATCTTTTGACTGTAATGAAAGCCCGCCACTTGACCGGTCTTCACCCGAGGCCAATTTGATTTGCAGGCGCAACTCGTTTTGGGAATCGGCATTTCTTAACGCTTCGTCATAATCTATTTTGCCTGCCTGATACAGCTCCAATAACGCCTGATCAAAAGTTTGCATACCCAATTCGCGAGATTTTGCCATCAACGGCTTGATGCTGGCCGCTTCGCCTTTGGCGATATAATCAGAAATCAACGGCGTATTTAATAAAATCTCAATCGCCGCACAGCGACCGCCGTCAACGGTTTTGACCAAACGCTGGGAAATAATGGCGCGTAAATTGACCGAAATATCCTGCATCAATTTAGCTTGTTGAGTGATAGGGAAAAAGCCCAAAATCCGGTCGATAGCCTGATTAGCATTGTTTGCATGTAAAGTCGCCAGCGCCAAATGGCCGGTTTGGGAAAATTCCAGGCCGTAATTCATGATTTCTTCGTCACGAATTTCGCCCAGCACAATCACGTCAGGCGCCTGGCGTAGCGTATTGTGTAGACCAGCTTCCCAACTTTTGGTATCGACGCCGATTTCGCGCTGCATGACCACGCAGTTTTTATGGGCATGCACATATTCAATCGGATCTTCCAGCGTAATGATATGGCCGTAACTATTGGCATTACGATGATCTATCATCGCCGCCATCGATGTCGATTTACCCGAGCCAGTCCCGCCCACCATAATGATCAGGCCATTTTTGTGCATCATCACTTCTTTCAATATAGGTGGCAAACCTAATTTATCGAAATTGGGTATTTCAGCGGCAATAACCCGAATAACCAAACCCTGACAGCCTTGCTGTACATAGGCATTAACCCGAAATCGGGATAACCCGGCCGGCGCAATGGCAAAATTACATTCTTGTGTTTCTTCAAATTCCTTCAGCTGCTTGTCGTTCATGATGCACTGCGTCAGCGCTTTAGAATCGTTAGCCGACAAAGGCTGCTGAGAAACCGGCGACATCTTGCCTTTGACCTTGATGGCAGGTGGAAAACCGGCAGTAATAAATAAATCAGACCCTTCTTTATGCAGCATAAGTTTGAGCAACTTAATCATAAAGTCCATTGCTTCTTTTCTTTCCATTGACTTCCCCCTGTATTATTTGGCCAGATAGGGTTTTAACCAAATTCGGCTAAGACCTGTTAAATTATTGAAAATTAGCGCTTTATAAAAGCGATGCAAATTATCATGAAACCCGCATTAATGTAGATGTGGATTTGTTGGATTATGCCATTATGTCCATGCTGAAAGAATTGTTTAATGAGCAATAGCACAATAATTTAACGTTATTTCACTGATGTTACGCAGAATCACAGAGTTATCGAAAGATGAATTGGATTTCAAACAGTTGTGGCTTTTGGTCAAGCCGATGATAAGGCGCTATTTGATTAGCTAGATGCTTCAGCTAACCGAAGCCAGTCGGCCGGACGAGGCCCGATGGTGGCGGTGGCCACCAGCAGACGCATTGGGAGTGTATCGAGTTGGAAGCGCCGGTTGAAGCGAACGCGGCCAAATAGCGGGGAGCATATTTGGCGAAATCAAATGAATGATACGAACCGCCCAGGCTGGTCTTGAGATTGCCGAGTATGGTGTTAATCCAAAGGAATTCGGGAAGCTCTTTAGGTTTGCGGCCACCGGCCACCACGGGATGATGTTGGCAACCCGCTTCGGTTACCGCAGTGAAACAGGCCAGACCGTCAGAAAGTACGCAGCAATTTGCACTGAGGTTGGCTTTGGCCCAGCCTGAAATGGCCTTGAGGGTAAAGCCACTGACCGGGGTCAGCTTGATACGCAAGGGATGGCCGTTGTCGTCCAGTGACACTGCCGCGACAAAAGGCACTTTGTTCTCAGACCCTCGCCCCGCCTTGCCGCCGCTAAGTTCACCGCCGAGATAGGCGTCGTCAATTTGGACTTGGCCGCTAAGCGTATATTTCGTTTCACGTTCGGACATGGCTTCCATCAGTTTATGCTGGATCAACCAGGCCGTGGGGTACCTGACGCCCAGATACCGCTTCAGCGCGAGTGCTGACAACCCCGTCTTGGCTTGGCTGACGAGGTAGATCGCCAAAAACCAAGTGGTCAGCGGCAGTTTGGTGCTTTGAAAGAGCGTGCCTGCGGTGAGCGAGGTTTGGTGACGGCATGTCCGGCACTGAAACATTTTGTGTGCCCCGACGATAAACACGCTACAGCCGGGTTCACTACAGCAGGGGCAGACAAAGCCTTCCGGTCAGCGTGATTGCTCCAAGGCAATCTCATATTGCGCTTCGCTACCGAATTGTTTGAGAAACTTAGGCATCGATAGGCCTATTTGAAACTGAATGCGGTTAATTGACATGACAGGCCTCTCTTGGTGATGGTTTACTGGCAGTCTACGCCCAAACTTGGGGCTTGGCTGAAGTATCTAGCTAATCAGGATCGGTCTTGCCGCTAAGGTATTGGCAACGATTCAATATAACCCAAATTATTTTCACGACCTTGCTGCGCACTAAGTCACGACAACGGCTAACGCTAAGGCAACTCAAAGACGCCGCAATTACCGCAGGCTAGGGTCTCCATCAGCAAACGCACTCTGTAAATTATAATGTCGTTCTCGACGACGGCGTTATCGTGCAAATGCCCGACACAGCGGATAATCAAGTGACTTCCCACAGTTGGACAGCCAAAAAACTGCAATCTGTACGATTGGCCTAAATCGCTTTAGCTGACTTTTTATGACCGGTTTCACGCTATAGACTAGACTGGTAAAGATGTTATCGATTAATTGCTTTAGTATCGAAAAAATCGATAGCCAATGCTGGTAACGCGCTGACTTTTGTGTCACGATTTATCGTCCTATTTGAGTTTAGTCAGGTCTTCAAATAACCGTAATTATATTCTTTTTGGGTTATTTATTATTTATTAATGACTTATTTTATCGTGGCGAGAACCGGAGCTTTAGTGAAAAATAGGGCGGCTATGTTGACAAAATCACAGCGATCAGATTAAAAGTGACATGGTTTTTATGCTGACATTGATGTCATCACAGTGGCGAAGCGTTGCCAATAATACCAATAAGGCGACATTGATATGATCACCAGTTTGAATATCCACTACACGAGCAAGGTCGATCTTTACAATGCTAAGACGTTGCTTGCTAACCATCCGTCAAACCAAATATTGATTCAAGTTTTTTCCGGGCAGGTGACGCCAGCCGCCATCGAAACCTTGCTAAACGATTTGCGCACAGTTTTTCCCAATGTACCGATATTAGGGACGACTACCGGTGGCGAAATACTGAACGAACAGGTTCTTGAGTACAGTATCGTTATCAATATCAGTTTGTTTGAACACACGACCGTGCGTACCTTGTTGGTTGATAACAATGATGATTTAACGGCAACAGGTGAAGCCATCGGTGACGGGCTCAAAACATTCCAGCCCGCCGCGCTGATACTTTTTGGTTGTGGTCTAAAAAACCGACGCACTATTGACGCGACATCTCTGTTGTCGACTATCTATGAAAAACTGCCGCAAACCATTATTGCGGGTGCGCAAGCCGGTGATAATGGCAAGGGTGAGAATACCTTGGTATTTACTGAGGCAGGCATGACCGATAGCGGTGTAGCCGCTGCCGCACTGTCAGGCGAAAAGCTGATTGTCAACAATCGTTACAATCTGAGTTGGGTGCCTATTGGTAAAAAAATGACTATTACTAAAGTGGATGGTGCGCGCGTTTACAGCATCGATAATTGCCCACCTTATACGTTGTACAGTCACTATCTAGGACAAGAGGTTGCTGATGGCCTGCCGTTGTCAGCGGCAGATTTCCCTCTAATCATCGAGCGTAACGGTATTCCTATGGCGATTCATGCTATTGGGGTCAATGATGACGGCTCGTTTGAGTATATCCATTCATTCCAGCCCGGTGAGCAACTCCAGTTTGGCTTTTGTCATGCGGGCTTATTGGCGTTAGGCGCTCAGGAAACCTTTAATAGCTTAAGGACCGAACCTGTTCAAGCCGCTTTTATCTATTCCTGTGTCTCGCGCAAATGGATTTTAGGGGAAGATATTAAAGTAGAAATTGCTCCTATAGCCACTCTCGCTCCTACCGCCGGCTTCTTTGCCTATGGCGAGTATTTTACTTTTCCCAGAAATGAATGCCTATTTTTTAGCCAGACCATGACTGTTCTTACCTTGGCTGAAACGGAAGCTTCATCGGCCCCGATTGACCGGGTTGCACTGTTAAGCGATCATGATTCAAAACAGCTTAAAACACTGCGCGTATTGCATCGTTTGGTGGAAACATCCGCCAGAGAAATTGAGTCCATCAATGCCAAATTGGCAGAATTGGCGAATAAGGACTCGCTGACCGAATTATCAAATCGTCGTCATCTCGACGAGCGGCTGGAACATGAGTTTTATCGAGCGGTTCGTTCCGTTGGGCCTATTTCGCTGATTATGCTTGATGTTGATTGTTTTAAGCTCTTTAACGACACCTATGGGCACGTCGAAGGCGATAATTGCCTGCGTAGTTTAGCGGGTGTGCTCAAAGTCATTATTCACCGCCCGATTGATGTTGTTGCCCGCTATGGCGGCGAAGAGTTTATTTGTGTTTTACCGGCCACTTGTTTTAATGGCGCCATGCTCATTGCGGAAAAAATTCGCGCCGGTGTGGAAAATTTGTCTATTGCCCATCGCAGCTCAATCGTTGTCAATTTTGTCACTGTTTCGGTGGGTGTAATCACAGTGGAGCAGGGTCTGGAAGATATGAGTCCAGAATATCTAATAAAGCTATGCGATGAGCAACTTTACCAGGCTAAATCTCGGGGTAGAAATCAAGTTGCCGGCATCGCCCTATAGGGAGCAATAGGAAGAAGACGAACGGGTCAAGCCATTTGGCTCGGTTTAATTGGTCATTAACAGCTGTAACTACTCAGCGAAAAAAGCAATAGAACACGGATGGCATGGCAGGATGGCACTGGTTAGACGGATAATTACTGATTTAAAAAATCTGTGTAAATCTGTCCTAATCTGTGTAATCCGTGTTCTATTCAATTATTCTAGCAGTGACTGAGCCGTTACTAACAGCTTATCCCGAACTCAGGTTAAATCATAACAATCCAAGCTTTTATAAGCGTACAATGGGCGCAATTTTAACCCCAAAATCCAGCAAAATAGTTAGTTTGGACGAGAACATTATGTATTCAGTTGAAGTTTTCCCGTGGAATAAAAATTTCGAAACCGGTGTGCCGCTGATCGATATACAGCATCAGCGCTTGGTTGAGCTGTTAAATGTACTCGCAGGCCATCTCGCTTATCAGTCAGACATTCCTACTTTAAATAAGGTTTTTAACGACTTGGCGGAATACGCCATTTACCATTTTCAAGAAGAAGAAACTATCTGGCATAGCTATTTTCCTGAGGATCCGTGGGAAACCAAGCACAAAGACGATCACAGACGATTTTTGGCGACAGTCACCAAAATAATGGGCGGCAAGACCACCCGCCCGTTAGATCAGGTCATTGAAGAAATCCTGGCCTTCCTGACCCAATGGTTGGCCTTTCATATTCTCGATACCGACATGCGCATGGCTAAAGTGGTGTTGGCGGTGCAATCAGGCACACCGTTAAATCAGGCCAAAGAGCAAGCCGATCAGGAAATGAGCGGGGCGATGCGGGTTTTGATTGAAACCATGCTGTCGATGTTCGACGCGCTGTCTTCCCGTACCATGCAGTTGGCAAAAGAGGTGATTGATCGTCAGAAAGCCGAGCAATCCAGCCAAGATGCCCTGGATCGCCTGCAAAAAATCGCCAGTCAAGTGCCGGGATTGGTATTTCAGTTCCAGCTGTTTCCCGATGGGCGCACCTGCATTCCTTATGCTAATGAATCTATACGCACCATCTATCGCGTCAGTCCGGATGAAGTCAGCGTCGATGCCAGCAAAATACTTGATGCCCTACATCCAGATGACCTGGAAAAGTTCAAAACTTCATTCAAAATATCGGCCAAAGAGCTAACACCTTGGCGCCAAGAATACCGCTTACAGTTCGATAATGCGCCGGTCTGCTGGCTATTCGGCAATGCGTTACCGCAGCTACAAGCCGACGGCTCTGTGCTTTGGCACGGCTTTATCACCGACATCACTAAACAAAAACAGGATGAAGTTAATCTTCGCATCGCCGCGACCGCCTTTGAATTGCAGGATGCCATGTTGGTTACCGATGCTAATAACGTCATCCTTAAAGTCAATCAGGCCTTTACCCGAATCACCGGCTACAGCGCCGATGAAGTGGTTGGTAAAACACCCAACTTGCTTAGCTCGGGACGGCATGACAAAGCTTTTTATAACACCATGTGGGAAAGTATTAATCTTACCGACGCTTGGCAGGGTGAAATATGGAACCGGCGCAAAAATGGCGAAGTGTACCCCGAATGGCTGATTGTCACTGCAGTCAAAGAGGCTGATGAAAAGGTTAATCACTATGTCGCCTCCTTTTCCGATATTACCTCGCGCAAGGCCGCCGAAGAGGAAATCAAACAACTGGCTTTTTATGATCCACTGACCAAACTGCCCAACCGTCGGCTGTTGCTGGAACGACTCAAGCACAGCATCGAAATGGAACGTCGTGACGGCAAACAACTGGCACTGCTGATGCTGGATTTGGATCGTTTTAAAGCGGTCAACGATAGTTTGGGCCACGCCGCAGGTGACGAATTGCTGCAACAGGTCGCTAGCCGTATTCTAGCAAGGCTTAGAGACGTTGACATCGTGGCGCGCCTGGGCGGGGATGAATTTGTGGTCTTACTGGAAGACATTATTCATCCTGAAGATGCCGCACGGGTGGCGTCTGAAATCATTTCCGTATTAAGCAAATCGTTTCAACTCAGTCAAAGCAACGATGTACAAATTGGCGCCAGTATTGGCATCGGCCTATACCCGGAACACGGCACAAATTATGAAATCCTGATGGATCATGCCGATGCTGCCTTATATCAAGCCAAAGATCAAGGGCGCGGCTGTTACGCCTATTTTTCTGAAGACCAGACCCTCGCAGCGCGTGAACGCATCGCCCTAGAAACCCGACTGCGTCGGGCCATCGAGCAAAACGAACTGCGCGTTTATTACCAGCCTCAAGTCGATATTGCCAGTGGCCGTATCGTCGGTGCCGAAGCCTTGGTGCGCTGGCAAGACCCGACAGAAGGCTTAATTCCCCCGCTACGTTTTATCCCTATTGCTGAAGAAACCGGGCTGATTTTGGACATTGGTGCCTGGGTGCTGCGAGAAACCTGCCGCCAAGGTCGCGAATGGCTTGACGCCGGTTTTCCGGCGCTCAACCTCGCGGTCAACGTTTCCCCGCATCAATTCCGTCGCGGCCATATCGATCGCTTGGTCGCCACTTGCTTGAGCGAAACCGGGTTTCCAGCCGCCTACCTGGAGCTGGAAATGACCGAAAGCGGACTGATAGAGAATCATGATAGCGTGATGGTGCTGTTAAATTCGCTACGTACTCAAGGCGTCCACCTTGCCATTGACGACTTCGGCACAGGGTTTTCATCGCTGGCCTACCTCAAACACTTCCCGTTGAATGTGCTAAAAATCGACAAAAGTTTTATCGATGATATTCCCAATCTCCAAGACGACATGGAAATTACCGCCACCATTATCGCGATGGGGCATATTTTGGGTTTTAAAGTGCTGGCAGAAGGCGTAGAAACCCCTGAGCAACTGGCGTTCTTACGGGAAAAAAACTGCGATTTATATCAAGGCTATATTAAAAGCCCACCGTTACCGGCAGAAGCCTTTATTAATCTGTTGAGCAATGACTAAGAGCTGTTCGAAAATTCGTCTTGACAGCTCTTTCCGGTCAGCTTTAACGTTTGCGATTTTGTAACTACTACCCTTGGAAATTTAGCCTCATGAACACCCCGTCAGTCGCGTCTAGCGATATTTTCTCATCGACTTTTTTATTCGGTAATGTGGCGGCGCCGTTTGCTATCGGGCTGGCGGTCGGTTATTTTGCTAAAAAAATGTTGCGCATGGCGTTATTTTTGGGGGGAGGGCTGGTTGTGCTGCTGTTTGTCGCAGAGTCTTACGACATTATTGATATAACCGATGAGAAGCTGCAACATGCCGCTAGCGCGGCCACTGATGTTGCAAAAAAATCCAGTGGCTTTTTGGTGGATCGTTTGACGCGTATTACCAGCAAGGGCGTCAGTGGTGTTGGTGGTTTTTTTGTCGGGCTTAAATTAGGGTAGTTATTTTTGCTGCGGCCTTGCAGGCAAAGCTTCCGCTCCTGCTCACGCCCCTTATAGGCAAAAAAAATGCGGCCGGTTGGCCGCATTGGAGAAGGATATAACGCTCTGAATTCCTAGGAGGAAGTTTGCATCTCAAGAGTTGCAAGTATATTAACGGTGAGCGTTAAATAATGGAATGCGGCAAATTGCCGCGTGTCAGAATGTCGCAGGATATACTTTTGGGTTTCCCCACGCGCCGCTTTTTTAACAATCAAGTTGTGACCATTAATGAAAACATATTTAAAAGATACCGAAGCGACAGAGCAATTTGGTGCCAAGCTTTGGGCGGAGTTGCCGCCAAAATGCCTGATATTTTTGCAGGGAGATCTGGGCGCTGGAAAAACAACGCTGGTCAGAGGTGTTCTAAGGGCGGCCGGTTACACGGGTGCGGTTAAAAGCCCCACTTATACGCTGGTCGAAGAATATACGCTGGCCGGACGTCGGCTATTTCATTTTGATTTGTATCGGGTTGCCGATCCCGAAGAGCTGGAATGGATTGGCATTAGAGATTATTTTGACCAGGATTGCCTGTGTTTTATCGAATGGGCCGACAAGGGGCAGGGCTTTTTACCTGAGCCGGATCGGCTTATCAGTTTGCTTGCCGAGGGCGAGGGGCGATCGGTTGAACTGCGCATTATCGATAAAAATTAAAAAATATAATTACAACAGCTCTAGGAAAACAATCACATACTGCTATAATCTAACGCAAATTATCACCTTGCGAGTTGCGTGCCAATGAGAAGTTATTCAAAGATCTTGTTTATTATCGGATTACAGTTTCTGGCTGTGCCCGGTTATGCCGAGCAGATCAGTATCAGTGCCTTGCGTTACTGGAATACACCTGATCAAAACCAACTGCTGTTTGATGTGACGTCTTCACCCGAACACCGGGTTTTTCTGATGAATAATCCGGCGCGCTTGGTTGTTGATATGCGCAATGTCAATGCAAGCAACGCATTGACTCAGCCTGCGCCCTCCCATCCGCTGTTTTCTAAAGTACGTATTGCCCAAAGAAATAAGACCGATTTAAGGGTTGTTATTGACTTGAAAAAAGACATAAACTCAAAAAATATGTCATTAAGAACCAATAGCATGAACGGCAAACGTTTGGTTATTGAGTTGCTGAACAAAGAGCCTGTTAACTATGCCCAGGCTGAAAAGCCGGTAGCGGTTAAACCCGTTGCCGTCAAAACACCCGCTATCAAAGTGGCAAGCAACAAACAGGCGATTCCCAAGCCGACACCCGTTAAAGAGCCGCAAAAAACAGCCATTCAACAGGTTGTAATGAGTTCTGAGCCGTCGAAAACTGCGCCGAAACGGGACGTTATTGTTGCTATTGATGCCGGTCATGGCGGTAATGATCCCGGCGCCCACGGGGCAAACGGCACCGAAGAGAAGGTAATTACTCTGGCTATTGCTAAAAAACTGGCTAATTTAATCGACCAACAGCCGGGCATGAAGGCTTTTATGGTGCGTAAAGGCGATTATTATGTGGATCTTAGAAAACGGATACAAATCGCCCGAGCAGCCAAGGCCGATTTGTTTGTTTCAATTCATGCCGATGCGTTTCAGGATGCAACGGTGAAAGGCGCATCGGTGTATACCTTGTCCAATAAAGGTGCCAGTAACGAAGCTTCACGTTGGCTGGCAGACAGTGAAAATGCCTCCGATTTGGTGGGCGGCGTCAGCCTTAACGACAAGGACAATGTGTTAGCATCGGTTTTGCTCGATTTGTCGCAGACTGCTTCGCAAGATGCCAGCGTTAATGTTGCTAATAAGGTGCTGAAAAACTTTCAACGTATCGGCGAACTGCATTACGGCTCAGTGCAAAAAGCCAATTTCATGGTGTTGAAATCACCCGATATACCGTCCATTTTGATAGAAACGGCGTTTATCTCTAATCCGACAGAAGAGTTTAAATTGCTTAATAGCGCGCATCAGTCAAAAATGGCGCTGGCTATTTTTAATGGTGTGCGCAGTTATTTTGATGCAGCCGCACCGGGTAGACCTGCCCCTGATACGGCTAGCGTAGTCGCGTTGGATATGTGAAAGTGTAGTGGCGATACTTGCGCCTTATCGCCGTTTTCCTGCACTGAAGTATGAATAATAAGCCCCAGTCATATAAAATACGCGTTTTGCTTTAGGTCGGCCGATGCGTATCCATTCACTCCCCACTCAACTGGTTAACCAAATTGCCGCTGGCGAGGTGGTCGAGCGGCCATCGTCCGTGGTTAAAGAACTGGTTGAAAACTGCTTCGATGCCGGCGCCAGCCAAATTACTATCGATATAGAGCAGGGCGGCGCTAGGCTGATAAAAATCAGGGATGACGGTTGCGGCATCGTTAAAGAGGATTTGCCGCTGGCTTTATCGCGTCATGCAACCAGCAAAATTGCCAGCTTAAAAGACTTGGAACAGGTGTCCAGCATGGGTTTTCGTGGTGAGGCTTTGCCCAGCATCAGCTCGGTTGCAAGGTTGACGCTGATTTCGCGCACTCAGGATGCCGATTGCGCCTGGCGGGTTAATGCCGATGGTTCCGAGCAGGATTTCGACCCGCAGCCCGACCCGCATCCTTTCGGCACCACTGTCGATGTGCGCGATTTGTTTTACAACACACCGGCGCGGCGAAAGTTTTTAAAAACCGAAAAGACCGAATTTACCCACATTGAAACGCTAATTAAACGCATGGCGCTCAGCCGTTTTGATCTGGGTTTTACGCTCACGCACAACCAAAAAGAAATACTCACACTAAAGCCGGCGCTAAATGACGGCGAACAGGAACAGCGCATTGCCGGCATTTGCGGCTCGGCTTTTATCGAGAATGCGGTCAAAATCGACTTTGCCGCCTCCGATCTGCAGCTGACCGGCTGGGTGGGATTGCCGACTTTTTCGCGCAGTCAGCAAGACATGCAGTTTTTTTATGTCAACGGCAGGCTGGTCAGGGATAAGCTGGTAAGTCACGCGGTTAAACAGGCTTATCAGGATGTGCTGTTTCATGGTCGGCATCCGGTGTTTGTTTTATATCTGACTCTTGATCCGACGCTGGTTGATGTCAACGCGCATCCGGCAAAATTGGAAGTCAGGTTCAGGGAAGGGCGCTTGGTGCATGATTTTCTGTTTTCGGCGCTGCACCGCTCGCTGGCTAATGTAAGGCCGGGACAGGACGCCGTCCGGCAAGTCTCTATCGAGCCATCGCCGCAGACGCATCCGGTGGCTGATCAGCCGCAAAATGCCTTTTCGGTTGCAGCCAAACCGAATTACAGCCCTAAACCGCCGCCGCAACAAGCCTCATTGCCGTTGCAGGTAGAAGAAGCTATTCAGGCTTATGCGTCGTTATATCCAAAAACGGAACCGATTGCACAAGCGCAAGCCGCGCAACAGCAAGCAAGGCCGCTAGGTCAGGCCATCGCGCATTTGCACAACATCTACATTTTGTCGGAAACCGCTAACGGCATTATTTTAGTCGATGCCCATGCCGCACATGAACGGGTCACTTATGAGCGCTTAAAACTGCAATATCAAAACGGCGCTGTGCCCAGCCAGCCTTTGCTGCTGCCGATTAAAATAAAAGTCAGCAGCGCAGAAGCTGATTTGGCCGAACAGAAACAGGATTTTTTCCACGCCCTGGGTTTTGAACTCAACCGTTCCGGCCCGGAAACCGTGGTGTTGCGCTCAATTCCGGCGTTATTGGGCAATACCGATATGGAAACCCTGGTTCGCGATGTACTGGCCGACCTCAATGAACACGGCGTCAGCCAAAGGGTGCAGGAAAAATCCAATGAGTTATTGGCCAAAGTCGCCTGTCATGGCTCGGTGCGCGCACATCGGCGTTTGACCCTCGACGAAATGAATGCCTTGTTGCGGGATATGGAACAGACCGAAAGAATAGGGCAGTGCAACCACGGCAGGCCGACCTGGATAGAATTATCGACCCGCGAGCTGGATAAATTCTTTTTACGTGGGCAATAGGACGGCAGGATTAAAGTCAAATTTCCTTGCCCCGCAATAGACAAATTATTATGAAACGCATATCACTGCTTAATAGCGCCCATAACGTAATCCGAAACCGACTTAAACCCGGCGATAGCGCCATTGACGCCACCGTCGGTAATGGCCATGACACCTTATTTCTCGCCCAGCAAGTTGCTCCATCCGGTCATGTTTACGGCTTTGATATACAGCAGGCAGCTATTGATGCCACACGGGATAAACTGGCTTGCAAAACCCCCCTATCAGATTGCCTGAGCTTAATTCATGCCAGCCATGCCAACATGAAAGAAAATATCCCGGCGCAGCTTCACGGCAAGATCAATGCCATTATGTTTAATCTGGGCTACCTGCCGGGCGGCGACAAAAGCGTCATCACCCTCACCGACTCGACTTTGGCCGCATTAACCGCAGCCAGCCAAATATTGGCGGTCAACGGCATCATCACCCTGCTAGCTTACCCCGGTCATTCAGGTGGTGACACCGAAACCGACCACGTTGCAAATTGGTGCGAACAGCTCGATAGGCAGCGCTTTGCAGTCAACATTTTCTACAGCGCTGAACACAAGGACTCAGCGCCTCGGCTTTTTGTCATTGATAAACGTGTAGCAGAATATCAAGAGAACCCGGAAAATTGCGGGTATTTTAATAAATAATCAATATAAACAATGATATATGTTATGATGAATGCAAATAACATCATTTGAACATGCTATGCCAGTCCCTTTCAAATCAAGCCCGCTAGAATTTAACCAACACCTATTTGAGTTTAGTGTGGTTTCCAAGTAACCATTGTTATACTCTTATAGGGCGCTTTATTCATTTTTTATCAACCTGTTATGGTGTTTTTTTTAGCTCTGAAACTTAATAGTCAAAATGCTTAAATTTATCCTCCCCTTATTATTATTCATCGTTCTTGCGGTATTTCTGGCGCTGGGCTTAAACCTGCATCCCAGCGAGATTCCTTCGCCGCTCATAGACAAACCGGCACCGGTATTTTCTGCGCCAAAGTTGCAATCTCCTGAAGAAAAATTATCCCCCGCCGACTTAAAAGGCAAAGTCTGGCTGTTTAATGTCTGGGCATCGTGGTGCGCTTCGTGCCGCCTGGAACATCCGATATTGAACCAATTAGCCAAGCAAAAAGCAGTCATTATTATCGGCTTAAATTACAAGGACGAGCCCATTGCTGCAAAGGGCTGGTTGGCGCAATTGGGCAATCCCTACGATGTCAGCATCATGGATCAAGATGGCCGCATCGGCATCGACTGGGGCGTTTACGGCGTGCCGGAAACCTTTGTCGTCGATAAACACGGCGTGATCCGCTATAAACATACCGGCCCGGTTACTGCAGAAGATGTGCCGCAAATATTCCTACCGTTAATTGCTAAATTACAGGCTGAAAATTGATGAAGTATTTATTTATCGCCTTCCTGCTCCTATTGTCCAACATGGCCTGCGCCGGTGTTGAATACCGCCAGTTTGCCAATCCTGAACAGCAAGAAGCTTACGAAGATCTGACCTCGGAATTGCGCTGCTTAGTCTGTCAAAATCAGACTATCGCTGATTCCAATGCTGAACTGGCGGCGGATTTGCGTCGGCAAGTCTACGAAATGCTGCAACAAGGCAAATCAAAACAGGATATTGCCACCTTTATGACCGACCGCTACGGCGATTTCGTTTTATACAAACCGCCGTTTAAGCTTAAAACCGGCTTGCTGTGGCTGGGGCCGGTGGCGTTTTTAGTCATTGGTTTGATCGCGCTATTTTTATTCGCCCGGCGCAAAAAAAATGCCGAGGCGGTGACTATCAGTGCTGAAAAACAACAAAAAATTCGTCGTTTATTGGAAAAAGGTGATCAGTCTTGAACATGCTATTTTTGCTGATTGTCAGCGTCTTGGTGTTAAGCGCTTTTGTGATCGTATTGCCGCCCTTGTGGCGTAAACAGCCGCTTGCTGATTCAGATTTAGATCAGCGTAATGTGGCCATTGCCCAGCAGCGTCTGGCCGAATTGAAAGAGCAGCTCGAAGCCGGTGCATTAAGCCAGGCGCTTTATGACGAGCAATTAGCTGAGCTGGAACTGGCCTTGAGTGATGATCTCGATATTGTCAGTCAAGTTAAAGCGACGTCTTCATCAGGGCGCTGGATGGCAGCGGTGCTGATTCTGGCCATTCCGGTATTAGCCGGTTCGCTTTACTGGACGTTAGGCGATTATCAGTCGCTAACGCAACAAGGCCAAACGGCCGCGACCCCGCAGCCGACGCCTGAATTGGAGCAAATGAAAGCGATGGTGACCGGCCTTGCCGAGCGCTTAAAACAGCAGCCGGACGATGCAGTAGGCTGGACTATGTTGGGCCGATCTTATAAATATTTGGAGCAATATGCAAAGGCCGCCGATGCGTTTGGACATGCGTATAAGTTGATAGGCGACCAGCCGGAAATCATGTTGCTTTATGCCGACATGCTGGCTTTTGCCAATGATGAACAAATGGCTGGAAAGCCGGAACAGCTGGTGTTTAAAGCCTTGGCGCTAGAGCCGGACAACATGACCGGTTTGTGGCTGGGCGGTATGGCGAAAGCGCAAACCGGCGAGTTTGTTGCCGCGATGGCCTTATGGAAAAAGCTCGAAGCCTTATTGCCGCCGGGTTCCGAGTCGCAGCAGGAAATACAAGGCTTGCTGGCTAAATTGGCGACGCAAATACCCGAAGGCACGGTGATGCCGGAAGCCAAACCTGCGAGCGCGGCGAGCATTGAAATACAAGTGAGCTTAACGCCGGAGTTGCAAAAATTAGCCAATCCTGATGACACGGTTTTTGTCTATGCCCAGGCCTTATCCGGCGCGAAAATGCCGCTGGCAATTGTGCGTAAACAGGTGTCCGAATTGCCGCTGATGGTCAGTTTGACCGATGCAATGGCGATGATGCCGGCGATGAAGCTGTCCAATTTTGAGCAGGTTAAACTGCTGGCGCGCATTTCCAAATCCGGCGATGCGATGCAGCACCCCGGCGATTTGATCGGCATGATCGAACAGGTTGCTTTAACGGACAAAAGCCTTAAACACATAATCATTAACAGCCAAATAAAATGATGGATCAATCTATAAAATTCGATTTAGGCCTTATCAACCGTTACGACAAAGCCGGGCCGCGTTACACCTCGTACCCGACTGCGCTGGAATTGCATGAAGGCTTTGGCGACCACGAATACCGCCAGCATATCGCAAAGTCTAATGCCGCAGGCGGGCCGCTGTCGCTGTATTTCCACATCCCGTTTTGCGACACCGTGTGTTTTTATTGCGCCTGCAACAAAATCGTCACCAAAAACCGCAAGCATGCCGAACCGTATCTGGCGAATTTGTGCAAAGAAATTGCCATGCAGGGCGATTTGTTCGATGCCGGTCGGGTGGTCAATCAATTGCACTGGGGCGGTGGCACGCCGACTTTTTTAAGTTATGAGCAGATGCTTAACTTGATGGAGGTTACTCGTCAGCATTTTCATCTAAGGGACGACGACAAAGGCGAATATTCAATCGAAGTCGACCCGCGTGAAACCAACGGCGAAACGATGAAACAACTGCGCGAACTGGGCTTTAATCGGGTCAGTTTAGGTTTGCAGGATTTCGACCCCGCCGTGCAAAAAGTCGTCAACCGATTTCAAAGCGAAGAGCAAACTTTCGCCGTTTTAGCCGCCGCCCGTGCCGAAGGTTTCCGTTCCACCAATATCGATTTGATTTACGGCCTGCCGCTGCAAACAGTAGAATCTTTTGCGCTTACGCTGGACAAAATATTGGCGGTAGAGCCGGACAGGTTCTCGATTTTTAACTACGCGCACATGCCGAACCGTTTTAAAACCCAGCGCCAGATCAACGATGCCGACATGCCCACGCCCGAAGTCAAATTGGCGATTTTGCAAATGGTAGGTCAACGATTGACTGACGCCGGTTATGTTTATATCGGCATGGATCATTTCGCCAAACCTGATGACGAACTCGCCATCGCGCAAAGGGAAGGCCATTTGTACCGCAATTTCCAAGGCTATTCCACGCATTCGGATTGCGATTTGGTTGGCTTAGGGATTACCTCAATCGGCCGGGTAGGCGATGCTTATATACAGAATGTCAAAGAGTTGGACCAGTATGACCAACTGATCAGCCAGAATAAATTGCCGGTTTTTAAAGGCGTCGAACTGAATGACGATGACAAACTGCGCCGCGCCGTGATTACGCAGTTGATTTGTCATTTCGAGTTGAACTTTGCCGCTATCGAACAGCAATTCAGCATTGATTTTGCCAACTATTTTGCTGCCGAACTTAACAACTTAGCGCCGATGCAGACCGACGGCTTGCTGGTTTTATCAACAGAAGGTATCAGCGTATTATCCGCAGGCCGTCTGTTGATTCGCAATATCTGTATGGTATTCGATAAATATCTGGCGCAAAAACAACAACAATTTTCAAAAGTAATATGAACGAAGAACGCATCATCGAATTGGAAATAAAAACCGCATATCAGGAAGATTTGCTACAGGCATTAAATAAAATAGTCGCCGGGCAACAGCAGCAAATAGACCGCCTGGAAGCCACTTGCCGAATGCTTAACGAGCGGATTAAAAGCCTGTCCGTAGAAGCCGCAGGCGGTGAAAGCATTGAGGAGTTGCCACCGCATTATTAGCCGATAGAAGTGGTTTTTTTACTAATCAATTGGTGTTAAGAAAAACAGAAAATTTGACTGTGTAGCGTATAATCACACACAAATTTTGCATCCGGTTAATGGGAA
The DNA here is from genome assembly GCA_030699385.1 of Methylobacter sp. Taxonomy (GTDB): domain Bacteria; phylum Pseudomonadota; class Gammaproteobacteria; order Methylococcales; family Methylomonadaceae; genus Methylobacter_A. Next base: position 135,768 of record JAUYMY010000060.1, read on the forward strand.
TACAGTGGATATTAAACAATACATGAATACGCTGGGCCAGCAGGCCAGGATAGCGGGGCGGGAAATCAGCCGTACCGAGTCGGGTCAAAAGAATCTGGCGTTGCTAAAGATTGCCGAAGCAATTGAAAACAGCCAGGCGCTGTTGGTTGCGGAAAATCGTAAGGATTTGGAGGCAGGCGAGAACAACGGTCTGGATGCGGCATCACTGGATCGGCTGGCGCTTAAACCGGCAGCTATTCAGGCGATGATTGAAGGTTTGAAGCAGGTTGCCGCGCTGCCCGATCCGGTCGGCGAAATCAGCGATTTAAGCTACCGACCCAGCGGCATACAGGTCGGCCAGATGCGTGTGCCGTTGGGCGTAATCGGCATTATTTACGAATCCCGGCCCAATGTGACGGTCGATGCGGCGGCTTTGTGCCTTAAATCCGGCAATGCCTGTATTTTAAGGGGCGGCTCGGAAGCCATTCATTCCAATCAGGCGATTGCCGCCTGCATTACTCAAGGCCTGCAGGCAGCCGGTTTGCCGGTGGACGCGGTGCAAATTGTGGCGACTGCAGACCGTGCCGCCGTCGGCGAATTGATCACGATGAATCAATATGTTGATGTGATCGTGCCGCGCGGCGGCAAAAGTCTGATCGAGCGCATTGCTAAAGACGCCACGATTCCGGTGATCAAACATCTGGACGGCATTTGCCATGTTTATATTGACGACAGCGCCGACATAGACAAGGCGGTCAGGATTGCGGTTAATGCCAAAACCCATCGCTACGGCGTGTGTAATGCGATGGAAACATTGCTGGTGGCGGAAAGCATTGCCGCCAAAGTCCTGCCGCTGTTGGCTGAACAATACCGCGAAAAAGGTGTCGAATTGCGCGGTTGCCTTAAAACCTGTTCGCTGATTCCAGGCTGCATCAGAGCAACTGAGGAAGACTGGGACACCGAATATCTGGCGCCGATTTTGTCTATTCATATTGTCGAAGGCATCGATGACGCGCTGGCGCATATCAACCGGCACAGTTCCGGCCATACCGAAGCCATTGTTACCGAAGACTACAGTTTGGTGCGCCGTTTCTTGCGCGAAGTGGATTCCAGTTCGGTGATGGTGAATGCCTCAACCCGCTTTGCCGACGGCTTCGAATACGGGCTCGGCGCAGAAATTGGCATCAGCACCGACAAGCTCCATGCACGCGGTCCGGTCGGTTTAAAGGGCTTGACATCATTAAAATTTATCGTGCTCGGCGACGGCCATATCCGGCAATAAATGATAGGCATTTTCGGCGGCACTTTCGATCCCGTTCATTTTGGGCATTTACGTTCGGCGCTTGAAGTTAAGGATATCTTCGGGCTGGATGAAGTCCGCCTGATTCCTTGCGCTATGCCGCCGCACCGCGAGAGCCCTGCCGTTACCGCAGCCATGCGTTTACAAATGTTGGCATTGGCGATAAAAAACCAGCCGGGGCTGAAAATCGATACCCGTGAACTGGAGCGATACGAGCGGCAGCAAACGCCGTCGTATATGGTCGATACGCTGGAATCGTTGCGCCAGGAATTCCCCCATGAAACCTTGCTGTTGTTCATCGGTACTGACGCGTTCAAGTATTTAACCGGCTGGCATCAATGGCAGCGTTTATTCGATTATGCGCATATCGTAGTGCTGACCCGGCCGGGCTTTGCCATACAGCAACTTATCGCCAAGGATGGTGTGTATGCCGCAAGTCCGCCGGGAGCGGACGCGGCGATCGCCAAGGATGGTGTGTATGCCGCAAGCCCGCCGGGAGCGGGCGCGGCGGATGATTTTTTTAAACTCAGGCTGGCTGGCGATATTACTGAGTTGGCGCAGGCCACAGCGGGGAAATTATATTTTCAGCAAATCACCCAATTGGACATTTCGGCAACCGCCATCAGGCACATAATTGCACAAAAGCAAAATCCGGGTTTTTTATTACCCGATGCTGTCATAGAATACATCAAGCAACACCAGCTTTACGGGACACATTGATCCCATTTTTTATACTAGGAATTTGAATGCAAGCAGAACACATATTGAAAATTGTCCAGGACGTGTTGGACGAACGCAAAGGGCAAACCATCACGACACTTGATGTCCGGGGCAAAACCAGTTTTACCGATTATATGGTGGTCGTGACCGGGACTTCAGACCGGCACTTGAAGTCTTTATGCGAATACGTAGCCGAGAAGTTAAAGGAAAGCGGCGTTAAACCCTTAGGCATGGAAGGCGATTTAGGCTCGGACTGGGTGTTGCTGGATATAGGCGATGTGATTGTTCATGCGATGAACGCCCAAGCGCGCGAGTTTTATCAGCTGGAAAAATTATGGTCGGTTGAGGGCGTTAAAGAAGGCGAGCTGAAAGCCGGATAAACGGGTAAAAAGGCAAAAGGCGAAGAAAATCACTTTTCGCCTTTTTCCGTGATTTTAATTTTTGTTATTCAACAAAGATTTCAGGTCGGCAAAGGGGGTGTGCGTGGCGGTAGCGGCGCTTGATTTACCGGTTGCAGCGCTATCAAAGCGGGTTTCTTCGTATCTTGAATGTTCATTGTCATGGCAATAAAGGCACAATAATTCCCAGTTGCTGCCGTCGGATGGATTGTCATCATGGTTGTGATTTTTATGATGCACGGTCAATTCGGTCAGGTTTTTATGGTCGAATTCACGCGCACAACGGCCGCACACCCACGGGTATAATTTAAGCGCCTGGCCGCGATAAGACTGCTCCCTGAGTTCCTGGTTGCGCCGTGCGTCGGTGACGATTTGATTCAGCTTGGTTTTATCGGGTTGGATTTTTTTGATAGTCATAACAATGTCTTCTATTAAGGTGCGGAAAAATGACGCCTATGCGTTTAAGCTGGACTAAATTTTAACAGAAAAATTGCAAAGGTTGGGTCAACCTTGTTACAGGTGATGAGTGGACAAACGAACATTTACCAATCGGCTGGTGGTTCTTGATACCGAAACGACCGGTTTAAATCCGCAGGAAGGGCATCGAATTATTGAAATCGGCTGCGTCGAGCTGGTTAATCGCCGTCTGACCGGCAAGCGTTTTCATGTCTATATTAATCCTGAGCGGACGATTGATGCGGGGGCTATTGAAGTGCATGGCATCACTAATCAGTTTTTGGAAGATAAGCCGGTTTTTGCCGGTATTGCAGACGATTTTATTGCCTTTATTCAGGGCGCCGAGCTGGTCATACATAATGCGCCGTTTGATGTCGGCTTTATTAATTATGAGTTTTCAAGGCTGAATAATCAGGCTGGAACAGTCGCTGATTACAGTCAGGTGTTTGACACGCTGACTTATGCAAGAAAAAAACATCCGGGGCAGCGTAACAGTCTGGATGCGTTGTGTAAGCGTTATAGCATCGACAACAGCCATCGCGATCTGCATGGCGCGTTGCTGGATGCTGAAATTCTGGCTGATGTGTTTTTGTTGATGACCGGCGGCCAGTCTTCGTTGCTGGATGACGGGCAGGAAAAGCAGGAGCAGTCGGTGGTGAGTAGTGAAGTTAGTTATTTGTCGGCAGATCGCCCCGCGTTAAAAGTCATTCGCTGTACAGAGCAGGAATTAAACCAACATCAACAGCGACTGGAAGCGATTGAAAAAGCGTCAGGCAGCTGTCTTTGGCAGCAATTAAGGTGATAAAACAGAGTCCACGAAAAGCACGAAAGGCACGAAAACTTCGTGTTAAGCGTGCCTTTCGTGGACAATTATTTAGGGCTATTTTTTTTCAGGAAATGGCCTTTATTCATCCGTTTTCGGTTTTGCTCGTCTGGATGTTGAGCCCACCCTTTTTTTTGTTTTATCGACTTTTTTGCCGTCATCATCGGTTTTTGCTGCTTTTTTAGCAGCTTCGCCCATTTTCGATATATTAAGTTGCTGTCCGGCTACCCTGACTCTTTTCAATTCTTCAAACAATTCTTTCGGAATGCCGGCGGGTAACTCGACAGTACTGTAGTCATCCTGAATTTTAATGCGGGCGATATGGTCGCCGTCGATGCCGGTTTCATTGGTGATGGCGCCAACGATATTGCCGGGTTTAACGCCGTGGTTGTGGCCGACTTCAATCCGGTAGGTTTCCATTTCAATGTCCGCACCGCCGCCGAATGTGCGTTTCGGTTTGCGGTCTTTTTGCGGACGGTCACGGTCGGGTCTTGATGAACGCTCATCCCGCGCCGGCCTGTCGTCGCGGCTGTCTTTCGCCCTTTTCGGTAAATTTTGCATCAATAACGGGGTGTCGCCTTGAACCAGTTTCGCCAGTGCAGCGGCTATTTCGAGTGCGCTGACGTTGTGTTCTTGTTGATATTGTTCCAGCAGTTGGCTGAAAAAACTCAGTTCTTCGGCAGCCAGCGTGTCGGTAATATTTTGTTTAAAGCGGGAAATACGTTTGTTGTTAATGACCTCGGTGGAAGGCAGGCCCATTTCCTCAACTTTTTGCTTGGTCGCTTTTTCAATATTGTTCAGCAGGTTTCTTTCTCGGGGCGCAATAAATAAAATAGCGTCGCCGGTGCGTCCTGCTCGACCTGTTCTGCCGATACGATGCACATAAGATTCGGTATCGTAAGGAACATCGTAGTTGACAACGTGGGTGATACGATCGACATCGAGTCCGCGCGCGGCAACGTCGGTTGCGATCAAAATATCCAGTTTGCCGTTTTTCAGGTGAGCAATAGCGCGTTCGCGTAAGGCTTGCGACATATCGCCGTTAATCGCGGCGGCGGAATATCCGCGTGCTTCCAATTTTTCAGCCAGTTCAACGGTTGCCGTTTTGGTTCTAACGAAGATGATCATGCCGTCAAAGGTTTCGGCTTCCAGAATGCGGGTTAGCGCATCGAGTTTGTGTACGCCGCTGACCATCCAATAGCGTTGACGGATGTTTTCAGCGGATGCCGTCGTAACTTTAATGGTGATATGCTCAGGTTCATTCAGGTATTCCTGGGCGATTTTGCGGATGACAGACGGCATGGTCGCCGAAAATAAGGCGATTTGTCGTTGTTTCGGGATTTGTTCCAAAATCCATTCCACATCGTCAATAAAGCCCATACGCAACATTTCGTCGGCTTCATCAAGTACCAAATAAGTGAGGCCTTTTAAATTCAGCGTGCCTTTACGCATGTGATCCATGACGCGGCCCGGCGTGCCGACCACGACATGAGCGCCGCGTTTTAGCTGGCGTAATTGAGTGGTGTAGTCCTGGCCGCCGTAGATAGGCAATACATGGAAGCCTTTTAAATGTGCGGCATAACGTTGAAACGCTTCGGCCACCTGAATGGCCAGTTCTCGGGTTGGCGCCAGCACCAGAACCTGGGGGTCTTTTTGTTTGAGGTCGATGCGCGACAAAATCGGTAATGCAAAGGCAGCGGTTTTACCGGTACCTGTTTGTGCCTGCCCCAGAACGTCTTTGCCTTGCAGAAGGAGCGGGATGGTTTGTGCTTGTATGGGTGAAGGTGTTTCATAACCGACATCTTTCAGTGCTCTTAGCACCGGTTCGATCAGGGCTAAATCACTAAAAGAGGGAAATGTTGAAACATCATTGGACATGGATTTACCTGTTGGAAATATAGAATGCGCGAAAGCGCGGGGAAATGTGTTTGTTTATCAGGGTATTGTAACTTACTAAATTAATATTTGCAGAAAAATAACAGCGCAAAGAGCAGAATAATACGTCCACTGACGGCCGCTTTGTCTTTTGCGACTTACTTTAGTCAGAAGGAGGCTGAAAATTACTGTGCGCTTGCTAATGGTCAGGCTGGGTGCCGAAAGGCGCTGAGAAAATAACGTTTTGCACTGGTTCTTGGTCTTTAATGAATGCAGTTAGACTGCGACGAATATCGGGATGAAGAGAAGCTGAGTTGAGTTCTGTGCGTATTATGTCGAGAATGTGTCGGTATTTGTTGTTATCGGTAGTAAGGCGCAAGGTAAAGTTTAATAAGGTGTACAAGCTCTCTTGGCGGTTTTTTTCGACGTCATCACGTAAGGCTTTAAACAGGGCGTTTAGGGTAGGGTCAGACAAGTCTTTGAATAAAGCTAAGCTCTGAGCCGCCGTTTGGCGTACTTGTGCATTGTCATCATTAAGCAGGGTCTCGCTTAATTGCCGCTCCGACTCTGGGGTTTGATAGGCGCTTAAGGTTTCTGTCGCGACAATGCGTTGATGCACGTCGGCACTGCTTAATTTTTCAATGGCTTGTGTTACTTGGCGCGAATCGAAGGCTTTTTCTTGCGCTAATTCTTCCGCTGTAGGTAAACGCGTTCCGTGTCCGAGTAATTCCGGGGGAGGCGGCGAAGCCGTGGGTTTAACCGATATTGCTGGTTTTGTTACACAACCGCTGGCGGCTATTATTGAAGCAATGGCCAGTAGATATTTTTGCATGTGCCTTACGAACGAAGCAGGGTTCGCCTCTTACGCAGGGCTGCAATAAGAGGCGAAGCAGGGAAAGTTTACTTACTCGACAATCACGCCGGTTTCCGCGCCGGTTGTAGGATTGAGTATCGCATTGTGGGCGCAGCTTGGCTGTTTGTAGGTATTGGCTACATCGCCTTTGCCGATGATCATTTCATCGCCGATTACCCAGCCAGGTTTTGCGGCATAGCCGCTGATAAAACCGGCAGGAACATGGTTAAGCCCCATTAACGCACGCAATCTCCAGGCTACGGCATGATCGGTACACGAGGTGTCCCCGGAAACGCCGATTGCGCCGACTTTTTTATTCTCACTGTTGTACAGTGCTAAGCCGCCGCCAAAGACATTGATACCGCCAATGCGCTTGCCTACAGCCGGGTCAGTAACGCCTGCCCCGAAATGCTCGGCACTGCCGAAATAAGCGGCGGCAGGGTCAACAGGATTACTGAACTGCAGGCCGTACAAGCTGCCACCCGGTTGGGTTAGGCCGTAAAGGTTGCTGGTTGCGATTGAAAAACCATCCAAACTAAAAGAGTTGGCTGAGGCTGCTTTTTGCATGGAAACAACCCGGCTACCGAGCCAGGATGAATTGCCGATAGTTTCACCTGAACCGGCGCTATTGGCAACGGCGCAGACTTTACCTGTTTCATCAACGACACTTATCCACATAGGAAGTCCGTAGCCGCCGTTACCTTCAACGCCTATGGCAGACGTCAGAAAGCTATTGTCCCAACTTTTAAAAATATCAGCGCAGCTAGCCATGGCATTAGCGCTAGCTCCGGTTAGTAAAATCCCTCCGATAAGCGAAGAGATAGTTTTCATTTTTCTCATGATGAATCCTCTTGATTTTTTGTTTTTTTTATGAAAATCGCACTTATTACAAGCACTTTGCGAGTATAGGATATTTTTATCAGAATACAATGCGCCGATTTTCGCTTTGTGGGGTCTATTGTTCTTGATTTGCTGGAGACGGGCACGAAAGGCGGCAATTGGATTCATGCAGGGATTTCACAAACAGGTATCAGCTTAAGCCCGTTGGGCGAGACGCACGAATTTTCGATCATCAAACGTCAATAATGCACTACAAGCTTTCAAACTTTTTTTATATACACATTTACATCGGCTTTGAATAATGCCTATACTCTGAACTGATATTTAATTTGGCTCTTCCAGACTTCGCGGGGTGGCCACTATATGTAGATGCTGTGTATTAAAAGAAATGAAATAAAACCGACCTTTTCATTGCTTAATCAATGTGTTGTGTTCCACTCGCCTTCATGAGCTCGACACTAAATATCTATATATAGATTCGACCCCGCGAAGTCGGGAAGAGCCTTTAATTTTAAAGGTAATCTATATGAAAAATAGTGATTCTAAAATCAGTTTGAATTCCGAACATCATGATGGGATAACGCGGAGGACGTTTTTGAAATATTCTACGGGGATGCTAGCGGCTGTTTCGCTGTTTCCTCAACTAAGTTTTGGCTCAAGCAAAAAAATATCAGCGTATCCGATTGCTTTTGATTACGCCGCTTACCCCGTTTCAGGGGTCGCCACAACGGCTCAGCGTATGCTCTCATTCAAGATAAATTGGTCTACTAAGGCAGACTCTACACAGCTTAGCCAGGCATCAAAAAATCTTTATCAACACACAGAAAACGCTTTATATGATGGCAAATGGTCATTCGGCGCGGCGCTTCCGGTGCAGCAACGAACCGATATTATGCCGCAAGGTTATAGCAATCCTACGCCGACGAGAAATACAAAATTTGTAAACTTCTTTGCTATTACTGACATTCATATCACCGACAAAGAATCACCCAATCAACTGATTTATTTGCAACAACAAGATCCTACTTATTCTGGTTCCAATACGTCGATATACTCGCCGGTGATGATGTATACAACGCATGTACTGGACGCTGCTATTCAGACGGCAAATGCGCTGCATCAGCAAAATCCATTCGATTTTGCTATATCGTTGGGAGATACTTGCAACAATACTCAGTATAACGAGTTGCGTTGGTACATTGATGTGCTCGACGGCAAAGTGATCATGCCGAGTTCTGGCGCTCATGTCGGGGCTGACAGCATCGATTATCAAATGCCGTATCAGGCCGCAGGACTCGATAAATCGATTCCCTGGTATCAGGCTCTTGGCAATCATGATCATTTTTTCATTGGCTCATTTCCTGTCGATGCCGATCCTACCTTGGGTATTCGTGATTCCTACATTGCTGATGCTGTCTGGTCTGTCGGGGATATTTTAGTGCCTAATTTCACTACGTTTCCGGCTTTATTCAGCATGGAAAATATAAAAGCCTCCTCAGTTGCTCCTTCGCCTTATTACATGGGTGTCATCGATGGTGCTAGCCCTTACGGAAACATCATTAACATGGGTTCGGTCACTGATTCGGTTTTCACCGCCGGCGCGCCGAAAGTGGTAGCCGATCAAAATCGACGTTCATTATTAAGAACGGAGTGGGTGCAAGAATTTTACAATACGAGCACACAACCCGTCGGTCACGGATTTAATCTGGTCGATAAAAGTAACCCGGAATCGGCCAATGGTTTTGCCTGTTATAGTTTCATTCCGAAAGAAGGCGTGCCGCTCAAGGTGATCGTGCTGGACAATACCCAATCAGAACATGATGGTTCGAATGATATTCACGGGCATGGCTATCTTGATGCTAATCGCTGGGCGTGGCTTCAAGCTGAGCTTGCAGCGGGTCAGGCCGCGAATCAACTGATGATCATTGCGGCGCATATTCCCATCGCTGTTGCCGCTATTGGTTCCGAACTGGAGTGGTGGCTGGGTGACTCTACGACCACAGCACAGTATGAAAATGCGGTCACCATCGACGGTTTAGTGCAAACTCTGTGGCAGCATCCGAATGTTATTGCCTGGATTGCGGGGCACCGTCATACCAATACGGTTAAGGCGTTTATTTCTCCTGATCCGGCTAAGTCTGAGCAAGGTTTCTGGCAGATTGAAACCTCGTCATTAAGGGACTTTCCTCAACAATTTCGTACGTTTGAGATTTATCTTAACAGCGATTACACTGTTTCAATTGTTACCCTTAATGTCGACCCAGCGATTAAAGAGGGGACACCAGCCGCGAAATCGCGCCAGTATGCCATTGCCGCACAACAGATTATTAAAACTAATTTGACGCCTAATTTTCCTAATGTTGCAGACTTTACTTCACCCTATAAAGATTCATTTCTTGTACCCAGCATGGATCCATCGCGGCCGCAGGATGGTACAACGGATGAAACTATTCAATGGGTCAATTTGAGCACAGGTACAAACGGTGTACCTTACAATGCCTCGTACAATGCCGAATTGTTTAAACAATTGAGTCCTCAAATGGTAAGCGTACTCAAGGCACGGTATCCGCAGCCGGTTTAATTCCTGCAAGGAGTTAAACCCGATGATGCATCCAGTCAAAACTTATAAACAACTAAGGTAACTATTATGAAGATATATTTGGCGCTCTTATTGTTATTCACATTAAATTCCAATGCGGCAAATAACTCAACGGTAAACTCTTATGATGCAACGACCGGTACGCTCAGGCTTAATGCTGTCGTCGATCTGCGCGAGGCAAAAAAATATACCGGGATTGTCGCGCAAATGAATGAGGCATCTGTGATCAGCGAAGACTCAACACCCGCCAAAGCGCACGAAGTTGCAAGCTATGATAGCCAACTAAAAGTCATTAGCATACCGAGTCTTACCTATCTGCAGGACGGTTCGCAACATTACCATGTGCAAGCCAATATAAGCGCCTTTAGCGGTGTTGTAGCAACGCTGGACAATACCTACGACGCCAGCACGGGAACGCTTACGCTGTCTGTTATGACTGATTTGCAAGCGGCAACAACCTATACCGGCGTTGTCGCACGCCTGGCTAATGTCTCTGTTGACAGCGAAGATTCAATGTTACCGGCGCCGGATGAAGTTGCCACTTACGATAGTCAATCAAAAATCATTACCATACCAAGCCTTACCTACCTGCAGGATGGTTCGCAACATTATCATCTGAAAGCTGTTGTCGATAGCCTTGAGTTGGGTGTTGATTTAAACTAATGTCACATCCTACGCACTCACACGCTCCATATTGGTCAACCTTGTCCCAAAACTGTTGCCGGCGCCTTTTCGACTACACCAAGGCGCGTAACGATAAAATGACTTTGGCGCCTTTCTCTTTCCAACGCATACCCGAACCACACAGCCGCTGTTTCACCAAGGTCTTGCAGACAGCTTCGGGGAAGCCTGAGCCAATGGGCAGGTTCTTTTCCACATGCCCGGCATAATCCATCATTTGCCGATGGTTGATAAAATAGGTCAGCGCGGCCTGCAGGTCTGCTTTGACCGTTTTGCTCAGCTCGTTTTTTTGCTCAATTTTTCCATGTCACTGATCAGCGCTTCGACGGCGCCCGCCTCATGATTGATCTGCTGGCAGCGCGTGTCCAGCCACAAGGTTTGTCGGTTTTTCCGGTGGGCGGGGTAAGCGACTTTGGCAAGGTATTCGGTGACGTGAAAAAAGTCCAGCAATTGACGCTGGGTATGTTGCGCCAGGAATCCCCAGTTATTTTGGCACCATCGGTAATGCCCAGGTACAGGGCGTCGGGTAGTGTTTTTTAACGATGGCAATCTCCCGTTCCAGGTGTTGTTGGGTTCGGGATAAGCTAATCCAACAAAGGTAGTAAATTTTCCCTGTAACTACTCAGGTGAAAAAAGAACGAAGATATGACGGAAATGGGAATAAAGATAGGATACCAGCCGTTGCTGTTGGAATAAGCAGTTACTTTAGAATAGAACACGGATGGCACTGATAAAACGGATAATCGCTGATTAAAAGCACGGTCTATTTTAAAAAATCCGTGTAAATCCGTCTGATCTGTGACATCCGTGTTCTATTTCTTTTTTGGCTGAGTATCAGCAAGAAGCCGCATGAGTACTAGGATTGCACTTCGGAGTTGAATCCGTCATTGTTCGTTGGGTTGCTTTAAAAAACAACCCGATCATTTTAGTATTTGGTATTTGTCAATGGGGCGCGATTGCACCCTTACAGACTTATTTATGAGCAAAACGCCTCGGTTTGGGCAAGGATGCCTTGTACATCAAGTCCACACAGCGCCAGCAATTCTTCGCGGGTGCCTTGCTCGATAAAGCTGTCCGGCAGGCCGATATTCAGCACCGGCATCAGGATGTGTTGCGCTTGCAGGAAGTCGTTGACGGCGCTGCCTGCGCCACCGGCGAGGACATTTTCTTCGACGGTGACTAATACGTCGTGGCTCTTGGCCAATTCCAGCAGTAGCTCGGTGTCGATAGGTTTAACGAAACGCATGTTGACGACGGTGGCGCCCAGCTGTTTGCCCGCTTCCAATGCAGGGGTTACCATGCTGCCCCAGGCCAGTATGGCAATGCGGCCGCCTTGATGGCGCAGTTCGGCTTTACCTATAGGCAACGCGGTCATGGTTTTGTTGACGGCAACGCCGGGGCCTTTACCGCGTGGGTAACGCACGGACGCCGGGCCTTCGTGCAGAAAGCCGGTGTAGAGCATTTGCCGGCATTCGTTTTCATCGGCAGGCGCCATCACCAGCATATTGGGGATGCAGCGCATGTAGCTGTAATCGAAACTGCCGGCATGGGTTGGGCCGTCGGGGCCGACTAAACCTGCTCGATCTAGCGCGAACAGCACATCCAGATTTTGGATGGCAACATCGTGAATCATCTGGTCGTAAGCCCGTTGCAAAAAGGTCGAATAAATCGCTACGACGGGTTTTGCGCCTTGGCAGGCTTGCCCTGCGGCTAGCGTTACTGCGTGTTGTTCGGCTATCGCGACATCGAAATAACGTTTGGGATAGCACTCCGAAAATTTGACCAGTCCCGAACCTTCGCGCATCGCAGGCGTAATGCCCAATAAGCGCTCGTCAATGGCCGCCATATCGCAAAGCCAGTCGCCGAACACTTCGGTGTAAGTCGGGTGCGGTGAGGGCGCCGATTTGGGCAGGCAGTCTTTGCTCGGATCGAACGCCGGTACGCCGTGGTAGGCTAGGGGGTCTTTTTCGGCCGGTGCGTAGCCTTTGCCTTTTTGGGTGACGATATGCAAGAAACGCGGCCCACTGATGTCTTTCAGGTTCTCCAGCGTGGATACCAGCATATCCATATCATGTCCGTCTATCGGGCCGATATAATTAAAGCCCAGTTCTTCAAACAAGGTGCCCGGCACGACCATGCCTTTCATGTGTTCTTCGGTGCGCCGCGCCAATTCCCAAACGCTGGGCATGTTGCTTAAGGCCTTTTTGCTGCCTTCGCGCATCGATGAATAAAATTTGCTCGATAAAATTTTAGTCAGGTAATTGTTCATCGCGCCAACTGGCGGCGAAATCGACATATCGTTATCGTTCAGGATGACCAGCAGGTTGGCGTCCAGAGCGCCTGCATGATTCATCGCTTCAAACGCCATGCCTCCGGTGATGCTGCCGTCTCCGATGATGGCGACCATTTTCTTGTCTTCGCCTTTTAGTTCGGAGGCTATCGCCATGCCTAAGGCTGCGCTGATCGAGGTGCTGGAATGGCCGACGCCAAACGCATCGTATTCGCTCTCGGCGCGGTTGGGGAAGGCCGATACGCCGTCACGGGTGCGGATGGTGGTCATCCGGTCTTTGCGGCCAGTCAATATCTTGTGCGGATAAGCCTGATGGCCGACATCCCAAACCAGCTGGTCGGAAGGTGTGTCGAATACGTAATGCAGGGCTATGGTCAGTTCAACGGTACCAAGGCCTGCGGAAAAATGGCCGCCGGAAATGCTCACGGTATGGGTCAGATAGTCGCGCAGTTCTTTGGCCAACGCTTTCAGCTGGTTTTTCGGCAACTTGCGCACATCGGCTGGGATATTGATGTCTTTGAGCAATGGGTAGTTATGTAATGTATTCATATTAATAAAGAGGTTCGCGATAGAACATCAGGATGATGCCAATCTGAAACAGGGCGGCAACAGAAATAAATCCGGCAATTGCCGCGACTGCCAGGGATGGCGGAAGTGTCGCAATCGGTAGGGAACCGATGCGACCGCCTGCTCCCGGCAGACTTTCGGCATACACACCCTCCGTGGCGATATTTTTGCTGGGTTGGTCTAGTTTTAATTCCAGCCAGCGGCCGCAAGCCAGAATGAGCGAGAAGATGCCCATCGTGGTATGACCGACTTGGATAAGGAAAGCACTCTTGGCTTGAAAGCCGACATGAGAATGCGTCAGCAGCATTAGGCCGCCGAATGCTGCCAGCAACGGAAATACGTAGGGCAGTTTGCTGTCGGGATTTTTGGTCATTCTGGCGGCAAGTTCCATGATGCCGAGCACCAACACCAATAAGGTTGCAATCCGGTGTTGCAACACTTCGCCGTTGTTAAACGTGCTTTCCCAAAAACCTATCGGGCCTAAGGGCCAGGTTTCGGCATCGCTACGGAAAAACAGAAAAATGCCCAGTCCGACAAAGCCCAGCGGCCAGTATTTTAATGGCCTGAGTGCCGGGTATTTTACATAAGAGAGCATGGCAAAGAAACTCATCACGGTCAGAAAAATGCCGGCAATATTGTGATTGTAGTTTGACCATTCGGTGGCCGCTAACGAAGGAGTCTGGCCGACAATGGCGACACGCCCGGCTTCACCGGCAATCAAGTCGGTATGCTTGGGCGAGCTGGTTTGCGGAATTTGCGGGTTAAAGGTATTTAGCACTTCCTGCCAGCTTGCAGTCAGATTGGGGATGTCGATAGCCGGCGGTTGCGATGCCAGACTGGCAGCAGTAAATAACAAGGTCACCAGCACAAAAGTTTCGGCCTCAATATAATAAGGGACGCGGTGAGTTAATGCGTAATTATTGCCGGACAGGCCATAGTCTGAAACGGCACTTTTATTGAGCCAAGCAAAACCTAAAGCGATAGCCATTAAGGTGATTTTTACCAGCAATAAATTGCCGTAACCCGTGCCGATCAGGCCGTTCCAGCTATCGATGTATTGCAAAGCAATCGGTAAGCCTGAGATCAGTAACGCCGCGACTGAAGCAATGCCGAAGACTGTGAAGCGTTTTAGCAATAAAGGCCATAAGCCGCCGTCAAGTTGATGGTTATTGCGTAATAACCACAGGTTGATCAGTTGAAAAACGCCGCCTATCCAGGCCGCTGCCGCCAGCTGATGCAGGACTGTCAGCGACATGAGCAGGGCTTGATTTTCAAAACGGCCGGCGCCATGCACCAGCCAGGCACCGGAAATAATCATCGGCACTGCCACCAAGGCGGCGCTTATCCAGTGTTGTTTGGAAAAAGGCTGGTTACGGAGAACGTGGTAGCTGTAAACGGCCAAAACCAGCGTCAATAGTGTGCGTATGATGCCGCCGATGAATTGCGTGGTGCCGGCAAAATCGGGAAATGGCGAGCGTTCCAGCACGGCAGCCATGAGCCAAATTTTAAGAATAATTTTGAACAACTGGGCGGCGGCCAGCCAAAAACCACCTTTATAAATAAGGGTGATGGTTTTTTGCAGTAAGAGTGCCGGATATTGCTCTGGTTGATGCCAGGGACGCAACACAAAAAGCCCCCAAAACAGGCTGCCGATTGCCAATGAATAACAAATCAGATCAAACCCGCCAATCAGGGAATCGAGAAAATCAGCTATACCAGCCATTGCTAACCTCTATTCAGAAACAGAAAAACGAATGATGTCTTCGGTCAAATGGCCGTCGGCGGCGAAGACTTTAAACCGGAGCGCATAATCGCCGGCTGCCAATGGCGGAATATGAATAATGATTTGGCCTTGTTTACTGCCTTTGTCGGCTTGTAATAGTGTATGTTTGTCGCCGATACTGACCAGGAAAATCTGCGATAAGCCCAGTTCGATTTTAGAGTTAAATGACAGCTCGACTTGCGCCGGGCTATTGGCGCGAATAGGCGTAATTTTCAGCGAATAATCGGTGATCACCGCATGAGCGCCGACACCTTGTGCTAGACACAAGGTTAACAATAATAAACAGATTGGAATGATTTTTTTCATTACTTTTCCAGGTTGTAACTATTTGTAGCTGATAACTAAAGGTTATTTCCGAGAAATAATATCCCTTGATAATCATGGTCTGTAAAAAATAGAGTCCACGAAAGGCACGAAAACCACGAAATTTTCGTGTTTTTTCGTGCCTTTCGTGGACAATTTTTGTTATATCCTTTTCAGGAAATCACCTAATAATGGAGCGCGGATTAGACGGATGTAAACGGATTTTTTATCCGTGTTTATCGGTTACATCCGTGGCATCCGTGTTCTATTTTTTAACCCTTACTTTTGCCTTTCAAAGCATGAGCGGCCAGATTCTTGCCTAAATCCCAAATCGAGCCGGGGATTTGATGAGTGTCGGCGATGGCTTTGTCGAATGAATTGATGATAGTGTCGCGGTCTTTTTGCGTTAAATTTAACGGCGGCAACAGCTTGACCACGTTCATGCCGTGTCCTGCAACCTGAGTCAGGATATGGTGTTCTTTGAATAACGGAATGGTGATCATTTGGCAGAACAAGCCTTTATTCGCCGCTTCTAGCATTGCCCAGGCCGCTTTGAGTTTCAGGCTTTTCGGCGACTGGAATTCAATCGCAATCATCATGCCTTTGCCGCGCGCTCCTTTCAGGAACTCGTATTTCCCGGTCATCGCGTTCAGGCTGTCGATAATATCGGTGCCGACTTTCAGGCTATTTTCGACCAGTTTCTCTTCTGCCATCACATGCAGGGTGGCAAGCCCTGCCGCCATCGCCATGTTGTTTTTGGAAAAAGTCGAACCATGCACGACAGCCCTGTCCATGCGGTTATAAACGGTGTCCATGATTTTTTGGGTGATGGCGACGCCGCCGACGGGCACAAAACCGCCGGACAGCGCTTTAGCCATGCAAATCATATCGGGTTTGACGTTCCAATGGTCGATTGCCCAAAATTTTCCGGTGCGCCCCAAGCCGGTTTGCACTTCATCGGCGACAAACAGGGTGCCGTATTTTTTGCATAAACGCTCGACTTCGGGCAGATAATTATCATCCGGCACATTGACGCCTTTGCCTTGAATCGGCTCGACGACGAACGCGGCCACGTCTTTATTACTTAGCGCTTGTTCCAACGCCGCAAGGTCGTTGAAAGGCACGGCGCTGCAACCGGGCAATAACGGGCCGAAACCTTCGCGGAAAATGTCTTCGCCGTTTAATGACAGCGAACCTAGCGTCAGGCCATGATAGCCGTGTTCGCAGAAAACGATTTTTTCGCGTTTGGTGGTGTAGCGGGCAAACTTGATCGCCGCTTCCACGGCTTCGGTGCCGGAGTTACAAAAGAACATTTTGTTCAGGTTGTCTGGCGTGGTTTTCAGGATTTCCTGCGCCAGCAAGCCGCTCAGCACCGACACATCCATTTGCACCAGATTGGGTAATTCCAGCGTTAAAGTTTCGGTCAAGGCGCTGATCACGGTCGGGTGATTGCGGCCAATTGCAAATACGCCGAAACCGCTCAGTAAATCCAAGTATTCGGTGCCGTCCTGGTCGTAGAGATATTGTCCGAGCGCCTTTTTATAATGGCGGTCGTAGCCTATGGTCTTTAATACTCTGACCATTTGGTTGTTTAAATGTTGTTCGTGCAGATCAAATTTATCAGTGCTGTGTTGAGAAAAAAGTTCGGCGATACTGAATGACATGAGTTACCTCAAAAAAATTAAATACGTTTGCCGCTAAATGCAGGCAGGACTATTAAAGAACACATCACTGTGAAAGTAAGGCCTATGGTTAATAATAAACCCATGCTGGCTATCCCTTGATGGGTCGTTAAGGCCAGACTTGAAAAACAGCATAAGGTGGTCAGGGCGCCAAAGATAATGCCCCGCGTAGTGCTGCTTTGTAGTAGTTGGTCATCTTCAACGGAACTGGAATGATGCCTATGCACAATCAGGATGCTGCTGTCGATACCCATGCCCAGTAGCAAGGGCAGGGCGATGATATTGGCAAAATTAAAAGGATTATCCAGTAATACGTTGCTGGCGCCGGTCAGTAATGCCGCCAGCAATAAGGGCATGATGACTAATAAGGTCTTTTTGACGCTTCGATAAATCACTAATAATAATATCACTATGGCAATAAAAGCGCCGCTAAAGGCTTCAATAAAGGCATTGACTACGGCATTGCCGCCGGCCAGATTGACAATCGGCAGGCCGGAAATGGTGTCATCAACCGCTTGCACTTGGCTAACAAATTCTTTCAAATTTTCCGGATTATTCTGGTCTTTTGCCGGGGTGATTAACACGCGGTATAGGCCGGTGCTGCTGACCCAATGTGATTTTATCTCTGGCGGTAAATCGTCCAGGCCAAAAGGTACGGCGGTCAGGCTGGTTTTGAGGCGTTCGATAGTAAACGGCAGCAAACCTAAAATATTTTTTTCCAGCTGAATGTAGCTGTCTTTTGGCGTTGCTGTCGCTTCAGCCTGATGTATGAAGGTGTCGATACGTTGTTGTAATTGCTGCAAGGTTACCAAGGGCGCATTCGGCGATTGTTCGGCGATGGCTTTTTTTAGCGTGGCATTGAATTTGGTCAATGCGCTGAGTTGGTCGGCGTTATCGAGCGTGTTGTCGAAATTTTTAAGTTGCCCGCCCAGCATCAAGTTTAGGTCTTCAATGGTGGCCAGTTTGTCGTCCTGATCTTTAGCAACAAAGCTTGCCAGGGTAATCACCTCGTGTACTGAGGACTGTTGTTCAAGTTGATGGGTGATGTTATCGGCCGCTACGAGATCTTTTGCTAAGGCGGTCATTGCGAACGGCGAGTCGGTTTTCGACTTTAACAGCTCTTTAATGGTGGACACCGATTCGCTACTGGGATCTCTTAGGTTGATTGGGTTGTAATCAAAGCTAAGTTGAGTCAACACAAAACAGGCGGCTATGCCCAACAGAATGGAAACGATTTTAATGCCGGTGGCATGGCGAAACGGGAAGGTAATAACAAACGCGGGTATCAGCACTGAGCGCAGGGGTTTTGCATACTTGATCGGGAAAATGCAAAATAGCGCCGGCAATACAGTCAGTGAAATAATCAGGCCGATAAAAATGCCGCCGCCGGAAATGATGCCGAGTTCAGATACGCCGGCATAATCGGTGGGGATAAAGGCAAAAAATCCAATGGCTGTCGTTAGTGCGCATAAAAATAAGGATGAGCCGACATCGCGGATGCTCACCAGTATCGCATCAATGTTGGACAGGCCTTCTGCTCTGCCTTCGCGGTAATGCAGGCAGATATGGATGGCATAATCGACGCCAAGTCCGATGTATAAACTGGCGAAGGCCATGGAAATGACGTTCAAATGCCCGATGCTGATAGCGGCAAAACCTGCGGTTAAGATCAGGCCCATAATCAAAGCCAGATAGGTGATCAGCACTAATTTGACCGAGCGCAGACCTACCCAGAGCGCTATGCACACCAACGCCAGCGACATTAAACCGGAGAACGCGGCGTCTTTGGTGACACTTTCCAGTTCTTCGTGTTCCAGCGCGGTTTCACCGGTGATGCGTATGCTGAGATTTGCATTTTCCGCCATGATGCCGCGACTGATTTCGCGAGCGCTGGTCAGTGCAGTATCGCCGGGCAGGATTTGATCAAAATGCATTTTAGGCTTGGCGATAACGAGTGTGCGGTTCAGCTTGATTTGCGCAGCGGCGTCTTGGAAATTTTCGCTATTAGGCTTGTCTTCGGCCAGTATGTTCTGCCAGGACAAGTATTGCGATTGGCCGTTTAGCTGATTATTCAGTGTGTTATCAATGGCCAGCAGTATCGGATTGAGATCCATCGGCAGACTGTTATCGCGCTGCTCAAGTGCTTGCCCGATGATGCCAAACAGGCCTTCAAGATGGTAATTTTGCGACAGATGGCCTAAAAAAGGCTGGGCATCGGTGAGTTTTTGCGCCAAATCATCCAGCTCGCTTTGCTCAAGATAGAGCAAGGCCTGTTGCCTGAAAAAAACATTGTCGGTAGGGATGTAAACCGAATCAAAACGGTCTTTAGCTTTGCCTAATTGCTCGGCGAGTTTGCTTGCCGCCAGAGCGGTTTCTTCCGGCGTTTTAGCTTCAACGACAAAAATAATGGTGTCGGCATCTTCGGGAAAGGTTTGGTTTAAGCGTGTCTGATTTTGCCGGAACGCCAAGTCGGCTGACAGCATGTCGGCAGTGTTGGTGTTAATTTCCAGGTTTTTTAGGGTGTAGTCCAGGGTAAGGCCGCAAAAGATAAGCGCAAGCAATACCACTGTCCACGGGAAGCGCATGATTTGTCGCTCACACCAGCCGATAATTGCAATAAAAAAAGATGACATGGTGTTTATGAGTTCGAGTTGGATAAATCGCTCAGATCATTGAGCTGTTTGGCGACGTATTTTAAGGTATTTGTGGCGGCATTGAAATGCAGGCCCAGTTTTATCAGTCCGGCGAGTTCTGCAGGATGGCGCACGATAAAAGCCAATAATCTGCCCAAGACGATGTCGCCTTGAGCATTAAGCGCATGGCTGATGGCTTTAGGCAAATCCATGTCAGCCGGATCAACAATGGCGCGGATGGCTAAAAAAGGCAGCTGGTGTTGCCCGGCCACGTGGGCGATGGCGGCAGATTCCATGTCCAGGGCTATAGCGCCGGTTTGCTGGTGCAGCTGCTGTTTGTCTTTAGCGAGATCCACGATGCTATGGCTTTCGGCTAAACTGCCGACGTGGATGGGGCGTGAATTTGACAGCAGTTTTTGGCTGTTACGGTGCCAGTCGGATTGAAGGCTAAGGCGTGCGCCTTCGGCATCAATTAGGCTGTCGGCTAACACCAGATCGCCGGATTTTAAGTTTGCACTGAGGGCAGCGGCACAGCCCCAACTGATCAGTCGGGTGGCGCCCTGTGTAATCAGGCGTTCAGCGGCAGCTTGCGCATTGTTGGCGCCCGCGCCGGAATAGCCGACCACAAGCGTGTCGGTAATAAAAACACAGCTCCCCTTGGCGATCTTTTGTGAGGTCAGGGTGCCGAGTTCTTCCGGTAAGGCAACAACAATGCCGACAATCACTTTTTCAGCAGCTCGTTACGGTATCTAGCCAATGCCCAGAGCGGGAAAAACTTGTCGTAGCCGTGGTATTTGAGATAGAACACTTTAGGAAAACCGGGTGCAGTAAAGCATGGATCATTCCATACGCCGTCAGCTTGCTGTTTGCGCAAGATGAAATCAATGCCGGCTTTGACTTCGTGGCTGTTGGCTTCACCTGCCGCCATCAGCGCCAATACCGCCCAGGCGGTTTGAAAAGCAGTGCTGAAATGATATTTACCGGCTTGCTCGGTTTCATGGTAGCTGTAGTTGTCTTCACCCCAGCCGCCATCGCCGCGCTGTACGCTTTTTAACCAGGATGCCGCTTTGGTGTAGAGCGGGTCGCTTTTAGGCAGGTTGGTTTGCTCAAGGCCGAGCAATACCGACCAGGTGCCGTAAATATAGTTAGTGCCCCAGCGGCCAAACCAGGAGCCGTCTTGTTCCTGTTCGCTGCGGATGTAGTCTAGGGTGCGTTTTAATGCCGGTAGATACTCATCATGATCCTGGGCGACTCTAGCCATCAGCATAGCGCAACGCGCACTGACATCGGATGTCGGCGGGTCGAGTAAGGCACCGTGATCGGCAAACGGAATTTCATTCAGATAATAAGCGGTGTTATCGACATCGAATGCACCGTAGCCGCCGTTTTTAGATTGCATACCGACTATCCAGCGAGTGGCGCGATGGATTGATTCTTCCAGATGCGGCAACTTCGATTCGGCCATGGCGAAGGCCACTACAGCAGTGTCGTCGACATCGGGGTAATGCGGGTTTTCAAATTGGAATGCCCAGCCGCCGCCGGCCAAATCGGGTTTGGAAATACGCCAATCGCCGGGTTCATCGGACAATTGTTTGCTTTTAAGCCAATCGTATGCGCGAGTCAGGCTTGCGCTGTTGCCTGATTTGTCCACTTCTTGCAAGGCTAATGCGGCCAGCGCGGTATCCCAAACCGGCGACAAGCACGGTTGGCAATAAGCATCATGTTCATTGATCACCAATAATTTGTCTATCGCTTTGCGCGCGGTGACGGCAAGTTCATGATCTTTAGGCATACCGGTTAGCAGCAATGCTTCGTAAGCGGCCATCATCGCAGGAGAAATACCGCCTAGACCATCTTCGCCGTTCAGGCGTTCGATAATCCAATTTTTGGCTTTTTCGATGGCGAGATTGTGTAATTTATTTGGGATTAACGGCCGTGTTGCCAAGCCCAGTTTATCCAGACCCAGAAAGATTTTATTGAGTACGGTTCTTTCAGGAAAATAGTGTTGCTCTTCATCCGGATGGGTGATGAAAAGTTCCAATATATTAATATTGTTAGGGTTTTTTGCTTTCGCCTTTAAGGTGCAAAGAATAAAGAGCGGCACCATCACAGTTCTTGACCAGTAGGAGACTTTATCCAAATGAAACGGAAACCATTTAGGAAACAGCATGATTTCGACAGGAATATAAGGCACGCCGCGCCAGGGGATTTGCTTAAAAGTTGCCAGCGCAATACGAGTAAATACATTGGCTTTGGCGGCGCCGCCTCGGCTGAGAATATAGTGTCTTAAGCGAACCATGTGCGGCGCGTCGATAGCATCACCGGCCATTTTTAGGGCGTAGTAAACTTTAACGCTGCAGCTAAGATCGCCGGGGCCGCCAGTAAAGAGCGGATAGGCGCCGTTTTCGTCCTGACGTGAGCGTAGATAGTTAGCGATTTTGCCCTGCAGCGATTCATCGATTTCGCCCAGATAGTGCATCATCATGATGTATTCGGAGGGAATGGTGCAATCGGCTTCAAGCTCGAATACCCAATAACCGTCCTTGTCTTGCAGGCTTAATAATTTATCCTGAGCCTTACTGATGGCCAGCTCAAGGTTGTGTGCATAATGATCCGCTGTATTCGATAAGTTCGATACAGTGCCGGTGGTATTTATTTCTAAAGTTGCTTCGTTAAACATAAGTGATGTCCTTAAAGGTTTATCTTGGCGTTTGAAGATGATGTCGAATAGCTCCAGTCCGGAGTTTTAAGCTCGCGACTCGCCACGTTGAACAGTAGGCTAAGCAGTGTGTTGCTGCGCCCGGTTAGTCGGGTCGCAAGGATAGTCGCCTTAACGCTATTACGGCTTATTTTGACTTGGTTTGAATGGGTGAAATCCAGATTTTTGTTGATTTTTTTTAAGGTCAAAACAGCCATGCCCAGCGCCCAGAGGCAGAAATTGCGAATGCCGGTTTCGTGGCTAGGTAGCAACAGAGTATATTTCAGGGCGTTATGCAAATGCCCGTGAGCGATGTTGATCAAGTGCGTTAAGCCCAGTCGAAAATGTTCATTGTTGTTTTCGGGGGACAGGGTTTTAAGATCAAAGCCGGTTTCGGTAAAAATATCTTGCGGCAACCAGCACACGCCGCGTTCGGCGTCATCCCAAATATCTTTTAAGATGTTGGTCATTTGCAGGCCTTGGCCAAAAGACACCGAAAGCTTGAGCAGTTCGTCTTGGTGTTGCGCAATTTCGGGCGAATAATGGCAAAACAGCTTGGCCAGCATTTCACCGACGCAACCGGCAACGTAATAACAATATTTGTCCATATCGGCCAGTGTAGCAAGGCCGCCTTGTAAATCCTGTGCCTGAAAAATCGGCATCCCTTCTGCCATGGTTTCAACGCAACAAGCCAATGCTTCAATTTGAGCCGGATCGAATTTATGGGTGATTTGTATAACCCGTGGCAACACATGAATTAAGGTGTGTTCGGCAGGAATGGTCTGTTCGGACAGCAGCGGCGCAAGGTCAACGGCAAACGGCTCCGAGTTGGCGCCGGTTTTTACTACCTGAATAAACTCGGAGCAAAAATATTTTTTTTGACCGGGGGACAGTGAAACTTCATCTTCTATGGTGTCTACAATGCGGCATAACAAATAGGCATTGGCGACTGCGCTATACAGTTTTTCCGGTAATTGCGGAATGGTCAACGCAAATGTTCTGGAGACGCCTTCGAGTAAGAGTGCCTGAAATTGATCATCAGAGCATTTGCTCAGTGACTTTGGATTGTCCAGGGATATTTGAGTGTCACTCATGGTATTTTTTTGTTGGCTTACGGGTAAATTTAAGTTTTGTATGAGGCAATAATAGACTGTTTGTTGGTATTTTGCAAAGCAATGTTGTTTTGTTGCAAATGCGCACAACAAGGGATTGTTAAAAGTTATTTATTGTTAATAAAAACATCATTTTACCTGTCTTTAACCGGTGTTGCTGTGGCGGGTATCGGGGCGTGCGCTACAGGTCGATTTACAGCGGATTAAGGGTAAAACTGGAGTCGCCCGTTAAAAGATAGTATTCTAGTCAGTAATAGATAAGCGCTTGTATTATATGATGGCCTTGTTGATATTTACTAAAGCCCGCGATTTAAAAGCAGTAGGTGTTTGTATTTTAGTAAGTATTATTGGTCTGTTGTTTTTTTGATACAAGATTGCTTGGCTTTTTAGCGTATCTGGTTTCAGGGCGGTCATTTTTAAATGGGCGCCATTAAGTTCATTAAGATTTTTTGGAGGGTTTGCTCGTGGGAGTTCCTTTACGTCAGCAGTTGACTGTAGGCAGTTATTTGATTAAGCAAAAATTGAAAGGGGTTAAAAAATACCCTTTGGTGTTGATGCTTGAACCGTTGTTTCGTTGTAATTTGGCCTGTGCGGGTTGTGGCAAGATTGATTACCCGGATGATATTCTCGATAAGCGCCTGTCCTTTGAAGAATGTATGCAGGCGGTCGATGAGTGCGATGCGCCGATGGTCTCTATTCCAGGCGGCGAGCCTTTGATTCATAAGGAAATGCCGCAAATTGTTGCCGGTATTATTGCGCGCAAAAAATTCGTTTATTTGTGTACCAATGCCTTATTGTTGAAAAAGAGAATCGATGATTATCAGCCGTCGCCTTATCTGACTTTTTCAATCCATTTGGACGGTATGCAGGACAGGCATGACACTTCTGTTTGTCAGGACGGTGTGTTTGAGCGGGCGGTTGAGGCGATAAAATTGGCTTTGGCAAAGGGTTTTAGAGTCACCGTCAACTGCACGCTGTTTCAGGGTGAAAATGCACAAGAAGTTGCCGATTTCCTGGATTATGCGATGGAGCTGGGCGTTGAAGGTGTGACCATTGCGCCGGGTTTCAGTTATGAGCGTGCGCCGCAGCAGGATGTGTTTATTAAGGGCAGCGATGTGAAGGATTTGTTTCGCGGCATTTTCAGAATCGGCAAAAATCGTAAGTGGAAATTAAACCATTCATCGTTATATCTTGATTTTCTGGCGGGCAATCAAAACTATGATTGTACCCCGTGGGGTAATCCGACCCGCAACGTGTTTGGCTGGCAAAAACCGTGTTATTTACTGGCTGATGAAGGCTATGTATCCACTTTTCAGGAGTTGTTGGATACCACGCCATGGGAAAAATACGGTTCCGTTAATAATCCTAAATGTGCCAGCTGCATGGCGCATTGCGGTTATGAAGCAACTGCTGTTGAGGATATGTTGAGTCACCCTTTGAAAGCACTGTTGACTTCAATTAGAGGGCCAAAAACCGAAGGCGACATGGTGCCTGAGGCCGCGCCTGCGTATGCGAAAAAAGAGCTATCATCGACTATTGCCGGTATTCCTGTGAGAGTGGAAGCTGTCGATTAAAGTGCATCCCGATGTGGGGCGCAAAAGTCAACTTTTGCGCCTTTTACCTTGTTACCTGATTCAATTTTTACGAGGTTTTTATTATGATTTGGAAAAATGTGCAGTTAGCTGTCGTTTTTATGTTCTTTTTGTTTGGAGCGGTGAATGCTTTTGCTGCGGATGAAGGCGGCGCTACGGCTAGACAGGTTGTTGAAAGGTTTCAGGCAGAGTTGATTGCCGTAATGAAGGACGGCAAAAAATTGGGTTATGCCGGGCGCTATGACAAGCTAAAAGAGCCGGTGTCTAACAGCCATGAATTGACAAAAATCGCGCGCATTGTTGTCGGTAAGGAATGGGAAAAATTATCCGAAGAGCAGCAACAAAAATTGGTCGATGTGTTCAGTGAGCTGAGTATCGCGTCCTATGCGCACAATTTTAAGGATTATTCCGGCGAATCCTTCATTTTCGATTCGGAAGAAGAAACCACACGCGGCGGTTTTGTGGTGCATTCCCATTTAGTCATCCCTGATGACAAGCCGGTCAAATTCGATTACATGCTGAAAGAAAAAGGCAATAGCTGGCGTATTATTAACATTATCGCCAATGGTGTCAGCGATTTGGCTTTGAAAAGATCGGAATACACCACTATTTTACAGCGCGAAGGCTTTGATGCCTTAATCAGCAAAATTAGCGAAAAAATTAATAATTATTCAAAACAATAGGTTTTAAAACCAATGAATAGACCCTACTGCGGCAATCGTAACGCTGGAATTCTTCTCCTGATGGGTATTGTTACCACGCTGGGAGGTTGCGCGACAACCGGTAAAGCCCCTGATCAGGCTGTAACGAGCAAGGTTGATCCTTACGAGAGTTTTAATAGAAAAATGTTTGTTTTTAATGATGGCGTTGATGGCTATGTCGCGGCACCTATTGCAAATGCTTATAAATGGATTACGCCGCAGTTCATGCAAACAGGTGTATCCAATTTCTTTAATAACTTGAAAAATGTCAATGTGGTCATTAATGACGTTTTACAGGCTAAATTTGCACAGAGCGCTGAAGACACAGGGCGTTTGGCGATCAATTCAACCGTCGGTTTGGGTGGATTGTTTGATGTTGCCAAGCATGTCGGGTTGGAGCAAAACATGGAAGATTTTGACCAGACGCTGGCAGTCTGGGGCGTGCCTCAAGGCCCTTATTTAGTCTTGCCGTTGTTGGGGCCATCAACAGGGCGCGGCGTTTCTGGGGGTATCTTGGATTCGGCGGCAAATCCTATTAATTACATCAGTACGCCGGTGCAGTTGTTGGCTATGATCAATGAACGGGCCAATGCGGAAGGGGCGTTAAAATTTATTGATGAAGCCGCGTTGGACCCTTATGTTTTTACCCGCGAATCTTTTTTGCAATGGCGCAATAATTTGGCAACTGACGGAAAGTCGGAAGCCACTTCGGATGTGGACGATTTCGATGATGCTTTGCTCAATACCGATAATGGCGAAGCGTCTACGCCCGGTCTTAGTTCTGTAGGTGACACTAATCCTTATTCATTTAGCAGTGCCGCTCAATCGTTTGATAGTACGGCAAAATCGTTTGAGCAGGCGGGGCTTAAAGCGGAGCAATTAGCTAGAGAGCGTCGATGAAAAAAAACCAAAGGCGAGGTGTGAGATACGATTTTTTGCCCTTCGCCTTTGCTCGTGCTTAATAATGCAATAGTGAATGGATTTCGTAATTGCCCAATTTTTCTCGTCCTTGCAGAAAATCCAGCTCCACCACAAAGGCGCAGGCCTCGACTTTAGCGCCCAGTTGTTCAACCAACTCACAGCTGGCTTTTGCGGTTCCGCCGGTAGCTAGCAAATCATCAATCAATAAAACCCTATCATTGGCATCAAACGCATCAATATGCGCTTCGAGTGTGGCCGAGCCGTATTCAAGATCGTAGGATACGCTTTGCACATCGTAAGGCAGTTTGCCCGGTTTTCTCAAGGGGACAAAAGGCAGGCCCAATTCCCAGGCGACTAATGAGCCGAAAATAAAACCGCGCGCTTCCATGCCGGCTACAACGGTGATATTTCTGCCTAGAAAA
Organism: Methylobacter sp.; assembly: GCA_030699385.1. Lineage (GTDB taxonomy): Bacteria > Pseudomonadota > Gammaproteobacteria > Methylococcales > Methylomonadaceae > Methylobacter_A. The sequence continues at coordinate 162,996 of JAUYMY010000060.1, forward strand.
GGCTGCAGTAATTGATGTACGGCAAGCCTTAGCATCGCCGGGTCTTTGACCAGTGGCGTGATGTCCTTAAAAATAATGCCGGGCTTAGGAAAGTCGGGGATGTCGCGGATTTTATCTTTTAATCTATTCATAGTGGCCTGGAGGAAATCATGGGTGAGGTGGTTCAGTTTAAACGTCCTAAGTTATCGGAACGGCATAAAGGTAATACCTTATGCCGCAGCGGTTTTCATAAATGGGAGGTTTTAAAGGAAAAACAATTTGATGTAAAGCAGGGGAAACTGGTCACCGTTTATCGGTGTAAACGCTGTTTGATAACCAAGGTGAAAGCGCTTTAGCGGCGTTAATCCGCTAAAGCGCTACCAGATTATCTTGGCAATTCGGATGAACCCATCAGGAATTCATCGACGGCTCTCGCGGCTTGGCGGCCTTCGCGTATCGCCCAGACCACCAGCGATTGTCCGCGTCGCCCGTCGCCGGCAGCAAATACTTTATCGACTGAGGTCTGATATTGTCTGTCGTTGGCTTTGATGTTGTTACGCTCAAGTTCGACGCCCAGCTCTTTTAGCAAGCCTTCGTGTACTGGATGGACAAAGCCCATGGCCAAAAACACGATGTCAGCATCCAAGCTAAAGGCGCTGCCGGCTTTTTCGCTCATTTTCCATTGCCCGCCTTCCTGCTTCCACTCGACTTCGACCGCATTCAGCTGAGTTATCTTGCCGTCTTTGCCGCTAACGCTTTGGGTGTTGACGCTAAAATAACGTTTTTTGATGCCTTCGTTATGTGACGAGGTAGTGCGTAACTTGTTCGGCCACAGCGGCCAGGTCATTAGTTTGTTTTCTTTTACAGGCGGTTCCGGCAAGATTTCCAGTTGCACTACAGACGCTGCACCTTGGCGAATCGAGGTGCCGATACAGTCGGAACCGGTGTCGCCGCCGCCAATTACTACGACATGCTTGTCGGTTGCGCTTATCGCTTCACCGTCGGCTATCGTGTCGCCTGCGTTGCGTTTGTTCTGCTGGCGCAAAAAGTCCATCGCATAATAAACGCCTTGCAGTTCATTACGCCCCGGAACTTCCAAATCGCGCGCTTTTTCCGAGCCGACCGCTAACACGACCGCATCGAATTCGGCGAGTATTTTTTGTGCCGGAATGTCGCTGCCGATGTGGCTGTCAGGTCTGAAGCTGACGCCTTCCGCCTGCATTTGTGCAATGCGCCGGTCGATGTGCGATTTTTCCATTTTAAAATCGGGGATGCCGTAACGCAACAAGCCGCCGATACGGTCATTCTTTTCATAGACCACGACTTCATGGCCGGCGCGAGCGAGCTGCTGGGCGCAGGCTAAGCCTGACGGGCCTGAGCCGATGACGGCGACGCGTTTGCCGCTACGTTTTTCCGGGATTTGCGGTTTAACCCAGCCCATTTCCCAGCCTTTATCGATAATGGCGCATTCTATCGATTTAATGGTGACCGGTTGCTCTTGCAGATTCAGCGTACAAGCCGCTTCGCAAGGTGCAGGGCAGATGCGTCCGGTAAATTCGGGGAAATTGTTGGTGCTGTGCAGTATATCCAGCGCCTGTTGCCAATCGCCACGATAAACCCCGTCATTCCAATCCGGGATAATATTGTTGACCGGACAGCCGTTATGGCAAAAAGGGATGCCGCAATCCATGCAGCGTGAGCCTTGTTCGGCTACTTCGGCATCGCTGGGCGATAACGTAAATTCGCGATAATGCTGGATACGATCACCCGGCGCGGCAGTATGCCGCTCGGTGCGTTCTAGTTCCATAAACCCGGTTGGTTTACCCATTTTTAATACCTTCTACTTAAATAGTGTCGCAATGACTTTATGCGGTCGCGGAAGCTTCGCCTACAGGACGTAGGCGAGGAGCGTTAGCAGGACACGGAAGCTTGTTCTGCCTGGATTTGTTTGAGCGCTTCACGGTAGTCGATCGGCATGACTTTAACAAAGCGCGGCAAGAAATCCTGCCAGTTATCCAAAATATGCTGCGCTCTGGCGCTATTGGTATAGTGCTTATGTTTTTCAATCAAATGCTTCAAGCGTTGTGCATCGTAACGGTTCATATCGGACATGATGTGAACGCGGCCATGAGTTTCCAAATCGCCGCCCTGATGAGCGATGAGTTCCAGCGTATCGTCTTCTTCTGGAATCGGTTCGAGATCAACCATGGCCATATTGCAACGTTTTTCAAAGTCGCCTGCTTCATCCAGCACATAAGCCACACCGCCCGACATGCCGGCAGCAAAATTGCGGCCGGTTTGTCCGAGCACTACGACAACGCCGCCGGTCATGTATTCGCAGCCGTGGTCGCCTACGCCTTCAACGACGGCAAGCGCGCCCGAGTTGCGTACCGCAAAACGTTCGCCGGCGACGCCGCTGAAATAGCATTCGCCGCTGATCGCGCCGTACAGCACGGTGTTGCCGACGATAATATTTTCCGCCGGTGTAATCGGGCAGTCTTTCGGCTGATAAATAGCGATACGTCCGCCGCTCATGCCTTTGCCTACATAATCGTTGCCATCGCCTTCCAGTTCAATGCTGATGCCTTGCGCCAAAAACGCGCCGAAACTTTGACCGGCCGTGCCTTTGACTTTGATCGCAATGGTGTCTTCCGGCAAACCTTTATGGCCGTAGCGCTTGGCGACTTCGCCGGACAGCATCGCGCCAAAGGTGCGGTTGATATTGCGGATCGGCGTGTTAATCACTACCGCTTGACCGTTTTGCAACGCAGGCTGGGCTTGGGCAATCAATTCATGATCGAGTGCATTCTCTAAGCCGTGATCTTGTGCTTCGTGGTGATAAAGAATGGTGCCGTCGGCAACTTCGGGTTTATGGAATACGCGGCTAAAATCCAAGCCTTCGGTTTTCCAATGGTTCAGCGAGCGCTGCATGTCCAGTAAGTCCGAGCGTCCTATCATTTCGTTAAGATTGCGGAAACCCAGTTTTGCCATCCACTGCCGCACATCTTCCGCGACCATGAAGAAATAATTGACTACATGCTCAGGCTGTCCGGTAAAGCGTTTGCGCAATTCAGGATCTTGCGTCGCTACGCCAACCGGGCAGGTGTTTAGATGGCATTTGCGCATCATTAAACAACCGGTCACGATTAACGGTGCGGTGGCAAAGCCGAATTCATCCGCGCCTAATAATGCGCCGATGATTACGTCGCGACCGGTACGCAGGCCACCGTCGACTTGCACAGCAATGCGTCCGCGCAATTTGTTCAGCACCAGCGTTTGATGGGTCTCGGCAAGGCCGATTTCCCACGGTAAGCCGGCGTGTTTAATCGATGTGCTCGGACTAGCGCCGGTGCCGCCGTCAAAGCCGGAAATGGTGACGTGATCGGCATGAGCTTTAGAAACGCCTGCAGCAACCGTGCCTACGCCGACTTCAGAAACCAGCTTGACGCTGATGCGCGCTTCGGGGTTGACGTTTTTCAAGTCATGGATTAACTGCGCCAAATCTTCAATCGAGTAAATGTCATGGTGCGGTGGCGGCGAAATCAAGCCTACACCGCGCGTCGAATGGCGCACTCGGGCGATAACCGCATCGACTTTATGGCCGGGCAGCTGTCCGCCTTCGCCGGGTTTTGCGCCCTGACTGACTTTGATTTGAATGTCGTCGGCATTGACCAGGTATTCGGTGGTCACGCCAAAACGGCCGGAGGCAACTTGTTTGATTGCCGAGCGCATTGAGTCGCCGTTGGGCAGCGGTTTGAAACGTTCGGGCAATTCGCCGCCTTCGCCGGTATTCGATTTGCCGCCGATGCGGTTCATCGCGATAGCCAGCGTGGTGTGCGCTTCGTAAGAGATTGAACCGAACGACATCGCGCCGGTAGCAAAGCGTTTAACGATGTCGGCTGCCGGTTCGACTTCATCCAGTGGCACCGGTGTTAAGCCTTCTTTGAATGACATTAAGCCGCGCAATGTCAGCAAAGACTCGCCTTGCTCGTCAATCAGGCGGGCAAATTCGGCATATTTTTCGTAGCTGTTGCTGCGCGTCGCATGTTGCAAGGTGCTGATAGTGGCAGGCGTCCAGGTGTGCGCTTCGCCGCGTACCCGGTAGGCATATTCGCCACCAACATCCAGCGCGTCACGGTATAACGGTGCATTGCCGAAAGCAATGCGGTGACGGCGTGTGGTTTCTTCGCTGATTTCGGCTAAGCCGACGCCTTCGACGGTGCTGGTAGTGCCGGTGAAATAACGGTCTAAAAACGGTTCCGCTAAACCGATGGCGTTAAATATTTGTGCGCCGCAATAGGATTGATAAGTCGAAATGCCCATTTTGGACATAACTTTAAGCAGGCCTTTGGAAATTGCCTTGATATAACGTTTATGTGCTTCGTATTCGCTAAGGTCGGCGATATTTTGCGCTATTGCGGAGATGGTATCGAAGGCCAGATACGGGTTAACCGCTTCCGCACCGTAAGCTGCCAGCAGTGCAAAATGATGTACTTCGCGCGCTTCGCCGGTTTCAACGACTAAGCCGACTTTGGTGCGTAGACCTTCGCGGGTCAAATAGTGATGCACCGCAGATGTTGCCAATAAAGCAGGGATGGCGATATGGGCAATATCCAGGTCGCGATCGGACAGCGCCAGAATATTGTTGCCGTCTTCAACCGCTTGTTTAGCCGCAAGGCATAATTTATCCAGCGCCGCTTCCATGCCGCTCGCGCCTAAATCAGACGGGTAGCACAATGTCAGAGTTTTGGTTTTGAATGCGCCTCCGGTGCGGGTTTCGATGCGACGAATTTTTTCCAAATCCTGATTGGTCAAAATAGGTTGCTCGACTTCCAGGCGCTTATGGGTGCCGCCTTCGTCCAGGCCTAATAAATTAGGGCGTGGGCCGATCAGCGAAACCAGCGACATAACCAATTCTTCGCGAATCGGGTCGATAGCCGGATTGGTGACTTGGGCAAAACCTTGTTTGAAATAGTCGTAGAGCATACGCGAACGCCGCGATAACACCGCCAGTGCGGCATCGATACCCATTGAGCTGATCGGTTCTTGGCCGGTTTGCGCAATCGGTTTTAAGATGAACTCAAGGTCTTCGCGGGTATAACCAAACGCTTGCTGTCTATCGAGCAGTGTGTTCGCATCCGGCGCCATCGCTGAAATTTCGGTGGGCAGTTCGGCTAACAGGATTTGCGTTTTAGCCAGCCATTCGGCATAAGGATAGCGCGCCGACAAATTAGCTTTTAATTCTGCGTCATCAATGATACGGCCTTGCTCGGTGTCAATCAGCAGCATTTTACCGGGCTGCAAACGCCATTTTTTGATGATTTTGTGTTGTGGAACTTCCAATACGCCCATTTCTGACGCCATGATCACGAAGTCGTCATCGGTGACCAGATAACGCGCAGGGCGCAGGCCGTTACGATCCAAGGTCGCGCCGATTTGACGGCCATCGGTAAAGGCCATTGCAGCCGGGCCGTCCCACGGTTCCATCAGTGCGGCGTTGTATTCGTAAAACGCGCGCAGTTTTTCGTCCATTAAGACGTTGCCTGCCCAGGCTTCGGGGATCAGCAGCATCATCGCGTGGGCCATTGAATAACCGCCGGCGACCAATAATTCCAGCGCATTGTCGAAACAGGCCGAATCCGATTGTTCTTCGTTAATTAACGGCCACAATTTGTGCATGTCGTCGCCCAATACCTTGGACGCGATAGAATGGCGACGTGCCGCCATGCCATTCACATTGCCGCGCAAGGTATTGATTTCGCCGTTATGGGCGATTAAACGGAACGGATGAGCCAAATCCCAAGTTGGGAAGGTGTTGGTGGAAAAACGTTGATGTACCAGCGCCAAAGCACTTTCCACGCGTTCATCACTTAAATCGGCGTAAAACGCGCCGACCTGATCGGCCAGCAACATGCCTTTGTAAACGATAGTGCGTGACGATAAAGAGGGAATATAAAAAGCGTGGCCTTGATCGAGATTTAAATCGCGGACGGCATTTTCAACTTGTTTACGGACAACGAATAATTTGCGTTCGAAAGCGTCTTGATTGGAACAAGCCTCGCCACGAGCAATAAAAATCTGCCGAATAAGCGGTTCAACCAGCTTGACGGTCTCGCCCAGCGTATGATTGTCGACAGGGACATCGCGCCAGCCTAACAAAACCAATTTTTCTTGGGCAATGAAGTCGGTTAGCAATTTCTCGCACGTCGCTCGATTGGCGGCATCGCGCGGCAAAAATACCATGCCTGCTGCATAATCGCCTGCTTTTGGCAGGGTGATGCTGAGTTTGTTGCACTCTGCGCGCAAAAACGTATCGGGTATTTGAAGTAAAATACCTGCGCCATCGCCGGCATGAATATCGGCACCGACAGCGCCGCGGTGGGTCAGGTTTTTAAGTAATTCTAAGCCCTGACGTACGATTTCATGGCTTTTGTGACCTTTGATATGGACGATAAAACCCACGCCGCAAGCATCGTGTTCGTTGCGCGGATCATATAAACCTTGTCTGGTCGGTAGCGTACTTTGACTCATTGTCACCTCTAAGAAATATTACAAAAGGGCTACTTTTGCTGGCTGTCATAACCCTCGTTCCGTATTTGTTCTGATGCATACATCAGAGGCCGCGATACGGCAAAACCACACAATTATACGGATTGCGGCTGATTTTGTCACGCGGTCTTTGTTGTTTTTCACAGCAATGAGTGTCATATTGCTTGTTGTTAGTGCTCTTTTTTGCGGGGATTGTTAGCGGTATTTTGCTTAATCTTTAGTTAGGTGTGGTATCTTTTTACGTGGTTTTATATAGTCGTTATGTAACATGGTTAATTATGAAAGAAGATTTTGATGTGGTGGTTGTCGGTGGCGGTATGGTGGGTGCGGCTGTTGCGTGCGGTCTTGGCGGAAGTTTGTTAAAGGTGGCGGTGGTGGAAGCTGCTTTGCCTGATGCGTTTACTCCCGAGCAGCCGCATGATTTAAGGGTTTCGGCGCTCAGTATCGCGTCAAAAAACATCCTTGAAACTGTAGGTGCTTGGGAGGGCGTAACTAAGCGCCGGCTGTGTCCGTTTCGCCGGATGCGCGTGTGGGAAACGGCGGGCGATACCGAATTTTGCAGTGATGATATTGATTATCCTGAATTGGGTTATATCGTTGAAAACAGAGTGACGCAATTGGCCTTGTTGGAACGTTTGCAGGCGTTTGATAATGTCGAGCTGATGTGTCCGGCGAGTATTAATAAAATCAACTATATGGCTGAAAAATCGTCTGAACTGACCTTGGATGATGGTCGTATTTTATCGGCAAAATTATTGGTTGCCGCAGATGGCGGTCAATCCAGAGTTAGGCAGGTGGTTGGCTTGGGTGTCACGAGTTGGGATTACAATCAACATGCGCTGGTGATTTATATCGAAACGGCTTACGGGCAACAAGACATAACTTGGCAGCGCTTTGTGCCGAGCGGGCCGCAGGCGTTTTTGCCGTTAACGGGGCATTATGCTTCGATAGTTTGGTATAACTCGCCAGATGAGGTGTGTCGTTTAAAAGCGTTGTCTAATAATGACTTGATGAGCGAATTAACCGCCACTTTTCCTGATTGTCTGGGTAAGGTTAACGCCATTTTGGGTACGGCGAGTTTTCCGCTGAAACGCCAGCATGCGCAAAGTTATGTCAAGCCGGGCGTGGTTTTGGTTGGCGATGCGGCGCACATGATTAATCCCTTGGCGGGACAGGGCGTTAATATTGGTTTACTGGATGCAGCGGCATTGGCCGAGGTGTTGATTGAGGCAAGTGGACAAGGTCTTGATCTGGGTGATTTGGCGGTTTTGAAACGTTATGAAAAAATGCGCCGCAATGAAAATCTGAAAATGATGACGGTAATGGATGTTTTCTATCGGGTATTTAGCAATCAGCTGTTGCCGGTTAAAATTTTGCGCAATTTAGGATTGGGTTTGGCTGAGCGAATTTTGCCTGCAAAAAACAAAGTGATGCGCAGTGCAATGGGTTTGGAAGGTAATTTACCTAAGCTTGCGAGAGGGAAGTCAATTGTTTGAACGGGATAAGAAGCTTAGCAATAACATTGAGTTGTTGTCTAAAGCTTTAAGCGGGAGGGCAAATGCAACTTGACCCAAAAAAATTAATTTTTTTGGGTCAAGTTGTTGAGTTTGTTACGCTGGGGTTACATTCTCGGCTTGCGGACCTTTTTGCCCTTGAGTAACTTCCATAGTCACTTTTTGGCCTTCCCTTAAGGTCTTGCGACCGGCGCCGTTAATTGCACTATGGTGAACAAAAACATCTTTGCCACCTTCCTGTTCAATAAATCCAAAACCTTTTTCATCATTGAACCACTTAACGGTACCTACAACTTGATCTGACATATCACACTCTTATCTTAAAAAAATCGCCAATTTTGTTTGGCTTTACAAATCCCAGCCTTAGAATAAAGCCGGCTCAAACTCTAACTGCGGCAGATAATAGCACTAAAGATGCAAACAGGGCAAAATATTTTAACTAGGCTCGAAGATAATTCCGTATTGCAGTAAGAAGTCTTTAAACACTAAGGGTTTATAGAAAAACAGCATGAAGTCATTACAATTATCAGTGGCTCTTAAGTTGTTGGTAAGCGCCTTGAAAATAAAGAAGGGGTTCTCCTGAGCGGCGCAGGCAATTTTGTACTTCGCCAATTAAAATCCAGTGGGTGCCGGCATGAACTTTCTTGATGACTTTACATTCCAAAGACATCAGGCTGTTGTCGAGAAGAGGTGCGCCAGTCACGGTGCCTGCTGTCCAGGGTGTGTTTTCAAAACGCTGTTCTTGGCTGCTGCCGCCGGCAAACTGATTGGAAACATCTTGTTGTTCTGACGTTAACACATTGACAGCGAAACACTGGCTTTCTTCAATGCCGAGGCCGGTGTCGGCCGATTCATTGAGGCAGACCAATATTTGCGGCGGATTAACTGAAACACTGGTAAATGCAGTGACCGTCATGCCTTGAACGCCAAATTTTTCAGAATATGTGCTGACAACGGTGACGCCGCTAGCCCATAGTTGCATTGCTTTTTTAAAATCATCCACACCAACAGTCATTAATTTTCCCGGTTGTTTATTTAAAGATATAGCCTAAAAAATAGGTTTTTTAAGTTAATTTGGTTTTTTATGATACCGCACCTTTGCGCATTTTGTTAAATGGCCGAACATAGCTATCGCTGAAATACTATTCCGACAGTTTGATCAGAATATTAACGCGCCGGTTCTTTTCTCTGCCTTCTTCGGTGGCATTGTCGGCAATCGGCATGGTGTCGGCGTAAGTAATCGCCCGTAAACGGCTGCTATCTAGTTGTTGCAAAACTAAAAAGTGTAAAACGCTGGTGGCTCTGGACGAGCCCAGTTCCCAGTTAGAAGGAAACTGGGCGGTTTTAATCGGCATATTGTCAGTGTGGCCTTCAATCAGAATCAAGCCGACAGCTTGTTGCAATAGCGGCGTCAGGCGTTTGAGCAAAGCGCCTCCAGTGGCCGTTAATTCGGCTTCTGAGGACTTGAATAGCAGTTTGTCTTGAATCTCAAGCTGTGCGTAGCCTTGGGTGATTTTTATGTTCACGATGTTATTAAGGCCGAAATCATCAATCGCTTTGGTCAGTACATTTAACATTTTTTCATCGGCCGAGTTGGCGCGACTTAGTTCAGGAATCGGATTGATTGCCGTTTCGGCGATCATCTTAATAGCGGAGGCGTCGCTTAGATCGAAGACGTTATCATTTTCCTGTTTAATTTCGGGTTTGACCGCGACGGCTGGTTTGACAGTTTCTACGGGCTTATTTTCAATAACAGCAGCAGGCGGACAGTTTGTGGCGACAGGTGTCGGCGGTACGGGCGGACAGATTTTTTTCGGCTGAGTGACTGCTTGCTGCTGTTCGGTGTTGATGTCGCTCAAGGTTATCAAGGTGATCACCAGCATGACAATGAGAATAAATACGTCCAAATAGGTGAGTAGCCAATTTTGCGAGTTTCTGGTTACCGGTTGGTCAAGTAAGTCTTCTAAAGATAGCGAGGACTGTAATTTTGAAAATGGATCTTTACGCATGTTGCTGTGTCTGGGTCTGTGTCTTGGGTTCAAGATGGGGCGGTTTTTTAGTCTTTCAATTCATTGTCATAATGCATGATGAATGATCTGAGTGTCTCCCGTACAAACGATGGACTGCGGCGGTCTGCTATCAGGGTAATACCTTCCATGATCATACTCATGATCATGATGCGCTGTTCGGTGCGCCTTTCCAGTTTTATAGCTATCGGGTTAAAGATAAGGTTAGCCATGATGAGTCCGTAAAAGGTGGTAATCAACGCAACGCCCATGTTGTAACTGATGCCGGCTATGTCTTTAAGTTCAATAATTTGCAGCATGTTGATCATGCCTATCAGCGTGCCCAACATGCCAAATGCCGGTGAATAAGCCGCCAAGCTGTAAAAAATATTGGCTTCGGCTTTTTCTTTAGCTCTCAAGCGGGCAATGCGCCATTTTAGTAACGATAAAATATCTTCTACCGGCGTATTGTCGACGATCAGCTGGAAGCCTGTTTTTAAATACGGATTATTGATGTTGTCGATGGTATTTTCTATCGAGACCTTATCTTTGTTAAACCACATTTGCGCGACCGCGACAATTTCGTTGGCTTCTTTCTCGGGATTCAGGTCTTCATAAAAAAAAATGAGCTTGATTGATTTTAAACCGTGTTTGATGTCTTTTAACGGATAGCTTAGAAGAATAGCGGCGATAGTCCCGCCAATGACAATCGCTAATCCGGTCAAGTTGATAAAAGACAGCGGGTCATTTGCTGCAAAGGCAATAATGAAAGCAAACAATATAATGCTCAGCAAAATACCTAAGGCTGTTGAATAGTTGATTTTTTTAGTCAGTGTTTTTAGCGATGCTGTGGTGAATTTCATGGTGTAATCGTGTCGGCGCATGTTGATGTTTGGGTGAGTGATGTGCTGCATCACAGCGGCATAGTACCCCAATATAGGTAATTCTACTTATGTATAAGTACTGAGGGCTGCTGTATATTAATTATTCCTGAATACGGAAATACAGCGGGATGTGTGAGTATAACTTGCTGTTTTTATTGATCAATAAAGGAATAATAAAAATCATGATTAATGTTTTTTTGGTTGATGACCATGAGCTTGTGCGAGCCGGGATTGAAGCATTGTTAAATAATGTTAATGATATTACCGTGATTGGCGTGGCAAAATCGGGTGAAGAAGCGGTTGATGCCGTTGCCACGATGTCGGCAGATGTTGTGTTGATGGATATTAACATGGCAGGGATGAGCGGGTTAGAAGCGTGTCGCAGAATTTTGCAACAGGATGCCGAAGTCAAAATTATTGCGGTATCAGTTCGTAACGAAGGGCCTATCCCTTATCAGTTGCTTAGGCTAGGTGTGTTAGGTTTCGTGTCTAAGGATTCCCCGGCCAATGAAATGATTTATGCTATTGGCAGAGTCATGGAAGGTAAGCGTTATTTGTGCTCTGAGGTGGCCAATAACCTGGCTTTGCAGGGGCTTCCCGGCAGTTGTCATTCGCCTTTCGCAATGCTGTCGCAAAGAGAGGCTGAGGTTGTCACCTTGATTCTTCAGGGCAATACCATACAAGAAATGGCGAAAAATATGATGCTGAGCGACAAGACTATCAATACTTATCGTTACCGTCTTTACAATAAGTTACGGGTAAAAAACGATGTCGAATTAATTCGCATGGCCATTAAATTCGGCTATATTGATGGGGCGATGATCTAGCGGGTTGATTGGGCGCAAAGGGGAAACGTCGCGTTTCCCCGTGAGCTAAGTGCTAACTTTCGTCACCACCAAATTGCATTTCACGCGCTTTGTTGAAGGCATATCTGAAGTCGATATATAGAGGCTGATCCGGCCCTAACATCGTTTCTAATAATTCATGTTGCAGTTGAAACTTAACATCGCCAATCGCTAAGGCACCTATGCCTACTGCGCCTGGCGCTTGGGTAGCATGAATTAACGGTGCGCCAAAATCCTTGTTTTTAACCCCTTCAATGCCATAAGGCGGCACGGCATTAACGTCGCCGGCCACTTTCAATTGCTTGGCCTCTTTTAGTACCGCCGCACTTAAAACCTGAATGCCGGCTTTAGCAGTGCAAAAAATAATATCGGCATCGCTGACCAGTTTGGCTTTATCCGCGTCGGAGTGAGCCAAAGCGCCTTTAAGCGAGCAATTAAAGCGCCGATTATAGGCTTTAGCGACATCCAACGAGGTGTCGACTGATAAATGATCGGTCAAGGTCACATCGGCGCCGGCTAATGAGGCAATAATGCCGGTGGCAATACCGACTGGGCCTGTGCCGCCAAAAATAACAATCGAGCATTGATTGAGTTCTTTGCCGTGTTTTTCTTTCAGTTCTTTTTCTGCGCAAGTGACTAATGCGGCCGCTGTGGTGAAAGAGCCGCTAGGATCGGCAAAAACAGAGACTTGAAAAGGTGGAACCATCGCTTGTTTGCTAGTGTTTAGCATGTCCATCGCCAAACCTAAATCGCGGCCGCCAATAAAAATGCCGGTGCGTTTAACGCCCGATGGGCTGCGGGAAAAAATGGCGTCTTGAGTCAGGCCGTAAACACTATCCAGCTTGACGTTGCTATAGGGGACGAGTACGTCAAACCCTGCATCCACCGCCATGTTAATGTCGAATGGGCTGTTGTTCGGCATGGGGTCAAGCATGTGAAGAATGCTGCGTTTTGCCATTATATTTCCTTAGTTTTATGCAGGGTTGATTTGAAGAATGAGTCTCAAGAGCTGGATTTAATATAATCTCTTGCTGTGGCAAAGGCGTGTTCGAAATGCAGATAAACAGGCTTTTCGCTGCTGATCATCTGCTTTAACAACAGTACCTGAGTCTGAAACTTGATATTGCCAATAGCCATTGCGCCTAAGCCTACTGCGCCGCTTGTTGAGCCTTCAATAGGGGTGCCGTTATGGAAGGCATCAACACCGGCGATACCGGCTGGCGGCACGGCATTGGCATCGGCGGCCACTTTCAGTTGTGGCGCGGCAGCGATCAGTTCGGCGCTTAATAATTCAATTCCGGCAGCACCGGTGGCAAAGACCACATCCGCTGTTTTGATATACTCTGCTTTGTCGGCATCGGCACCGGCTTCGATGTTAATTTTGCCGTCGCCAAATTCATTGTTGCACATGTCGGCAATTGCTTGCGCTTTATCCAGTTGACGACCAATCAGTTTGACATTGGCGCCGCCTTGCGCGGCAATCACTGCAACCACTTGACCCACAGGCCCGGTTCCACCGAGTACCAGAATGTTTTTTCCTTCCAGCGTGGTGTCGAATTTACTCATTAATTCGCGTTCTACAGCGGCAACCATGCCCGCTGCGGTCGTAAATGCGCCGCTAGGGTCAGCGAATACGGATACTTCAAACGGAGGAAACATCGAGCGTTTAGCCATTTTCAGCATGTCCATGGCTTGTTTGGTATCGCGCCCACCGATAAATATGCCGGTGCGTTTTAAGTTTTTGGGGCTGCGGGAAAAAATGGCATCCTGCACCAAGCCTTGAACTTCGCTGGGTTCAACATTGATATAAGGTAATGCTGAAACCCAGCCTGCGTCCAATGCCATGTTGACATCGAAGGGGCTAAGGTTTTTAGCGGTGGTTAACATGTGTAAAATGAATGGCTTTTCCATGGGGTCTCCGTTATGTTTTTTGCGGCAAGTATAAAAGAAAACGCCACAGAATAAAAATGTCCTTGCCCATTTGGGTTTTAAAGCACGCATGAATCTGTGTATTATCGCCATGATTTTATATTTTCCGGCTTTCTCTGTTGACTAAAAATGCATGAACTAAAAAACCGGCAACGCCGCCACGCTTATAAGGCGCGTAATAACCAAGACGATAAGGATGCCGTCAGTCAGCTCATTTGCGCCCGACTGATGGCGCATCCGGCTTATCAGCACGCCAAAACCGTGATGTGGTATAGCCATTGCCGTTCAGAAGTCAGGACACAAGCCGTCTTGTCGGACGAAGTGGCCGCCGGTCAACGCATTATCGTTATGCCTTATTGCACCGAAGACGAACAGGGGCAGGCGCAATTGGGATTATGGCGGCTGGATGATATGACTGAATTGGTGCCGGGTATGTGGGGAATTTTAGAGCCGCCGAAGTCACGCTGGGGGGAGCCTGGTAAAGCTGTTGTTGCCGAACAAATCGATTGCATCATCGTGCCGGGTGTTGCTTTCGACCGGAACGGCGGACGTTTGGGCAATGGCGCCGGTTATTATGACCGCTTATTAAATTGCGTTAGAGCCGATGCTGTCTTGCTTGGCGTCTGTTTTGAAGCGCAGTTGCTGGAACAGGTCGTTATGGATGCCCATGATGTGGCAATGGATGCCGTCATCACCGAACACGCACTGTATGCCGGTAAAGGACGGCAGTTTTTTCGCTGATGGATTTTTTAGTCATGAAAGACAGCGTGCATTCCTCGCCGGCCTTTGTGTTGGACGAGTGCGAAGTCATTAAGACCTTGGCCGTCTTGGCCGAGTTAAGGGCGCAATGCGGCTGCAAAATTTTGTATTCTATCAAGTCTTTGCCGCTCACGGCTGTCATGGACATAGCGAAGCCTTATGTCGACGGCTTTTCGGTCAGTTCCTTATTCGAGGCGCGATTGGCTGATGAAGTTCTGGTCGGGCAGGGCAGCATACATTTGACCACGCCCGGTATCAGAGCGGATGAGTTAAAGGAATTGGATGCGCTGTGTTCACATATCAGCTTCAATTCTTGGTCGCAGTACCAGCGCTATGCCGATCAGGTTGAGGCGTCAGTCGGCTTAAGAATTAATCCCAAACTGTCGTTTTTGCAGGATGAGCGTTTTGATCCGTGCCGGTCGCAGTCAAAGCTGGGTGCGGCTCTTGATGATGTGACGTGTCTGGAGCAAATTCAGGGCCTGCATCTGCATAATATTTTTTCTGCAACCGATTTCACCCCGTTAATTAAAACCATCGACAAACTTCGGCAGCATGTGGGTTTAGGTTTGGCTGAACTGGACTGGTTGAATATCGGCGGCGGCTATTTATTCGGGCAAATTAAAGATTATCACCCGTTTATTAACGTAATTAATCAGCTGAAAAACGATTTTGGTGTCGAGGTTTATATTGAACCGGGCAAGGCGCTTGTGGGTCGCGCCGGTTATTTAATCGCGACGGTGTTGGATTGTTTCGTCAGTGATGGCGAAACAATCGCTGTACTGGATACGTCGGTCAATCATAATCCCGAAGTGTTTGAATATCAGCGTCAGCCAGAACTGCACGAACATCAGCCCGATGGACGCTATAGCGCCATTTTGGCCGGCTGCACCTGTTTAGCCGGTGATGTGTTCGGTCGATACCGGTTTGCCGAACCGTTGCAAGTTGGCGATAAGGTAGTTTTTAAGCAGGTCGGCGCGTACTCCCTCATTAAGGCGAACCGCTTTAATGGCTATAATTTTCCCGATATTTACCTGAGTGATTCGGTGCGGGTAAAAAGGATTAAACATTATGATTATCAGGATTATCGGCAGCAATGGCTGACGGATGGCGACGTAATATGATTCAGCCGACATTATCGCGCACACCTGATAATCAAATATTTTGAGGAATCTACAAACCCGCCAAGCCAAAAAACAGGTCGAGACTGCCGACATCGACGATATCCGCTCCAAAGCTGCCGCCGGTGGCGAAAACATGGCCGTCTTTAGCGCCGATACAGATACCGTTGTCATAACAGCGGGCGTAATAGCCGAATATATCGGCAGAATCTGCATGATGAGGGAAAAGGTCGGTATAAAAATTTTCCGCCCAGTTAAATAAGGCATCAATCCGAGGCTTGTCGAGGGGAGCGGCCAGATTGGCTTGTACGCGTGAAGACAGGGCTAGTTGAAATTGCTCGTCCGACAGGTCGTTGTTGAACAGGATAAAAAATGAATCGGAAAGCTCGGGGCGTTGGTCGGAAAATAGGCTCATTTCGACCCAGTAAGCCCCGACAGGCCCTCCAGGAGTTTGTGTGTTGGATTCAAGAAACCAATCCAAATGCGAATGTAGGGAACCGTCTGATTTTGCCTCGCCGACAATCAAGGATGCCGCGCCTGAGATGCCGTTAGCCGTATATAAGCTATAACCTTCGACTGCTGTAGGCAAACAAAATACCAGTCCACAGTTTTGGTTAGGCTGGAGGTCGAGCCCGCCAGCCAAACGGATTTGCACTTGGCTTGGCGCAAGCGTCCATTGGTTAATGGCGGGGTCCCAATAGTGCAATGGGCCTATCGCTTGATATTTGACTATTTCGCCACCGGCAAGGCTGCCGGGAAATGCCTGAAAACCGGGGCTATTAGTTGCCGTCGTGCCCAGAACAGTAGAAAACGGGGTCACATAAATAGCTTTGCCGGTTTGGTGATCGGTTGGTAAGGTGCCGGTCGGTAAGCCTAATTGTTCGGTGCCGATGGTGCTGCAGCCACTGTCTGGCCTTGAACAAAAGCCGGCTTGAAGCCGCGAACCTGTGGTTTTGACTTCAATATCCTGATGGAAGCTTTGTGCGTGTGCGTGGATTGTCGGCAGCAGAAGCATAGTCGTCATTAATAAAACGGACATTGATTGTTTTTTTAGTCGCATGATGGTTTTCCCTGTGTGGTTAAAAATTAGCTCGAAACCCGATTTCAAGGCTCATGCCGGGTTCGGGCGCGAAGCTGCGTAAAAAAGAGGTGGAGTTTCGTATCATCGAATCGCTCATATTAGAGGCTTTGCCGAAAACCAGGATTTTTTGCCCGGCTTTGGTTTTCCAATCATACGATAGATCCAGGTCCAAACGGTCGTAGGCGGCGGTTTGCGTTTCATTCAGGCCGGGTTTGTCCTGCGCCAGCGCGTGGGTGTAGCGCAGGGCGCTTTGCCAGCTGTTTCGTTCCGCGCCGATTTCAGCGCCGAAACGTAACGGCGGCAGGCGCGGCACATCGCCGAGCGCGTCGTCATTAAATCGTCCTCTGACGTAATCCGAAAACAAGGTCAGATGCGGTTTGGCCCAAGCGAAAGTCGGATGAAAATTCAGCTCGGCCTCGTAGCCCAAAAAATTAGCGTCGTTGCCTTGATAACCGTACACTGGCAAACAGTTTTGCAGGTTGGCGCAATCGAGCTGAAAGCGGGACGGGTCAGTGGCCAAATTAAAAAAATAGCCGAGATTTTTCTGGTAAATGAAGTCTTTCACCTGTTTATGATAGGTGTTTAGTTGGAGCGAGGTTAGTTCGTCATCGAAACGCAAGCCTATCTCATGATGGTCGGCGCGTTCGCTGTTTAAATCCGGCCTGCCGAATTCAAAGCTGCGGGTCGCCAAATGCGGGCCGGAAGCGAGCAATTCTTGTATGTCCGGCGCCCGCTGGGCATGTTGCCAGGCTAGATAAATCGACCCGCCTTTAAATGCTTCGTAATTCAGGTTGGCCGCCAGAGAATACGGTGAATGTTTCAATTGATCCGGCAGGGGTAGCGGCGAGGGCACACCGGCAACCTTGACTGATGAGACTTTAGGCGTGGTCACCTGATGCTCATGCCGTGCGCCCAGTTCCAGGTTGAGGTCGTCGATTAGTTCGAGTTTTTCAGTCAAAAAAACACCGAGCGAGTCAACATGCGAAGGCGGCACGTAGGTCTCGACGCCGGTAGCGGAAAAATTGCGGTCTTGCCACTGCAGGCCGACAAAGCCCGATGACATTTCGCCGATGCGGTGGCCGAGTTCGAAGCGCGATTCCCAGACTTCGTTGTTAAATTGCGTGAACGGCTGGCCGTTGTCGAGCTCATTATGCTTATAATCGACATAACCGACTTTGGCGGAGGCGCTTTCTATCAGGGGCAGGGGATCGTACAGCATTGCTTCAAAATCGTAGCGCCGTTGTTCCATCGCGACGCGTACCGATTCTACGTCTTCAGCCTGATTTGGACTATGGCTATGGCCGGGGACGCCGGGCGGCACGCCATAATCTTTGACCATTTCATAATAGCTGATGCCGATATAACCGGGATCGCCGACCAGGGAAATACCGGCCGAGCCGCCCTGACTGGTGCTGCTGGTATTTTCAATCTCGCCGTCGCTATTGTGCGTTGGCTGGATGTTAAATTGCTGGCGAATCGCGTCTTCGTCTAAAGCCAAGCCGGGAATTTGGCTGTTTTCGCTGCCGCGTTGAAAATAATCAAAATGTACGGCGAATAAGTCCTTGCCGGCGTCAATACCGATCACGCCTGCTTTTTCCTGCGGGTTATGGTCGAAACGGAATTCGGCAACGCCTTCAATCGGCTTTTCCGGCAAGCTGTCGGGGATGCGTTTATGTTTGACATCGACCATGCCGCCGATGGCGCCGCTGCCAAAGCGTAAGGTCGCGGGGCCTTTGTGTACGGTAATGCTGTCGGCCAGCATCGATTCGACCGCCACCGCATGATCGGGGCTCATCGCAGAGGCATCGTGTGCGCCGATGCCGTCATGCATGACCCGAACCCGTGGCCCGCTCATGCCGCGAATCACCGGCTGGCCCACGCCGGGGCCGTAAGACAGGTTACTGACGCCAAGTTCACGCTCCAGGGTTTTGCCCAGCGTGCTCGCGGCTTTCAGGCGCAGCTCGTTGCCGGATAGCTCGCTGGTCGCATCGGCTATGGGTGGTGCTGTTCCTTCGACAACCATGGTTTCCAGCTCCAGTTCGGTTTCAGGCGCATCGACGGGTTCCGCGCCGAATGAAGTGCCGCTTAACAGCAACAGGCTCAGGATGATTTTTAGAGAAAATAAAACAGTAGGTCTGGTCATAATCACTCAATCATGCAATCAAATAAGGTAGTGGTAAGCAGTGGCAGCATGATTTTTTTTTAACAGTGTATAAACAAAAAAACGTTCCGCCGCCAGTCAAGGCGACGAAACGTCGTTTTAGTGCGCTCCGGTTAAGGATTATAAGCCAGCTTCATCAAAGAATGTATGCAGGCTGCCGACCTCGGTGAGGGCGCCAAATGAACCGCCGCTCACGAACACATGGCCGTCTTTGGCGCCGAGGCAAATGTCATTGTCATAACAGCGGGCGTAATAACCGAAAATATAACGGGAAGCCTCATGCTTAGGGAAAAGCTCGGGATATACCGCTTCAGCCCAGTCAAAGAGTGCGTCGACCCGTGGCGCGTCCATCGGCTGTTGCTCAATGCCGAAGTCTTCGAGCACATGCTCAAAGTCTTCCTCCCCAAAAGTGCCGCCGGCATTCAAATGAAAGGCCAGGTAGATTTTATCGGACGGTGTGTGCAGCGCTGTTACGCCATCCGCCTCGGTAGCGAATAATGACATTTCCAGTAAGTAGGCGCCATCGTCAGGGTTCGCCTCATCGGCTTGGTCGATTTGAAAGCTTAGATGACTATGGATTTTTCCGGCATTGTCGATCTGACTGATTAAGCCCCGGATGTTTAGGCCTTCCGTTGCTGAAACCCTGTTGACGGTATCCGTTTTGGCGATTGCTATGCGTTCATTAAAACCGGCCGACAACCATTGATGGCGGGTCGAATCCCATTTTTTCAGCGTATTTTCAATGTGATAGCCGATCAAGCTACCGGTCACAGAAAATCCAGAGCCGTTAAGGCCTGGATCTTTTGTAATGAATGGTGTCAACGAATTATCGAAACCTACTTCATATAACTTGGCGTTGCCGACCTGTAACGCTTTATGGTTCGGGTCGACAATAATCTTGTCGTTTTGCAAAGCCAGCTCAATATCCGCATGCGCGGATGTTTCCGCGAATGCGTTGGCGCTCATTAATCCGACTAACAGCCAGAGCACTGTAAGCTTTAAGTGTTTCATTGTCATAAACTCCTGAAAAGATAAATGTCCTTGGTATAAGGAAAGAGTGCGATGTTATATTATAACATCTGGCTTTGCAAAACAGTTTTCATTGTCTTTATTTAGAGCTGTCAGGAAATTTGTGCTTATACTGATGGGGCGATAGCGGCTTAAATGCGCATTATCGCCCATTGCAGTTGGGTGGGGATTTAGTCTTCGGCGATTATTCTTTTTGCCTTTCTTTCCGCCCATTTTTTGCGTATATGATGTTGCCAGTAATATTTCATGCCGAAATAACCGGCGGCGGATGAGGTGATGCCCAGAACAAGGCAGCCCAATAGAAACGGCTGCCAGATGTCGCCAAGGCCGGACAACATGCTGTCTAAGGTGAATTCGAAGTCATCGGGACTGGAGGGTTGATGCATCAGCCAGAGCCCCACTTGATAAGCAAAATAAAACAGCGGCGGCATGGTGACGGGGTTGGTAATCCATACCAGGCCTACCGAAAGCGGCAGGTTAGCCCTGAAATAGATAGCGCCGGCGGCGGCAATGGCCATTTGCGTCGGCGTTGGAATCCAGGCGCAAAAAAGACCCACGCCAAAAGCCAAGGCCACGGAGCGTCTGTTTAAATGCCAGAGGTTAGGGTCATGCAGTTTGTCGCCAAGAAATTTCAGGCTTTTGTGCTGCTTGATGAAATCGGGATCGGGAATGAGTTTGTTAATCAGTTGTTGGATACGTTGTTTTGGCATCATTAGTTATTATTGATTAAGGTTACATTTATTTAAGTTTATCAGGCTTTTGTGGCCCAAAAAACACCAAGGTAGCGAGTCAATGGTTATTTTTGCCCTATCATTTTTAGCCGGACTCTTGTTAGTCCAACAGCTCTCGGCATTGCCTGATGTTCAATGGCTGATAGTCGGCGCTGTGGCGGCCTGCATTATTACATGGTTGCGTTATTGGCGGTGTCTGTTTTTTGTGCTGGGTGTGTTGTGGGCAATCGCGTTTGCACTGTGCCGGATGTCTGATCGTTTGCCTGAACAATTAGAGGGCAGGGAGCTTCAGGTAATTGGCATGATAGCGGGTTTGCCGGTGCAGGATGATCGCCGCGTCCGCTTCGACTTTATCCCCAGGGATGGGGTGTATGCCGCGAATCTGCCGGGAGCAGATGCGGCGATCCCCAGGGATGGGGTGTATGCCGCAAACCAGTCGGGAGCTGGCGCGGCGATTACTAATCCCGCAAGTCAATCGCAGCCGCTACCGGCCAAATTGAGGTTAAGCTGGTATTTTCCGGATCAACCGGTCAAGGCAGGCCAGCAGTGGCTGTTTACGGTGAAGTTGAAACGTGTCCACGGCAGTTTTAATCCGGGTGGCTTTGATTATGAACGCTGGGCGTTTGCCGAGGGTATCGGTGCAACAGGCTCTGTGCGTTCAGGTTCAACGCCGGTTTTGCTGGGGCGCGAGGCGGCCTGGCGCAGTATTTCTGTGTGGCGGCAGCAGATTGCCGATGAACTTTCAGAGCGGTTAGGCCAGCGTCCCCATTTTGCGCTGATAAAGGCGCTGACGATTGGCGACGGCAGCCACATTACACAAGATCAGTGGGACATTTTTCGCCAAACCGGCACTACACATTTAATGGTGATTTCCGGTTTACATATCGGTCTGGTGGCGGGTTTGGTTTATTTTCTGGCGCTTAAGGCCTGGTCTTGGATGGGCTTTTTGAGCCAGTCGCCGCAAAAAATAGCGGCAATCGCAGCGATGTTGGCGGCCTTGCTTTATGCCGCGCTGGCAGGTTTTTCCGTGCCTACCCAGCGTTCGTTGGTGATGCTGTGCGTGGCGATGACGGCGATCATTTTGCAGCGTAACAGTCGCCCGTTTAATACCTTGTCGGTTGCCTTGTTTGCGGTGTTGATCGTAGACCCGCTGGCGGTGTTGGCGGCGGGATTCTGGTTGTCGTTTTTGGCGGTCAGCGTGATTGTTTATGCAGTGTCGGGGCGCTTGGGGGGCGCCCGTTATTTTACCGGGGCAGTAAAAGTGCATTGGGTTACTTCGGTGGCTTTGGCGCCGCTGCTGTTGCTGTTTTTTCAACAGGTTTCGCTGGTTGCGCCTGTCGCCAATTTAGTCGCGGTGCCGGTCGTCAGTCTGTTGGTGGTGCCGCTGTCTTTGTTGGCGGTAATGGTGATGTTCCTGTTCCCGGCGCTGGCGGACACGCTGTTTTATGTCGCGGATAGTGCGCTGCAAGGCTTATGGTGGGTGTTGACGCAATTAGGGAATATCCCGCTGGCGTCGTTTTATTATGCGCCGCCTGCCTATTGGGTGTTGCTGTTTGCCGTGCCCGGCGTGTTGTTATTGTTGGCGCCAATTGGTATTCCCGGCGGGTCGCGTTGGCTGAGTCTCGCGCTGTTGTTGCCGCTGGTGTTCGGCGAAGTCAAACGTCCCGACGTTGGCGACATCAAAATGACGTTACTCGATGTCGGGCAGGGCTTGTCGGCGGTGGTGCAAACCGTTAATCATTTGCTGGTTTTTGACACCGGGGCGAAATTTTCGGCACAAAACGATAGCGGGCAAAGTGTGGTTCTGCCTTTTTTACGCTCGCAAGGTGTGTCCAAAATCGACCGCTTAATTATCAGTCATGGCGACAATGACCATATCGGTGGCGCGGCCTCGTTGATACGCGGCATGGTGACTGATGTTGTGCTGACCAGTGTGCCGCAGCAGTTAAGTGACTATGCGCCGATGACTTGTAGGGCAGGGCAATCGTGGCTGTGGGATGAGGTTAAATTCACCATACTGGCGCCGCAGAAACAGGCGTTTTCGACAAAAAACGACAATTCTTGCGTACTGAAAATCGACTCGAAACACGGCGCGGTGTTATTCACGGGCGACATTGAAGCGGCCGCAGAATCTTGGCTGGTCAAAACTTACGGCGAGGCTTTAAAGGCCGAGGTGTTAATCGCGCCGCACCACGGCAGCAAGACCTCATCGACGGTTGGTTTTTTGCAAGCCGTACAGCCGCATTATGTGCTGATTCCGGCCGGTTACCGTAGCCAATTCGGCCACCCGCACCGCACGGTGTTGGCGCGTTATCGGGACATCGGTGCAGAATGGCTAAACACTGCAGACAGCGGCGCGATTGGCGTTTATCTGGAAAATAACGCATGGGTCGTGCAGAGCATCAGAGCGGCGCAAAGCCATTATTGGAACATGAAATAATAACCAACTTCTTTACTCTGTAATTAAATAGGACTAGAATAGTCCAGAATTATTAGAGGTGGTTTAATTATGTTGCGGCTGAGTAAATTAACGGACTATGCAACGGTTATTTTAAGTTTCATGGCCAGAGAAAAAACACAAGTGGCGGCGATGGAAATAGCGGCTGTCACCGGCATAGCGCTGCCGACGGTCAGTAAGATATTGAAATCGCTGGTCAATGCCGAAGTGTTGGTTTCGACGCGTGGTGCTAAAGGCGGTTATGCGTTGGCTAGAATGCCGGAAGAAATCAGCGTCGCGACCGTGATCAATGCGCTGGAAGGGCCGATTGCGTTGACCGAATGCAGTATTTCTCACCAAGGCTGCGAGCAAGCTTTAGGCTGCGATATTGGCGGAAATTGGAGCTTGATTAACCAGACCATTCATAACGCATTAGAGTCGGTGACCTTGGCCGATTTAATCAGACCCGCTGTGTTGCCGAACGAAGTGTTTATTCCGGTTTCCAGTTTATATAGGTAGAAAATTTTATGTCAGCAACTGCACAAGAAATCAATAACCTGATTAGTCAGGATTATAAACAAGGCTTTGTCACGGTATTGGAAACCGACACCTTTCCGCCGGGATTGGATGAGTCGGTTATTCATAAGTTGTCGAAGGTCAAGAACGAGCCTGAGTTTATGCTCGAATACCGGCTAAAAGCGTTCCGGCATTGGCAGACACTAAAGTCGCCGGAATGGGCGTTTGTCGATTTCGAGCCTATCGATTATCAGGCGATCAGCTATTATTCCGCACCCAAACGCAAAGAAGACGGGCCGCAAAGCCTGGACGAAATTGATCCGCAAGTGTTGGAAGCCTACAAAAAATTGGGTATTCCGCTTGATGAGCAGGAACGCTTGGCCGGTGTCGCGGTCGATGCGGTGTTCGACAGCGTGTCGGTGGCGACCACGTTTAAAGGCAAGCTGAACGATGTCGGCGTTATTTTTTGCCCGATTTCGGAAGCCCTGCGTGAGCATCCCGAATTGATCAAGCAATATTTGGGTTCAGTCGTGCCGCATACCGACAATTATTTTGCTGCATTGAATGCCGCTGTATTTACCGACGGCTCGTTCGTCTATATTCCCAAAGGCGTACGTTGCCCGATGGAATTGTCGACCTATTTCCGTATCAACGCCGCTAACACAGGGCAGTTTGAACGCACTTTGATCATTGCCGATGAAGGCAGTCATGTGTCGTATCTGGAAGGCTGCACCGCGCCGATGCGCGATGAAAATCAGCTTCATGCGGCGGTGGTTGAATTGGTCGCGCTGAAAGATGCGACCATCAAATATTCGACCGTACAAAACTGGTATCCGGGCGATAAAAACGGTTTGGGCGGCATTTATAACTTTGTCACCAAACGCGCCGATTGCCGGGGCGAGAATTCCAAAGTGTCGTGGACGCAGGTGGAAACCGGTTCGGCGATTACCTGGAAATATCCCAGCTGCATTTTGACCGGCGACAATTCCACCGGCGAGTTTTATTCAGTGGCGCTGACCAACAATTATCAGCAGGCCGATACCGGCACCAAGATGATACATATCGGCAAAAACACCAGCAGTACCATTGTGTCCAAAGGCATTTCGGCAGGCAAGGCGCAAAATACCTATCGCGGTTTGGTCAAAGTGTTAAAAAGCGCGGAGAATGCGAGGAATTATACCCAGTGCGATTCGCTGTTAATCGGCGATAAATGCGGCGCGCATACTTTTCCTTATATTGAAGTCAAACAGCCGTCGGCTCAGGTTGAACATGAAGCCACCACCTCCAAAATCAGCGAAGATCAGTTGTTCTTTTGCCAGCAACGCGGCTTGTCGGCAGAAGATGCCGTGTCGATGATCGTCAACGGCTTTTGCAAAGAAGTGTTCAGGGAATTGCCGATGGAGTTTGCTGTTGAAGCGCAGGCGTTATTGGGTTTGAGTTTGGAAGGTTCTGTAGGTTAATTGCTATGCACTATAAACAGCTCACTGCCATTATTCACAAAGAAGACGATATGTATGTGTCACTGTGCCCCGAGTTGGATATTGCCAGCCAGGGTGAAAATATTGAGGAGGCTAAGGGCAATCTCAAAGAAGCGGTGGAACTATTTTTTGAATGTGCCTCAGCGGAAGAAATTAAGCAACGTTATTATAGTGAAACCTATATTTCCTCAATGGAGATTGTTTTTGGGTAAGCTGAGGACTTTATCGGGTAAAGAGGTTTGTGCAATTTTGCTGGCTCATGGTTTTGAGCAAGTGCGACAAAAAGGCAGTCATGTCATTATGCAAAAACATGTTAATTCATCAACGATTACCGTCCCTGTTCCACAGCATAAAGAAATTAAAGCGGGAACATTAGTCTCGATTATCAGGCAAGCGCAGTTATCGCGTTCTATTTTTGAAAGCTAATTGTAATTGTTCCAGAGCAAATAACTGATGACCAAATATAAAGTAATTATTTACTGGAGCGAAGAAGATCAAACTTATATCGCCGAAGTGCCGGAATTAGCCGGTTGTAAGGCCGATGGGAGTAGTTATCAAGAAGCGGTTAGCAATGCTGAACGGGTTATTGCTGAATGGATAGAGACAGCTATAGAGCAAGGCTGGTATATTCCCGAGCCTAAAGGTCGGCGATTATTTACCCATTGTTGCGCGATTGCTCGCAAGCATCCCTTAGTCGTAGTAATTTGCATAATGCTGGTTGTTTTCAGTTTTTATTTCGCTAATTTTCATCATGGCTTTTCATATACTAAAGGCGACTGGGGAACCTTTGGCGATTATGTTGGCGGGATACTTAATCCTGTTATTGCCGCATTTGCATTTTATTTGATAGCAGAGACTTATAAGTTACAAATCAAGGCTTATGATTTACAAAAAACGGAGTTAGAAGAAACAAGGAAACTGTTAAAAGTATCAACGGATGCACAAAATGACCAAGTAAAACTAGCGGCACTGACCGCGCTTCTAAATTTGAATTTAACAAACATTAGTCATATTCACTCTGAGAGCTCTGAATTGTGGAATGAAATGAAAGGATCAAAAAAGGAAAACGAAGAGATAGCCGAGGTTGTTCGTGGTCTTTATACTGAAAGTGGGAGATTAGTTGATGAAAATAATAAATTTAAGGATCAAATAGAGTTTTTTTTGAGTAAAGAAACAGAATGATTCATAAGTCAAATTATGAACAACAAATACAAAGCCGTGTAGGTTTGGTTAGCGTAGCGTAACCCGATATTTTGCGCGAATGTGTCGGGTTACGGCTAACGCCTAACCCGACCTACGGCACTCTGAAACATTTTAAAAGATAGTACAGTAGGATAGGTAGAGCAGTAGCGAAAACCCATCAAAAATAATAATTAATTCGACCAATAACCCATTTAATTGCTGGAGGAACAAAAATGCCTACTATCGACTTATTAGTTTTACCGCCTACAGCACAACAAGAGTTACTCGACTTTTATCAGTTTTTAATCGAAAAAAATAAATCGGCTAAGCAAACAATAACAACAAAGCCTGATTTTAAGACGTTTTTACTTAATGCCCCTAAGATAGAAGAAATTGATTTAGAACGTCAGAGGGACTATCCAAAGGATATTGAGTTTTGAAATACTTACTGGATACGTGCGCTATTTCTGAAATAACTAAAAATATTCCGGTGATTAATTCCTGGGAATTGTAAGCAACAGGATAACATCATGAACAGAAAACAACTTTTAAACGACCTGGAGCAATTGCCTCCTGAAGCGCTACGGCAAGTAGAAAATTTTGTTGCTTTTATAAAAATGCGTTATCAGCCTGAACATAATCAGCGTCAACCAGAAACGATACAAGGCGATACAAATATAAAATCTCCTGTTTAGACCCTTAAAAACCAATTGGAACTCTTATGCTCAGCATTAAAAACTTAACCGTCAACGTAAACGACAAACAAATCCTTAAAGGTATTAACCTTGAGATAAAACCCGGCGAAATCCACGCGATTATGGGGCCGAACGGTTCAGGTAAAAGCACTTTGTCGCATGTGCTGTCAGGCAAGGGCGGTTACACCGTGACCGGCGGATCGGCGACTTACCAGGGCAAGGATTTGCTGGAAATGGCGCCTGAAATCAGGGCGCGTGAAGGCGTGTTTTTGGCCTTCCAATATCCGGTGGAAATCCCCGGTGTCAGCAATATTTATTTGTTGAAAGCGGCGTTGAACTCGATACGCAAACATCATGGTCAGCCTGAAGTCGATGCGATGGACTTTTTAACGCTGGTTAAAGAAAAGGTGCGTTTGCTGGAAATGGATGAGAAATTTTTGTACCGCGCGGTCAACGAGGGCTTTTCCGGCGGCGAAAAGAAACGTAATGAAATCCTGCAAATGGCCATTTTGGAACCCAAGCTGTGCATCATGGATGAAACCGATTCGGGTCTCGATATCGACGCGTTGAAAATCGTTTCGGAAGGCGTTAATTCCTTGCGTTCGCCGGAGCGTTCGTTTGTGATGGTGACGCATTACCAGCGCTTGCTGGACTATATCAAGCCGGATTTTGTCCACGTTTTAGCGAACGGCCAGATCGTCAAATCCGGCGGTGCCGAGCTGGCATTGGAGCTGGAAGACAAAGGTTACAGTTGGCTTGAAGAGGAGGCAGCGTAATGAATGCTCCAGGCAGTCTTGCGGCATACACACCATCCATGGCGATAAGCCGTTATGCGGCTGAATATCAAACCATAGCGCCTGCATTGCCGGGGCAAAATTTGCCTTGGTTGCAGGCTTTAAGGGCTGAGGCTTTGGCGCAATTTTCGGCGCAGGGTTTTCCGTCGCCGCGTGAAGAAGAATGGCGTTATACCAATGTGTCCGGCATTAAGAAGAAGCTGTTTTTGCCATCGCTAGATTTAGCCGGCAGTGATGTCGATGCCGAGTGGTTGAAATCGTACAAACTGGAAGATGCCTGGATTCTGGTTTTGGTGAACGGCCATTTTTCGGCAGAGTTTTCGGTTTTGGACGGTCTGCCCGAAGCGGTTACGGTGATGGGCATGGCTGATGCGCTGGCAAAGCAGCCGGGGACGGTGGAAAAATATTTAGGGAAGGCTGCTGATCAGGCAGAGCACAGTTTTATTGCTTTCAATACGGCATGGTTTACTGATGGCTTGTTTGTGCATGTGCCAGCCAAGCTAGTTTTAGACAAGCCGATACAGTTGCTGCATATTGTCACCGGCAGTGATGCAATGGCGACGACCCGCAATATTATTATTGCTGACGACATGGCCGAAGCTAAGCTGATCGAAACCTATGTGGGAAAAGACAGCGCCTATTTAACTGCCGCAGTCACCGAAGTTTTTGTAGGCCTTAACGCCGATGTAACCTTGTATAAGCTGCAAAGCGAATCGGAAAAAGCTTACCATTTTGGCGGCAGCTACATTAAACAAGCACGGGATGCACGCTTTACCCATCACAATTTCGCCTTCGGCGGCTTGCTGGCGCGCAGCGATATTCATGTTGATCTGGATCATGCTTCAGAGTGCGAGTTGAACGGTTTGTATTTGGGCGTTAAGCGTCAACATATCGACAACCATACCCGTATCAATCACTTGAAACCTTATGCGGTCAGTCGCGAGCTGTACAAAGGCGTGTTGGACGACAGGGCCAGAGGTGTGTTTCAGGGCAGGGTGATTGTGGCCGAAGATGCGCAAAAAACCGATTCGCAAATGAATAACCGCAATTTGCTGCTATCGGACGATGCTGAAGCGGATACCAAACCGCAGTTGGAAATTTATGCCGATGATGTGAAATGCGCGCACGGCGTGACCGTGGGGCAGTTGGACGAGAAATCCATTTTTTATCTGCAATCGCGTTGCGTCGATGAAGAAACCGCGCGCAACATGCTGACCTTTGCCTTCGCCAATGAAATGGTCGATAAAGTCAAAATTAAAGGTTTGCACGACAGGGTTTTGGAACAGGTATTGGTGCGCTTCCCGCAGCAAGGCGTGAACAAGGAATGGCTATAAAATATCGGCGATGTTGAGGGTGATTTGGCTTAGCTGAGACAAGGTGACGCTGTCACCGGTGCGCAACGTGGTTTTTTCACCATAACAATCGCCATGGGGCTGGCGGTAAACTTCAAGACAGGTGTCTTTCAGGTTCATCAGCCAGTATTCATGAATGTTATGACTGGCGTATAAACGCAGTTTTTGGTTTTGGTCGAAGCTGAGCGAGCTGTCGGCGACTTCGATTAACAGCAAAACATCGTCGGCATTAGGATGGCGGGTTGAGTAGAAATCGCCGTTCGGTTTTAACAGCATAAAGTCGGGTTCGGGTTCTGAAAGATCGCCGAGCTGTAAAGGGTTTTGAACTGAAGTATCAGCGCAATCCGCTGTTAAAATGGTAAATAATTTATTAATACGGTTTAAATGACCAGAATGATTACAACCTATAGGTGCCATTTCTAAGATTTCCCCTTCGATGAGTTCAATACGGCTATCTGGTGGGAAAATATTAGCTTCACCTAATTTTTGCCATTCCCTAATGTCGGTCAGGTGTTTTCGAACGGTTGCAGTGGCTGGAGTCATTTTCTTAATAAGAGTCAGATAAGATTGGCTCGAATATAATACGTTGCAATAGAAGAATCAATAAATAATATATGACAAATTTCCCCGTAGAAAAAATCCGCGCCGATTTCCCGATATTGGCTGAACTGATACGCAACAAGCCGCTGGTTTATCTGGATAATGCGGCTTCTTGCCAAAAACCGCAGGCGGTCATTGACAGCATCGTGCATCTGTACAGCCATGATTATGCCAACGTGCATCGCGGCGTGCATACCCTAAGCGTGCGTTCCACCGACAAGTTTGAAGGCGCGCGCAGCAAGGTTAAAGACTTTATCAATGCCGCCTCTGATAAGGAAATCATCTTTGTCAGAGGTGCGACCGAAGCCATTAATCTGATCGCGCAAACTTACGGCAAAACCAATATCAAGGCCGGTGAGGAGATTTTAATCACCGCGATGGAACATCATTCCAATATTGTGCCCTGGCAAATGCTGTGCGAGCAGACCGGCGCGGTGCTAAAAGTTGCGCCGATTAACCGGCAAGGCGAACTGATATACGATGAGTTTGAAAAACTGATTAGCGATAAAACCAAGCTGGTTTCAGTCGTACATATGTCCAATGCCTTGGGCACGATCAATCCGGTTGAAAGGATTATAGCGGCGGCGCATGCGAAAAATATTCCGGTATTGCTGGACGGCGCACAGGCTATTCCGCACATGGCGGTGGATGTGCAGGCGCTGGATTGCGATTTTTATGTGTTCTCAGGCCACAAGCTTTATGCGCCATCGGGCATAGGCGTACTGTACGGCAAACAGGCGTTTCTGGAAGCCATGCCGCCGTATCAGGGCGGCGGCGATATGATACGCAAAGTCACCTTTGAAGAAACCGAATATAATACCCTGCCTTACAAGTTTGAAGCAGGCACACCGAATATTGCCGATACTGTTGGCCTGGGCGCGGCCATCGATTACCTGAATGCCATTGGTATGGATAATATCGCCGCTTATGAAGCCGAGTTGCTCGATTACGCTACCGAAAAAGCCAAACAAATTAAAGGTCTGCGGATTATCGGCGAGGCGGCGCATAAAGGCGCGATATTGTCTTTTACTTTGGATAGAATCCATCCGCACGATATTGGCACCATGCTAGATAGTTTGGGCATCGCCATCCGGGCGGGACACCATTGCGCCATGCCGGTGATGGATTTTTTTGAGGTTCCGGCAACGGCAAGGGCATCGTTTGCGATGTATAACACCAAAGAAGAAATTGATGTTTTAATGAAAGGCATAGAGTCCTTGATTGAGGTGTTTGGCTGATGCCGGTGTAATGTTATGACGACTAAACTATCTTTGACCGAGTTAAAAAAACGCTTGTCTTTTAAAAGCAATGCCGAGCTAATTGAGGAAATTGCACTGCTTTATAAAACGTTCCCCAATATTAAGGAATATTATCAATCGACCCTTTTGGGTGACGATTCGGCTATTTTAGATAAATACAAGGAGATTGTAAGAGGCGAGTTTTTGATGTGTGGTAATCGTTTCCCTAAAATGCGTCTTTCAGTTGCGCGAAAAGCAGTGACTGATTTTAAAAAAATATCCAGCTCAACGCAGAGTATTGCCGATATTATGGTCACTTATGTGGAAGCCGGCGTCAGTTGCACCAATGAATTTGGCGATATTGACGAGCCTTTTTATAACAGCATGGAAAGCATGTATGAAACTGTCTTGAAATATGTTGTTAAAGAACATTTATTCGAGGAGTTTGGCGATCGGCTCTATGACATTGTTGAAGATACGCGTGGTATGGGCTGGGGATTTCATGATCAATTAGCCTATTTATATGAGACTTACGAGGCTGTAGCTGAAAAGCCGCAAAACACCGTTTACCGTTTAAAGAGAATTTCTTATGTTTGATGATTTACGCGACCTCTACCAAGAGGTGATATTCGACCACAACCGCAACCCGCGCAATTTCCGCGTCATGGATAATGCCGACCGCAAAGTGGAAGGCTTTAACCCATTATGCGGCGACCGCCTGACTTTATATTTGAAAATGGACGGCGATAAGATTACCGATGCCAGTTTTCAGGGTTCAGGTTGCGCCATTTCGACAGCCTCGGTTTCATTGATGACCGAGATCGTTAAAGGCAAAACCGAACAGGAGGCCGAAGATTTGTTTACAAAGTTTCATGAAATGACCACCGGCAAAGATGAAAACTTTAATCTTGAAGCGGTCGGCAAACTGGCGGTATTGGCCGGTGTCCGTGAATATCCGGCGCGGGTCAAATGTGCGACCTTGGCTTGGCATACGCTGGATGCTGCGTTGAAAAACGAACAAAAGTCCATTTCTACCGAGTGATGCTTCGCTACGAAGATACAATTCTTCGTGATCAATTTAAGCCATGATCGCAACAACACAGCAATATACCGGCGCCGAACCTGTTCCCGACAGGTTTGTGGCATACACACCATCCTTGGCGATAAGATTAGCCGTTCTTTATCAAGGGCAGGGCGATAGTCTGCCGTTCCGGCAGCTTGCAGAACGTTTGGCTGTGCCTTTGTATGAGTCGCTTAATGGCGATAATCGGGAAGAATTCTTTTTAACCTGGCGCGACGGCAGCTTAAAACTGCTCGATTGCCGCGCCTGCTCCCGGCAGGCTCGCGGCATACACACCGTCCATGGCGATAGGGAGCTGCTTAAAAAAGGCGGCCTGACTGTCGATATAGAGCCGCGCAACGGCGAACAGCGTTCCTGGCCGGCGCCCAAAGACGGCGCTTTGGCGCAGGCGCTGGGCCGTAAAACCAGAACGGTTGTCGATGCCACCACCGGCTGGGCGCAGGACAGTCTGCACATCTTCCGCATGGGTTACGAATTGCTGTGTATCGAACGTTCCCCGGTGATGGCGGAATTACTGGCAGACGGTTTTGCAAGGTTGGCGCAACTCGATTGGATGCAGCGGCTTGAGCTTGATCCACCTCGATTGTTGCAAGGCAATGCCATTGATTTGTTAGCTAATTTAGAAACGCCGCCCGATTGCATTTATCTGGACCCGATGTTTCCGCCCAAGCGCAAAAAATCCGCCCTGGCCAAAAAATCGATGATGATATTGCGCGACCTGCTGGGCGATGATCAAGACAAAGAACAGTTGTTTGAGGCCGCTTTAAAGGCTACGGGAAAGCGCGTGGTGGTAAAAAGTCCCGATTATGCCGAACCTTTAGGCGGCAAGCCGAGCCAGAGTTTTCAGGGCAAGTTGCTGCGTTATGATGTTTATTTGAAATAGTGATGGGTAAAAAAATGTCGGATTGGATAGATGTAGTCGATGAAAATGCACTGGCGAATGGCGAAAATATCGTCATCGATGTCGATGGCACGGATGTCGCTATTTTTAAGGTTGAGGACAACTATTACGCGCTCGAAGATGTGTGTACCCACGATGGCGGCGAGATTGCCAGCGGCAGACTGGAAGGCGATGAGATTATCTGCCCCCGTCATGGTGCGCGGTTTTGCGTTAAAACCGGCGCGGTAAAATCCCCGCCTGCCTATGAAGATATTGCCTGCTTCCCGGTTAGAATCGAAAATGGCAGGGTGCAGGTCAGGGACAATCGCTGGGATTAAACTGCGTTAGAAAAACGGATTGTTAGGCAAGGAAAATCCCGCCGCATTTTTGTGTCCGCCGCCGCCAAAATCCAGCGCCAGATGACCCACATCATAATCGCCGATTGAACGTAGCGAGAAATTCCATTGCTGTTTTTTGCCGTTGTATTGATAGGTCATGCCAAATGTCCCTGATTTTTCGGCCAGCAGATGACCGAGATCGCTGGAGAAAAATGACGGCGCGTTAACTGCAAGTCCAACTCGATTTTTAATCGAGACGCTGTGTGCAGATTTGACCAGTCGTTGCACCATGCCTGCCAGTTGCTTCACTTGTATCCGACCCACTGCCAATAATTCTGCCAGATCGATTGAGCTCATATCGGCAAAATTAAGTGCGGTTTTTTCATACAGCGCGGTGGTTATTTCGCGGGTGCCGTCCAGTTTAAAGCGCCACAGATCGCGGTCTTCGATATGCAATAGAATTTTTGGCGCTGCCAGATCATGGAAAAAATGTTGCCAGGTCAAGATGCATCCGCTCCGCGACATATCGAAATTGAGCAACAGATTTTCCGGTTGTGGTTGAACTTTGAAAAAGTCGGCACATTGTTCCATCGCGGTGATGTGGTGATCAATCACTATAATCTGGCCGGCTTTTGCAGCCGCATCGACCAATAGCTGGGGCGCATAGCAAAAATCCACGATATAAAGCGTCGCACCGGGTTTAAACTCGGGCACTTCATCGCCGTGGTGTACTGGAATATAACGGATTTTATCGCCCAATTTGCAATAGGCGCTCCACGCCGCACCTAGACCATCGAGGCAATCGGCGTGATAAATAACTAAAGTTTCATTGATGTCCGACATGGTTTTTAAATTCTTTTGAGAGTGATTGGAATGCTTGTTTGACAGCATTTTACACGACTCAAAAGCTAATTCGTCGGGCTAATTTTTAGCAGAAAGGGGAGACGGCAGATTAAACGGATATTTGATTGCTTTTAACGGCAAAGAAGAGGGCGGCTTTATAAAGTGTTAACCGCGTTTGTTCGTATTCATTGATGATAAGGCTTCATTGCTGCTAACCGGGGTGATTTCTACCGATCCTAAGCCCTGAATGCCGAGTTTTTTGGCAGCGGCATAGGATAAATCCATTTCTCTTTTTCCATGGAAAGCGCCCCGGTCAGTGATGCGGACAACGATGCTACGGTGATTTTTTGGGTTGGTGACTTTGACATAAGATAACAGCGGCAGTGATTTGTGTGCGGCGGTCATGGCGTACATGTCGAAGGTTTGGCCGCTGGCGGTTTTTTTGCCATGAAACTTGGCGCCGTACCAAGATGTTGTTGCTTGATGGTTGTTTGAATGCTGTTTGTTTTTATGGGCTTTAGTGACTGCGTGTTTGGCGACTTTATGGCTCGAACGATGTTGTGATGCTTGCGCTGTTGATAAATAACTGCAGATAAAAAGAACAGAAATTGCCAGTATCATTTTATTCATGGGGTAGAGCCTTTTCATTTGAAGAGGCCAGGATTCTAACTTAGCAAGCCTTAAGTCTGACTTAAACCCAATAAATGGTGCGGCAGGGAAGGTATCCCTGCCACTAGCAACGATATTTACGGCGCGTAATGCGTTTCAATGTAGCGTTGCACGATGTCTTGAAACTCTTCAGCAATTCTGTCGCCTCTTAGGGTGACGGTTTTTTCGCCGTCTTCATAAACTGGCGCGACCGGGGTTTCGCCGGTGCCGGGCAGGCTAATGCCGATATTGGCGCTTTTACTCTCGCCGGGGCCGTTCACTACGCAGCCCATCACCGCCACTTCCATCGTTTCCACCCCCGGATATTGAGTGCGCCAGACCGGCATTTGATCGCGCAGATAGCTTTGTATGTCCATCGCCAGTTTTTGGAAATAATCGCTGGTGGTGCGGCCGCAACCGGGGCAGGAAATGACCATCGGGGTAAATGAACGGAAACCCATGGTTTGCAAAATTTCCTGGCCGACGATGACTTCCTGGGTTCTGGATGCGCCGGGTTCCGGCGTCAAAGAAATACGGATAGTGTCGCCAATGCCTTGTTGCATTAATACCGATAACGCGGCGGCAGATGAAACAATGCCTTTGGAACCCATGCCCGCCTCGGTCAAACCCAAATGCAACGCATAATCGCAACGGCTGGACAGATCCTGATAGATATTGATCAACTCCTGTACATTGCTGATTTTGCAGGACAGGATGATTTGGTTTTTGCTCAAGCCAATTTCTTCGGCTTTAGCCGCGCTTTCCAATGCGGATAACACGATGGCTTTGCGGGTGACGGCGGCCAAAGGTTCGGGGGTTGCAAGGCTTCTGTTTTCGTCCAGCAAACGGGTCAATACCGCTTGATCCAGACTGCCGCCGTTGACGCCGATACGTACCGGTTTGTCATACCGGCAGGCAAATTCAATCATTTGCTGAAATTGCGGGTCACGGCTTTTGCCACGTCCTACATTGCCTGGGTTGATACGGTATTTGTCCAGCGCTTGGGCGCAATCGGGGTATTTTTCCAGCAGCTTATGGCCGTTAAAATGAAAATCGCCGACGATCGGCGTCGAGTTGCCTTTTTTGTCCAACTGGTTGCGGATTTCAGCAACGGCCGCCGCCGCTTCCTCCGAATTGACCGTGATGCGGACAATCTCGGAACCGGCGGTTGCCAGCTCGATGATTTGATTCACGGTTGCGGTAATATTGGCGGTATCGGTATTGGTCATCGATTGAACCACGATAGGTGCGCCGCCGCCGACTTTAACATCGCCGATTAAAACTTGATGAGTGATTTTTCTAAGGCTGATAGACATATACAAAATCTTTTGAAAAAGGTTACAGTTATCTGGAAGAATGTTGTTAAATTATACGCCGATACAGGCTATTGAGTAGAGATTAGTGTGAGGATAAATTATTTTTCCGATGTGCATTTGGAGTTTGGGGCGCTGCAAGCGCCTGATAATAATGCGGATATTATTGTTGCCGCAGGCGACATAGGTATTGGCATACAAGGATTGAACTGGCTTAAAACATTAAATAAACCAGTGGTTTATATTGCGGGTAATCACGAGTTTTATACCCATGAATATCAACGGACATTGCGGGCAATCCGCAAACAATGTGCGGGCAGCAATGTGCATTTTCTTGAAAACGATTGTTTTATCTTTCAGGGGGTGCGTTTTTTAGGCTGCACCTTGTGGGCAGACCTGTTTGTTGAGGGCGATAAAAAAGCCGCCGCTTTAGGTAAAACATTAAATGATTTCAGAAAGATTAAATTCAATGAAAAGCCTTTCGATGCCGAGGCTTTCAGTGGCTTGTACCAACACTCAAAAACCTGGCTGGCGCAGGCATTAGCCGAGCCGTTTTTTGGGAAAACGGTAGTGATAACCCATCACGCCCCTTCTTTTTGGAGTTGGAATGATTCGGCTTATGCGCTGAAGAAACTGGCTTATTGCAATGATTTAAAATCCTTGCTGCATGAATACGAAATTGACGCCTGGTTTCATGGACATATCCACAGCTCGGTAGATTACCGTATCGCCGGCGCTAGAATCTTGTGTAATCCCAGAGGTTATTTCGGATCAAAACTGGTACCTGGTTTTGATCCGAATAGGATCGTGGAGATTTAAGTTCAATCGTTTATGAACGTGGATTGTGAGCCCGGCTATTTTTGCGAATCATATCACCACGAGTGTGGTGGATTACGCGGGTTAGAGACAAAACACCCCCGAATTTTTCGGAAACACGCGTTCTCGCTACCGCTCGAACCGGCTTATTCCGGCCTACCCGGCTGCCCTCAAGCTCTGCTTGCTGAGTAGATAACATCAAGCAGAGCTTGAAGGTATGCGTTCCCAAGTTGGAACTTGGGAACGAGATATGCTGTAATGCTTCAAACGAATTTTGCCCTGACTTGATCGAACAGTCCGAGTGTGCAGCGCTGTTTTGTCCACCATTGCATATCGGTAAAGGTGGGGTTTGACACAAACAACCATAAATAGCTGAAGTTTCCCAGAAATTGAAAAGTATAGTTGCTGTATCTATTGGGTTGCGGCTATTTTTGATGGGGTTTGCGCCAAATGTAGCAAACCCCATCAAATATACCCCTACATGCCCGGATACCCCCCTAAAAACTGG
>JAUYMY010000062.1 GCA_030699385.1 Methylobacter sp.
CAAACGCCTAAAATTGTGAACCGGAATACTTGTATATAAACATGAGCGCTCCGGCATGGGAACGATGTGTCTGCTACTTTTTGCTTGCAAATGAAGGGTGCCCATTATTGATTGGTTGCATAACAGCCTATCTATTCGTACCGATGAGCACTCAAATGCCTCAATCTTAAACCTGTTAATAATAGTATCGCAGTATAACAAAGCAAGCCCAGCCCTATCCATTTGACTAGATTAAGCGCACGCTCAGTGGCACTCCAGTCATGCCACCCAGCGGCATCGACACCATAAAAAAGACCGGCCGCCATCACGCCACCGGCCAGAGAGACCCTGACTAAAAATATGCCCCAGCCATTTGCCGGTTGATAAACCTTGTCTTTGTGCAATTTTTTCAGCAACAACGCCGCATTAAAAAAAGCACCCAAAGATGTTGCCAACGCCAGTCCCGCATGTGCCAGCGGAAAAACCAGCAGCAGATTCAACGCTAAACTGACCAGCAGTGCGTAAATCCCGTAGCGTACCGGCGTTTTCATGTCGCCGCGCGCGCTAAAACCCGGCACCAGCACTTTAATCAGAATAAAACCCAGTAAGCCCAGCGAATAAGCCTTTAAGCTCAATCCGGCAAAATGCACATCGCTGACACCGAATTCATGGTATTGAAACAGCGTCGACAGCATCGGCTCGGCCAGCAATACCAAGCCAATGGTAGCAGGCAAGCCCATCAAAACCACCAACCGCAAGCCCCAATCCAGCGCATGTGAAAAAGCCGCCGTATCGTCCGCCGCATGGCTTTTAGATAAGTTCGGCAAAATAACAGTTGCCAATGCAACCCCCAAAATACCCAGCGGAAACTCAACCAGTCGGTCGGAATAATACAGCCAGGACACGCTGCCGACGCTTAAAAATGAAGCAACCAGCGTATCCAGCAACAAATTGATTTGCATCACCGAAACGCTAAAAATGGCCGGCAACATCAGGCTGATAATGCGCTTAACGCCCGCATCATCAAAGCCCAGCCTCGGCCTTGGCATCAGACCTAAGTGCGCCAATGCCGGAAGCTGAAACAACAACTGCACAACGCCTGCCGCAAAAACGCCCCAGGCTAAAGCCGTAACCGGCTCGCTCATCAGCGGTGCCAGCCAAATCGCAGCGGCTATCATGCAGATATTCAAAAAAACCGGCGTTAATGCAGGAATCGCAAATTTTCCGTGCGCATTTAAAATACCGCCGGCAAAAGCCACCAAAGTCACAAAAAATAAATACGGAAAGGTGATTTGCAGCAGCTGCACAGACAATTCGTACTGACTGCCTTGCCGGATAAAACCCGGTGCCAGCAACATAATCAACACCGGCGCAGCAAACACGCCGAGCGCCGTAATCAGCAGCAAACACACCGACAGCGTTCCGGCTGTTTTATCGATAAATTGTTTTAATGCAGCTTGACTACCGTGTTCTTTATAATCCGACAACACCGGCACAAAAGCGTGAGCAAAAGCGCCTTCGGCAAATAAACGGCGCAAAAAATTGGGGATTTTAAAAGCCACAAAAAAAGCATCGGTGGCCGAACCCACGCCGAAAATATGGGCAATCAACATATCCCGGACAAACCCGAGCAGCCGCGAAACCAGCGACATACTGCCGACAACGGCAGTCGATTTAAAAAGCTGCCTGCTCAACGCCGCTCCTGCTTATAATATATTTAAAAATGTCATCGTTCCCACGCTCCGGCGCTCATCTTTATACACAAGTTGTTCATATTGAGTATTTGAAACCCCAGCGGGGTTTAAGCCATTAGCCGGGGGTTGAGCGCAGCGATACCCCCGGATAGCCGCAACGATAATGTTTCGACCCTGGAGGGGTCGCAGCGGGCATCTGAAATAGAATATTCTTATAAATCATGGTGATAATTATTTTACGCTTACCCAACGTGGCAACTGCGACCCTTCCAGGGTAGTGTGTTTTTTTCACCGCATACCGGGGGTGTCGCTACGCTCAACCCCCGGCTAACGGCTGGCAAACCCTCCGGGTTGCATTTATGTTATCCATGTACTTTTATTTATTTTTTCGCTGATTAGTTACAAAAAATTGACAATCATAGCATTTGTAATGATAATGCACGGTTTAATTAACTTACCACAAGAATCGAGACACTATGGCTAATACAGCACAAGCTAAAAAGCGTGCGCGACAAGCGGAAAAAAGCCGTATTCGCAACGCAGGACAACGCAGTAACTTACGCACTTTCATCAAAAAAATCATTGCCGCTGTTAAGCTGGGCGACAAAGAAAAAGCGCAAGCTGCCTACAACACTGCCGTTCCGATTATCGATTCAGCAGTGACCAAAGGCATTATTCACAAGAATAAAGCCGCACGCGGTAAAAGCAGACTGAACGCAAAAGTAAAGGCTATCGCTTAATCGCTTTAATCTTACTCATAAAAAAGGCCGGACTCATCGAGTTGCGGCCTTTTTTATTGCCCTGATTTTTTATAATTGCTCTATGTGGGAGCGACACCTTTATTCATCGTTATACACAAGTTGTTCATTGAGTATTCGAAACCCCGGAGGGGTTTAAGCCATTAGCCGAGGGTTGAGCGCAGCGACACCCCCGGATAGCCGCGACAAAAATGTTCCGACCCTGAAGGGGTCGCAGCGAGCATCTGAAATAGAATGTGTTTATAAATCATAGTGATGATTTTTTTTACACTTACCCAGCGTGGCAACTGCGACCCTTCCAGGGTCGTGTGTTTTTTCACCGCTATCCGGGGGTGTCGCTATGCTCAACCCCCGGCTAATGGCTGGCAAACCCTCCGGGTTGCATTTATGTTATCCATGTACTTTGTATAACGATGAGCCTTTAGGGTATATGTCGCGACTAACGCCATAACAAGCCTAAATCACCACCAAATTATCCCGATGTATCAGCTCAGCATCATCGCAATAACCCAGCACAGCCTCAAATTCAGAACTACTCTTGCCTGCAATTAATTCAGCATCGGCATGACCGTAATTAATCAATCCGCGCGCAATTTCCAGGCCGCTTTCATCCAGACAAGAAACCAACTCGCCGCGCTCAAATTGCCCCGACACCGCTTTAACGCCGACCGCCAGCAGGCTTTTGCCTTCATTTTTCAGCATTCTGACTGCGCCTGCATCCAGCACTAAACGCCCTTTAACCTGTAATTGCCCCGCAAGCCAGCGCTTTCTGGCGACTAACGGCTCAATATCCGGCAATAAATGCGTACCCAAATCAGCCCCGGCAATCACAGCAGTAATGACATCATCGACCGCGCCTGCGGCAATCACAGTGGCCGCGCCGGATCGCGATGCCAAGCGCGCCGCCCGCACCTTGGTACACATACCGCCTCGACCCAAGCCGCTACGACTGTCCCCCGCCATCACATCCAGCCTGTCATCATTAACGCTGATTTCCGAAATAAGCTGTGCATCGGGATTTAAACCAGGATCAGCGGTAAACAAGCCTTGCTGGTCAGTCAAAATAATCAACAAATCAGCTTCGACCAGATTAGCCACTAACGCCCCCAGCGTATCATTATCGCCAAAACGGATTTCTTCGGTCGCCACCGCATCATTTTCATTAATAACCGGCACCACGCCCAGTTTAAGCAAGGTCAATAACGTGCTACGGGCATTTAAATAGCGCTGCCGGTTCGACAAATCATCATGGGTTAATAATACCTGTGCCGCATGTAAGCTATGCTGTTGAAAATTATCATCAAAAACCCGCACCAAGCCCATTTGGCCGACCGAAGCCGCCGCCTGCAGCTCATGCAGCGCCTTAGGGCGTACTTTCATGCCCAAACGACACATGCCCTCTGCAACAGAGCCGGACGAAACCAGAATCACATCGATAGACTGCCGTCTTAAACCGGCCATCTGCTCGACCCAAGCGGCAATGGCTGCCTTATCAAGCCCTTGTCCGCCTTTAGTCAATAAAGAACTGCCTATCTTGACCACAACCCGTTTAACATTAGCGAAATCACTCCTGCTCACTTTTTTCCTGCCGTTGCTGTTCCAAAAAATTCATAATAGCAAACATCAGTTCCCGCGTGCCATTGCCGTTAATCGCTGCAATCTTAAACACCGGCCCTGTCCATTCCAGCTCATCAACGATTGCCTGGCAATGCGGCTCGACCTCATCAGCGGGCAGGCGATCGATTTTATTCAGCACCAGCCAGCGCGGCTTAGCGGCCAGCTCATCACTCCATTTTTCAACTTCGTGAATGATTTTTTTCGCCGCCTGCACCGGCGAATCCATGCTTTCGTAAGGCTGAACATCGATCAAATGCAGCAGCAAACCGGTACGCAGCAAATGCTTCAAAAACTGCAAGCCGAGACCCGCGCCTTCCGCCGCGCCTTCAATCACACCGGGAATATCCGCAATCACAAAACTGCGCAAATCATCAACACTGACCACGCCCAGATTAGGGTGCAGCGTAGTAAACGGATAATCAGCCACTTTCGGCGTAGCCGCCGACACCGAGCGAATCAAACTCGATTTTCCGGCATTAGGCATACCCAGCAAACCGACATCGGCAATCAGCGTCAGCTCCAGATTCAACCGGCGATGCTCGCCCTCGCTGCCTTTGCTGGCCTTTTGCGGCGCCCGATTAACGCTACTTTTAAAGCGCGTATTGCCCAGCCCATGAAAACCGCCTTGAGCGACCAGCAGCGTTTGATCAACCTTGGTTAAATCGCCGATGACCTCGCCCGTTTCCGCGTCAGAAACCTGCGTGCCAAGCGGCACCGGCACATAGCAATCATCGCCTTTCCGGCCGGTGCAATTACGGCTCATGCCGTTTTGTCCGCGCTGCGCCCGGTGTACCGCGTGATAACGAAAATCCACCAGCGTATTGACATTCTCTGCTGCAATCAGATAAACACTACCGCCGTCGCCGCCGTCGCCGCCATCCGGGCCGCCCATAGGAATGTATTTCTCGCGCCGAAAGCCGATAGTACCGTTACCGCCATCGCCCGCCTCTACGCGAACCTCTGCCTCGTCAACAAATCTCATAAATCACATGCCGCCAAACTTAAAACTCAACCGATAAAAACAAAAAAAGCCCCGCCATAACAACGGCGGAGCTTTTTTTAAAGTTGCCGGACTAACCTGTCCGACCTAACTGTGCTGCCCATTACAACGAGGCACAGCTATCTATTTTATGCAGCAACGATACTGATAAATTGGCGGTTATTAGGTCCTTTAACCTGAAAAACCACTTTGCCATCAGCTGTTGCAAACAAAGTATGATCTTTTCCGCAGCCTACATTGACACCCGCATGAAACTGAGTTCCACGTTGACGGACAATGATATTGCCTGCAGTTACACTTTCGCCGCCGTAACGTTTAACGCCTAATCTTTTCGCATTAGAGTCGCGTCCGTTACGGGTACTACCACCCGCTTTCTTGTGAGCCATCTGTAACTCCTAATATCTTAAGCAGAAATGCCAGTAATCTGGATTTCTGTATAGTACTGACGGTGCCCCATTTGTTTCATATGGTGCTTACGTCTTCTGAATTTAATGATTTTGACTTTTTTATGTCTACCTTGAGACAGGACAGTCGCTGTAACCTTGCCGCCTTCGATAAAAGGCATGCCGACCTGAACAGCATCGTCTGACTGAATCATCAGTACTTTATCGAACTCAATGCTATCGCCTTCGCCCAGCTCTAGTTTTTCTATTTTTAAGTAAGTACCTTCTTCTACGCGGTACTGTTTACCACCTGTTTGAATTACCGCATACATCGGCGCAAGCTCCATCAAGCATTAATCTGTTTAAAGTGAACAAAAAATTATATTTATAAATCAAGTGCAAGTCAATCTAAATTAAACCAACCGGCTAAATAGTGCGCTAAGATAACACAATTGAAGTGCAGCCATCAACCGCTTGCCCTTAACATCATCCCATATGTTGTAGGAGCGGCCACCCGGCCGCGACCGACTGTGTACACCACCGCCGGACGGGGCATGCTGCCTCGTCCGAAACGTTTCCCCCAGCTGGATGGGGGTTGCAATAATTTATGACCGCAGAGTCGCGCGAAGTTTATCGCAGAGTAACGCCAAGAAAACTCTGCGAAACTCCGCGTAGAACTCTGCGCCTACTCTGCGGTTAAAAATGTTGTGCATCGTTCCCACGCTCCAGAGACTGTGAAAATATTCCGAATCCAAGCGATTCTCAAGTCGTCCGGCGTGGCATTTTTTTCGAAAATACAGTTTTTTCTCATATGCAGCTCATTTTTACCCAAACCAAGCCAAAATTCGTCCTTTTTTACGCAT
>JAUYMY010000066.1 GCA_030699385.1 Methylobacter sp.
CAGGCAAAGCCTGTACGCCAAGCTTCGTTCTTCTTGGCTCAAAAAATGGATAACACCGCCTTAGCCCACTTTCTACCCTTGAGCACCTCTTTCAGCAAGGCCACGAACTTATCCCTTTCGTGTTAAGCGTGCCTTTCGTGGGCAAATGTGCTTCCGCGTAACATCAGCTAATAAATCAACGCTCCAATCTACCCCTTACTGCCGACAAAGCAGTAAGGGGATTTCCTAAAAAACAACCCCAAAGAATTGTCCACGCTTAGCACGAAAAGCCAAAAGTAAGCATCTCCAGGAAACACGAAAATAAGCAAAGTCATTATTTTTACAGCTTTTTTCGTGGCTTTCGTAATAAGCGTGGACTCTGTTTTTCTACAGCTTTCGATTATCAGGGACATTTTTTATTAGACATCAATAAGTATTTGTACCTATATTTTTTTCTTTTTTTCCCGTTAAACTGATGCAGACTAGTGTTTTAATCGCCACTCAAAAAGCAATGCTTAACCCTAATGAGGTGAAATATGGCTGAAACTGTAAAAAAGGTCAAAGAAATAAGCGCAATTGTCGACACAGAATCTTTTACCCTAAGCTTTCCTGACCG
The DNA here is from genome assembly GCA_030699385.1 of Methylobacter sp. Classification (GTDB taxonomy): domain Bacteria; phylum Pseudomonadota; class Gammaproteobacteria; order Methylococcales; family Methylomonadaceae; genus Methylobacter_A. The sequence continues at coordinate 596 of JAUYMY010000066.1, forward strand.
CGAGGCCAAGATTGCCGAGTTCGCTTATTACAAGGCTGAAAATAGAAATTTTATTCCGGGCTATGAGCTGGAAGACTGGCTTGAAGCTGAACAGGAGCTTTTGCTGGATCAATACGGCCCAATTTAATACTGATAACTTGGAGAAATTTATGCCGACTAAAGAAATGAACACCACAAAACACCCCACAGAATCATTAGCCAGATCATCGCGGGGCGATTTAATGTCATTTAATGAGTTCGATCATTTTTTCAATGATTTTCTTTCGCGCAGATGGCCGCGTTTACTCGATTGGAATGTGCCCAGTTTGCCGGAAATAGGTTTTCCGAAAGTCGATATTATCGATCATGATGACAACATCGAAGTTCATGCGGCCTTGCCGGGCGTTAAAAAAGAAGATGTGGACGTGTCGATTACCAATCAGACCATGACGATCCGCACCTCAAGCAAGGAAGAAAAAAAGGAAGAGGAAAAAGGTAAATATTGTCGCCGCGAGATAACGCAGGGTGAATTTCAACGCTCGCTGTCTTTGCCCGCCAATGTCGATGGCGACCAGGCCAAGGCATCATTCAAAGATGGCATCTTGAAAGTGACTGTGCCCAAGACTGAAAAGGGCAAGCGTAAAAGTATCGAAATCAATTAGCAAAAATGCAGACCTTCCAGGTTTTAAAAACTTGGAGGTCTAATGTGCAAGGGTCTGAACAGGCGAGAAACGTGTCGGGGCTATTTTATTTGCTCGATAATCCCATCCAACTCTTCCAGGCTGGAATAGGCAATGACCAGTTTCCCGCTGCCGTTTTCTTTATGGTCTATCACCACTTTTGCGCCCAGTTTTGTCGTCAAATCGTCCTGCAGGCGCAAGGTGTCGTTGTCTATTTCTCTAATTTTTGGCGTTTTAGGTTCGGCTTGGCTGTCTTTAACCAGGCGTTCTGCGGCTCTCACCGTTAAGCCTTCTTTGACAATTTTATTGGCTATCGCCACTTGCTTTGGCCCGTCCAAAGACAACAGCGCTCTGGCATGGCCCATTTCCAACTGCTTATTGATTAATAGTTTTTTCACCTCGGGGTGCAAATCGATTAAGCGCAATAAATTGGTCACTGTAGTGCGCGATTTGCCCACGGCATCGGCGACCTGCTGATGAGTCATGTCAAACTCATCCAGCAAACGTCTGAGTGCATCGGCTTCTTCCAACGGGTTCAGGTCTTCCCGTTGTATGTTTTCAATCAACGCGATGGCCATGGCCGTGCGATCGTCGATGTCTTTAATGACCACCGGCACCTGCTGTAACCCGGCCAGTTGCGCGGCACGCCAGCGTCGTTCACCGGCCACAATTTCGTAGCTGTCCTGGGCAATTTTACGCACCACCACCGGCTGAATGATGCCTTGCGCCTTAATCGAATCGGCCAGTTCTTGCAGCCGTTCGGGGTTCATGTCTTTTCTGGGCTGGTATTTGCCCCGCTGCATGTATTCGATAGGCAGGCTTTGCAGCGGATGCCCTTCAGCCGCTTCTGTTGTTTCGCCATGATGGGCGATGCCGGGAACATTGCCCAATAATGCATCCAGCCCCCGGTTTAATCCCCGTTTTTTTACCGCCATAATGTTCAACTTTTCTCTTTTTTAATCATTTAAGCCGCCCGCTGATTGAGACAGCTCGGCGCGAACCAGGGCTTCAAATTCTTCAATCAAACTCCTTAATACTTCCGCCTCTTCCCGCAACAGCAGATTTTCCCGCTGAATACTTTTAAATAAGGCAACCACCATGTCGGCACGGTTATCGGCGTCCTCGACCATGACCGGCGCTAGCTGAACGGCAGCCGTCACCGGTTCATTCACCGGTAGAATTTGCACTTGCTGCTGCGATTCCTCTTTAGCCGGTTCATCGGCTAACAAGGCTTCAAGCCCCCGACCTAAGCCACGTTTTTTTAAAGTCATGCGCTGTCGTGTTTTTCTTTTCTGATCATTTCACCGGCCAGCGCAATGTAAGCCACAGACCCCCGCGATGATTTATCGTAGCTCAGCACCGGCAGGCCATGACTTGGCGCTTCCGCCAGACGGATATTCCTGGGGATGCAGGTGCGAAACACCTTGTCGCCAAAATAGCGTATCAGCTGTTCCGACACGTCTTTGGTCAGGCGGTTTCTGTCGTCGTACATGGTGCGCAGGATGCCTTCCAAATGCAGCGCCGGATTGACTGAATCCTGGATATTTTTCAACGTGCTCATTAATGCGGACAAGCCTTCCAGCGCATAATATTCGCATTGCATTGGTATCAGTAGGCTGTCGGCGGCGACCATCGCATTCAAGGTCAGCATGTTCAGCGACGGCGGACAGTCAATCAAAATAAAATCATAATCGGCTTTTATCGGGATGAGAGCATCGGCCAGGCGTCGCTCCTTGTGGTCGGCATGCATCAGTTCCACTTCCGCCGCCGTCAAATCGGAATTGCCGGGAATCACTGAAAAACCGATGTCCGGGATGGCAATGACCGTTTCTGATGCGGGCACGTGTTCCATCAATAAATCATAACTGGAATGTTTGACCTCCTGCTTGTCGACGCCGCAACCCATTGCCGCATTGCCTTGCGGGTCAAGATCGACCAGCAGCACGCGCCGGTTAGCCGCCGCCAGCGAAGCTGCCAGATTAACGCTGGTCGTGGTTTTTCCCACGCCGCCTTTTTGATTGGTTATTGCTATTACTTTTCCCACTTATTTTACCTCGGCCTGTTCAGGCGACTCTATTCGTACCAGACATCGTTCAACATCGCTTCCCGGCACACTTACCGATATAACTGATTTTTTTGCGGCAATTTGCGCCAGTTCCGCTTCTGGGTTTTGTCCTTTCATGGCCAACAATACGCCGTCTTTGACCAATAAATGCGCGGTCAATTTGACTATCTCGGGTAGACCGGCAAAAGCACGGGTCAGCACCGCATCATAACCGTGCTCAGGCTGATGATTTTCTACCCGGCTGTGAATGACGGCCACGTTTTTCAGCTTTAATTCCAACGCCACCTGCTGTACAAAGCGGGTTTTTTTGGCGTTGCTATCGAGCAGAGTAAAGTGGATGTCGGGCAGACAAATCGCCAACGGAATGCCCGGCAAACCGGCACCGGTGCCAATATCGATAATCCGCTGGCCGTGGATATGGGGCACAATCGCCAGACTGTCTAAGATATGCAGTTGCGCCATTTCTTCCGGGTTCCGTATCGCGGTCAGATTATAGGCTTTATTCCATTTCTCAATCAGCTTTATAAAGGCCAGCAACTGCTCTATTTGAGCGTCAGTGACGGTTAAATTTAACGCAGTTATCCCGGATTCCAGGATGTTTCGACAGGCTTCCATCAGGCACTTTTCTTTTTTAAATAAACCAGTAACAGGGAAATGGCGGCGGGCGTAATGCCAGGAATTCGTGAAGCTTGGCCTAAGGTTTCCGGCCGCTGTTTTTTAAGTTTTTCGCTTACTTCATTGGACAGGCCGGGCACGCCGTTATAATCGAGGATTTCAGGCAAACGCAGATGGTCATAACGCAAGGCCTTGTCGATCTCGGTTTGCTGCCGGTCGATATAACCGGCATATTTGGCCTGAATCTCGACCTGTTCGGCGACCTGCGGGTCCATGCCGTCAACATCAATCATAAACGACAGCAATTGCTGCACATCGACTTCCGGGCGGCGCAACAAATCCATCAAATTGGCTTCGCGCAGCATCGGCTTGCCCCAATACTGCTCGACTTGAGCGGATTCTTCGGTGTCCGTCCTGACCCATTTCTTTTTCAGGCCGTCCTGCAACTGCGAAATGGCGGCGCGTTTGGTCTCGAACGCCTGCCAGCGTTCATCGTCCACCAAATTCAATTCGCGGCCTTTTTCGGTCAGGCGCAAATCGGCGTTGTCTTCCCGCAATAGCAGGCGGTATTCGGCGCGGCTGGTGAACATCCGGTACGGCTCTTGCGTGCCCTGGGTAATCAGGTCGTCAATCATCACGCCGATATAAGCCTCGTCGCGCCCCGGACACCAGCTGTCCAGACCCTGAACCAAACGCGCTGCGTTCAATCCGGCAATCAAGCCTTGCGCCGCCGCTTCTTCGTAGCCGGTGGTGCCGTTGACTTGTCCGGCAAAAAACAACGCCTCCAGATGTTTGGTTTCCAACGATGATTTCAAATCCCGTGGGTCGAAAAAATCATATTCAATCGCATAACCGGGACGCACGATTTCGGCTTTTTCAAAGCCCAGCATCGAGCGCACAAATTCATATTGCACATCGAAAGGCAGGCTGGTCGAAATGCCGTTGGGATAAATCTCATGCGTGTTCAAACCTTCCGGCTCGACAAAAATCTGGTGCGAATCGCGGTCGGCAAAGCGCACGATTTTGTCTTCAATCGACGGGCAATAACGCGGGCCTATGCCTTCGATAATGCCCGAATACAGCGGCGACCTGTCCAGGCCGGAACGGATAATGTCGTGGGTTTTGCTGTTGGTGCGGGTGATATGACACGGAATCTGCCGGGGGTGCTGAGCCGCGTTGCCGATGAACGAAAATACCGGCACCGGGTCGTCGCCGTGCTGTTCTTCCAGTTTGCTAAAATCAATGGTGCGGCCATCGATACGCGGCGGCGTGCCGGTTTTTAAGCGGTCAATCCGAAACGGCAATTCCCTTAAACGGTCGGCCAGCGCAATCGAGGCCGGATCACCCGCGCGGCCGCCGCTGTAGTTTTCAAGGCCGATATGGATTTTGCCGCCCAGGAAAGTGCCGGTGGTCAACACCACAGCCCGTGCGCTAAAGCTCAAGCCCATTTGCGTTTTGACACCGGCAACCCGGCCGCCTTCGACAATCAAATCGGACACGGTTTGCTGGAATAGTGCCAAATTGGGCTGATTTTCCAGCGTTGATCTGACTGCCTGCTTATACAGCTGACGGTCGGCCTGAGCGCGGGTTGCACGCACCGCCGGGCCTTTGCTGGCGTTCAGGGTGCGGAACTGTATGCCGCCGTGATCGATAGCCCGCGCCATGATGCCGCCCAAAGCATCGACTTCCTTAACCAGATGGCCTTTGCCGATGCCGCCGATTGCCGGGTTGCAGCTCATTTGCCCCAACGTGTCGATATTTTGCGTCAGCAACAGCGTGTTTGCGCCGCTCCGGGCCGCCGCCAACGCGGCTTCGGTACCGGCATGACCGCCGCCCACCACGATGACATCAAAGTCTTTTTTAAATTTCACTAGCGTTATGTTCTCTTAAAAAATGCTATATTATTGCCGTGTGCATTCACACAAACTTGACTTATTATAAGAGGTAAACGATGAAAAAACGCAAAAATCAAACAGCAGAGGACATCAGTCTGAAGCAAAACCCGGTCGCAAAGTACGCGCACCTGTTTAACAAGGCGCACATTTTTTCCGACAAAAGCAAATACAGCCGTAAAGCAAAACATACTAGGCAGGAGGCTAGTCCAAAGGTTCTGGATAGAATGATTGGACTAGCCGCTTGTTTAGTGACTGCTCAAACCCACTAAGCACTGAAGGTATTTTATTCACCGCGAAGAACCTGAAGTTTCAGGCGATTTCCTGAAAAAAACGGCCCCAAATAATTGTCCACGAAAAGCACGAAAAGCCAAAATATAGGCATCTCCATGCGACACAAAAATAAGAAAACCTATTGTTTTTAAGTAACTGCTCAGCTTCCCACTAAAAACAATTAAATGGAACACGGACAGCACGGATAAAACGGATTTACACGGGTTTTTAAAATAGGCTGTGCTTTTAATCAGTGATTATCCGTTTGATCAGTGCCATCCGTGTTCTATTTCTTTTTTCGCTGAGTAGTTACGCTTTTAATTTCTTTTTTTTCGTGTCTTTCGTGATTTTCGTGGACTCTGTTTTTCTACAGCTTTCTATTATCAGGGACATTTTTTCTTAGAAATCACCTCATTCTTCGTGCCCTCCGTGTTCTTCGTGGTGATAATCTTTTTACCTACTGCCAGCCGACTTACTGTAGCTTGGCTTTAAGCATTTTATTCACTTCGCCGGGGTTGGCTTTGCCCTGCATTTCTTTCATCACTTGGCCGACAAAAAAGCCGAAAACCTTGTCCTTGCCGCTGCGGTATTGTTCAACCTGACCGGGGTTATCGGCAATAATTTTATCAATGATGGCTTCAATGGCGCCGGTATCGGTGATCTGTTTTAAACCTTTCGCGTCGATAATTTCATCGGCAGTCGCCGTGCCTTGCCACAGTTCTTCAAACACTTGCTTGCCGATTTTCCCGGAAATGGTGTCGTCGCTGATGCGCTTTAACAATCCGGCCAGACGCTTATGACTGACCGGCGATCCGCTAATATCAAGATCGGCTTTGTTCAGCGCGGCTAAAAGATCGCCAGTTATCCAGTTGGCGCAAATTCTGGCTTCACTGCCCGACTCTTTAACCACAGTTTCAAAATAATCAGCCAATTGTCGCGAGGCCGTCAGAATGGTGGCGCTTTCGTCATCTAGGTTATAATCGGCTTTAAAACGCTGTTTTTTCGCTTGCGGCAACTCCGGCAAGCGGGCTTTTATCTGCGCTTTAAAATCCTCGTCAATCAGCACAGGCAACAGGTCAGGATCGGGAAAATAACGGTAATCGTTAGCTTCTTCCTTGCTGCGCATGGAGCGGGTTTCGTCCTTGTCTGCATCGTACAAACGGGTTTCCTGAACCACTTTGCCGCCGCTTTCTATCAATTCTATTTGCCGTTCGATTTCGTGGTTGATGGCCTTTTCGACGAATTTAAATGAATTGATGTTTTTTATTTCGGCGCGGGTGCCGAATTCTTTTTGCCCTTTCGGACGCACCGAAACATTGGCGTCGCAACGGAACGAACCTTCCTGCATGTTGCCGTCGCAAATGCCCAAATAACGCACCAGTTCGTGCATTTTGCGCATGTAGGCCACCGCTTCTTTGGCCGAACTCATTTCCGGCTCGGACACAATTTCCAATAATGGCGTACCGGCGCGGTTTAAATCGATGCCGGTCAAGCCGTGAAAATTAGCGTGTAATGATTTTCCGGCGTCTTCTTCCAGATGGGCACGGGTAATGCCGATGCGTTTGGTCTCGCCGTCGACATCAATATCCAAATGGCCAATGCCGACGATAGGCAGTTCCATCTGGCTGATTTGATAGCCTTTAGGTAAATCCGGGTAGAAATAATTTTTCCGTGCAAACACCGAATAGGGCGCGATATGCGCTTCGATAGCCATGCCGAAAATCACCGCCATACGCACGGCTTCTTCGTTCAACACCGGCAATACGCCGGGCAGGCCTAAATCAACCGCGCAGGCTTGTGTGTTAGGTTCCGCACCGTAAGCGGTGGACGCTCCGGAAAATATTTTCGATTGGGTGGCAAGTTGGGCGTGGATTTCCAAGCCGATGACGGTTTCCCATTGTGAATTCATGTTGTTAAGTTCCTAGTTTATTCGGCAAAAACGTCGGCTAGATCGATTTCCAGTTCAGGAAAAAGTGCCGGTTTTGCAATGTCGTCGCCCGCATACATGGCGTGCAGTTGATATTTTTCAGTGTCCTGGTTCAGTACAAATTGATAAACCGCTTGTTCGTAAGGATAAACCAGCCAATACTCGGTGACGCCGTTTTCTTGGTAGAGGTCGTATTTCAGGCGCATTTCTTTTTTAGTATTACCGGGTGACAACACCTCAATTACCCAATCAGGCGCACCGCTACAGCCTTGTGTTGTCAATTTTTCAGGATCGCAAATGACGCATAAGTCGGGCTGAACGACACTATAGGCATCTTGATCAGCCAGTTTTGATTTTTTGCTGTCGTAAAGTTTGACGTCAAATGGCGCATGAAAAACCTGGCAGGTTTTTTTATGGAAATAATTTCCCATAATAACCAATAAATTACGAGAAAGCTGTTGATGCTTTACATTTGGCGCCGGAGACATCAACATGATTTTTCCACGTATCAATTCAACCGTTTCTTCCAGCCGCCAAGTCATATAATCGGCATAACTATAGGTGCCGTTTAAATCCAGCTGCGAAAGTTGCGTAATAGTAGCCATGACAGTGCTCCTTAATTAAAAACCTGTTGGCGCTTGCTGATGCCAATCGGTGACTTGCTGATATTGATGAGCAATATTTAACAAGCGGTCTTCGGCAAAATAATTGCCGATAATTTGCAAGCCGACCGGCAAGCCTTGGGCAAATCCTGCCGGAATCGACATCGCCGGGACGCCCGCCAGATTAATGGCAATGGTGTAGATGTCGGACAAATACATTTCAATCGGATTGCCGATTTTCTCGCCGATACCGAACGCGGTCGATGGCGTCACCGGCCCCATGATCACATCGACTTCGGACAAGGCTTTTTTGAAATCTTCGCTGATCAGGCGGCGGATTTTTTGCGCCTTTATATAATAAGCGTCGTAATAGCCCGCCGACAGCGCATAAGTGCCCATCAAAATACGGCGTTTGACTTCCTTGCCGAAACCTTCGCCACGCGAGCGGGTATAAAGGTCGCTTAAATCAGCCGGATTTTCACAGCGATAACCAAAACGCACACCGTCGAAACGCGACAGGTTGGCGGAACATTCAGCCGGAGCGATGACGTAATAAGCGGGAATGGCCAATTTTAGCGTCGGCATGGAAATTTCCGTGACCATAGCGCCCAATTTCCGGTATTCGTCGATGGCCGTTTCCAGCGTTGCCGCCACTTCGCTATTCAAGCCTTCGCCGAAAAATTCTTTCGGCAAGCCGATTTTTAAGCCGTCAAGGCGGTTGTTTAAACCGGCGCTGTAATCGGGAACCTGCGTGTCGACGCTGGTGGAATCTTTGTCATCAAAACCGGCCATAGTTTGCAACATAATGGCCGCATCTTCGGCGCTGCGGGTCATCGGCCCGCCTTGGTCGAGACTGGACGCGTAGGCAATCATGCCGTAACGCGACACCCGGCCGTAAGTCGGCTTTAAACCGGTAATACCACACAGCGCCGCCGGTTGGCGTATCGAGCCGCCGGTATCGGTGCCGGTTGCACAAACGGCAAGCCTTGCAGCAACGGCTGCAGCCGTGCCACCTGAAGAGCCGCCGGGCACGGTATTGATATTCCAAGGATTTTTGACCGCGCCGTAATAGCTGGTTTCGTTGGAGGAGCCCATTGCAAACTCGTCCATGTTCAGTTTGCCCAACATCACCGCGCCGGCATGATTAAATTTTTCGACGACGGTCGCATTGTAGGGCGCGATAAAATTATCCAGCATAAGCGAACCGCAGGTGGTTTTAACGCCTTCGGTACAAAAAATGTCTTTTTGCGCTATTGGGATGCCGGTTAATAATTCCGCGTCGCCGTTGGCTAATCGAGCATCGGCGGCTTTAGCTTGCTGCAAAGCCAAGTCTTCAGTCACGCTAATGTAGGCATTTAAACCGCTGTGTTGCTTAATTCTATCCAAAAAAGCCGCCGTCAATTCGACGCTGGAAAATTCGCCGGAACGCAGGCCTTGGGCTAATTCTGCAATTGTTTTGTTATACATGGTGCTTAGGTTTCCTTTTACTCAATCACTTTGGGTACTAGATAAAGTCCTGCTTCGACTTGCGGCGCAATCGCCTGGAACTTTTCGCGCTTATCCTGTTCGGTGACCACGTCGCTACGTAAGCGTTGCACCTGATCCATCGGATGCGCCATAGGCTCAATGCCGTCGGTATCAACATCATTCATCTGCACCATTAAATCCAGCATACCGGACAAGTCCGCTGCGTAAGCGGCAACATCGTGTTGCTCAATTCCCAGACGCGCTAAATGCGCGATTTTCTTCACATCATCTGCCGTTAAAGACACGTTTAACTCCCAATAAAAAATTTCAGAGGTTCTATTATTATTACGTTTATAATACTTTATATCTTGCCCAAACACTCGCTTGATTGATAGAGTAATAAACAATTATTCCCCATAAGGATACAGTTAAAAATGTTCAAAAGAATTCGCGGCCTTTTCTCCAACGACCTCGCTATTGACTTAGGAACCGCCAACACATTGATCTACATTCCCGGCCAGGGCATTGTGCTGAATGAACCCTCGGTCGTTGCCATCAAAGAAGACCGGGTACGGGGCAATAAAACCATTGCCGCTGTCGGCCTCGACGCTAAACTGATGTTAGGACGCACGCCGGGCAATATTACTGCAATCCGCCCGTTAAAAGACGGCGTCATTGCCGACTTTGCCGTCACCGAACGGATGCTGCGTTTTTTCATCGAAAAAGTCCATCAAAGTAAGATGTTACGCCCCAGTCCACGCATTCTGATCTGCGTACCCTGCGGTTCAACTCAGGTTGAACGCCGCGCCATTCGCGAATCTGCGGCCATGGCTGGCGCCCGTGAGGTTTATCTGATTGAAGAACCGATGTCGGCGGCGATTGGCGCGGGTTTGCCGGTTGACGAGGCCTGTGGTTCTATGGTGTTAGACATCGGCGGCGGCACGTCCGAAGTCGCGGTCATATCGATAAACGGTATTGTCTATTCCGCTTCCGTCCGCATTGGCGGCGACCGTTTTGACGAAGCTATCATCAATTATGTGCGTAGAAACTATGGCACCTTGATTGGTGAAGCCACGGCGGAAAGAATAAAGCACGAAATCGGCACCGCTTATCCCGGCAGCGAAGTCAGGGAAATCGAAGTCAAAGGCCGCAATCTGGCCGAAGGCGTGCCGCGTAGTTTTTCTCTGAACAGCAACGAAATCCTGGAAGCCTTGCAAGAACCACTATCCGGCATTGTCGGCGCGGTAAAATTAGCGCTGGAACAAACGCCACCGGAACTGGGTTCTGATGTAGCGAATCGCGGCATATTCCTAACCGGCGGCGGCGCCTTATTAAAAGACATCGACCGCTTAATCGCAGAAGAAACCGGTCTGCCGGTGTTTATCGCCGATGATCCATTAACCTGTGTTGCCAGGGGCGGCGGCATGGTTCTGGAAATGCTGGACAAAAAAGGTATCTCAACATTCTCCTTAGAATAAAAAATAAGTTTATTTTGGCTGCAACCAAAATCATAGGCTGGGTGTTACCCATCCAGCCTATGCGACGCTATTATTTTTCAACTGGATAAAGAGGCATCCTGCTATAAAACTTTTATTTGCTACCGGTCCGTCCATCAACACCCGTCTGCTCGTGGCAATCATTGCTTCCGTTGCGCTATTGATCACTGAACACAGAAGCCATCAACTAGACCCACTTCGAGCCACCTTATCCGTTGCTGTCGACCCGTTAAAATATCTGGTTAATTTACCGACCGTATTCCTTGAGCAGGCGGCTTATTCGGTCAGCTCCTATTCAAGCTTGAAAAAAGAAAACACCCGACTGCGTGAAGAGCAATTCATCGACAAGACCCGCTTGCTTAAATTCGACTCACTGGAAAAAGAAAATATCCGTCTGCGCGCGTTATTGGAAAACTCTTTTAAACTCGGCGAACAACTGCTGATTGCGGAATTATTGTCGATCAATACAGCGCCCTACGAAAATATAGTGGTGGTCAATAAAGGTACGCGTTTTGGCGTGCATCCGCAACAACCGGTGCTTGATGCCAATGGCGTAGTCGGTCAAGTGTTTCGCGCACTGCCGTTCAGTTCGGAAATCATGCTGATTACCGACCCGAATCATGCCATTCCTGTGCAGGTCAATCGTAACGGCCTGCTGGCTATTGCTGTCGGCAGCGGTCAGCTGAACCGGCTGAATCTGCCTTTCCTGCCCAATAATGCCGATATTCGCCCCGGCGACCTGCTGATAACATCAGGTTTAGGCGGAACCTTTCCCTCCGGTTATCCGGTTGCGGTGGTCGATGATTTTACCCCGATGAGCAACAAGCCTTTTGTCAACATTACCGCCACACCTAAAGCCATGTTAGACCGTAACCGAGAGCTGCTGATTGTCTGGGGCGGCTCAGCGCCGGTTTCGCTCAGCACACAGCAAGCCCCGAAAGCCGAAGAGACGCCGTCTAGCGCCGCGCCTGTCGATAGCGAATTAAAAGCGGCAACGCCGAACAGGAAAACACCGTGATCGATAGCTACTATGGCTGTGGCCGCATTATCATCACCATCATCATGGCGATGTGTTTTCTGATTACGCCCTGGCCGGGCTTTTTGAGCCAGATCAATCCAGACTGGGTATTATTGGTGCTGATTTACTGGGCCATTGCTGTTCCTGAACGCGTTGGCATCTTCCATGCCTGGACTATCGGCTTGCTGACTGACGTGCTGACAGGACGCGTATTCGGCCAACATGCCCTGGCCTATTCACTGGTCATCTATGCCTGCCTGATATTGCACAAACGTTTGCGCCAATTTCCATTGCCCCAACAAGGTCTGTTCATTTTCTGTTGTCTGCTATTGACGCAAATACTGCTGTTTTGGCTAAAAAATATTCAGCATCCGGCGCAACTGAGCCTTTCTTTTTTATGGCCTATTTTTGCCGGCACACTGTGTTGGCCTTTGATTTATACAGTCCTGCGTCGCATCCGTTTGTCGCGGCGCGCACGATAAACACGCCGTTGCTGTTATGTCCCAAATTTATACTCTTAAGGATAAGCTAGGCGAGAACCGCCTATTTCTCAACCGCATTATTGCGGCTTTGCTGATTATTTTGTTATTAACTTCGGGTTTGATTGTCCGTCTGGTGTACCTGCAAATCGTCGGCCACAGCCATTACGCGACGTTGGCAAAAGACAACAGCATTAAAATTGAGCCGCTGGTGCCGACACGAGGCATGATTTATGACAGAAAAGGCAAAGTCTTGGCGGAAAACACGCAATCGTTCAGTCTTGAGCTGATTCCCGAACAAATCAAAGACCTTGACGACACGCTGTTACGCTTACAAAAACTGCTCAATATCTCTGACGAAAAAATCGAGCAGTACCAAAAACAACGTAAACGACAAAAACGCTTCGCCAGCACCTCTTTGTTAATGGGCATGAACGACGAGGAAATCGCCAAGTTCGCCGTGGTCAGGCCTTTTTTTCCGGGTGTTGATATTCAGGCCAGTCTGGTCAGGAATTACCCTTACGCCGATCTGGCCGCCCACGTTGTCGGCTATGTCGGCCGCATTAACGAAGCCGAAATGAAAACGCTGCCCATCGCCGAATATCGCGGCTCCAGTCATGTCGGCAAAATAGGCATAGAAAACGCATACGAAACCGAACTGCATGGCAAAACCGGTTACGCGGAAATAGAAACCAATGTCCAAGGGCGCGCTATCAATACGGTAAACTCGGTCGCGCCGGTGCCGGGTGAAAACCTTTATCTGACGCTGGACATGGATTTACAAAAAACCGCCTACGACGCGCTGGGCGACTTTAATGGCGCCGTCGTTGCCATCGAAATCAAAACCGGCGGCGTACTGGTGTTTGCCAGCCGCCCCGGCTTTGATCCCAACCCATTTGTCATAGGCATTGCCAATGATGCTTATCAGGCCTTGCAAACGTCCGAAAACCAACCGCTGTATAATCGTGCGTTGCGCGGCTTATATCCGCCGGGCTCAACGATGAAGCCGTTTATTGCACTGGCCGGACTCGAATACAATGCTATTAGTGCCGAACACAAACTCTTTTGCCCCGGCTATTATCAATTGCCCAACGTCAGCCACCGCTATCGAGACTGGAAAAAAACCGGTCATGGCTCGGTTAATATGACAGACGCCATTACCGAATCCTGCGATGTGTATTTTTACACCTTAGCCTCCATTTTAGGCATTGACAGGATGCATGATTTTTTACAGAACCTTGGTTTTGGTGAAAAATCCGGCATCGATCTGACCGGCGAAAAAGCGGGCTTAATGCCCTCGCGTGAATGGAAGCGCAAGCAGCGTAATCAAGCCTGGTATCCCGGAGAAACGCTGATTACCGGCATCGGCCAGGGCTTCTTGCAAGTGACACCACTGCAACTGGCCAGGGCTACCGCCACACTAGCCAATAAAGGTAAAGTTGTAACACCGTTTCTAGTCAGAAATTCAGCCAGTCCCGATTCTTTAGAAGATGAAGCGGAAAGCCATCAGGAAGACCTTGCTTTTAAACCTGAAAACGTCGATAAAGTCATACAAGGCATGATTAATGTTGTGCATGACGCGCACGGCACCGCGAAAACTATCGGCAAAGGCATTAATTATCAAATTGCCGGAAAAACCGGTACCGCCCAGGTGTTTAGCATTAAACAGGATGCCAAATACAACGAAAACGACATTGATTTCAAATTACGCGACCACGCCTTGTTTATTTCTTTCGCCCCGGCTGACGACCCCAAAATTGCCGTTGCTGTGGTCATGGAAAACGGCGGTCACGGCGGCTCGGTTGCAGCGCCGATTGCAGGGCAAGTCATCAAGCAATTTTTAGGCGACAACAATGAAAACTGAAACCCGTAGCGAGCAATTCGATCCGCCGTCACTGCTCGGCAACATCCTCAGAAAACTGCATATCGACATCCCTTTATTTATCGGCTTATTGCTGATTGCTTTGTTGAGTTTCGTTATTTTGTACAGCGCCGGCAGCCAGGACATGGATGTACTGATGCGTCAGGCCGCTCGGATCGGTTTGGCGTTTTTTTTAATGACAGCGCTGGCTCATGTCAATCCTTACCAGTTTAAGCGCTATTCGGCCTTATTGTTTGGCCTGGGTATCTTATTGTTGCTGGCGGTATTGATTATGGGGCAATTCGGCAAAGGCGCACAACGCTGGCTCGATCTGGGTTTTTTTCGTTTCCAGCCTTCAGAAATGATCAAAATCACCACGCCGATGATGGTCGCCTGGTATTTGGCGGAACACAGCTTGCCGCCAAAACCCAAGCAGTTACTGATAGCCGGACTGCTGATTATTATTCCGACCTTACTGATAGCCAAGCAACCTGACTTGGGCACAGCGTTGCTGGTTGCCAGCTCCGGTGCCGGTGTGCTGTTTTTTGCCGGCCTGTCCTGGCGCTTCATCCTGGCAATCAGCACCATCCTGACCGGACTGACGCCGATACTCTGGCATTTTATGCGTCCCTATCAACGCGACCGGGTGCTGACCTTCTTAAACCCCGAAGCCGATCCTTTGGGTCGTGGTTACCATATTATCCAATCGAAAATAGCCATCGGTTCCGGCGGCATCTACGGCAAAGGCTGGCTGGGCAGCACACAGTCGGAACTGGACTTTTTGCCGGAAAGCTCCACCGATTTTATCTTTGCGGTGTTTGCCGAAGAATTCGGCCTGTTCGGCTGCGTCAGTCTATTGACCTTGTATTTATTGGTCATTGGCCGCTGTCTGTATATTGCCGCGCAAGCCCAAGACACCTACAGCCGTCTACTCGCCAGCAGCTTGGCGTTTACTTTTTTCGTCTATGTGTTCGTCAACATCGGCATGGTCATCGGCGTCCTTCCTGTGGTCGGCGTGCCTTTGCCCCTGATCAGTTACGGCGGCACCTCGGTCGTCACCTTGCTGGCCGGTTTTGGCATTCTGATGTCCATTCATACTCATAAAAAATTCATACCCCATTCATAACAGCAAAGCCATGAAACTAAAACCGACGTTAAACCAAATCATCATTAGTTGTGCTTGTTTATCTGTCCTGTCCTGTCATTCCGAAAGGGAAGCGCCGCCGATTCCCGAGCATCCCGCATCGCTACGCCCTGTAGACACCATTCCCGCCGTAACTCCCGCGCCTGTTCAACGTCCTGATGCTGAACAGGCGGCAAAGATGGATAGTTTTATCGAGCGCATGGCAACCCAACACCAGTTCAATAAAACCGAACTTGATGAGGTGTTTGCCAACGTCGAGATAAAGCCGGACATACTAAAACGCATCGCGGCACCATCGGAAGCCATGCCTTGGTATAAATACCGCAAAATATTCATGACTGAGGCGCGTATTGATGCCGGCGTGCAATTTTGGCGGGACAATGCCGCTGCACTCGCAGCCGCAGAACAGCAATACGGCGTTCCACCGGAAATTATTGTCGCCATTATCGGCGTTGAAACCCAGTTCGGAAAAAATACCGGCAAACACCGCGTTATCGACGCGCTGTCGACACTGGCCTTTGCCTACCCGCCGCGCAGCAAGTTTTTTCTTAGCGAACTTGAAAGCTTTTTGCTGCTGTGTCGCAACGAAAATATCAAGCCTACCGAACCGCTAGGTTCTTATGCCGGCGCGATGGGCATGCCGCAATTTATGCCCAGCAGTTTTAGCGCCTACGCTGTTGATTTCGACAACGATAACCGCCGCGACATCTGGCACAACAGCCAAGATGTCATCGGCAGCGTCGGCAATTATTTTGCCAAACATCACTGGCAAGCAGGACAGCTTATAGCCGTTTCGGTGACGGCTAAGGGAAAACGTTATCAATCAGTGCTTAATAAAGACCTTAAGCCGAATTTAAGTCTTACCGAGTTAGAATCACTCAACTTAACAACATCGAGGCAACTACCTTTAGACAGTAAAGTGAAACTGCTAAGCTTTGAACAGCAACCACAAGGCGAAGAACTCTGGGCGGCGTTGGACAATTTTTATGTCATCACCCGCTACAACCACAGTCCTTTATATGCCATGGCCGTTTATCAGCTCAGCCTATCTATTTTAAATAAAAAAGGTCCAATCCCATGAGTAGGATAATTCCGTTACTTTTAATTTTTGTTTTATGCAGTTGTAGTTCTGAAGCCGTAAAAACCGGCAACCTCTCCACCCCTCCCTCGGATACAACTGCATTAACCCGGCTCTACTCAAAATTGCAAATTGGCAGTTTTGATGCACAACACAACAGCGACGACAAACCCGTCAGCTTCTTTCCCCGCATTAAACGCTACCTGAAACAAGGCATAGCCTCGTGGTACGGCCCCGGTTTTCATGGCAAAACCACTGCATCGGGCGAAATATACGATATGTACGCCATGACGGCCGCACACAAAACCTTACCGATTTCATCTTACGCGCGCGTCACCAACCTGGAAAATCAGCGCAGCGTTATTGTCCGCATCAATGATCGCGGCCCTTTTCATGGCGACCGGGTTCTGGATTTATCCTATGCCGCCGCCAAAAAACTCGATCTTGAAGATGCCGGATCAGGCGCCGTCGAAATTAAGGCTATCCCGCCAGAACAAGCACTGGCGCAATTACAAAATACCGCAACAACACAAAACAAAAATGTTTACTTGCAAGTAGGCACCTTTAGCACCAAAAAGAAGGCGCAAAAATTGCAAAATAAAATAGCCGCTCATCATTTACCCCAGCCTAAAATACTGCCTTCGACGCATAAAGGCTCTACCCTGTACCGAGTGCAAATGGGCCCGGTTAAATCACCCGCCAGCGCGCTCAATCTGAATATGCAGCTAGCAAAATTAGGGGTAACAATGACCCAATTTGTTAACTGAAGCGATTAAAAATAGATCGTCATGATACAATAAGCTCATGTTTTACTGAGTCCACCGTGTTAGAGAACAATGACCCTTTTTAAATTTCTCCCCGTTTTTTTAATTTTTAGCCTAACCTTAGCCGGCACCCCGGCAAATGCAGAAGATGCTGAAATAACAACGCCGGCAGCACCGACCATTGCGGCCAGCGCTCACTTATTAATGGACTACAACACCGGCAAAGTGCTGGCAGAAAACAATGCCGATGTTAAGCTGGCGCCTGCCAGTCTGACCAAAATCATGTCGGTTTATGTGGTGTTGCGCGAAATCAGCAACGGCCACTTGCATTTAGACGACTTGGTCACCATCAGCCAAAAAGCCTGGGAAACGCCCGGTTCGCGGATGTTTGTTGAAGTTGGCAAGCAAGTTAAAATCGAAGATTTGTTATTGGGCGTCATCATACAATCCGGCAACGATGCCAGCGTTGCCTTAGCCGAGCATATCGCCGGCGACGAAACCACCTTTGCCGATATGATGAACCAACATGCCGAACGTCTCGGCATGAAAAACAGCCATTTTGAAGACAGCAACGGCCTGCCGATCGAAAATCACTACACCACCGCCCGCGATTTGGCCATTCTCACCCGCGCGTTAATTAAAGAATTCCCCGATTACTATCGTTGGTTTTCGCAAAAAGAATTTACTTTCAATAACATCGTTCAACATAACCGCAATAAACTGCTGTCGCGTGATGCCAGTGTTGATGGCGTTAAAACCGGCTTTACCGATGCGGCCGGCTATTGCCTGGTGGCTTCCGCATTAAGGGATAATATGCGTTTGATTTCTGTGGTCATGGGAGCTAGCAGTGCCAATGCCCGTGCCAACGAAAACCAGAACCTGCTTAATTACGGCTTCCGTTTTTTTGAAGCACATAAATTATATCAAGGCAAAACAGCGTTGTCCGAAGCCCGCATTTGGAAAGGCGACAGCAAAAATATACCGATTGGCTTGGCAGAAGACCTTTATGTCACTATCCCGCGCCGCCATTACGACGACCTGAAAGCAGTCATTACCATTGATAAAAAAGTGACCGCGCCGGTTAAAGAAGGCAGCAAACTGGGTACGGTCAGTGTCACGCTAAAAGGCGATGTGGTTATCAATCAGGATTTGATTGCACTAAAATCGGTAGAGCAAGGCAATATTTTTCAGCGCATTTACGACAGCGGCATGATGTTGCTGGAGAAATCGGATGGACAATAAAGCTGAGTTGAGCAACTTGTCTGCTCAAACGAAACTTATGCCCTTTGGGAATAAAACCGTCTATTTAAACGGCGAATACCTGCCGCTGAGCGAAGCCAAAATATCGGTTATGGATCGCGGCTTTCTGTTCGGCGACGGTATTTACGAAGTCATTCCGTCTTATTCGGGCAAATTGTTTCGCTTTGACGAGCACATGCAACGCCTGGAAAACAGCCTGTCTTCGATTCGCCTAGCGAATCCCTTCGACTCGGCGCAATGGCTGGATAGACTGACGCCATTGCTGGACGCCAATCTGGATCAGGCTATTTACCTGCAAATTAGCCGTGGCGTCGCCGACAAACGGGATCACGCTTTTCCGGAAAAAGTCACGCCGACGGTGTTTGCGATGAGCACAACCATCGTGCCTTTTACCGACTTGGATACCGGCGCCAAAGTGATCAGTGTTGATGACACGCGCTGGGCGCTGTGCAACATAAAAGCCACCACCTTGCTGGCTAATATTTTGCTCAGACAGCAAGCGATAGACAACGGCTGCGCCGAAGCCATTTTAGTCAAAGACGGCTATGTCACCGAAGGCGCGGCCAGCAACGTATTTGCGGTTATTGACGGCATCTTGATTACGCCGCCGAAGAGCCGTGAAATACTGGCTGGCATTACCCGCGATGTCATTCTTGAGCTTGCCGAACACCACAATATCGCCTATAGCGAAGAGATTATTTCGCTGGATGCCCTAAAAACAGCCAGCGAAATCTGGATCACCAGTACAACCCGCGAAATCGTGCCGGTCATTCAACTCGACAATGAAAGCATTGGCAGCGGCAAACCCGGCTCGCTCTGGCAAACCATGAACCGATTATTTCAAGACTACAAGCGCGCCAGCCATGAGTGAAGAAACGCTATTAGAATTTCCCTGCCAATTTCCAATCAAAGCCATGGGCCGGGCCGAACTGGAACTCGACTTATTGGTAGTCGAAATCGTCCGCCGCCATGTGGTCGATATTAACGAAGGCGCAGTGACCAGCCGTCCCAGCAAAGACGGCAATTACCTCGCCGTCACCGTCATCGTCGAAGCTTCCAGCAAACAACAGCTGGATGCCATTTATCAGGATTTAAGCGATCATCCGCATGTTTTGATGGCTTTATAAAGCCATTGCATGACCGCACTACCATGCCGATAAGCGTCCGCCATCTGGGTTTGCAGGATTATGAATCCACTTGGCAGGACATGCAGCGCTTCACCCAAAATCGCAATGCCGAAACCGTTGATGAAATCTGGATCACCGAACACCCGCCGGTTTACACGCTGGGTTTAAACGGCAAACGCGAACATCTGCTTGCTCCCGGCGACATTCCCGTCATCAACTCCGACCGGGGCGGCCAAGTCACCTATCACGGCCCCGGTCAGTTAATCATTTACACCCTGATCGATATTAAACGGCTAAACTTAGGCATCCGTCCGCTGGTTACACTCTTGGAACAAGCCATGATTTTTGCCCTCGCGCACTACGGCATTAAAGCTGTCGCCAGAGCCGATGCCCCCGGCGTTTATGTCGACAACAAAAAAATCGGCTCCATCGGCCTGCGCATCAAAAAAAATTGCAGCTATCACGGCCTGAGTCTGAACAACCAGATGGATTTAGCGCCTTTCGACCGTATCAACACCTGCGGCTATCCGGGACTTGAAGTGACCCGACTGGCCGACCTGGGCGTGAACGTCAGCAATGCCGAACTCGCCATTTCTGTGACCCAAGCACTCATCACGGCATTAACAAAATGACTTATCAAGCGCCCTCCCGTTCCACGCCCGATTCCCACCAGCGCAACAGCGAAAAACTGGCAAGAATTCCAATCAAAGTGGAACCCGCCGAAACCACGCTGCGCAAACCCGACTGGATACGGGTAAAAATTTCGGCCAGCGATGAAGTTACGCGTATCAAGCAACTGCTGCGCGAAAACAACCTGCACAGCGTTTGCGAAGAAGCCGCCTGCCCCAATATGGGCGAATGTTTCCAGCACGGCACCGCCACCTTCATGATCATGGGCGATTTATGCACCCGCCGCTGCCCATTTTGCGATGTCGCCCACGGCAAACCGCTGCCGCTGGATAAAGACGAACCCCAGCATTTAGCCGATGCAATACAAGCGATGGCCTTGAAATACGTGGTCATCACCTCGGTAGACCGCGACGATTTAAGGGATGGCGGCGCCGGACATTTTGCCGACTGCATAGCCAAAATCCGCCTGCAAACGCCGACTACAAAAATAGAAATCCTGGTGCCCGACTTTCGAGGCCGCATCGAAAAAGCCGTGGCGATATTAGCCGAACAACCCTGCGACGTATTCAACCACAACCTGGAAACCGTCCCCCGGCTGTACAAACAAGTCCGCCCCGGTTCCGACTACCAAGGCTCGCTGAATTTACTGCGGCAATTCCACCAAGCCCAGCCGCAAGTGCCGACCAAATCCGGCCTAATGCTCGGCGTCGGCGAACAGCCGGACGAAGTGCATCAAGTCATGAAAGATTTATTGGCCCACGGCTGCACCATGCTGACCATAGGCCAATACCTGCAACCCAGCAAAGCCCATTTGCCGGTGCAAAGCTATATCACGCCTGAGCAATTCGATGAATACGGCGCAGTTGCCAAAGCATTGGGGTTCAAACAAGTCGCCAGCGCCCCGATGGTTCGGTCTTCATATCATGCTGATCTTCAGGCTAAAGGGATAATGTCAAGCTGACGCACTTCGCTTTCGCGACTGATAAAAAAACCGTCATGTCGGCTGGATTGCCGGAATCCAGGCAACTAGAAGGCGATAGTAGGGCAGTTCTGGAAACAGATTTTCGCTACCCCACATTATAGATCCATAGTTTAAACTCGTTCAGCAACATCCCCTACCTAAACCTTGTAATGGTATTTTGTCACCCCCCATCTCTACTTACCTCTTTAGAACGGCAATTTGACCGAGTTACGTCGCATAAGTGCCAATACTCTTGGACGACCACCAGCACCGCTCAATGTAAAGCCAAGTCCAGTACGGTAACTTTCGGGCAGATAGAAGCGTTTTTCTTCATTGTTTTTGTCACGATCCTCAAATATGACCCCCAATTCTTGCAATGCTTTCGACGATTCTGGATCTAATCCCATTTCTTGAGCATCGAAAGGTACAGATTTATCGGTGATATCTCTAAGTTTTTCACTCCAAACTTTGAGCTGATTAATTTCGCTAATGGCTTCTTCTACTTTTTCCCTACTACAATCGCCAACAGCGCGACGAATAGCTTCAGGTAACAAAACTCTATCTTCCCATTTATTAGTCCGCCCAGATTGACTTTTTTTAGCGGCATGAAACAAAAAGCGCACTAAGTCACGCGCTTGTAAGCGTCCATTTAAATCACATAACGCGGTAAATACCCAGCGAGCAGTACGCGCCTCTTTGGAATTGGTTGAACCAAGTGTCTGTCCCCACAGTTGATACAATTCCCCTAATAGTTCGTCGCTTGATAATATTTCAGGGTCTTTTTTACATGCCCATTTTAACTGCGATTCAAAACATATCCAGTAAGCTAGGCGCAAAAACGATTCGGCAGTCCATTCCAGAGCAAAAGCTTTATACCGTGTTTCAAATTGTCCTAAATTTTGTTGAATGACGGTGCGTACATAATCAGATCGTATAAATTCGATGATACCTAAATGACCTTCACGTATTTCCTCTATACGGTTTGGAAGCTCTAGTAGGGCTTTTAGTGCCGTTTTTTGTTCGGGTTTTGCTGCAAGTGTAGGGAATTGATCTTCCAAGCCATCGATGAGTATAACTAAGTGAACATTCTTTAATGTTAAAAGATGATTTAAGTCTTTTAGCTGATCGCCCTGAACCTTAAATGCGCCAAGTAATTCATGTGTCCAGAATCCCACCCAATCAGTGTCATCGTTTAATACAGCAAGATCAATGCGGTGCTTTAGGTCACTTTCAGAAAAATCAGAATTTAGCCCAAGTTTTTGAAAACAATTTTCACGACAGGTGACAACAATTTTCTTAGCTGTATCCTTTAGATTTGTTGAAGAGAGAAAAGGAAAAATAAGAGTTTCTTTTTTATCTATTGCCTCAACGCCAAGCTTAGTAAGAAAACCTTCCCATGTCTTTACTCGACAAAGTTGTAAAAAATTAAATGTTTTACCCGCTCCCTTGGCACCGATCGAAACAGCGATAGGAATGGTATTTTTGTAATGTTTGGCCAAGTTTCTGAGTGGTTCCGTAACAAGCAGGTTTTCACCTTCGCCATTCTCAGCATAAATGTATTTTTCACATACCAATTCAAGTTTTTTGGCTTCATTGGCTTGCTCTGAACTTTGGACAGCTGACGCAGTAGTTGAGTGAGTAGATAAAAATATTGATGCCCAGTTCTTAATTTGGCTAGAAAGCGGGCTATTTCTCGCAAGATCAATTGCTTGCTTAAAATCTTGAATACACATGAGGTTTGAATCAAATAACGCGTCAACAAATTCAATGCCAGAACTGATACTGTCCTCGGCTTGAGGATTAGGAAAAGCGGTATTTAGGCGTTGTATTGCCAAGTCATAATCTGGTGATTCGCGTAATTGTGGGGTTAGCAAGCTCAGAATAACCGTTGGGACAGCAGCGGGGCTATTTGTATCGTCAATTAATGAGCGTAGAAGCGCCATTTTTTCCAAAACAAGTGCAGCTCCATTAACGGATTGTTTAGCGACCGTGGAGACAATAAATCGTTCGATGCGGGGATCAAACAGCAGAGGACTCGCGAGCTCACTAAATCCTGCACGTAAATCAATCAGTACTAACTCAACATTAAGTTCCGTAGCCAGTTGTTGAATGGCATCACCTACAATCCAAGGGTTTTTGGTATTACGAGCGAGATGTTCAGGTAAAACGGGCGTATCAAGTAATTCAGTGGGTTGCTCTGGATTAACACACGCGGGTAAAACAAAAATCTCATGTCCGTCTAACAGAATGGATGATTTACGTAATTCTGCGGCGCAATAATGAACAGATGCTTCGACTGAGGAAGGTGGGTAATGTATAGCTTCGAGAAAGCGCACAAAAGAAATACTTGGACGGTTTGCACTATCCAGCCAATAAGTAATGCCTGGGGCTTCTAAATCAGCATCAACCAACAGTACCTTAGTTTTACGCCCCCTGGTTTGCTCCAAATAAGCAACTAAATGGGTTATCAAAGCAGTGGTGCGCCCAACGCCACCCTTGAAAGAGTGGAATGCAGAGATACGTAAAGTTTCAGGAAAAGATGTAGGCGAAATAAATTCATTTTTCGTAGTTGTAGCGGAATAAGCCAAGTCGTGCCAAAGTGGGTAACAAGTGGGCAGTTTTGGTTTTATACCGGACTGGATATTGACATCAACCTGGTATGGAATATCATCAATGCGCAAGGTCAGAATATTTGTATTTTCATCTAACGAATTGCCAAAAGCATCGGCAAGCCAAGGATGTAATTTTGTTTCAGATTCATTGTCGATTAAAGTGATTTCTGCTCCATCCGAGTAACAATCAATAGCAGTGATAAAATCAGGAAAATTAGAGAAGCCACATGTCATTTCACGAAAACGACGTTCAATATCCAACCACGTTATTAAAGGCGCTTTTTTATTAATTTCAAAATCTGTCATTTTAATTCTCCACAAATCCATTCCTGAATGGCTAATAACTGCGTTTCAAGCATCTCATCATTAGGTGTTTTTGCTTTTGCACCGTAACGCCAAATCTGATTTAACTCTCCGCAACATGCAGTACGTTGTCTTTGCGGTATAGGTACTCTTAGAACATCTAAATTGATGCTGTTATCCAGACGCAGCGATGCGCCGACTTTTAAATGATCCATCAGATTATTTAAATCATGCCCAGATTTTTTCTTACCATCAGAATCTTTAAAGAAATTTTCCAAATCCTCTGAATCTTGTTTAGCTCGGCGTTGAAGTAAAACTGCTTTTAAACCAGTTTCTACTGCATAAAATAACAATAAACGATGTGCGTTCGTTTTGGTTTTGGTATCAGCTGTTTCAAAGACTGCGGCTGCTTGTCGCCAAGCGCATTTAAGTTCTCGAAGAGTAAAGACAATCATTATGGATTATTTCCGTTGTTATGCTTGATGAATTAGTTGTTTCTAGCGGCGGGCATTATTATGATATAAAAATATTTACAGACAGTTTTTATTATGGTCAAGAAACTGTAGGATTATGTCTATTTAAGGTATTGTTTCATTGAAACATATATAATTACTTTTATAGTCAAAAGCCCACCTCACCCATTTATGAAAGTCCTGTAGGTTAGGCATGCTTTTTAGGTTCTTCCCGACTTCGTGGGGTGCATACTACATATAGTGCGTTATGATTTATACGTCGATAGGGATAAATACACTAAAATCAACGAGTAACAATCTATGTGCGTCATACGCCCACATACTACATCTAGTGGCTACCCCACGAAGTCGGGAAGAGCCGCTTTTTATGCCCAACATTACGATGTTTCGATATGGCGACGGGTTTCTATTTTCCATTACCAAATGCTAAAGCGTTTGGCAACGAAAAGCTGTTGCGAAACCTACTCCTGTAGATATTAAAATCTCTCCGGCCACTTTCTAGCTGAATGAAAAACAGCCAAGATTTGAATCCATTGTTCTTTAACGCGATACGGTAGGATATACTGAGTTCCGGTAAGCACCAACTCGCGCGAGCCTTCCACTCGACCAAGGCGCCCCAATTCCGGATTATTTTCAAGAGAGCCTGCCCGTTTTCTAATTTCAGCAAGCAATGCGCGAGCAGCATTAGGATTTTCTTCGGCGATATATTCGAATATCTCTCGCAAATCCTGACGCGCGGGTTCAGTCCATACTATTTTCACGCCTTGCCTTTGGCTTTACGTTCAATTAAATCTTCCATTTCGCTCATGACATCGTCATGGTCGATTAATTCGCCGCGATCCGCGGCGGCTATGCCTTGGGTAATTTTTTCGATCTGCCAGACATGCTGTTCCAGATACTCTTTGAGCGCCTGGTTGACGACATCGTTACGCGATCTAGCCAGCGAATCGGCCAAATGATCCAGTTGATGTACGAGTTCTGCTTCGGCGTTGACGGTAAATGCTTCGGTTGTCATGAACAATGCCCCGGTTCGTGATAGTTCGTTTGCAATCATAACGCATACTTTAACATATTCGCCAAGCTTACTCGGCACCGCCAGTTATTATGTCGTCTTGATTCCTAAAGCCCCAACGCATCCAGCTCATCCAACAATTGCTCCGCCCGCTTGGGGTTACCACGCAATTGGGCAGCCAGAAAGCGCTGCTTGGCCTCCTCTTCCGCCAAGGCTTGTATGGATAACTCAAACATCAGCTTGTTCAAACTAATGCCGCGTACTTTGGCAATGTTCTTGAGCCTTTCCGCCATATCGTCGGGTAATCGGATGGATAAAGTTGTCATGATCTTAATAACCTCAATATCTGTTCCGGTGTAATGACTTCATAACCCAAGCGCTTAAGTTCCGCATGAGCAAAGTCAGACACGTTGTTGGTAATGATATAGGCGGCACGAGCTGCGATTGCCAGTTCCACCAAATGATTATCTGCTTCGTCTTTCAAATTGGGACGCCACAGATAGCGCGCATCAATAGCTGTGCAGACCGCTGCGAAACCATCCAGAAACTCCATCAGGGATACGGAAGTTTGTTTACAAAGCGCCTGTATATTCTCCCGGCTCAACAAGTCCTGGTATTCAAGATAGAGCGCATTGCCGACAAACGGTTGTAAGTCACCTTGAAGACAACGGCGGAGAACTTCCCGATTTTGACCCTTACCACCAATTAATCCGGCAACCAGAACATTAGTATCGACTACCACCCTAATCGTCATGTAAGACTGCCATCATATATGCACACAGCAAAATTGTATCATAGGGTGGTAAAAATTTTGCTTGAGAAACCGAAGACAAAAATCCATCGGTTTCCCTTATTGATAGCCAAACTCTAATTTTCTGTAAACAACCTCGGAAACAAAAAACTCAACCGACTCGCTGCCAAAATGCAGCGATACCGGCCCTTTAGGCGTTTCGGACTTTAATATTCCGTCATTGATCAAGCTTCGTGATGAATCTTTTTTAGTTTGCCGTCGAATAGGTCAAACTTTAGGCATTTGACTCAGTTTTTCCACAACCTTGTCGCCGAATTGCTCGGTGCTGATCATGGTGACGCCACTGCCCGGCTTGGACAAATCGGCGGTTGAGTAACCATCGCCAAACACGCCTTGCATGGCGGCCCAAACATTTTTGGCTTCTTCGGCCATGTCGAAACTGTTTTCCAACATCATCGCCACCGAACCTATCATCGAATACGGATTAGCGATATTTTTCCCGGCAATATCCGGCGCTGAACCGTGCGACGGCTCGTAATAGGCTTTTTCATCGCCCAGACACGCAGAAGGCATCAGTCCGAGCGAACCCAAAATGCCGCCGCCTTGATCGCTGAGAATGTCGCCGAACATGTTTTCCATCACCATCACATCGAACTGAGTCGGTTTCAGGCATAAATTGGTTGCCGCCGAATCGACTAACTGATGAATCACTTCCACGTCGGGATAGTCTTTGGCCACTTCGTCGAGAATTTCGTTCCACAACACGCTGGATTTCAGCACGTTGCTTTTGTGAATATTGTGCAGCACTTTCTTACGTTTTTGCGCCAGCTTGAACGCCTGCAACAGAATTTGCTTAATTTGATGTTCGTCATATTCCAGCGTTTCTTTGACATAACGCAAACCCTGCTCGTTAACGCCGGTTTCCTTGTTGCCGAAATACAGGCCGCCGACCAGTTCGCGCACCATAATAATATCGATGCCTTCACCAATGATTTCAGGCTTTAGCGGCGAAAAATGCGCCAGCGCTTTAGGCAAAAAAACCGGGCGGAAATTGGCGTAGGTGTTGTAACGTCGACGCATCGGCAACAACGCGCCGCGCTCGGGTTGCTTGTCAATCGGAATGGTTTTGGATTGTTCATGGCTCAGGCCAATCGGGCCTTTAAGGATGGCATCGGCCTGGTCGCAAATGTCGATGGTCGATTGCGGAAAGGCATCGCCGAATTCAAAATAAGCGCAGGCGCCAAAAGCGGCGGGCATTAGCTCGAAAGTCACATCGTTACGCTGTTCAATCAGTTTAAGAACCTTAATAGCTTCCCGGGTAATTTCAGGGCCGATGCCGTCACCGGCCAGCACTGCGATTTTATAATTTTTCATGAGGGTCCTTGGCTGTCTGCTTAATGTTAAGCGTTAAAATCTTAAAAACCGGCCATTTTACTTTATTTGTAACTCTTCGGCTGCCGTTTTGTTGCTACAGATACGCTGACTCAAGCTAAAAAACTATTTACCTCGGTGAACAGGAAGTTTGATTCTTCGTGGTGAATGAAATATTTTCCTACGAACGGCGGTTGGTCGTACTCAATAAATCCACAAAACAACCCAAAAGCCCGCTAGAATCGGGCGCGCGATGACAAAAGAATAAAACGCTTAAGGTGAATGCGGCGATTGATAGTAACAATAATATTGCCGGCGTTTTTAAGCCTGTTTGCTGGGCAGTGGGCAAATCGCTTACGTCCATTTTTATGCCGGACATAACGGGAACAGTGTTATCTGTTGGCGCTGTTGGCTCTGCCAGACTTTCTCTTTCTCGGGTATTGAGCAAGCAAATGTAATGGAAAACATCTGTTACTAAACCCATTCTTTGCGTTGCTTCATAAACATCCCGCGCGTCAACCGCTGGTTTTTCCCGCTCAAAAGCAACGCTAAATGACCTGTCGCACAAGGTGTTGATGGTGCGCGGTGTTCCTCCGGCACTAAAGGCAATGCTCAGCGCCTCCCAGCCCGTCTCTGAAATCAGCGCCGGATTGCCGCCAGCCACTTGAATACGATGCGAGACATAGCGGCGCAAGGTATCGGTATCCATCTTGCCCAGAATTTCGAGAGTGGCGATGCGCTGTTTAAATGCCTCCATTTCCGGCCTGTTAATGGTTTCCATCAATTCTTCCTGACCGAGCAGCAGCATCTGTATCAGTTTGCTAGCGCCTTCTTCAAGGTTATTCAGCAAGCGGATGCCGTTAATCACATCGTCCGACATCAAATGCGATTCGTCCATGATGACCAAACATTTTTTACCGTCAGCATGGAGCGTCAACAGCGCATTTTTGATGTCCCTCAAAATAAAGGTTTTCTCCATCGATGACGGCTGCAGGCCGAGTTCTTGAGCAAGAAATAGATACAAGTTGCTGCTGTTTGCCGGCGGTTCGCCCATCCAGATTACTTTGATGCTGTCAGGAAAATCAAATTTCAGCATCTGGCTGAGCGTGGTCTTGCCGGAACCAATCGGCCCGATCACAACCATTAAGCCGCGACCGCTCTGCAAAGACTCGGCTATTTGTTTGCGTATCAGGGCATGGTCGCCATGGTCATAAAAAAACAGCGGGTCGGGTACATTCTCAAACGGCAGTAAGTTGAGGTTAAAGTGCTTTGTGTACATGCTCATTCGGGCTTTCCTTGTTTAGCGACCAGTTTTACTTCGACCCGGCGGTTTTTTGCCCGCCCCTCTTCAGTGTCGTTGCTGTCTATCGGCCGGGCCTCACCATAGCCGATGACCGATATGCGCTCGGACGGGATGCCCTGAGCAAGAAATATCTCCGCAATGGCTTTTGCCCGGCGTATGGACAAATTCATATTGTCGATGTAGAGCTTACCGGTCGGTATGTTGTCGGTATGGCCTTCTATAATGACGCGGCTGTCTGGAGCGGCGACCAGTTCGCCGAGAACATTGTTCAGTGTCAATAAGGCCGCGTCATTGACGCCGATTTTACCGGGGCGAAAGTTCCAGCCGCTAATGACAGCCAGGGTTCGCGGCACGTTTTCAGGTTCTGGGCTTTTAACGCGCTCAACCAGATGTTCTTGTGTTTTAAGCTTGTCCTCAAGTTGGGCAATTTTTCCTTGCAAGTCTGTCACAATGGCCTCGTGGGCATCCTGATCGTCGGCTAATTTTTGTATGAGCGGGTTTAATTCAGGACTTAGCGCGTGTTGCGCCGGCGATTCTTGAGCCGGCAGCTCCAAGGCCTTAATCGTAATAAACGCCGATAAGGTAAAAAAGATAATAGACAGTGCAATCGCAATAAAATGCATAATAAAATCCTGTACTTAATATGAGTCAGAGGCGCAACGTATTGCTAGGTACCGATTAAGTTTTGCAAAAGCGTCTTCGTACAGTGAACGCCTTTCTGATGGGTATTCCCTGATGAAACGATATAAGACGTGAGCGAATAAGACAATCAGTGCTAACACTTATTCCTATTCGATTGCTGCTATAAGATTGTGTCTTACCGAGTTGAGAATCTGAAGTTTCCTAAAAAATCATCAAGCCACCATGCGAAGCAATACGGCTACC
Source organism: Methylobacter sp. (assembly GCA_030699385.1). Classification (GTDB taxonomy): domain Bacteria; phylum Pseudomonadota; class Gammaproteobacteria; order Methylococcales; family Methylomonadaceae; genus Methylobacter_A. The sequence goes on from JAUYMY010000066.1 coordinate 30,624, forward strand.
AGCGAATTTTTCGTGGGTTTGCCAGGTTTGGGGCAAACCCTATCAAAATCCTCATTGAGTCCAGCTTCAGCGATAAGCCGTCGAACA
>JAUYMY010000068.1 GCA_030699385.1 Methylobacter sp.
TCACTGGCCGCGAACAATCGCGCGCTATTCGCGGCCAGGTGGCCGCTCCCACAACTTATAACCTGTCGTTAATACAACTCACCGTTGACCAGCACGCTGTGCCAAAACGGCAAGGTAATCAGGCTGATTGCGGTGGTAACCGTGACCGACATGGCGTACAACGCGCTATCGAGCCGATAACGGTCGCAAAAAACCAGACCCAGCACCATGCTCGGCATGGCTAAATCGAGCACCGCCGCCGCACTGTATTCGCCTGTTATCGGTAAAAATCCGACCAAGAACATGGCAAACAACGGCACCAGCGCCATTTTGATCACGATAACGGGGATAACGTAAGGGATGTTGCGGACGGTGACTGCCTGCCAGCTGAGCGCCAAGCCCAAAGAAAACAACATTAACGGCACCACGGCGGCGGATAGTTTTTGCAACACGCCCAAAAGCCAATCCGGCGCCATCACGCCATTAACATTCAGAATAACGGCAAGCGCCGCCGCCCAAAACGGCGGCGCATTGAAAAACAGCCATAGCGGTTTGGACTTATCAGCGCCGTCCTCGCCATAGTGCCGCGCAACGATGACGCCGACAGTAAACAATAAGGGCGTAGTGGCAAATAAATCCATTTGTATGACCACCGACCGCGCCCAACTACCAAAGGTTTGTTCCAAAACCGGCAAGCCCAGATAAGTCACATTGGGAAATGCCGCCGCCAGTATCACCGCGCCCAAACGCCGCCGTTCAAACTTGAACACCGCGCCGACTGTCCAGATACAGAGCATAGCCAAAACAATACTACCCACACCGAGCAAAGTGTACTGAAACGAATGCCAGCCTATATCGGCCGACCATAATACTTCCAAAACCATAGCCGGCAGCAGCAAATAATAGACCACTGTGGTCAACACCGGCCGCGTTTGCTCGGCCGACAAACCTGCTGGTTTTAGTAAACGCCAGCCAGTGCCGCAGGCCATTATCAAGGTCATTTGTATTAATGTTGAGTGCATAGTGGGGGACGATTGTGAGGGCGGCGAATTTTAACATTCACCGTTAAATCAAGTTCCGGTAATATATGCGAACTTATCACTGGAGAATGTACAAATGAAACTATTTTCAAGCTATTGCCGAGTGGGCGTGTTTTTGTTAATGACCAGTCCTGTTGCTTTGGCCACAAACGACCTCGTCTCGCCTAAAGAAGCGGCTGCCATGCACAGCAGCAAGACCGCAGTTATTGTCGATGTGCGTGAAGATGACGAATGGAATCAACACCATATTCCTGGTGCGATTCATATTCCGCTGGCGCAATTAAATGACCGGTTGGCAGAACTTGAGCGCTATAAAAACAGCCCAATTATTACCCAATGCCGTAGCGGCGGACGCTCGGCAAAAGCGCACGAGGCTTTACTATCCGCTGGATTTACCAGGGTTTACGATATGGAAGGCGGCATACAAGCCTGGGACGAACAAGACCTGCTAACAGAATAACAATTAACATTGAACACGGATGGCACAGATAAGACGGATTTACACGGTTTTTTAAACTTAATATTGTGCTTTTAATCAGTGACTATCTGTTTCATCAGTGTTATCCGTGTTCTATTTCTTTTTTCACTGAATAGTTATTTTGCCTTTTCACCTTAAACCTGAAGCCTATGTTTATCTCAAGCAAACCCATTCCCGTCCGCGAACGCCTGATTATGGCGCTCGATGTGCCCAGCATCCCCGAAGCCCAGGCTTTAGTGGAAGAACTTGGCGATTCGGTGATTTTCTACAAAGTCGGCATGGAATTGTTCATGTCGGGCGATTATTTCGGTTTTATCGAATGGCTAAAGCAGCGCGATAAAAAAGTCTTCGTCGATCTAAAGTTTTTCGATGTCCCCGCCACCGTGGGCCGCGCCATTAAAGCCCTGAGCAGCAAAGGCGTCGATCTTGCCACTATCCACGGCAATGATGCGATTATGGAGGCCGCCGCCAAGGAAAAAGGCGAGCTTAAAGTATTAGCCGTCACTGCGTTGACCAGTCTGGACCGCGGCGATTTGGACGATTTGGGCTTCAAGTGCGATGTGCGCGAATTGGTATTATCCCGCGCCAAACGCGCCTTGCAAATCGGCTGCGACGGTATTGTGTCATCCGGGCTTGAAGTCGAAATGCTGCGCCAAGAACTCGACCATAAATTGTTGGTCATCACGCCGGGCATCAGGCCGGTCGATAACCGCGAAGAAGACGACCAAAAACGCGTGGTCAGCGTCGAAATGGCCTTCCAAAATGGCGCCGATTACATCGTCGTCGGCCGGCCTATCCGCGATGCCGAAAACCGCAAAGCCATGGCCGAAAAAATCCAGGAGCAGATTCTTACTCAGTTTCAGCCCTCTTTATAGCTCAACGGGCTAACCTTGCACCTTATTTGAATATTGCCCAGCGACTATGGAATTTGATCTAGCCTTTACCAGCTCCTATCTGGTCGCCTTTGCCATGGGTCTGTTCAGCAGCCTGCATTGCATCGGCATGTGCGGCTCCATTATCGGCACCTTGACCCTTAGCCTGAAACCGGAAATACGCAACGAAAAAAAACGCCTGCTGCCTTTCGTATTCAGCTATAACATCGGCCGCATTAGCAGTTACACCATCGCAGGGGGACTGGCGGGAGGCATTGGAAGCTTGCTTACCCTGTCCATCGGCGACATCAGCGGACACCGGCTGCTGCAAGTGCTGTCCGCCGTCATCATGACCGGTGCCGGACTTTACATAGGCGGCTGGTTCCCACGTTTTGCCTACATTGAAAAAGTCGGCCTGCGTCTTTGGAAAATCATCGAACCTTTTGGCCGCAAACTGATTCCGGTAAAAAATCCGCTACAGGCTTATTTTTTCGGCATGATTTGGGGCTGGTTGCCGTGCGGCTTGATCTATTCGGCGTTGGCGCTGGCGGCAACCGCAGGTGATATTCAAAAAAGCGCACTGACCATGCTGTTTTTCGGCATGGGAACTTTACCCGCCGTGATGGGAGTCGGTATAATGACCGGCTTGCTAACGAGGCTGTCCAGAATGCAGCGGTTCAAACAGATTATCGGCCTGTTTATGATCATCCTGGCTTTGCTGGCTGCCCTGCCCTGGTTAAACCCCATGGCGATTACTTCACATACCGCACTACACTAAGAGGCTTCTATGGATCATTTTCGAGCGATTATCGGTCAATCTCCTGCATTAGATTCATTAATTCGTAGCGCTAGAATCGTTGCTGCTACTGACGTCACTGTATTGCTTAAAGGCGAAACCGGCACCGGTAAGGAAGTGCTCGCAACCGCCATTCAACAGGCGAGCGCGCGCGCTGACAAAGCGTTTATTGCTTTAAATTGTGCGGCGCTGCCTGAAAGCCTGATCGAATCGGAATTATTCGGTCATAAAAAAGGCTCTTTTACCGGCGCGACAGCCGACAAACAAGGCCTGTTTCAAGCGGCCAATGGCGGCACCCTGTTTCTTGACGAAATCAATTCCTTGCCGCTGTCGATTCAGGCCAAATTGTTACGTTTTCTGGAGTCGGGCGAGTGTTTTGCCGTTGGCGAAATCAAGCCGTACAAAGTCGATGTTCGCGTTATTTCCGCAACCAATGCCGACCTGGGCAAGCAAATTGAGGCCGGCGAGTTCAGATCAGATTTGTATTTTCGCTTGAATGTGGTGCCCTTAGAATTGCCGCCACTGGCTGAACGCACCGAAGACATTGAATCGTTAGTCAATCATTTCCTAAGTTTGTTTGAATCTGCCTATAAGCTAACAGCACCTAAATTCAGCAAACAAGCATTAAAAGTCATGAAAGTCTACGCTTGGCCGGGCAATATCCGTGAATTGCGTAATTTATGCGAGCGGCTCAGTATTTTATTGGCAGGCAGCGTCATCGAACCGGACAATCTGCCATACGAATTTATTGCCGCCAGACATGCCAGCAATAAACCGCTGCTAGATGCCTTTACCTTGCCTGAAGCCGGTGTCGAATTGGATACGGTGGAAGCCAATTTAATAACTCAAGCGTTAGACCGTACCAAAGGCAATCGCAGCAAGTCCGCGAAATTGCTGGGCATTTCCCGTGACACCCTGCTTTATCGGATGCAAAAACACGGTTTTGCGGTATAAGGCGCTGTACTGGGAACGCCAAGCCCCAGCTTGGCGAGTATCAACACTGCCGAGCTGGGGCTCGGCGTTCCCGGCTATGCGTCATTTTTCAATCTTTCCTTATCCATTGCACGGTGACATTGTCGCTTTTTCCGTGAGCGCGAAATATCGCTAACTGCGCCAGTTTAGCCAGCTCTTTCTTGCCGCTGCCGGGCTGGGCCAAATGCACAAATTCTGTCTGTTTGACGTATTCCCAAAAACCGTCGCTGCACAGCACAAAAGTCTCGCCTTTTTCCATCCTCGGATATTGTTTTATCTCCATTTCAGCCGCTTTCAGGATATTGATAGTGCGCGTTAATTGGTTCTGTTCGGGATGCTGCGCCATTTCTTGTTCGCTAATTTTGCCCGCATCCAGTAATTCTTGCGGAACCGAATGGTCTGGCGTTCGCCACCTAATCTGTTGTGGATTAAGCCTGTACACCCGCGAATCTCCGCAATGCGCGGTCAACACCCGCTGCTCATCCAAATAAAGGATAGCGCAAGTGGTGTGCGCCTCATGGCCTGCGCGGTCGCTGGCGAACAGAACCGCCATTTCATTAACCGCCGCCGTCATCCACGCCGAAAAAACCGCTACAGGATTTTGCGCTAACGGGTTTTGCGTCAATTGCTTGGTGTAAAGGTCGGTGTTTTTTAGCAAGCCCTGACAGAAAAAGCGCGAAGCCTTTTCCCCGCCATGATGCCCGCCCAAACCGTCGGCAACAACGAACAGCGCATAATTGTCGCTGAGTTTATGCGCCATAAAGTCCTGATTAACCTCTCTATCGCCAGCCGAGGTCAATTGGTAAAATGTCAGCGCCACAGTTGACTCAGATCAAATGCTTTGCTGCAATCGGGCCGCGCGCATCAGCTGTTTTAAATCACTGACCGTTTGCGCCAGCCCCGAAAACAGCGCCTGCGCGATAATTGAATGGCCAATGTTCAGCTCGGTGATTTGCGCGATGGCACAGATCGCTTCGACATTATAAAAATTCAAGCCATGACCGGCGTTCACTTGCAGTCCGGCACTGCGCGCGTACAGCGCGGCCTGCTTGATGCGCGCCAGTTCTTCCGCCTGCCGTAACGGCGTGTCGGCCTCGGCATAACAGCCGGTGTGCAATTCGATTACCGGCGCGCCGGCTTTTATCGCGGCATCAATCTGCACTTCGTCAGGATCGATAAACAGCGACACTTCGATGCCTGCATTGGCCAAATTATCGCAAGCCCATTGCAGACGGTGCAGGTTGCCGGCAACATCAAGCCCGCCTTCTGTAGTCAGTTCTGCGCGTTTTTCCGGCACCAGACAGCAGGCGAACGGACGCACTTTAACGGCAATACCGAGCATCTCATCGGTGACCGCCATTTCCAGATTCAGCCGGGTGTGCAGCATGTCTTTTAATAAATAAATGTCTCTATCCTGAATATGCCGACGGTCTTCGCGCAAATGCGCGGTGATGCCGTCGGCACCGGCCTGTTCGGCCACCAAGGCGGCCTGAACCGGTTCGGGATACAGCGTGCCTCTGGCCTGCCTCAAAGTGGCGACATGGTCGATATTAACGCCTAATAGGATATTGGTTTTGTTCATGGTTTAGTTTATTTGATGATGTGTGACTGTTGGCGTTGCCGCTATGATCTTCTGGATAACCGCCCTACTTTTAAGCGGTTTGCCCTGCAAATGAACATCAATAACCTTGCGCATCAGTATTTTTGCTTCGCCCAGAACCTGCGCATCGGTCAGCTCTTTAGCATTGAGTGCCTGCAAGGTTTTTCCCGAAAACGCGCCATTTTCTGCTGCAACCGGGCCTTGGCCTGCCTCAAAGCGGTATTTTTTTAACGGCTCAATCGGCTGGTCATGGTTGTCATATTCCAGCTGCAAGGCATAACCTGATGCTTCTATTAGCTTTAGTTCAAACAGCCGTAACGCCGCTTCGGTGCCGGCGCCTTCGGCCAAACTGGCTAAACAGGCTTGGTAAGCCTCGAACACCTCGGAATGCGGGTCGTATTTGTGCAAAAAACAAGCGACCAGTTCGTTGATGTAAAAACCGCAATACAGCGCCATGCCCTGTAGTCCGCTAAACGGCTGCAGGAAGGTGTGTATGCCGCAGCGTTCAACGGCGGTCAGCGTTTTTAACTCATACGAACCGACAAAAGAAAGGCTTAAAGGGATAAATGGTTGCAGCAGTCCGGCGGTTTTGGATTTGGCTGTTCTCACGCCTTTGGCGAGCAATGAAATCCGGCCGAAATCGCAGGTTAGCGCATCAATAATCAGACTGGTTTCCCGGTATTTCTGCTGCTGCAAAATAAACGCGGGTTGCAAATAAACCGCCGTTTCAGTCATTAAAGCCCAGGCTTTGCAAGGCGCGTTCGCTGTCCGACCAGCCTTTTTTAACTTTGACCCACAGCTGTAAATACACTTTTTGTCCGAGCAGTTTTTCTATATCCACCCGGGCATCGGTGCCGACTTTTTTCAGCATATCGCCGTCTTTGCCGATGACGATGTTCTTTTGGGTCAAGCGTTCCACCCAGATAATCGCGTAGATTTTGGTGATGTTGGGCTTTTCTTCATAGCGTTCAATCTCCACCGTCAACGCATAAGGCAGCTCATCGCCCAAACGCCGGGTCAGTTTTTCCCTGACAATTTCGGCGGCTAGAAAGCGTTCCGAGCGATCGGTGACCTGATCTTCGGGATAAATCAAATCCCGTTCCGGCAACAAGGCCATAATCAAGCTTTCCAGCTGATCGAGATTCGTCCGTTTCAACGCCGAAATCGGCACTAAATGCTGGAACGGAAAACGGTGCTGCGCTTCATTAAAAAAGGTCAAAATCGCTTCTTTGTCGGCGACCTTGTCGACCTTGTTGGCAGCCAAAATGACCGGCAAACCGGCTTGTTCCAGTTTTTTGAAGATTTCTTCATCGTATTCATGCCAGGACAAGCCGTCAATCAGCCAGACAATGACATCAACGCCCAGTAAGGTGGTTTCCGCCGTGCGGTTTAAATACCGGTTCAGCGCACGCTTTTCGCTGTTGTGCATACCCGGCGTATCCATATAAATGGCCTGCCCGGCATCGGTGGTGTTGATGCCCAGAATACGGTGCCGCGTGGTTTGGGGTTTGCGTGAGGTGATGCTGATTTTCTGCTTCAGCAAATGATTCATCAATGTCGATTTGCCGACATTGGGGCGCCCAATCAGGGCGACGAAACCACAATTCATTTAGTGTCCTTGGTTAATAATTCGAGCATAAGCTCTGCTGCCGATTGCTCGGCTTTCTTTCTGGAATTGCCGGTGCCGACACAAGATTCTGCCAGCAATGGCGTGGTGCATTTGACTCTAAAGGTCTGCTCGTGAGCTAGGCCGGACATGGTCATCAAGGTGTATTCCGGCAACTCCATTTTTCTCGATTGCATCAGTTCCTGCAATTGAGTCTTTGGGTCTTTTTGCCAATTATTCATCGACAAATCAGCCAGTTTTTCCTCGAATAACTGCAAAATCCACGGCTGACAGACGGTTATGCCCTGATCGTTGTACAGTGCGCCGATAATAGCTTCCAGCGCATCGGACAGGATAGAATCACGACGAAAGCCGCCGCTTTTTAGCTCCCCCGAACCGAGCAGCAAATAATCGCCCAGCTTATGTTTTCTGGCTAATTCAGCCAGCGAACTCTGGTTAACCAGGCTTGCCCGTAACCGGCTCAACACGCCTTCACTGGCTTCGGGAAACAACTGATATAACTTTTGGGCAATGACAAAACCCAAAATGGAGTCGCCCAAAAATTCCAGCCGTTCATTATTATTTGAACTTGCGCTCCGATGAGTTAATGCGTTAACAAAAAGCTGGGGATTCGTGAATGTAATCCCCAGCTTTTTAGCTAATTCTTCAGGCTTTTTTATCACTCCTGACCGACCTCAATCACATCGTGAAATTCAGCCAATAAACTCAAGTTTCCAGCCAGTTTCACCACGGTTTCATACTCAATTTCCACTTTGACATAATTGCCGCGTTTAGTAATCTTGATGTCATCTTGGGTAACGTCGTAGACATAATTGATACTGAAACGTTTGTTCAGGCTGTCCCTGATTTCAAATTCGCCTTTGCTGGCAAGATTAGGCGTTTCTTCCAACGCCGCCAACGCGCTTTGTACCTTGCCGTGATCCAGATAAATCGGCACCACTTTCAGTGTCAATAACACAAAAAAGCCGATTAAGCCGAGAATAAGAAGAATAGAAATTAGGGTCAAACCTTGCTGACGATTGGGTGATAAATTCATTTTTTTTCCAGATGATTAATTAAAGGATTAAGGTAACTGCTCAGAGGTTGTTAAAAATACCTAAATGGAACTCGGCAATTGCTCCTGCATTGCTCTACCTCCTGCGTCCCTGCAGTCGACGGATAGCACTGATACCCTCTGGGGCACAAGTAAAACGGATAATCACTGATTAAAAGCACCAGTCTATTTTAAAAATCCGTGTAAATCCGTCTGAACTGTGATGTCCGTGTTCTATTTCTTTTTCGGCTGAGTAGTTACGGATTAAGGTAACTGCTCGTCAATACTAAAAATAATTAAATAGAACTCGGATTACACAGATTTTTTAAATCAGTCATTATCCGTCTAACCAGTGCCATCCGTGTTCTATTGCTTTTTTCACTGAGTAGTTACCGCTTAAGTATAGTTCAGCTTATTTCAACACAGTGCCGATACGGTCAAAGCCTATGCCTTTATGCTGCCAATCCCAACTCATCCAGATAAAGAAAGCTTGTCCCACCAAATTTTCTTCGGGAACCGTACCCCAGTAACGGCTATCGTTACTGTTGTCGCGATTGTCGCCCATGACAAAATAATGGCCTTGCGGAACGGTATAAACACCTTCGGCAGAGCTGGCGCCGTTTCTGACCAGAATGCTGTGTTCAACGCCCAGCAAATCTTCCAGCAAGTGCTCATTCCCGGTCATATCTTCACCTTGACCTACGCCCTGATAGCGCCCTAACGAAACCTGATTGGCCGGAGTTCCATTAATGGTCAGTTTTTTGTTGTAATAGCCAACCTTGTCGCCCGGTAAGCCGATGATCCGTTTAATGTAATCAACTGATGGATCTCTAGGATAGCGAAAAACCACAATGTCGCCGCGTTTGGGTTCATTCAATTCAATGATTTTTGTATTGAAAACCGGCACCCTTACGCCGTAAGTGAATTTATTCACCAGAATAAAATCGCCTATCAGCAAAGTCGGCATCATCGATGCTGACGGAATGCGAAAAGGCTCGGCGATAAATGAACGCAACACCAACACAACCAGCACCACCGGAAAAAAAGAACGCGCATACTCGACCAGCACCGGTTCGTTGTCTTCGCTGAAAACTTCCCCGCGTGATTTGAGCAGCAACAAATATCCGCCCCAAACCACGCCGGTAATCAGCGTAGCAACGGCAAGAAAAAAAGAAAAATCGTAGTCCATGTTGTGTATTTCAAGTAAAAAGGTTCAAGGTGAAAGGCGGAAGGTTCAAGGTAAAAGGTAAAAGGTAAAAGGTAAAAAACTCTATCGCCTTGAACCTTTTACCTACTTTATTCTTTATTAAGCTGCAAAACCGCCAAAAAGGCTTCTTGAGGAATCTCGATATTGCCGACCTGTTTCATGCGTTTCTTGCCGGCTTTTTGTTTTTCCAGCAGTTTTTTCTTACGGCTAATATCGCCGCCGTAACATTTGGCAATCACGTTTTTGCGCATCGCTTTAACGGTGGAGCGGGCGATGACTTTGGAGCCGATGGCCGCTTGTATCGCAACTTCGTACATTTGCCTTGGGATTAAATCCTTCATTTTTTCAACCAGATCACGGCCCCGGTTGTTGCTTAAATCCTTATGCACAATGATGGATAGCGCATCGACTTTTTCGGCATTAATCAATACATCGAGCTTGACCAGTTCAGCCGGTTGAAAGCGCAAAAATTCATAATCAAAGGAAGCAAAACCCCGACTGACCGACTTTAAGCGGTCGAAGAAATCCAGCACCACCTCACTCAGCGGCATTTCATAATGCAGCGATACCTGTCTGCCGGCGTACTGCATATCTTTTTGCACGCCGCGCTTTTCGATGCACAAGGTGATGACGCCGCCCAGATAAGCCTCCGGCACCAGAATATTGGCGCGAATAATCGGCTCCCTGATTTCCTTGATGGTACCCATGTCCGGCAATTTGGCCGGATTGTCAATCATCAAAATCTGATCGTTATGGGTAATGACCTCGTAGATGACCGTCGGCGCGGTAGTGATCAGGTCAACATCGTATTCGCGTTCCAGGCGCTCCTGCACAATTTCCATGTGCAACATGCCGAGGAAGCCGCAGCGGAAACCGAAACCCAGAGCCTGCGATGTTTCCGGCTCAAAGTGCAAGGATGCATCATTCAAATTTAACTTTTTCAGCGCCTCGCGTAAATCCTCATAATGGTCGGAACTGACGGGATATAAGCCCGCAAACACACGCGGCTGCACCTTTTGAAATCCAGTCAGTTGTTCGCTGGCCGGATTGTCTGTCCAGGTAATAGTGTCGCCGACCGGCGCGCCGAAAATGTCTTTAATACCGGCCACGACATAGCCCACTTCGCCGGTGTTTAAAATGTCCTTTTCCAGACGTTTGGGCGTAAAAACCCCGACCTTATCGGCAATAAACGATTTGCCGGTGGACATGATGGTAATTTTTTGTTTTTTGCGGATGCTGCCGTGCATGATTCTAACCAGCGACACAACGCCCAGATAGCTGTCGAACCAGGAATCGATAATCAGCGCCTGCAACGGGCCTTCGGTATTGCCTTCAGGCGGCGGCACTTTCAACACCAACTGTTCCAGCACATCCTGCACCCCAAGCCCGGTTTTGGCGCTGATCATCAGTGCCTCGTCCGCCGGAATGCCAATCACTTCTTCAATTTCCGCCTGCACCCGCTCAGGTTCCGCAGACGGCAAATCGATTTTGTTCAGCACCGGCACCACTTCAAGTCCCTGCTCTATCGCGGTATAGCAGTTGGCAACGCTTTGCGCCTCAACGCCCTGTGCTGCATCGACCACCAGCAGCGCGCCTTCGCAAGCGGCTAACGACCTGGAAACTTCGTAAGAAAAATCCACATGGCCGGGCGTATCGATAAAATTAAGCTGGTAGGTCTCGCCGTCTTTCGCCTTAAAATCCAGCGTCACACTTTGCGCCTTAATGGTGATGCCACGCTCTTTTTCAATATCCATTGAATCAAGCACTTGCGCCGACATTTCTCTTGCGGTTAAACCGCCGCAGATTTGAATAAAGCGGTCTGCCAGCGTCGATTTACCATGATCGATATGCGCGATAATGGAGAAGTTTCTTATATGTTTTAAATCCACTGAATTTCAACTTGTTGTGAGGGTGTTAATGCACAGTGTCCAAAACGCTTGCGGTAATCGTATTGGCACACCTTAAATTTAGCCGCACATTGTAACAGATTCAGACGGGCTCGAAGTAAAGCGCTAACTTTTCGTAACTACTCAGCGAAAAATAAAATAGAACACGGATGGCACTGATCAAACGGATAATCACGGATAAAGCACACGGTATATTTTAAAAAAAATCTTTGTAAACCCCAGGGCAACCGCATTAAAAGCACTTTAAAAACAGGGGGCTAATCACTATCAATTGGGATTTTGAGGATTACCCCAATGAGCCACAATTTATTAGACCATTTTTCAACGCTGAAAGACCCACGAATTGAGCGTAAGAAGTTA
>JAUYMY010000078.1 GCA_030699385.1 Methylobacter sp.
CCAATGGATCTCCTGGGTTCCACACTGTTCTTTACAAACTCGCCGACGCCTTCGACTCCGGTGTGTGTTTCCAAATGGGATTTGCTAGTTTGACCATTTAGAAACCGTGGCCTGCTGACCTTCCAACGTCATCGGCACAACACAATTAAGGGATTTCGGAGCTATCACGTTCATCTACTGATTTCGGCTCGAGTGTTTCGCTGTCTACGCTTCGTCTCCATTGTTACCGCCGAAGACGCAAGACTCGCTATGTAGTGGTCTAGCTAACCTTCTACAGTGGGACTTTCACCCACAAGATCAGTGCAGCTTTGCCCAGCGCACTGGAACACCCCCCATAAGTGTTCGTTCTGAGTGAAGCCACTTTCAAGTAGCAACGTTTTAAATATTCTTCAAGTTCATAGGACTGATTTTAAATGTCTTTTTAACCCGGCATTGGAATTTCTCAGAACTGGCCTGCCCAACTATTGGCAGTGTCTTTGTCCGGAAAACGATCATTAGATGGCAATGCCGGAAAATGTCCGACAACAGGCTTGCAAAAATGATTTTTCGGACAATAAGATAGACGGACGAAATAACGGACAAAAGGGCGAACAATGGCATTGATCGGCTATGCGCGGGTATCGACGGCGTAGCAGGACACCGCCTTGCAGACGGATGCGCTGCGCAAGGCGGGTTGCGAACGGATTTTTGAGGACACGGTTTCCGGAGTCAAGGCAAACCGTTACGGCTTGGCCGCAGCAGTGCAAGTCGATTCCTGACATGGAGCGAACAACGATGAAATGCAAGCAAAGCAGCGCCTTCATCACGACCAGGAGGGGCTTTTGTTATCTCACGGTAAAAATCAACAGAAGCAATTTCAACATCATGCGTATTCGAAACTACACGCTTGAGCCGCAGGACAAGCGCGACATGCGCCGGTTGTATCCCGACTATTTCTTTGACTGGAAGAAAATCAATCAGCAGCTTGCCGAAAAGAGGGAGGTATGCAGAGCTTACCGCTCCAAGCGTCAAGCTCCCCGGAAGACTGGGCGCACCTCAGACCCGTTCGTCATGGTTTCCTATGACCATAGGACACGCACAGTCTACGCATCCGATGCAGGCAATTCATTAGCGATGCTTGACGCTGTTCTACACATTGAACGCACCAATAAGAAGTAGTCCCAACAGCTAATGCAGTCGCCTTCTGAAAATGACAAGAGGTTTAGCTCAGAACGAACACTTATGGGGGTTGTTCCACAGGCCCCCCTTCAAATCCAATATGCTTTCACTATTCAGGTGCGGTAACTGGGGCAACAGGAGTTGCGAAAAAGTGACCATGAACATCGAAAAGTTGGCGGCATTGCCCACTTGTGTGGCCCCGACGTTCATGAAATCCTCCAGCCCCCAGTGCTGTTTGGCATCGCGGAAGTTGAATTCAATCTGGAAACGTAATGAGTAATAGGTTATCAGCAGGTCATAACTCAGGTTCAAATCATCACTGAACAACAATACTTTTGCGGTTTTGCCATTGATCAGGTTGGTCTTGGCTATCACCACGACATTAAGCAATTCGGGAAAATTTTTGTGCCACAACTGAACCTGGTAAATGCGGGTTTTAACATTAGACATCTTTCCTAAATACGGCTACGTAGGCATGTAGGTAGGAATAAGCCGGTTCATGCGATAGGCGAGAACCGGTGTTTCCAGCGTTCAGGAATTTGCTCGAAACGTTACCACGCGATACGCTTGGGTAGTATTCTCTCTGCCTACAAAAATTATTTAGGAAAGAGTCTATTATTGGATGAACACGGCTACAGCGAAGCCAAACTGCAAAGCGCCTGGCGCAACCAAACCCATGAGGAAATCGCCGCCAGCATTGTCGGCTATATCCGCCAAGCGGCTTTGGGCGAAGCCTTATTGCCCTTTGATCAGCGTGTTGCCCACGCTATGCAAAAAATCTCCAGGCTGCATGACTGGACGCCCATCCAACGCAAATGACTGGATAGTCTTGCCAAACAACTGAGTCATGAAGTCGTCATTGACCAACACTTTGTCAACAGTGCCTTTGCTCAGGATGGCGGCGCTAAACGGCTGTATTTAATGCTCGATGGCGATCTGGATAAAGTATTGGACACGCTCAGCGATAATCTTTGGCAAGTAACGGGATAATTAAGGCTCTGTTATAATCTGGTCAGATCAAAAGGTGTTTATGCAAACCAAGCTGTGGTCGTTACAAGACGAAAAAATCAATTTTGCGCCGTAGTTGAAGCCGATCAATCGACTTCGTTTATCGATCATTTACTCAGTATGCCTACCGATGACAACAAATTTGTCCCCCTAGACATCCAACTTAGGGATTTTGACAATGTCCCATAGGCGGTCAAATAAATAGCAGTAAAAATAAATACAACCGATTATTACCAAGGAATTTCCATGCAGCGCACAATAACCATTGATTGTCCACCCGAATTATTAATGGGTATCCACCTTAATGCAGAAGACTTTGCCGAATATCTAAAAAAACAAGCCGCAATCAGCTTGTTCAAGGAAGGCAAATTGTCATCGGGCAGCGCCGCAACGTGGCTAGGTATTGGTAGAATTGCTTTTTTGCGGATAGCTTTTGATGCCGGAGCCAGCTTACTGGAAGACAGTCATGACGACTTCCAAAGAGAAACGGCTTTGTTATGATCATTTTTTCCAATACCACGCCCATTATTGCCTTAAGCAGCATTCAACAACTGAATTTGTTACCTGAATTATTTGGACATCTTCATTTGGTTAATGAAGTGGTAGACGAATGTGAGGTGGGTGGCGCTATTGCCGTGCCTTCGTTACGCGGGTTAAATTGGCTAACCATCGTTGAATCAACCCCAGTCAGTCGTCCAAGTCTATTGTTGGAATTGGATAAAGGTGAAAAACACACCTTGGACATGGCTCAAAAATATCAGGCTGACTGGGTGCTAATTGATGAAAAAATTGGCCGCAACATGGCTGAATATTTAGGTTTGCGAGTCACCGGAACGCTCGGAATCTTGCTCAAGGCAAAGCAACAAGGCTTGATCCCGTCGTTTCTGGAATGTGTGACGGCCATGCAAAATCATGGGATTTACTATCATGCCGATTTAATCAAAAAATTACTGCTTCATATCGGCGAGGCATGAACGGCCAAAAACTTACCCACCCCAATTGCAGGATGTACAAGCAGTGCTTGTTATCGCCAAAGGGCATGGATAACAAGGGGCGGATGGTTTTGGCCAGCCTAAGATAGGAATTGGTATCAACAAGTATTTTGGACTGAGGCATCAGGTCAACTCTATGTGGATACTCCGGGCATCTAGGATGCGGCATATCCAACACAGTCTGAACGAAGCCTGGGCCTTTGTTTTGTTGTTTTAAATAGTGGCGTAATAAGTCAAAAAATGGTGTCTCGAATGCATGTTCGACTTTGGCAATATAATCCCGCGCGTTGGGCTTGTCGTTATCGTCTAGCTCTCGATTTTTCGATGAATGTCGTTTACCTTGCTCGCCATACCTCGGGTCAGTCTGACGATCTTCTCCCCTGCCGGCGTGATTACCCAGCCCTTTGCGGTGCGGTCAAACAAGGTTTTCCCAATTGAGTTTCCAAATGAGCAATTTGCCGACTCACGGTTGATTGATTAACACTAAGCCGTAAGCCTGCTTCCGTGACATTTCCTGAGCGGACGACTTCAACGAAATAACGTAGATCATCCCAATTTAGATCATGCATATTTGCAACAGCCTTATGCTAAATTTGACATTCGCCATGCATTTTAATCACTGCCCGATTACCGTACAATAAATGCTCTAACTTAATGACGTCCAAAAGACGTTACTATTTGCCGAGCTGCGCTCAATCGTTTGTGAGGCTATTGGTCGCATTTGCGCTCCGATTTAATCAAGGGAAATCAGTTATGTCTGGCTATGTTGATGAGGTTGTCATTCCATATGATCGCGACCTTGGTCCGGTTCTATTCGAGCATTATGGTGCCGATACCGCAAGACGCGTCGCAGAACAAGCACCGATGGATGTGCTGGAAATTGCCGCAGGCACCGGTATCGTGACTCGTCACTTGCGGAATTTGCTTGCCAAAGACGCACGTCTGACCGCCATTGACATCAGCGATTCCATGATGGATGTCGCCCGCTCAAAGTTCCTCCCCTCTGAACAAATCACCTTTCAAAACGCCGACGCCACTGCGTTGCCGTTTAATGACGAAGCCTTCGATGCCGTTGTCTGCCAGTTCGGCATTATGTTTTTTGACCGAGAAAAGGGCTTCCGCGAGGTGTACCGCACCTTGAAGCCCAACGGCCGTTACTTATTCCGCGTTTGGGACTCGGAACGCTACAATCCTTTCGCGAGTTTAAGCTTCGAAGTCCTCAAGCAATACTTTCCGTCGGCTCCCCCTCAGTTTCTATTTGACCCGGTTTCCTGCCATCAAATCGATCCGCTCAAGGAACAGTTGATTCGGATCGGCTTTGATCCTGTCGTCATTTCCGTGCAACGCCACGAATACGATATTCTCGATGTGACGGCGTTTGCGCGAGCCTTGGTGTACACGCCGGTGATCTTTGAAATCAGGGATAAGGGCGGCGTCGATCCTGAGGAAATCGTGAAGGAATTAGCGAACGCATTTAAAAAAGAATTTGGCTCAAACCCGATGCGTTATCCGATGCAGGCGATACTGTTCGAGACGGAAAAACGCAAGGCCTGATAACCGTGGCGCCCACGAATCTCGAAAATTCACATTAGAAGTAACCCAAATATAACTGTGCACACTATGAAAACAAAATCCTTTATCCCTAAGCACTGTTTTGCTGCGTTGACACTGCTTTTAGCCCAGAACGTGTCATACGCGATGCCGGGTATGGACATGCTGGCCGGCGAAACCGAAAACGCGAAACCCCACCCATTAGCGAAAAGCATGGGCGAGCCGATCAATTCATCTGCCTCGGAATTTGAACTGACCTACAGCGCCGACGGCAAAACCGTCGTTTTCGTTTCAACTCGACCTGGTGTCATCGAGTCAAAAGGCAACCCGTACAGCTTCGACATCTGGATGTCTCACAAAGTGAATGGCGTTTGGCAAACCCCGATTCATCTGGGGCCAAGCGTCGATCCAACCGTGGGGCCGAATATCAATACGGCCGCCTGGGAGCTGGAGCCGAGTCTCTCGGATGACGGTAATGCTCTTTATTTCACCCGCTACGAACCGGGCAATCTGTCTACCGGCGATCTTTACGTGACACAGAAAATCGATGGCGTCTGGCAACCGGCCAGAAATTGGAACGACGTGCCGGAGCTGCCCCGTCTCAACACGCCGACCGGGGAAGAGCATTGCCCTATCATTGCCTCGGACAGCCTGATTTACTTCAGCTACCAGCAACCGGGCGTCACCCAGGACAGCGACATTTGGAAAGTCGAAAAGAAAAATGGCACTTGGCAAAAACCCCAAAGTTTGGGATCAAGGATCAATTCCCCTTACCGAGACCATTTACACTGGACAGGACTGTCAAAAGACGGCAAAAGCCTGATTATTACCAGTACGCGTCCGGATTTTGGCTCGCGCGGTGGACATGACGAATGGATTTCCTATCAAAATCTGAAGGGCGAGTGGCAAGAGCCATTGAATCTGGGCGATACCATCAATACCGCTGGTGAAGACATGTGCTGGGCCTTCACGCCGGATGGCAAGCAATTTTTCGGTGGCTGGGGACCGCAAGGCTCTTATGATATGAATGTCATGTGGCTCAACAAAGACGACGTGCCTTTACTCAAAAACTTCGATCCCATCGGACCACCACCCAACTTGCTGGCCAACAATAAGACAAAAAACCAGCAAGACTAAATAGTCGTACAGTTCTGCTTAATCTTTTCTGATGACTCATGAGCTACGGCTAATTTGATCAAGCTGATAGTAGAACTGGACAACAAACAACACCCACAACAGGAAAATACATGACATTGCATTTGAACGAGGTCGACGCCGGTAAGCTGGAGCAACTACAAGGCAAAGTGATTAACGACGTCGCCGGCTCCTTGGGTCTGTTGATGGCTTATATTGGCGATAAACTTGATCTCTACAGCGCACTATTGGAGATCAGTCCGGCTAGCAGCCAGGAACTCGCCGACAACACCGGTATGGACGAACGCTATTTGCGTGAATGGCTGTCCGCCAATGCCGCCGCCGGTTACGTTAATTATGACGCCGCGTCCGAAAAATTCTCTCTGACGCCGGAGCAAGCGGTTATTTTTGCCGCGGAAGGCCATCCGGCTTGTATGCAAGGCTTCTTTCAGGCGGTGATGTCGGTTTATATCGACGAACCCAAGTTGACCCAGGTTTTCCGTTCCGGCCAGGGTCTGCCTTGGCGCGATCACAGCCCATGCCTGTTCTGCGGCACCGAACGCTTCTTCCGGCCGATGTATGCGATGAATCTGATCGATATCTGGCTGCCAGCGCTCGACGGTGTGCGGGAAAAACTCGAAGCCGGCGCCAAAGTCGCCGACGTTGGCTGCGGCCACGGTTCGTCAACGATCTTGATGGCCAAAGCCTTCCCGAATTCGACCTTCCACGGTTTCGATTTCCATGAAGCCTCGATCGAACATGCCCGAGAGCGGGCGCGTGCCGCCGGCGTCGCCAGCAACACGATTTTCGAGGTGGTGACGGCGAAGGAATATCCGGGCAAGAACTACGATCTGGTGACGATATTCGACGCACTGCACGACATGGGCGATCCGGTTGGTGCGGCCAGCCATGTTGCAAACACCTTGGCCGATGGCGGAACCTTCATGATAGTCGAACCGCTTGCCGGCGACAGTCTGGAAGATAATCTGCATCCATTGGGGCAAATTTATTATTCGTTCTCGACCATGGTTTGTGTGCCGGCGTCAAAATCGCAAGAAGTCGGCCTTGGCCTAGGCGCCCAGGCAGGACAAAAACGGCTCACTGAAGTGCTCAATGAGGCAGGTTTCAACCAAGTCAAGCGGGCCGCTACGACGCCAACCAACCTAGTGCTAGAGGCGAAAATCTAGGTGGCTTTGGCATGAGGATTTCGCCGACGACATGCAGCGGAAATTAGCAAATTATTGCAATTTTATAGCAAGAATGTTCTGGGGGTGTAAGCCCTAACCTCCGAAAATTCCGACGGCAATAACATCTTCATAATATCTCACCATTCGCTATATCCGAAGCGGAAATCATTAATTAATTTTTATATCGCAAAAGGCTTTTTAATGCAAAAAGTTGACCCTATCTAAAGGGAAGCACAACAACCCCAGGTCATTGCCATGATAGCCACTTTAAACAA
>JAUYMY010000003.1 GCA_030699385.1 Methylobacter sp.
TGCGCCGTTGATAATAATCGGCGCGTTAAACGTCTCGGTACGGTTCGGCGTGGTTTCAAAGGTGATGGTGCGCACGGTGACCTGATTTTGGTCACCCACGCCGGGCACATAGCTGTCGATACCGTTGCCGAGGATGCCTGAGAAGCCGTTTTGATCGCTACGCGGCTGGGACGCGGCAATCAATAATTCGCGTAAGGTTTGATGCTCGCCGCCAGTCACTGCCTCGGAGGTCAAACCGACGCCGGGCGGCAAGCTGGCTTGCAGTACGGTTTCGCCATTACTGCCCTGAGCCAGCGGAATATCGGCCTGAGGCGTGGTTTGGTTTTCTTCCTGCCGGTTTTCGGGAACGATAGGCACCGTGGTGGTAACTACCTGGGCAGTCACGGTGCGTTCCGTGCCGGTGGTCGGATCGGTGATGGTCGTGGTCGTGGTTTGAGTCGTGTTGGTCACCACTATGCCATCGACGGTCTCCGAGGTAACCGGTGTCGGCGCGGGACTCGGAGCCGGTGTTGGCGTTGGTGTCGGCTCCGGTGTTGGTGTCGGTGTTGGTGTTGGCTCCGGCGTTGGTGTCGGTGTTGAGCCGGGCGCTGGCGCTGGCGCCGGCGTATTATTGGTCACCGTCGCTGCCGTCAAGGTTGCGGCATCGTTGCCGGCCGCATCCTGAATGGCATTGGCGTCGTTGCCGCCGGTCGGGTCGGTATACGCCACCGTCACCACCGCGCCATGGGCGACGGCACTGCCCAAGGTTAAGGTGACTGTCTTCAGCGCGGCATTGACGGCCACGGCAGTGACGGTCGCGGCAACGCCGCCCACCAATACCGTAAAGTCGCCAACGACGGGGCCGTGGTTCGCATCCAGCGTCGTCGCCTCGGTGTAGGTCATGACCAGGGTGATGCCGTTGACAGCGGCGGAGGAAAAGACCGGGGGGGTGGGGGCTTCATTCAGGAACAACAGCGTGTCGCCGGCGAAATTGCCCACGAAGGCATCCAGGTCGCCATCGCCGTCGATGTCGGCCAAGGCGGGGTTGGCAAGCAAGCCGACATTGCCGAGGCCAAAGGGGTCGGTGACGGCCGCGGCAAAACCGGCGCTGCTTGCGCTACCGGTGTTCTGGAAAAACAGCGTGTCACCCCCCTTATTGCCCACCAAGGCATCCAGGTCGCCGTCGCCGTCGAGGTCGGCAAAAGTGGGTTTGGAGCTAGAACCGACATCGCTCAGGCCGAAGGGGTTGCTAACGGCCGCGGCAAAAGCGGCGCTGCTTGCGCTGCCGGTGTTCTGGAAAAACAGCATGTCGCCATTCCGGTTGCCCACAAAGGCGTCCAGGTCGCCATCATTGTCGATGTCGGCCAAGGTGGGACAAGCAGTGGTGCCAACATCGCTCAGGCCTAAGGGGTCGGTGACGGCGGTGGCAAAGGCGGCACTGCCGGCGCTGCCGGTGTTCAGGAACAACAGCGTGTTGCCGACGCTATTGCCCACCCAGGCATCCAGGTCGCCGTCGCCGTCTATGTCGGCAACAGTGGGACTGGCATTGGAGCCAACATTGCTCAGGCCAAAGGAGTTGGTGACGGCCGCGGCAAACGCGGCACTGCTTGTGCTGCCGGTATTCAGGAACAACAGAATGTCGCCTTCCAGGTTGCCGATCAAGGCGTCCAGGTCGCCGTCGCCGTCGATGTCGGCCAAAGCAGGCGTGGCAATAGTGCCGGCATCGCTCAGGCCGAAGGGGTTGGTTTGCGGAGTGTTGAAAGTCGGCGTACCGGTCGGCAAATCGTTGTCGGTGACGGCGACTTGCGTGTTGGCGACGGCGAGGTTGTTGTAAGCGCCATCCGTGCTGCTGAGGCTGTAGCCGATCACGCCCCGGTGCGCGCCTTCGCCGACCGTATCGTTATTCGCCGTGACGGTGACGGTTTGCGGCGTTTCCCAGTTGGCGGTGGTGAAGGTCACGGTGGCGACGTCGGTGCTGACCTGGTCGTTGGTGTTGTCCAGGGTAATGACGACATCGGCCGTGGGCTGGCTGTCCAACACTACGGTATAAGTGTCGGTAGCGCCGCCCTCGGTGACGGCGGTGTTGCCGTCCGATGGCGCGATGCTGACGCCGACGGGCGTACCATTCAGGAAAAACAGCGTGTCGCCGCCGTCATTGCCCACCAAGGCTTCCAGGTCGCCGTCGCCGTCGAGGTCGGCAAAGGCGGGGCGGGCCAAAACGCCGACATCGCTCAAGCCGTAGGGGTCGGTAACAGCCGCGGCAAAGGCGGCGCTGGTCGCGCTACCCGTGTTCAGGAACAACAGCGTGTTGCCGTCGGAATTGCCCACCCAGGCATCCAGGTCGCCGTCGCCGTCGAGGTCGGCAAAGGTGGGGCGGGCCATAGTGCCGACATCGCTCAGGCCGAAGGAGTTGGTGACGGCCGTGGTAAAAGCGGCGCTGGTGGCGCTGCCGGTGTTCAGGAAAAACAGCGTGCTGCCGGCGTCATTGCCCACCAAGACATCCAGGTCGCCGTCGGCATCGATATCGGCCAGGGTGGGGCTGGCAGAACTACCGACATCGCTCAGACCAAAGGGGTTGGTTTGCGGAGTGTTGAAAGTCGGCGTACCGGTCGGCAAATCGTTGTCGATGACGGCGACTTGCGTACCGGCGACGGCCAGGTTGTTGTAAGCGCCATCCGTACTGCCGACGCTGTAACCGATCACGCCCCGGTGCTTGCCCTCGCCCACCGTGTCGTTATTCGCCGTGACGGTGACGGTTTGCGCAGTGTTCCAGTTGGCGCTGGTGAAGGTCAAGGTGGCGACGTCGGTGCTGACCTGGTCGTTGGTGTTGTCCAGGGTAATGACGACGTCGGCCGTGGGCGCGGTGTTCAGCACTACGGTATAAGTGTCGGTCGCGCCGCCCTCGGTGACGGCGGTGTTGCCATCCGATGGCGCGATGCTGACGCCGGCGGGCGTACCATTCAGGAACAACAGCGTATTGCCGTCTTTATTGCCCACGAAGGCATCCAGGTCGCCGTCGCCGTCGATGTCGGCAAAGGTCGGGGCGGCATAGCCCCCACCATTGCTCAGGCCGTAGGGGTCGGTGACGGCCGCGGTAAACGCGGCGCTGGTCGCGCTGCCGGTATTCTCGAAAAACCGCGTGTCGCCGGGGTAATTGCCCACGAAGGCATCCAGGTCGCCGTCGCCATCGATGTCGGCAAAGGTGGGGCTGGCATAAGAGCCGACATTGCCCAGGCCGAAGGAATTGGTGACGGCGGCGGTAAAGACGGCGCTGCTTGCGCTGCCGGTGTTCTGGAAAAACAGCGTGTTGCCGAGTCTATTGCCCACGAAGGCATCGAGGTCGCCGTCGCCGTCGATGTCGGCCAAGGCGGGGGAGGCAAGACTGCCGACATCGCTCAGGCCAAAGGAGTTGGTGACGGCCGTGGCAAACGCGGCACTGCTTGCGCTGCCCGTGTTCTGGAAAAACAGCGTGTTGCCGTCATAATTGCCCACTAAAGCATCCAGGTCGCCGTCGCCGTCGATGTCGACCAAGGTGGGCTTGGCATAACCGCCGACATCGCTCAGGCCGAAAGGATTGGTTTGCGGGGTTTGGAAAGTCGGCGTACCGGCCGGCAAGTCGTTGTCGGCGATGGCAACTTGGGTAGCGGCGACGGCGAGGTTGTTGTAAGCGGTGTCCGTACTGCTGACACTGTAGCCGATCACGCCCCGATGCGCGCCCTCGCCGACCGTATCTTCGTGGGCGGTGACGGTGACGGTTTGCGCGGTGTTCCAGTTGGCGCTGGTGAAGGTCAGCGTGGTTAGGTCGGTGGTGACTTGGCCGTTGGTGTTGTTCAGCGTGATGACGACATCGGCCGTGGGCTGGCTGTCCAGCACTACGGTATAGCTGTCGGTCGCGCCGCCTTCGGTGACGGCGGTGTTGCCGCCGGATTGAACAATGCCGATGCCGGCGGGAGGAGGCGGCGCATTCAGGAACAACAGCGTGTCGCCGGCGTAATTGCCGACGAAGGCATCCAGGTCGCCGTCGGCGTCGATGTTGGCAAAGGTCGGGGAGGCATAGCTGCCGACATCGCTCAGGCCAAACGAGTTGATGACGGCGGTGGCAAACGCGGCGCTGTTGGCGCTGCCGGTGTTCTGGAAGAACAGCGTGTTGCCGACGTTACTGCCGACGAAGGCATCCAGGTCGCCGTCGCCATCGATGTCGGCCAAGGTCGGGCTGGCATAGGTGCCGACATCGCTCAGGCCAAACGAGTTGGTGACGGCCGCGGCAAACGCGGCGGAGGTAGAGCTGCCGGTGTTCAGAAAAAACAGTATGTTGCCGGTGTTGTTGCCCACGAAGGCATCCAGATCGCCATCATTGTCGATGTCGGCAAAGGCCGGGCTGGCACCGAAGCCGACATCGCTCAGGCCAAAGGAGTTAGTGACGGCGGTGGCGAACGCGGCGGTTGTAGAGCTACCGATGTTCTCGAAAAACAGTGTGTTGCCCTCACTATTGCCCACGAAGGCATCCAGGTCGCCGTCGCCGTCGATGTCGGCCAAGGTGGGGCTGGCAGTATTACCGACATCGCTCAGGCCAAAGGAGTTAGTGACGGCCGTGGCAAACGCAGCGGTTGTAGAGCTACCGGTGTTCTCGAAAAACAGCGTGTTGCCGAGGTTAGTGCCCACGAAGGCATCCAGGTCGCCGTCGGCGTCGAGGTCGGCAAAGCTGGGGGCGGCAAAACTGCCGACATCGCTCAGGCCGAAAGGGTTGGTTTGCGGGGTGTTAAAAGTAGGTGTAGTCATGAGTGTCTTCCTGTTATCGATTAATTAGAATGCGTTATTGGATTGCCGAATTCGATGCCCCAAACAGCCTCGCCCGCCGGGGCCAATCCCCAAGGGGCGAAGCCAATGCGTTGCAGCTCGCGGCGCGTGCCGGGACGCATCAGCTTGGGGTTTTCGGCGACGACGATCAGGCCGGCGAGCGGGCCGGAAGGGTGGCTAAAGGCTTGCAAGAGGTCGCGGCTGCGGCGGGTCACCGCGCACATCAAATAAGGGATGCGGGCCGACGGCTTGATGAACATCCGGTAGTGGTAAAAGCGCCGGCCGTCGGCGGCATCGACGATCGCGACGCTGGAAAGTCCCGCCAATTCACCCAGCGGGGTGCGCGCCATCAACACGACTTCATCGCTGCGGCGTTCGCGTTCGGCGGCGTCGGGCACCACGCCTTCGGCTTGCCAGAGGGCCATGGCTTCCCGGCGTTGAGCCTCGGTCGCGCGCAAATAGACGTTTTCCAGGCGGTAATCGTGAAAACGCATCGTCATTGCCCCGCCTCCGGCACGGTCAGAGCGCATCCCAACAGTTGTTGCAACTGCCGGATCAGCGTGCCGCCGATGCCTTGCCGGCGATAGGCGGGTTGGACGAACAGGGAAATCAGCTCCGCGCGGTTTGCTTGCTCCAGCGTCAGGCATTCGGCGATGGCAAAGCCCACCATCTCCCCCGCCACCGAGGCGGAAACGCCCAGCAGTTCGCCGCGCTGAGGTTGGTGTTGCCAGCGTTGTTGCAGGCTGGGGTAGGTCATCGCGTCGTAGGGGGCTAGGTTGTCCGAGGTGAGGTGATAGACGCGCTGGTATTGGATGGGCTGGCCGGTTGTTTGCCCTTCGACAAGCCTGTCCTGAGCACAGTCGAAGGGCCTGTCCTGAGCGTGGCCGAAGGGCTCGGGACGAACGGTATTTAATCTCGGCAAGCCGGCCACCGGTGCGCTGGCGCCGATGCCGGGCCGCTGCACGGTGGGCTTGGTGACGACGATGCCGTTGGAGCCGGGGTAGTTGACGAGGCGGTCGATGTCGTCGTCCTGAAAGCCGCTGGCGCGAGGTTGCCGTACACCGGGCAAGGCGACGATGTCGAACAGTTCTTCAACAGAGCCTTCTATCTGTAGTGTGTGCTTGATTTCGCCGCTATCGATGTCGATCACCATCAGGCCGCATTGGGAGGTCTGGTTGCGGGCTTGCAGGCTGGTTTCCAGCGCCAGACCGCCGAAGGTTTTGGAGCGCAGTTTGGAGAGGCCGACCACGGCGAGCTTGCCGACGAAGGCCAAGCCGCGGACGAAGCCGGGGCAAAACGTGACGGGGACGAAGCGTTGGTCGAGCGGGCGCGCCATATCCAGATAGCCGAATTCGCCGCTGCCGGAGTTAAGCAGCCAGAGTTTGCCCTGATACCAGCGCGGCGAGTGCGGCATGGACAGACCGGTGGCGATAATCTCGTTGGCGGGAATGTCAATGACGACGCCGCCATCGTGGCGGTGGTTGCGCCAGCCTGCCGGGTCGTCGGTGGCGCTGCATGCGGTGGCGTAGGCCGGTTGACTGCCGCGCATGGCGAGGCCGTTAAGATGGCAGCGGTCTTCGGCTTTGAGATTGCCGATAAACGGTGGTTGCCAGACGGGCTCGAAGCTGAAGCCGGGGCGTAATTTGGCGAGGCAGCTGAAGTCGGTGTTGATGAACAGGATGTCACCGTCCTTATCGAGGACGACGTCATGCACATTCAAGTCGCCGGTGGTTTTAGATTCGCAGGGAACATAAAGGCGGTCGGCGCCTTGGTAGGTCTCGCCTGCCGCGAGGCGGTTTTCGAGTTGCCAGATTTGGTAGCGGGTGGCCATGTACAGGCTGTCGCCCTTGGCATAGAGCCCCATGGGTTTGTCGAACAGGCGTTCGTGTACCGCTAGCTTTCCTTCTGGTTTGCAGCCGACCAAAAACAACCGGTTGGTCTGGTAGGTGGTGAAGGCGAGGCTGAGGCCGCTGTCTTGCAGCCATTGCCACAGGCCGGGCGAGCTTTGCATTTGCGTAGTCATGGTGGTTAATCGTTCTCGGATGGAATGGGGGGTGCCGCCGGCGGCATGATGGGGTCAGAACCGCTCAAATAGCCGGCCAAGGCCTGGGCGACGCTTGCCATCACGCCCTGCCAGTCGTCGCGCAAGGTTTGCCGGAACAGGCGCACGCTCGGGTACCAAGGGCTGTCGCTACGTTGCAGTTGCCAGCGCCAGTCGGGGTTGTAGTGCAGCAGCAGCCACACGGGCTTACCCATCGCGGCGGCAAGATGGGCGACGGCGGTATCGACGGCGATGACGAGGTCCAGTTGTGCTATCAGGGCCGCGGTGTCGCTAAAGTCGTGCAGTTGTTCGCCGTAATGGCGGATGCCGTGGCGTTGCAACAGGGTTTGCGCGTCCTTGTCGCGCAGTTCTTTTTGCAGGCTGATGAAGTGGACGGGAGCGGCCAGGAGGGTCGCCCACTTCACTAGCGGGATGGAGCGCTCGTGGTCAGTTTGGTGGCCGGGGTTGCCGCTCCAAACGAGGCCGATGCGCGCTTGCGTCTTTTCACCCAAGGTTTGTCGCCAGTGCGCGGCTTTGTCCGGGTCGCTGTAGAGGTATGGGTTGGCGCTGGCGATGTCGCTATCGCGGTTGGTGTTGAAGGCGAGCGGCAGGCTGAGCAACGGGCAGTGATAGTCGAAATCGGGCAAAGACTCGCCGCGTTCGCTGAGTTGGGCGACTGGCAGGTGTTGCAGTAGGGGTTTGAGGCCGGGATAAACTTCAAGCACGACGCGGCCGCCCAAGGCGCTGACTTTTTCCACATAGCGGCAGAATTGAAGGGTGTCGCCGATGCCCTGCTCGGCATGGAGAAGTATGGTTTTGCCTTGCAGAGGTTCGTTGCCCAGCCACAGGGGTTGGTCGAATTGACGCAGGTTCTCCGGCTTGGCGCCGGTGCGCCGCCAGCGCCATTCGTATTCTGGCCAGCCTTTTGCGTAGTCGCCCAGCATCAGATGGCAGAGGCTGGCGTTCCAGTGGGCGTCGGCGTAATCGGGTTTGAGGGCGATGGCTTTTTCGTTTTCGGCGATGGCGTCTTGCAAGCGTTGCAGTCGGCTCAATGCGAGGGCTTTGTTGTAGAGCGCGATTTCGTTTTGTGCGTTTTGCGCCAATGCGCGATCGCAGCACAGCAGGGCGAGGTGGTATTGCTTGCTTTCGATCAGCGCGGCGCCGGCATAGAGGTAGGCTTGGATGCCGCCGGGCTCGATGTCGATGGCGCGCTCGAAGCATTTGAGCGCTTGCGGGTGACGGTTGGTCTTGCTGAGTGCGGCGCCGTATTCGAGGTAGACCTCGGCCGAACGGGGTTGCACGCGCAAGGCGGCGCGGTAATGAGCGATAGCTTGCGGGTAGTCTTCTTGCTGGGCAAGCAGTTTGCCGAGGTTGAAGTGGGCGAGATAGAAGTCCGGTTTTAGCGCGAGGGCGTGACGGAATCCGGCGATGGCGGCCTCAAAGTCGCCCTGGGTTTGGCGCAGGCTGGCGAGGTTGCAGTGCAGCACGGGAACATGAGGAGCCAGGCCTATGGCTTCTTGGTAAACAGTCAGGGCTTGTTCGGTTTCGCCGTCAGCCTGTAGCAGGTTACCGAGGTTGTTGTAGGCGGGGATGTAGTCGGCCTTGTGGCGGATCGCTTCCCGAAAGCATATCATCGCTTCGGCGCTATTGCCTTGGCGGCGGTGCTGTTTGCCTTGCTCGAAATGGGGGAGGTGGGGATTAGGGCTGGCGTTTTCGGCGGAAATGCTGGACATGGAATATCAAGTTCGGAATTTTCTCAGGGGCGCAAATACTATGATGTAACCGCCATCGCCACCAGACACAAACTCCGACAAATTCCGACCAAATCCGACATTTACGGCAATTTCTTTGGCAACGCTTGTTTCCCGTTCCGCCAAGCTGCAAAATAGCGCCCCGCTCCCCGGCAACATAGACTTTTAAACACCGCATGCGATTTCCCGGCTCTCTTATCCTCCCGTATATCCGTTGGCGCCCGGCCTGCCTGCTGCTGGCCTTGGCTTTATCGGCCGGTCAAGCGCTTGCCGCCGAGGCGGCGCGGGTGGATTTGACAGCCACGGCCGAATATCTCGAAGATGCGCAAGGTACGCTGACCCTCGCCGATGTCGAAGCCCGCGCCGCATCGCGCTTTCAGCCGATGGCTGACGTCAATCTGGGCTATTCCCGCTCCACTTTCTGGTTCCGCATTCCGCTGGCGGAGGAACACGGCGATGTAGCGAACCGGCTACTGGAAGTTGCGTTCTCCGATCTGGATTATGTGGCGTTTTACGCGCCGGGCCGGTCGCCGGTGGTGGCCGGGCGGGATTACCCCATTAACCCGGATATGTGGCCGCACCGCTTTTATGTGTTTCCGCTGAAGCTGAGCGCCGAACCGCGCTATTTTTATCTGCAAGTGCGCTCCCGTAGCGGCGTGACCGTACCGCTGGTACTTTGGGAACCGGCGGCTTTTGCCGACGAAACGCAGAAAATCTATCTGGCGCAAGCCTTGTATTACGGCGAGCTGCTGGCCTTGCTGATTTACAACTTGCTGATTTTTCTGTCGTTGCGGGAGCGCGGATTTTTGCTCTATAGCGTGTTCGCCTGCTTCATGGGCCTGGGGATGCTGGCCGGCAACGGCCTTGCCAGACAGTTCCTGTGGCCGGCGGAACTGCCTTGGCCGGGCGGCCTGACCTTGACCGCGTATGCCTTGACCATGGTTTTCGCCCTGTATTTCGCCCAACACTTTCTGCAAACCCGCGCGCTGTGCTGCCCAGATTCCATCGCGCGATAGACCTGACGGCGGGTTTTGGCTGGCTGGTCGCCATCGCGCCTTGGTTCGATATTTCATCTCCCGCGGCGGCATCGGGAATGTCCATAGCCGCCATCGTGACGGGCGGGTTGATGATCGCGGCCGGATTTCTGTCGTGGCGCGCCGGCAACCGCAGCGCGCGCCTGTTTCTGCTGGCCTGGGGCGTGCTGGCGCTGGGCGCCGTCGTTTCCGGCATGCATAATTTCGGCCTGGTACCGACCAATATCCTGACCGCTTACGCGGCGCAGCTAAGTTCGGCCGCCGAGATGCTGTTGCTGTCGTTTGCATTGGCCGAGCGCATCCGGCTGGAGCGCAATGCGCGGGAGGCCGCGCAGGCCGAGGCGCTGACCGCACGGCAATCGCTGGTGGAATCGCTACGCGAATCGGAAGCCAAACTGGAAAAAACCGTGGCGGAACGCACCGTCGAATTGAATCAGTCGCTGCAAAACGAACGCAGCCTGCTGGATCGCTACGTCCGTTTCGGCGCGCTGATTTCCCACGAGTTTCGCAATCCCTTGGCCATCATCAAGAGCCAACTGACGCTGATAGAGAAGGAGCGGCAACACGGCCTGAACCATATCGAACGTCGACTGGGGGCCATTGCGTCGGCCGCCGGCCGGCTCGGCGTACTGTTCGAGGAATGGCTGCAAAGCGACCGCATGCGGCGGCAGACCCGCGAGATTTCTCCCATCGTCATCCCGCTCGTCGCCTGGCTGGAGGAGGTCGTCGACGATTGCCGCGATTGTTACGTTAATTATCCGTTCGAGCTGCGCCTCGCCGACGGCTTGCCGGACATCAGCGCCGACGAAGCCATGCTAAGGATCGCCGTCCACAACCTGGTCGATAACGCCGCTAAATACGCCCCGCCCGGCACAACAATTAGCTTCGAAGCGCTGGAACGCGACGGTATGGTGGGTATCGCGGTGATCGACAGCGGCCCCGGCATTGCGCCGAAACACCGGGATGCGATATTTGCGGATTATTTTCGTGTCGTTCCCGAAAGCGAAGTCGCCGGTCTCGGCCTCGGGCTTGCTTTCGTCAAAAGAATCGTCGATCTGCATCGCGGCTGGATCGAATTAAAAAGTGAATTGGGCATAGGCACGGGCTTCTGTCTCTGGCTGCCCGGCAATACAGACAAGGATACTTCCCAATGAGCGATAAGCTAAAAAGCAATACCAGGATTTTGGTGGTCGAGGATGAGCCGGATTTGTGCGAAGCCATGGTGTCCTTCCTTCAGCTGGAAGGCTTTCAGGCCGCCGGCGTCGGCAGCGTGGTGGCGGCGGATGCCTGGCTGCAAGCGCAACCCATC
Organism: Methylobacter sp.; assembly: GCA_030699385.1. Taxonomy (GTDB): domain Bacteria; phylum Pseudomonadota; class Gammaproteobacteria; order Methylococcales; family Methylomonadaceae; genus Methylobacter_A. Next base: position 10,912 of record JAUYMY010000003.1, read on the forward strand.
GACATTGTCATCCTCGATGTCGGCCTGCCGGACAGGGATGGTATTTCGTGGATCAGGCAAAACGAGGCCACCCGGGACAAGGGGCTCATCGTCACTACGGCGCGGGGCGAGTTGCCGGACCGCATCCGCGGTCTGGCGGCGGGGGCGGATGCCTATCTGGTGAAGCCGGTGGAATTCGAGGAACTGCGCCTGATTGTAAGCAATGTGGCAAACCGCCTCGGCTGCGGCATCCCCTCTTCCCTCTCCGGCTGGAAGCTCGACCCCGTCCACTGGGAACTCATTTCATCGAACGGCGACGTCATCAAATTAACGCGTTCCGAGGCCACGCTGCTTACCACGCTGGCCGCCTCGCCGGGGCAGGCCGTACACCGGGACGAACTGATCCGCGCGCTGGGCTACGAGCCGGAAACCTACGACCCGCGCCGCATGGAAATCCTGGTCAGGCGCTTGCGCAACAAGGTCAGGTTGCAATCCACGATACGCCTGCCGCTGGAAACCGTCCACGGCCAGGGTTACGCCTTCGCGGCGGATATTGCCGTGGCGTAGGGGTATTTGAGTTAACGATGAAGACCGTACAGCACTAGTCGATGCGCTGTTGGAATTGCTTGCGTGGCAGGAAAAAAAAGATGGACCCGGTTAGAGCAGGAAATACTTAAACTCAAAATAAAACCCAGCAAGATGGATGATGATAATTCAGGTCAGGACGACGATGGCAAGGACGATAATAGCGATACGACCAAAAAGAGAAAAGGACTGAAACGCAGTAAATCGCAGACTCTTGAGATTGACGTTACCGTTGAGATTGAACCCGATAACATTCCACAAGGCTCAGTCTTTAAGTGTCACTGGGACGCATTCAACTAAGCTTGCTGCCTATTTAAATAAGCTCATTGCACGTTTTTTGTGATCTTCTGATTTATTGGTCATATTTCGTTTGTACCTCTCGCCGGCGATACCTCCTTCGATTTGTCTTATGGCGGTATGTCAACGGGTGTGGTTGTGTTTCGTTGGGTAATAAAAAACCCGCTAAGCCATGCAGCTTGCGGGTTCGGTGTGCTTCGTTGGGTCTTGTTGAATAGTCTGGCCGAGGCTCTATACAATGTTGCTCTGTATGCCTTAATAATAAAGGCTTTATGTGTTTTATATTTTCAAGATACCGCCAAAAATACCGCCAGGGGTTTAATGTTGAGGGCAAATCGCCTACGCCTTGTTTCATAATCCCCCGCCTGCCTGCCTGCCTGCCTGCCTGCCGCTGCCTGCTGGCCCCGCGCCCATAACTAAAAGTCTTATGATAGCGCTCGTGTTCGTTCAGACATTGTTCAGTTAGAACGCCAAGGGTAAAAGGTACTTCCCAGCTTCTCCTCACGCGGGTAATTCAGACCCCGTTATTTGGGTAGTCAGTAGCACATAAAGTTACTGAACATTTGTATTCTGGCGGGTGCCTTTCTTCTTTGCCAATGCGCCCTTATTTTTAATTTATGCGCGCACGTAGGGGGGGGTGTATCTCAGATTCTGGGGCTTTTGGGGCATTCGGGGAAGCCCTTGGTACGCGTGGCCTGTAGCCCGGCTATAGGCGTTTTTGCTTGGGGCATCTCTGGGGCATTTGGCTAAATTCTGGGGCTTTTTTGGGGCATTTGGTATTTTTTGGCCTAAAAACGGCTTATTTTCCCCCTTGGCGGCGGTCTTGATTCGACCTTAAACAGGCCGGTTTTTTGAGGCTTTCTGTGAAATTATTTTCACAAGTGCCGGGCGAATAATTGCCGTTACGTGTAACGATTATTGCCGGGTGGTCATAGCCCCCCCAATGCGGCCAGGCTGTCGCCATTTTTTAGCGGGGCATTTGTACCCTTTTGCGACACAATAAATTTATACGCTTGTTACCGTGCCAACTCGCTAAAAGCCACGTTATATAAAGGCTATAGGCAGGCACGATGCTTGCTATGGGTGTTATCAATATTTGGTTAATAATCAGTCTGTGAAAATATTTTCACACGTTACCTGTTACGAAAATTGCAGGCACAAAAAAGCCGGTCAAATAACCGGCTTAGTTTGTGCAAGCTACATCCCGGCCTGCCAGCGGTGGTTTTGGGCGATAAAGCGATTCTGTTCCGTAACTCGCAGCAATACGTGTCAACCCCGAATTCATTGCTTGCCCTTTGGGCACGGCGGCAAGCGCTCCGCCACTTTTACAACATTTCGGGCTGTCTAAACCCATTTAGGTATGAGTGGACCTAAATTCTGTTGATTTTGGCAAAGGCTTGCGCCCAACCATCATCCTCATTCTTTTGACTGGTGGCCTCTTGCGCAGCTTCTTGGGTGGCGCTAAGTGGTGTGATCCGAACCGCGTTAAAGGCTTTTGCCCAGCCTGCGGCTTCCTCGGTCATCGCTTCCGCCGGTTTACTGCTGGCCAGCGTTCGGCCATTGGCTTTGGCAAAGGCTCGCGCCCAACCGTTTTTTGTATCGGCGGCGCTGGCCTGTTGCTGGCTCGATGTATAACCGCCAGCGCCGCCATTAATAACGGCCTGCAAACTGCCCAGGCTATCAGCAAGGCCGGATTGCACCGCTTGGTTGCCAATAACAATATCGCCCTTTAAGCCTAAAATGCTGCTTGCGCTTAAAGTCGGCCTAAGTTCGCCCAATGCGCCGATAAAAACCGATTCCAGATAATTAATTGATTGCTGTATGACCATCCGCCCTGCGTCGGTTGCAGGATCCGGGCGCTTATTTGCGGCGTTCGCGCTGACAATTTCAATGTTAGCACCATTATCCCGGCGATAAATCCCAACCACGCCAATCGATCCCAGAACCGCTGTCGCATCAACCACAATCGTATCGCAGGCGGCGGCCAGCCAATAGGCGGCGCTGGCCGCCAGGCCGGACACGTAAGCGGTCACGGGTTTATCAATGGATTTAATGTAGTTTGCCAGCTCGTTAATGCCGGTCACGGATCCGCCGGGTGAATCAAAATTTAAAACAATGCGTTCAATTTGGGGTGAATTGGCGGCTTTGACCAATAATTCTTGGATTGAGGACAGCGACACGCCAAAACCCAGCCAGGTGAATATATTGTCTCGTGGGAACAGTGCGCCGCTGATGTTGATAACGGCGACAATGCCCGGTTCAAAGTTTTTGCTGGGTGCGCCGTGTTCCGCTGAAAGGTTGGCGGCTGAAAATTTAGCCTCCACTTCTATTAGGTTGCTAAGCGCCTCGGCGGTGATCGCGTAGGTTTTTTCGTTCAGAATCATTTTAGGCCTCGATCATCAATACAACTTCGGGGTTGCAATCTTCGCGGCGATAAAAGCCGATCATGCCCAATTCTTCGGCGGTACAAATCAATTCCTCTTCGTCGATTTCAATGCCACGCAAGCGCTTTTCCAGGTCGCGTTTTAATGCGGGTCGTTCGCTGAGCAAAGGCCCCGACTGGATACCGTCGGCGGCTTTTCGGGCTTGGGCGATTAGCCTTTTTTCGGTTTCAATGGGGAATAATCCGCAAATCAAATCCGATACATCAGTAATGGTTGAACCGCTTATGCGGGTTGGCGATTGGATCATGATGCTGCTTTTGTCGTAAGCAAAGCCGACTTCTAATTCCAGCGGATTAGGACCATTCAATCCTCGTGGGTAAAAAAAGTGGTTAATCGCCTGAATATCAGACTTTTCCCCAACCAGTTTTTTAATTGCAGCAATCGCGTCATCAACATGCAGTGGCGCGTTTTCGAGCCAGTGCAACTCATCTTTGATCGTTTGGATTTCGTCGCGCATTCCGGCCAATTGCTCCTTGGCGCTCTCGGCATTTTTTTGTATTACAGACTTTAATTTTTTCGGATCAATCATTTTTTTAGCTCCAAGCCGCGCCGCTATCGGCGACTGCATTCCAAACGGGATTGTGACCCTCGTTGTGCCGGGTGGCAACTTCGTTTAGGCGGTTAAAACCCGCGCCGTGGGCTGCATAAACGTCGCTATGCGCTTCATACTTTTCCCTCAAGACGATGACCTCCAAAAATGCGTCATACTTCTTCAACAGCGCCCGCTGCAACTCCGGATCATCAGGCTCGTCGGGGCGGCCACCCAATCGCTGGGGACTTTCCTCCTTCCAATGATGCCGTATCCGCGCAATTTTAGTGGCAAACTCTGATCTGGATAATTTGCTGTCGGCGGCGAAAATTTCATCCAGGTGGCGGGTTCGGCTAGTCCGGGGAATATCCCAGTTCCGCCGGTAAAAGGCTGTGTTAGCTGCCCGGTACGACTCGTTGCATTCCATCATTTCGCGGTGCAGCGCCTGCCTTTTGTTTAGTATTTGGAGCCATTTATTGCTATTAAAAACTGCCATTTTTTAAACCTCTTCTTTTGTAAAAAAAACTATGGCCTGACTATACCGACCTGTTTTTAAAAAGAAAATATGGCAAATTAACAATGTTTAATAAAAACAACTTGGAAATTAATCATTTTTAGTTCTGAACAATAAATTGTACATATCCCGGCATTTTGTAGGGTACCGGATGCCCATTTTTAACACCTCATCAATGAGACAATCAACCGGGCTTTCTGGCTGAAAATCAGACTCGTATTTTTTACGGTTGATGAAAACGGCCATTAACCGGCACAATTCCGCGCATTGATGCCAAGGGCCCCCGCCAATAAGTTCACAGGCTTGGTGAAACAGCTCATTGCGCCGATTGTTCGCAGCTTGGTAGGCCGCCGATTGCTTGCCACGCAAAAAAACCTGCGGCGCGGTATCTTGAAAAGCCTCATCAATGGCCGCGCCGGCTTTTATTTTCTGAGTCACTTGAACCAAATAAAGCCGGTGTGATTTTTTTAGATGGCCGCCAGCGTCTAGGTTTTCGCCGATTTCAAGAAACGCTTGGAGGTAGTTAGTCATTGACGTACTCCCGGCGCGGCTCCGGTTTGGCGGCTTCTTTATCCGTTTGCGTGATTAATTCAGTATGAAAAGATAAAACGCGTTTCCGTCCACCATCAACGCTGCGTTTAATATCGGGACGTTTGACGCCGTTTTTATCAATTTCAAGTTCAGCCAACAAACCGCGCTCCAGCAACCTTTTCCACAACGTCGATTTGTTCATTAAAATGGGGTCGTTCTGTGAGCTGGCGAATTTTTGCACGGTTTTAAACAACGCTTCCGGCTCTAACCAGATTTCGCCTTTGACTTCATTAATCCAGCCGATCATCTGCCCCCGGCCAATTTTTTCGCCGCCCACTTCAGCCGCTCGCCATCCCCACAAATGAGGATTTGATACCGGTGGCCCTTGGTTTAGGTGTGAGCAAATATGACACTCGCCACTGGCAAAACTACCACGCAACAAGGCAACAAAGCGTTCCACTTCATCATTCGCCTTTTGATATTGGTGCTGTGCCCGGATCGCAGATTTTAGCCCGGCGTCGATCGTCTCCATTAACTCGGTGGCATGAATGACGCTGATTCCGTTGACGTCACAACAATATTCCATGTAAATATCCGCCGCCGCGTAGCAACTGGCGTAAATATCGGCGGCTCGTGGGTGGCTGCTGGCGAATTTATCCGGGTCGTTTAACGCCTGATCGCGTAAATCGCGCACTAAATCAGGGAAGCGTTTTTTTAAATCGACCAGGCGCGGCGCTAACCAGGTAATAAAGTTGCTCATGGCGGCGGCATGTTCGCCCCGCCTCGATAATAACTGCAAGGCGGTCAAGGATGATAAATTAACATCACCACGCTTGGTTTCGATAACCAGCATCCGGCCTAATAATGACGCGCCTTTGGGTAAATCCTCGCCCGTTGAAACAATCATACAGCGCGGAAAATAGGCGGCTTTAACGGTCATATCGGCATTGCAGCGCCCACGCCCGGCCTGATTGCCCACGCCTCTGAACCAACGGTCACTTTTGGCTTGTTGGCGGCTTTCCTCCGCTTGGTTGGCGGCGGGTGCGCGGTCATCAATGACGAATACGCCATCTTTGGCGCGGTGTAGCTTGATCTCGCCCACGGTTTCGGTGTCGTTAAAATTGCCGGGTAATGACCGGGCGTCAAATTCGCCAAAACAGGCTTGAGCCAGCGCGGCGGCCTCGGACTTTTGTGAGCCTGATTGACCGGCTAAATAAATTGAAAAGTCGATAGGCAAACACTCGCCCAATACGGCGCGGGTCACGCCACAAAATAAGGCCACGCCTAACGCTGGATTCTTTGGCGCTAAATGTAGCAGGCCAAATAATAGTTGTGCTTTATCGCCGGGGTTCTGATCCGGTGGCGGCAAGCTGAATTTTTGCATGTGACCATCGCCCAATTCAACGCGGATTTTGTCATCAAGCCCGGCGGCGCTAAGTGCCCCCGATCCGCTCAAATAACGATAATGTCCGTCAATGATCCGCCAGCCGCTGTGCTGGTAAATCACCGTAATGGGAATATCGCCGGATAAAATTAAAATCGCGGTGGCCAGTTTCCGCGCTGAGGCTTGATCTGATTCGATGATTGCCCGCCCGCCATAGTGGCGTAACGGCCAGGCCATTGCTTGATATTGCGTTGCCGGAATATTAACGGTTGGCAATTCGCCACGCCAGCGCTGCTTGGTGGCAATTTCAAAAGCCACTTCCTGCCGTAAGCCATCATCTAAAATTAATTGTTGGTCGATGAGTGAAACAAAATTATGCGTTAAAGGCGTCATAATTTCGTTGCTTTTGCCGGTTTTGCGGTCGGTGTTTTTGCGGATAAAACCCACGCGGCCATCGTGTATATAAAAATCCCCCTCACGCCGGTCGCTCCACTTATCAATCGGGATTGCCGGATCAACGGCGTCAATCGTTGCCGGTGTCGGGTCGCTTAACAATTCTTCTATGGCTTTAGATTTCATTGACCACCTCCGCTGTGAACAAATCGTTAAAGTCGGTGCCGGTATCGGGTGCCACGATGTAAAAACCTTTACAGGCGGTGGCCGCTGCCACGGCGTTTTTTTGGCCGGTGCCGGATGCGTCGTTATCCGCGCAAACAATAATCTTCGCCAACGGGTAAAGCGTTCTTACTGCCTTGGCGGTTGCAATCATGTTGCTGGCATCGGTAGCAATAAAAACCGGGTGGCCGCTGGCTTCATGCAAGCTGGCGGCGGTGCTAAAGCCCTCGGCAATTAACAACGTAGTATCGCCGGGCTGAACTTTGCCAATAATGCCAAATGCGCCGATTTTCAACGCGCCTTTTAACGGGCGTTTATTGCCGTCTGGGTGAATGAAGCGGATCCCGACTAATTTTTTATGCACGTCAAACAGCCGGTAAATTAGCGCCCCTCGGTAAAGGTGCGCCCCGTTCGGCTTAATCTTTTTGGCGATACAATAGGCGTGTTGATTGCTGTCGGTGATCGCGGTTGAATGTGCCCAAATCCAGTGAGCGCGGTCGGCGGCTTTGGCTTGTGCCTCTAGGCGCTGTTTGGTCTGTTCGGCTTCTTTGGCCGCCCGCTCTTGGGCGAACTTCCGGCGTTCCGCATCTGATAGCGGTTTGCTTTCAAGGTCTGATTTCCAGTTGGCTTTAATGCCGGATTTAAAGTCCTCAAAATAACCGGCGGCTTTGCCGTCAAGGTGCAGCTTGTAAGCGCCGTTCAGGCTGTTGGATTTATGCCCGGCAATATGAAAGCGGTGCAATGTGCCATCGGGTTTAATACTGTCCGGCGGTTCTATGCCGGTGTCACGCATCGCCGCTTTAAAAGCGTCGATGATTTGATAATTGCTCATTTTTTGCGATCCTTTGCGGGTGTAGCATCCCAGCCAGCCACGGGGTATAATATGCCCTCGGTTCGTGGTACTGGCTGTATGCTAAAAACCCGCTCAAATGGTGATTTGGGTGGGTTTTTTTATGCCTGCGATTTTGCCTTGTTAGCCATGCCATCGGTCACGATGCTGGCCAATACCTCTTGCCGATCCCTGTCGTTCTCTGAGCTGTATAGCTCTGTTATCTGCTGAATATATGAATCAGGGTGTTCAACAATAAAGGGCGTTAGCATATCCCGTGCTTGCTCGTAAGTACCCACCAAGGGCGCTATGCCATAGCCATCAAAGGGATGCTTGCTAACAACTACGGTAGCCACAAAATACGTCACTGAATAACCTACCCGGCTCATGGTTGCACCTCATTTTTGCCGGATTTTTCTTTTAGCCGATAAGCGGCATCGTCGCTGATTTTCAAAAAGCCAACGGCGGCGTCAAGTTGATTTGACAACGAAAATAAGAAATTGCCCAAGTGATCTTCGTCCAGCATCGTTTCCGACAAAATAACATTGGCGACAACTAGCGCTGCTGATTCGATTGTTTTCGACGTGTTTTCCAAATCTTCAATGGCCGCCGCCCGCATTGGATTAGCCAGCCAGTTGAGTTCACTATCGGTTAGATGATCTGCGGATTTCTCATAAAGCAAGCTCATTACCTTGGCGGCGCTGGGAATGCCGGGGCTTGTTTCAGCAAGTACGGGCGAATCAATAAAATTAGTGGCGCTCATAACGCACCTCCAGTAACTTCGCTATAAAGGTCTTGCGCCGCCAATGACAGCTTTTCTAGGTCGCTGATTAGCCAAGTTAGTCGGTTGGTGATGCCTTTATCCAGCGTACCGGCTTCGATAATGCAGCCGTAATCAAAGCAAACTTTGGCAAAGGCCAGGTTAAGGTCGTTTAAATTTGCGGGGATTTGCTCGGATTGAGCGGGGTTAGTGACAGCATTCATGCAACACCTCCCTTCGCGAACGCAAAAACATGGGCTTCAATCTCATTGAGAAGTGCCAAGGGCAATTTAGCGCCGGATCTCATCGCTATAATTTTTTTAAACAGCGTGGCGGCTTCCGCGTCCAATTCAGTCACGGCAAATAAACCATGAAAAAATGGGCGGTTTGGGCGGCAAGCGCTAATAAAGGCTTCGCCTAAAAGTTGACCGGAAGCATCGCCTTGCTTGACGCGCTTGAGCAATAATTCGCCAAAGGCTTGGTTAAAATCAATAACTGTCGTGGTGTTTTGCTCTGAATTTTGAGCGGAATTGTCTTGTGATATGTTCATGCGGGTATTCCTATGTAGAGTGGAGTACCGCCGGCAACAAGTTCGAATAGTTGGGCGACGGAATGTATCGAGTTCGAACTACCGGCATAGGCACCGGCCAGCCTTTTAAGGGGCTGCTCAATACACCCCGCCATAACAGATAGATCACGCGAAAATTCACGGCATCTTTTTTGGGGGCATAAAAAAACCACTGATAAAAGTGGCCTAATGTATCGGCCTATACACGGGAGTTCGAAGGCCCGTACTGTCACATGTGGCGACAGCGAGACTAGATTAGCCACACGGTAACAATCTGTCAAGCCGGATTTAATCAGCTCGCTGATTTTTGGTTTTTTCCAGCGCCGTTTCATTTTGCGGTTGGTTCTGCTTGGTTTGGTCAATGGATCGTTCACGCTGCTTCTCCCTTTTCGATGGAATCCAGTAAAGCGCGGATTTCCGACACAGGCCAAACGCGACACCTCGGGGTCAGTAATTTTCCAGGCGGGAATCGGCCATCTTTAATGCCATTGTCAAAACTGGTGCTTGAGATGCCCAGGATCGCCAAAATGGAAGGTTTACGACAGTAGCCTTCCGCTGGTAGCGGTGCGGCGATATAGGTTTTTTTGGTACGGGGTTGATGTTGCTGGGTAGTTGACACTGATAAATCCTCGTTGGTTATTAACGGGTTTCATCATGGCAATTATGTTGTGTCATTTATAGTCAAAAAGTGAGACTATTTTTAAACTATCAATTAATACAAATACTTAGGAATGAAAATAAAACCACTTGAACCGTTGCGCCTGCAAAGCCAAGGACTAAGCCTAATGCGTTTTTTATGTTGAGTGCAGCCGATCACAACTCCTCACTGTGAAAATAATTTCACAATGCCGGTTTGCGGTGCTTGTGAATATATTTCTACAAGTTTGTTATCTGATAGCTGTGAAATTATATTCACACTTTCGCCGGTCAAGTGCATTGATCACACCCCCACACTGTGAAAATAATTTCACACATCAAGGCGGTCAGTTTACTTTTCAATGGGTTTCGTTGCCAGAGAACCGGGCAGCAATACATAAAGCATAGGTATAAGATAAATGCTTATTAATCATGTGCTTATGTAAAGAAAAGAAACTATCAGTTGAGACCTATAGAGCCGCAAAAACTCAAAAAAATCGGGGCTCGAATTACCCGCACGAGGGGTATTGTCTGGAAGTACCTTTTGTTTTTATGTACGTTGTCTGGTTTTCTCCAGTAGCCAGCGGCGGGCAGGTGGGCAGGTGGGCAGGTGGGCAGGTGGGCAGGTGGGCAGGTGGGCAGGTGGGCAGGCGGGCGGGCGGGCAGGCAGGCGGGCAGGCAGGCAGGCAGGCAGGCAGGCAGGCGGGCGGGCAGGCAGGCAGGCAGGCAGGCAGGCAGGCTCTTGGAATGGGAAATCCCATACCGACACTTGACCTCACGCCTACCCACTGGCTTTTTTGCCAGTTTTGTTTGTTGGCCGCTGATCCGGTTGCTGTAACAATCGATATTTGATTTTTGTTACAGCTTTCAAGCGACAATCAAGCCGGTTAAAAATGCCCCTATTTATAACTATTTTTCTAAAATGCCCCAAAAAATTAGCATAAATGCCCCAAATGCCCCAGAGATGCCCCAAGGATGCCCCAAAATAAAAAACGCTACAAACCACGACAGACAAGGCTTATAGAGTTTTCGCCCCAAAAGCCCCAAGAAATATATATATACCCCCTCTTTATATTTGAAATAACGGCTAAGTTATTCTTATTGGTGTAGCTGTATCGGGGTCGGTGTGTGCGAGAAATAAGGCAAAACCCCCGCCCATCTGGCGTGTCTGTTTGCTGGGTGCGGGGGGATAAAGGTATTGCTATAGGCAGGCGGTTTAAACGGCTTTAGTAAAGGGGATAACCTGAGCGCCGTTCTTGAGGCTGTCGAGGTAGTCCGACCAATGCTGCATCATCTTATGGCGTTCTGATAAATGCGCGGTTCGGTTGTAAGAGCGGCCATTGGGATCTTTGACGGTGTGGGCGAGTTGATGTTCTATGAAGTCGGGGCGAAAGCCTAGCACTTCATCAAGTATGGTTCTGGCCATTGCTCTGAACCCATGCACGGTCATTTCTTCTTTGGTGATTCCCATGCGCCGCATTGCCGCTAATAAGGCAACGTCTGACATGGCTCTTGAGCCGTTTGGTGTTCTTGCGGATGGAAATACAAAACGTCCGTTACCGGTCAATGGCTTAATCTGGGTTAAGATTTCAATGGCTTGTTTTGACAGTGGGACTATGTGTTGGGTATTGGTTTTTGTTACAAGGTAGCGCCATTCTTTGGCGTCCAGGTCGATATGCTCCCATTCTGCCTGTCTTAATTCGCCAGGGCGTACAAATATCAGGGGTGCGAGTTGTAAGGCCGATTTAACGACAAATGAGCCGGTATAGCTGTCGATGCTGCGTAGCAGTTCACCTACTTGCTTGGGGTCGGTAATTGCCGCAAATACGCCTGCCTTGGCTTGCTTTAATGATCCGCGCAAATCGGGCGTGATGTCTCGGTCAACTCTGCCCGTTGCCACGGCGTAGCGGAAAACCTGTCCGCATATCTGTAGGGCTCTGTGTGCTGTTTCTACGGCTCTTTTTTCTATGGGTCGTACGTTTAATAGTTCAATGGGTTTTATATCAACTATTGGCTTGCTGCCTATGTACGGGAATATATCCCGGTTAAACAAGCCCATTGCACGTTTTTTGTGATCTTCTGATTTATCGGTCATGTTTCGTTCGTACCACTCGCGGGCAATTACTTCAAAACTGTTCGCCGCGTTTTCTGCTCTTGATTGCTTAATGGCTTTTTTGTTTTCGTTGGGGTCGATACCGCCTTCTATTTGTCTTTTGGCGGTATCTCGCTTGTCTCTGGCCTCTTTAAGAGTGGTTACTGGGTAGGTGCCCAATGCCAAGGTTTTGCGCTTGCCATTGAATCGGTAGTTGTAACGAAAGTATTTTGACCCGCTGGGAGTAACCAGTAGGTACATGCCTTTTTCATCCTGCATTTTATAAGGCTTGTCGGTGGGTTTGGTGTTTCTTATGGCGGTATCTGTAAGGGGCATGGCGGTATCAACTTTTGTAAATGTAAAAATACCGCCACTTATACCGCCACGAATGGCGGTATGTCAACGGGTGTGGTTGTGTTTCGTTGGGTAATAAAAAACCCGCTAAGCCATGCAGCTTGCGGGTTTGGTGTGCTTCGTTGGGTCTTGTTGAATAGTCTGGTGGTGCCCCGAGGCGGATTTGAACCACCGGCCTGTCCCTTAGGAGGGGACCGCTCTATCCAGCTGAGCTATCGGGGCGAAGCTGGCAATTCTATCATAGCCTGCTATTTAATTCATTGGTTCTGTACGCTGCTTTGCTGTGCTGATTGAAAAGGCTTGCGATGCAGGCTTAAATCAGCCAATGAAATTGAAAAAATCCATTAAGCGTTAAGACGCGTACTATTCCATTAATACCCGCAAACAGATAGAATTCCAGCATTTAGTGACTGTAGTGGAGAGTTTGTTGAGTATTCTATCTATTCTTGAGTTTCCGGATGACCGTTTGCGCAAGAAGGCGACGGCGGTGCAAAAGGTCGACGGTAACATCAAAAAGTTGGTCGATGATATGTTACAGACCATGTACGAATCGCATGGCGTAGGCTTGGCTGCAACCCAGGTTAATGTGCATCAGCGGGTGGTGGTGATTGATGTCAGCGAGGACAAAAATCAGCCTTTATGTTTTATCAATCCTGAAATCATCGAAAAAGACGGCGTTAAGGAGTCTGAAGAAGGCTGCCTTTCGGTGCCGGGGTTTTTTGAAAAGGTGGAGCGGGCGGAGCATATTATCGTCAAGGCGCTCGACCGCGAGGGCAAAACGTTTGAATTAAGCGCCCGGGATTTGTTGGCGGTGTGCATTCAGCATGAATTGGACCATTTGAACGGCAAATTATTTGTCGATTATATTTCCCCGTTAAAACGGCAACGTATTAAGAAAAAATTGGAAAAAACACACAGGATGGTAGCGAGCTAATGAAGATAATTTTTGCCGGAACGCCGGAATTTGCGGTGCCGTGTTTACAGGTGTTACTGGATTCGGAACACGAGGTTTGCGCGGTTTATACCCAGCCCGATCGTCCGGCGGGCAGGGGGCGCAAGTTGCAGCCCAGTCCGGTCAAGGAACTGGCTTTATCGGCCGGTATTCCGGTGTTCCAGCCGCTGACTTTGAAGACTGATGAGGATTTGCAGCAGATCAGCGCATTGAATGCCGATTTGATGGTGGTGGTCGCTTACGGCATGATTTTAACGCAAGCAGTGCTGGATGTGCCCCGGCTGGGCTGCATCAATGTCCATGCCTCATTATTGCCGCGTTGGCGCGGTGCGGCGCCGATTCAGCGGGCGCTGATGGCGGGCGATGAGCACAGCGGGGTGACCATTATGCAGATTGTGCGCAAACTCGATGCCGGCGACATGCTGCACAAGGAAAGTTGCGCGATTGAGCCGACCAATACCGCCAGCGCTTTGCATGACAAATTGTCGGCCTTAGGCGCCATCGGTCTGGTTAAGGTGCTGGCGCAGCTGGAGGCGGGCACTGTTCAGCCTGAAGTGCAGGATGAGGCGTTGGTGACTTATGCTGAAAAGTTGGACAAAAGCGAGGCGGTGATCGATTGGACGCAAGCGGCGGCGGACATTGCTCGAAAAGTCAGGGGGTTGAATGCATGGCCGGTTGCGCAAACGCTGTATCAGGACAAGGTGTTGCGCATCTGGCAAGCGCAGGCGCTAAATGAGGAGTCCACCGGGCTGCAAGCGGGCGTGGTGCGTTGCGTTGATAAAAATATGGATGTCGCCACCGGACAAGGCTGGTTGCGCTTGCTGGAAGTGCAGTTGCCGGGCGGAAAACGGATGCCGGTTCAGGCTTTTTTGAGCGCGCATGATGCAGATGGGGTGAAACTCGGTTGAATACTCGATTAATTGCGGCACGGGCATTAACCCGGGTTTTGCAAGACGGGCAGTCTTTAACTGCCGCCCTGGATAATGCTTTTTTGACGATAGAGTCGAGCAAAGACAGGGCTTTCATTCAAGCATTGTGCTACGGCGTGTGCCGGCAATTTCACCGCTTGGATTTCATTTTAAGTCAATTACTGGACAAACCGCTCAAAGATGCCGAGGTCAAGGCGCTGGCGTTGGTGGGTTTGTACCAGCTTAATTTCATGCGCGTTAAACCCCATGCGGCGGTGTCGGAAACGGTATTGGCAGCGCGTAAAAAACCGTGGGCGAAAGCCTTGCTCAATGCTTTGCTACGGACCTATCTGCGCGAGCAGGAAGGGTTGGAGCAAAAAGCCGATCACTATAAAGTCGCCGCGCTGAGCCATCCCGATTGGCTGATTAAGCAGATGGAGCAGGACTGGCCGGAGCGGGCGTTGGATATTCTGCTGGAAAACAACCAGCAACCGCCGATGGCGTTGCGGGTTAATCTGGCGAAAATCAGCAGCGACGATTATCTGCAGCAACTGATAGGGCAGGGCATCATGGCGAAAAGCGTTAATTTTTGTCCGTCCGCGTTGGTGCTGGATAAGCCGGTTCCGGTCGAATTGTTGCCCCATTTCGCAGAAGGTTGGGTGTCGGTTCAGGATACCGCCGCGCAATTGGCGGCCGGCTTACTGGAGGTGCAACCGGGACAGCGGGTGCTGGATGTTTGCGCTGCGCCGGGCGGCAAAACCGCGCATATTCTTGAAAGCCAAGCGCAGTTAAAAGAAGTGATTGCTGTCGATATAGACGCGTCCAGACTGCAGCGGGTCAGCGAAAATTTGCAGCGTTTGAAGCTGCAAGCCAAATTAGTGGTAGGCGATGCGACGCAGCCGAAAGATTGGTGGGACGGCCAATTATTTGAGCGAATTTTGCTGGATGCACCGTGTTCGGCCTTGGGCGTGATCCGCCGCCATCCCGATATTAAATTATTGCGCCGAGCCGACGATATTGGCCAGTTGCAAGCCTTGCAAAAAGCCATTTTACACGCTGTCTGGCCGCTGTTGGCGCCCGGCGGAATCATGGTTTATGCCACCTGTTCGATTTTGAAACAGGAAAATGAGCAGCAAATTGAAGCGTTTTTGGCCGGGCATGATGATGCTGTTGAAGTGCCGATTGAAGCGGAATGGGGAGCGGCCAGAAGCTGCGGGCGGCAGATTTTTACCGGCGAATCGGCGATGGACGGGTTTTATTATGCGCGGCTAAGTAAAAAGCCTTAAACAGCATGTCTGAAAACCAGAACCCCGAACAGCGCCCATACCGCGCTGTCCGAAAGGAGTGAATAGCAGGGCTTGATGGCGCGCTCTCTATGCGGGTTTAAGCCATTCGAAGAACACGGGAAGGATAAAGATACATCTTCGTGTTCTTCGTGGTGAAGATTTAAACCGAAAAGCTCTCACCGCAGCCGCAGGTGCCTTTTACATTCGGATTATTGAACTGGAAGGCTTCGTTAATGCCTTCACGGCGATAATCCAGCTCCAAGCCTTCGACGAATTCAAGATCGTTTGCGGCGACGATGACTTTGACGTTGTAGTTTTCAAACACTGCATCGCCGTCGTTCAGCGAGTCGGCGTAATCAATCGTATAGGCATAACCCGAACAGCCGGATTGTTTTACGCCGAGCTTTAAGCCCAGACCTTTGCCGCGTTTTTCCAGTTGTTTTTTGATTTGCCGTGCGGCGCTTTCGGTTAATGAGACTGACATATTAAGAACCTCTATCTAGTTCCGGTTAAGGATTTTAAGTGTGTAATGAATTCAATGATTTCAGCTTCGGTATTGGCTTTGCCCAAGCTGACGCGGATAGCGCTTTTGGCTGTAATTGGATCAATGCCCATTGCGATTAACACCGGGCTGGGTTCGCTCAGGCCGCTGGCGCAGGCTGAACCGCTGGATACCGCAATGCTTTTTTTATCCAGTTGCATCAACAGCATTTCACCGTCAATGCCGTGAATGCCGAGTTGTACGGTATTGGGCAGTCGCTCTGTCTGTTGTGCAAAAACAGTGATGCCGGGAATGGCGCTTAATTCCTGTTCCAGCAAGTTTCTCAGTTTTAGCAGATGCGCATGGCGTTCGGCAAGTTCGGTGTTGGCCAGTTCCGCTGCTTTGCCAAAGCCGACGATGGCGGCGACATTTTCAGTGCCGGCCCTGAATCCTTGTTCCTGCTCGCCGCCGCGCAAAATGGGCTTTATTGTCACGGTTTTATCGAACACCAGTGCGCCGCAGCCTTTGGGTCCGTAAATTTTGTGGCTGGACAGTGACATCAACTGTACGCCTAGCCGGTTAAAATCAAGCGGTATTTTGCCCAGCGCCTGCACTGCATCGGTGTGAACCCTGATGCCGTGCGCCTTTAGCTGATCGGCATAGTGGGCGATATTTTGCACCACGCCGGTTTCATTGTTGGCCAGCATGATAGAAACCAAGCCGGGTTTAAGTGCTATAACCTGATCGATGGCGTCCTGGGTAATCAGGCCGTTGGTATCGACATTGAGTACACTTAGCTGATGTCCCAAGGTGTTTAAATGCAGCGCCGGCTCAACAACAGAGGGATGTTCAATGGCCGAAATGCCGAGTCCTGATTGCTCTGCCAGCGTTGTCAAAGCCAGATTATTGGCCTCGGTGCCGCCGCTGGTAAAAATGATCTGCCCCGGTTGAACGCCAATCAAGGCGGCAAGCTGCTCACGCGCGGCATCGATGGCGCTACTGGCGATTCTGCCAAGCCGGTATAAGCTGGAAGGATTGCCGTAGAAGGTGCTGAGGAAAGGCAGCATCGCGGCTAACACGCGCTCATCTATCGGGGTGGTCGCATTATGATCAAGGTAGATCATTCAAATATCGCTTAGGGAAGGGGATGCCGCAAGATTGCGGCACGGTGTTATTCGGGATGACGATGAATTTCGATGGCTTGATGCACTTCGTAATGCTGTCTTTTGGCGACGTCCTGAACCTGATTTTTTTCCAGCAGGTCGGCTAAAGAAATATCCTCTAAATAGTTCCTGATTTGTTCACTCAAACCCATCCACAGTGCATGTGTTAAGCAAGCCTGATCTTTTTGGCAATTGGCCTCACCGCCGCATTTGGTTGAATCCAGCGATTCATCGACAGCGGAAATAATGTCGGCAATATTAATCTCGCTGGTCTTGCGGCACAGCTTGTAACCGCCGCCCGGCCCGCGCACACCTTTTACCATGCCGGCGCGGCGCAAACGGGCAAAAAGTTGTTCCAGATAAGATAGGGAAATGGTTTGACGAGCGGCAATATCGGTCAGTGTGACCGGTTTGACTTGGCTGTGAAAAGCCAGATCCAGCATTGCCGTGACCGCATAGCGACCTTTAGTTGTTAAGCGCACAGTAGAGTCCTCAATAATTACCGTTAAGATATTGTTACTATACTTAACCTAGTAAAATAGTCAACTATTAGGCGGCGCGAAAGCTAAAGGTTGATCTGCGTTGTTAATCTTTCCAATAGCCATCTTCAATTTCGCAGCCATCCAATGTGGAAATGGGCGATTCCTGGTATTGAATACCGGCATCATTCAGGGCTTTGTGCAGGGTTTCTATCTGCTTGTCCATGTCATGAATATGATCAAGCATGTGATTAATCGCGTAGGCGATGGGGTCGGGCACGTCGGTGGTCGCGCCATAGGCATGAAAGCCCATTTTATAGGCAATTTTGTCGCGTTCGGCTGCAGCGGCTCGGCTATTGGGGTCGACGATGTGCGCAGGAATGCCCACTACGGTTGCGCCTGCGGGCACCGGTTTTAATACCACCGAGTTTGAGCCTACGCGGGCATTTTCACCTATATTAATCGGCCCTAAGACCTTGGCACCGGCACCGACGACCACGCCGTTATGCAGGGTAGGGTGGCGCTTGCCTTTATCCCAGCTGGTGCCGCCCAAGGTGACGCCATGATACAAGGTGCAATCATCGCCGATAACGGCGGTTTCGCCAATGACCACGCCCATGCCGTGATCGATGAAAAAACGCCGACCGATGACCGCGCCGGGATGAATTTCAACACCGGTCAGCCAGC
This sequence comes from Methylobacter sp., assembly GCA_030699385.1. Classification (GTDB taxonomy): domain Bacteria; phylum Pseudomonadota; class Gammaproteobacteria; order Methylococcales; family Methylomonadaceae; genus Methylobacter_A. The sequence goes on from JAUYMY010000003.1 coordinate 28,985, forward strand.
GACCGATATGGGCGATAAATCGCGCCAGCCATCTAAATCCTGCCAACCAGAAAAAATGGCTGGCGCGATGAATGAGCACCGCATGGAAGCCGGGGTAAGTGGTAATGACTTCAAACACCGATTGCGCCGCCGGATCGCGGTCGAAGACGCAGGCAATATCTTCTTTTAGTCGATTAAACATCGTTATTCCTTTTGTGGCCTTGAGACATCCTTAGAATGCCCCGGAGTATGTCCAGTTCCTTGGTGTCCAGCTGCACCCTGTTATAAATCCGGCGCAAGCGGCGCATGATGGATTTTGATTTGGCCGGGTGCATAAAGCCTATATCGGTCAAGGCTTCGGCCATGTGAATATAAAACGACTCCATTTGCGCCGCCGTGGCCAAGGGTTCTTCCCCTTTATCGCCGACCAATATTTCCTCTTGCGAGGCTAGGCCCGATGCGACGAATAATTCATAACAAACCACCTGCACAGCGGCGGCGATATTTAAAGAGCTGTATTCGCTGTTGCAAGGGATGCGCAGCAAAAAATGGCACAGATCCAGTTCGTGGTTTTTTAAGCCGGAACTTTCCCGGCCAAAAACGATAGCCACCGTGTTGCCGGGTTCATTAATCAACACTTTTTCTGCGCATTCGCGGGGCGTGATTTCCGGCCAGCTGATGGTGCGGCCACGGGCGCTGGCACCAATCACCAGTTGGCAATCGGCAACGGCCTCTTGCAAGGTTGCGCAAACCGTTGCGCCGGCCAATACGTCGTCAGCGCCGGAAGCCCTGGAGGTGGCATCGGCGCTAGGAAATGTTTTCGGCGCCACCAACCACAGGTTATGCATTTTCATGTTTTTCATTGCACGGGCAACGGCACCGATATTGCCGGGATGCGTTGTTTCGACCAGCACAATTTTTATAGTAGACAGCAAGGCGATGTTTCCTGGAGGTAAAAAAGAGCCTAAGTTTAGCAAAAGATTTGGTATCCTATGGCATTTTATGTGCTTATATAAATCGAAATACACCTATGCAACCCATGTTAAATACTGCCATCCGTGCAGCAAGAGCCGCCGGCGACTTAATTCTTCGTTCATCTGACAATATTGGCCATCTTAAGGTCGACCAAAAAGGCAAAAACGATTATGCCAGCGAAGTCGATCGTACGGCCGAGCGGGAAATCATCAACATAATCAAGACCGCCTATCCCGACCACGGCATTCTGGCCGAAGAAAGCGGTGTGCAGGAAGGTAACGATTTTGTCTGGGTTATTGATCCGTTAGACGGCACCACCAATTTTCTGCACGGCTTTCCGCAATATGCTGTTTCCATCGCCTTAAAACACAAAGGCCGGATTGAAGTCGGTGTGATTTATGATCCGTTACGCGATGAATTGTTCAGCGCCAAACGCGGTGGCGGCGCTATGTTAAACAGCCGACGGCTGCGGGTGACTAATCAAACCAGCTTGAAAGGCGCATTAATCGGCACCGGTTTTCCGTTTAAATCTAATCTGCACATGGATGCTTATTTGGCTATGTTCCGTACATTAGCAACCGATTCGGCGGGGATTCGCCGAGCGGGTGCGGCGGCACTTGATTTGGCCTACGTGGCGGCCGGGCGCTTGGATGGTTTTTGGGAAATCGGCTTAATGGAGTGGGATATGGCCGCAGGGATTTTATTGATAAAGGAAGCGGGCGGTGTTGTGACTGATTTTTCTTTTAATGACAAATACTTGGAATCAGGCAACCTGATTGCCGCCAGCCCCAAAATGCATCAAATCATGTATCAGCGCATAGAGCCTTTTGTGACGGATAATTTAAAATAATGTAACTGCTCAGCAGATGTTAAAAATGACTAAATGGAACGCGGATGGCACTGATAAAACGGATAATCACTGATTAAAAGCACGGCCTATTTTAAAAAATCCGTGTAAATCCGTCTGATCTGTGCTTTCCGTGTTCTATTTCTTTTTTCGCCCTTTTTGTGCCTTAAAAAATTTCCAAAGCCAGCATTATCGCGTCTTCCCGGCCATTTTTTGCGGGGTAATAGCCTTTTCTGATGCCGATTTCGTTAAAGCCCATATCTTCATACAGGGCGATGGCGACGGTGTTGGACGGCCTGACTTCCAGAAATAAGGTTTCTGCGCGGCCTTTGGCGGTTTCGATAAGATTTTCCAGCATCTTGCGGCCTATGCCTTGCCCCTGTTCGGCGGGCGCTACGCAGATATTTAGCACATGCGCCTCGCCAACCGCCATAGCCAGTATGCAGTAGCCCAAGATGTTATCGTTTTCTTCACAGACCCAGCAGTGATAGTTGGCTCTAAAGCAATCTTTGAAAATGTCCTCGCCCCAAGGGAATTGATAGTTAGCCCTTTCAATCGCGATCACGCCGGGTAAGTCCGAGCTGCGCATTTTTCTAAGACGCATTAAATCTTTCCGGCCCACCGAGTCGGGAAATACTTTTGCGTAGAATTCTCTATCGGCATCGTAAACCACAAAGTCTTTTATTTTTTCCAGCATCATTCCGAACATGATCAACCTTTAATATTTTTAACTGTTTGCACTGCGAGTTTCAAATCCGCCCAGGCTTTACGCTTGTCCAGCGGCGCTCTTAACAAATACGCGGGATGATAGACTACAACAACCGGCGTTTCATTTAAAGCGTGTATTTTTCCTCTGAGTTCGCTTATCGGGGCGTCGGTATTGAGCAAGGCTTGTGCCGCAACATGGCCTAAAATCACGATGATTTTAGGCCGTATCAGCGCCAGTTGCCTTAGCAGATAAGGCTTGCAGGTTTCGATTTCGCGGGCTTTAGGTTCCCGGTTATCGGGAGGTCTGCATTTTACGATATTGCTGATAAAGACCTGTTCCCGTTCAAGGCCGATGGCTCTGAGCATTTCGGTCAGCAGTTGACCGGCGTTGCCGACGACCGCTATGGATGGCGGCCGAGACTGCTCCAGGCAGTCCTCGGCATTTCCTCCATCCATGGAGGTCAGAAGTGTCTCAATCGGTAGGGAATCGATGTGACCAGAAGGCAAGCCTTGTTGATCTTCACTGTGTCCGGGCGCTTCGCCGATAAAGACCCAATCGGCGTTCTTATTGCCCGAACCAAAAACGCTTTGGCTACGCTGTTCACATAAATCACATAACCTGCATGTGGCAACTTCGGCTTGCAACGCTTCCCAGCTGTCGGCTATGGCGAATGTCGGCGATTGTCCAGAGTCGAGAGCGACTCTGGACAACCAAACATCAATGCCCATAGCCTCCAAATATTGCAGGCGTGTTGCGTTATCCAAAACCGTGTGCCTTAACTAGTCAAACATCGCCTTTTTGCGGATGCCGACGTTGATCAGGGCTGTGCAACTTATTCAGGGCATTGATATAAGCTTTAGCCGAGGCAATCACAATGTCGGTATCCGCGCCCAAGCCGTTGACGATGCGGCCTGCTTTTTCCAGACGGATGGTAACTTCGCCCTGCGCATCGGTGCCGTTGCTGATGCTGTTCACCGAATACAGCTCCAGTGCGGCTTCCGACTGCACCAGTTTTTCAATGGCTTTTAAGCTGGCATCGACAGCGCCGCCGCCGCTGGCCGTGCCGGTGACTTCTTTGTTGTCCACGCGCAGTGTCACCGTTGCGTTGGGAATTTCGCCGGTTTCCGAGCACACTTTCAGCGCGATCAATTTGACGTGTTCATCTTCCGCCTCAAATCCGGCTTCCGAGATTAAGGTTTGCAAATCTTCATCAAAGATTTCGTGTTTTTTGTCGGCCAATTGCTTAAAGCGGGCAAAGGCCTCGTTCAATTCTTCTTCCGAACCAAACTCAAAACCCAATTCGGTGATGCGGCTTTTGAATGCATTACGCCCGGAATGTTTGCCCAATACCATACGGTTAGCGGACCAACCCACATCTTCGGCGCGCATGATTTCGTAAGTTTCGCGGCTTTTCAATACGCCGTCCTGATGAATGCCCGCTTCATGGGCGAAGGCATTGGCGCCAACGATAGCCTTGTTGGGCTGTACCGGAAAACCGGTAATAGACGACACCAGTTTCGAGCAAGTCAAAATTTCGCGGGTGTCGATGCCGGTTTGGCAGGTGAATACGTCTTTACGGGTGCGCACCGCCATCACCACTTCTTCCAGTGATGCGTTACCGGCGCGCTCGCCCAGGCCATTAATCGTGCATTCGACCTGGCGTGCGCCGTTCATCACCGCTGACAGCGAATTGGCGACAGCCAGACCCAAATCATTGTGGCAATGTACGGAAAAAATCGCCTTGTCCGAGTTGGGAATGCGCCGAATCAGGTTGGCAATGGTGGCGCCAAATTGTTGCGGAACGCTGTAACCCACGGTATCTGGGATGTTCAGCGTGGTAGCGCCGGCGTCGATAACCGCTTCCAGTATTCGACATAAAAAATCTTCTTCGGAACGCCCGGCATCTTCCGGCGAAAATTCGACATCATCGGTATATTGCCGCGCGCGTTTGACTGCCTTGACTGCATACTCAATCACCTGTTCCGGCTGCATCTGCAACTTCATTTGCATGTGGATCGGCGAGGTGGCGATGAAGGTGTGGATGCGCGAGCGGTTTGCGCCTTTCAGCGCTTCGCCGGCGCGGTCGATGTCTTTGTCCAAAGCGCGGGCTAATCCGCAGACCGTGCTGTCTTTGATGACATTGGCGACGGCCTGTACGGCTTCAAAATCGCCGGGGCTGGCGGCAGGAAAACCGGCCTCGATCACATCGACTTTCAGCCGTTCCAGTGCCTTGGCAATACGGATTTTCTCATCGCGGGTCATCGACGCGCCGGGGCTTTGTTCGCCATCGCGCAGAGTCGTATCAAATATTATTAACTTGTCATTCATAAAAACTCCATTCATGGAGAAGCATCAACGCTGACGTTGAACTAGGAAAATAAGGGGATTTAATTTAAGTGGAAAGAAGATAAATGCCCATCAGGGCAAGAATCTTAAAGGCAGGCACAACCACGCAGATAAAGCGTTAACAGCGTTTTGCAAGGCATGATTGATATAAATAAACATGGTCGTGACTATACGCCAATGGCTGTGCGGCCTCAAGCAGATTTTAAGATTTGCGACCCTGTAGCCGGCGTCTGCGCATGACCAGAGTAAAAGCAGGGCCGGAAATCGCGTAGCCTAAAAACAACAAAAATAACATCGTTTGCGGCTGCGCCATGACAAACGCGATACCGAGCATCGCGGCAATGGCGACAAAAAACGGCACCTTGCCTTTCAGGTCGATGTTTTTGAAACTGGAATAGCGAAAATTACTGACCATCAGCAAGCCGGTGCTGATGGTTAAGCACAGGGCAAAATATTTGAACAGCTCAATATCGTAATCATATTCCAGGCAGATCCAGATAAATCCGGCAAGAATCGCGGCGGCAGCAGGGCTGGGCAGGCCTTGAAAATAATTTTTATCAGCGGTGGTTAGTTGGGTATTAAAACGCGCCAGACGTAACGCGCCGCCTGCAGTATGGACGAATGCTGCAAACAGGCCCAACCGGCCCATGCTGGAAAAAGCCCATAAATACATCACTAATGCCGGTGCCGCCCCAAAAGAAATCATGTCGGATAGGCTGTCGTATTGCGCGCCGAATTCGCTTTGCGTATTGGTTAACCTGGCTACCCGGCCATCTAAGCCGTCTAAAATCATCGCAACAAAAATGGCGATAACAGCGGTTTCAAAACGCCCGCCCATCGCTGACGTGATGGCATAGAAACCGGAAAACAAAGCGCCCGTGGTGAATAAATTAGGTAACAAATAAATTCCACGGCGACGGGTTGAGCGTTTTTCTTGGAGCATATTTAATTAATCCTTAAGTTTAAGCAGACAGTAAAAAAGTGCGCCGAATTATACAATGAGCCTGCAACTGTGGCCTAGATTAATCAAAAAGCTTTGACGGCCAGTAGTGCGGCGACTACAGTGAGCGAACGTTTAGACCACTCTACAACAGGCAGCAGACATGAAAAGTTTATTGATATTGGCGCTTAGTGTGCTAACAGGCTGTACCGGTATTCCTGAAGGGATTAAGGCCGTTGACGGTTTTGACATCAATCGTTATCTGGGCACTTGGTACGAAATTGCCCGGCTGGACCATCGCTTTGAACGGGGCTTGGAGAAGATTTCGGCGACTTATACGTTGCGCGAGGACGGCGGCGTTGATGTGCTGAACAAAGGCTGGGATGTGAAGGCCGGCGAATGGAGTCAGGCGCAGGGCAAAGCTTATTTTGTTGAGCAACCGGATAAAGGCAGGCTGAAAGTGTCCTTTTTCGGGCCGTTTTACGGCGGCTACAACATCATTGAGCTGGATAAACAGAATTACGCCTATTCGATGGTGACCGGACCAGATCGCTCTTATTTCTGGATATTATCCCGCACTCCGCAATTGCCCGAGGCCAAGTTGCAGGCCTTGCTTAAACGCGCTAAAGCGCTGGGGTTTGCGACGGATCAGCTTATTTTCGTCAAACACGATTAATCCAAATCACTCAAATACAAGTCCTCAATCAGCTTTCTTTCTTCTTGTGTCAGTAAAATCATGGAGAATTTTTTTTCGGAACGGCCTTGTTCGGACAGTTGTTGTAGTCGCCGCTCGTGAGCGCGCCTTTCATCGGCGCGTCGGCTGTTGGTGCGGCGGTTGGTTTTCGGCCAGGCCAGATAATATTTTTTGATATTTTCTACCCATTTTGCCGAGCCAAAGGAGTAGGGGATTTGGCGCCGGTCAGCATGTCGCCGAGTCGCTGTCGAACGGCGCGGTTGGTGTCGTAAATCATATAGATTCATGTGGGTAGCCTCCGCTGGATTTTAGGCGACGATGCGCTAAAACGAAGCCTTATTATTGGCTGCTCGGCCGCTACCGTCTATAAGTTCTCATACCTATTCATATCAAATAAGCCCCAGCTTTCGGGCTGTTCATACTGGTATTTTTGATTAAACCAGTCGTAATAATCCCATATTTCCGGGTTGCTGCGGCGGATGCCGTAAGTGCTGTAAAACAAGTCCGAATCAGCCGTGCTTTGGCTATGTTTGAGTTGCTCAATAAACGCCGGCAATTGTGCTTCGGTGACGCCGAAAAACATATTGGGGTAACTGCCCAGAAAGCCCGACACCACGGTCAGCGTGTCTTTTTCCGGTTCCCGTCTTAGGTTTTCGCCAAAAATAAACGACACATTCAATAGTTTTTGGTTGCGCACCAAGGTATAGACCCGGTCTTTGGCCGGATTGGCGGTTTTGATGCGCAAAAACGACAGCTCCGGCAAGATGCCAATTTCTTTGCCTTTCAAGTCGGCCAATTGGCGCATTAGCACATCAATCTGGCTGGCGTCGTTACAAGTTGTTTGCGCACAGCGGTTGATTAAGTCGGGCTGCCCGCCGGCGCGGCCTAAACGTTGTTGCAGGCGTTGGAAAAATTCATCTTTATAGGCCGTAGTTTGATAAGGGATAGCCGGTTCTTTGTCGGTGTTAAAGATCGGCGTTTCAAAAAAGTTGAAAATCTTTAGGTCAATGCCTTCATACCAGCTGTCGTGCAAGGCTTTACGCCGGTTGAGCGGGATGAATTTAAGGAAATTGTTTTCCGCTTCCATGCGCAAAAAATCCATGTACAGCCGTGTACTGACCTGATGGCCAATGCTGCCGGACACATTGAAACCGGCGGCGAGCAAATAATGGATGCGTTCAAATAACGGGTAATCGACCACCCAAGCGGTCAACGGCGGCTTGCCTAGCCAACCTTTGACCACCGTGGCACTGTCGAAATGGCGCAGCACCGTCAGTAAGGCATTGTCGTTATCGCCGCCGCCATCCCAGAGCAGATTTAAGTCAACCGGCTGCTGTAATGCGGTGTTGAATATTTCTTTTTGTTGCAGATAATGCCGTTGCCATGGGTTGTATTCCCGCCATTCGAGAAAGCCGATATTTTCGCCATCGGACGCTGGCATTTGCAGGTAGCGGCTATGGTCGGCGAGAAACTCGGTGTATTGCCGATCAACTGCGGTTTGCGGTTTGACAAAGGCGACCCAGAATTGGTCGCGGATCACATTCAATGACGCCTGGCCGCGACAGACCGGGCCTTTAATGAAGCCGGAAAAGAAATACTGCGCATCGTCAAGCAGGAATTGGTAGCGCGATGCGGCCGGTAATTGGCTAAAGGTTTTAAACGGATTGGCGGCGGCTTGCGGCTCATAACCCGGCAGGTGTGTGATGCGGTAATCGGGCTTTAAAAACAGCGCTTCAAAACGCTGCATTTTGTTGTCGCTCAGTTCAAACACAAAATGGTTTTTATCGACGATGGTTGAGGTGACCGGGCGCAGCCGGTAATAAAACCGCGCAATACCGGGCGCATCAAAAGGGCGCACACTTTTAAGCTCATCAACCGGCTGGCCTGTCGGCGTTGCCGAACGCACCAGCTTATAAAATTCATGGTTAGGGTGGCCTTTAAAATGCAGGTCGCCGATGTACAAATGCTCGTACAGATAACGCGCGCTGAGTTGCTGCTTTAGTGATGCGCCGTTAAAAAACCGCTCCCATTTGTTAATTTCAGCAGCGGCTTGCGCCGATAAGGCCGGTTTGGCCGCGTCTGAGTTTGCGCCCTGTTTGAGCCAGTTTAACAGCGTGGTTTCTTCTGTTTGGCTCAGTGCGGGCAGGCCGTAAGGCATTCCCCACAGCGGGTGATTTTGTTGATGTTTAGCAAATTCATCCGGCGTGGGGCACTGTAAAGAACGCTCCAATTCCAGCTCGATGGCTTTGGGCAATTTGCCCTCGGGTAGCGGATTCTCGCGTTTCAGCAGCAGCGTTTTTGCCAGCAGCGCATTGTCGATATTCGCTTCCGGCGATTGCGCCTGTTCATTCAATACCGGGAAAAAACCTTTATTGCGCCAGCCAGAGCTGCTGGTTTCATCAATAAAAAGTCGGCTCGGTTCTACCGCACGGAAACGTTGATGATCGTAAACCGGATTTTTGCTGGCACCGCGTTGCAATCCTTCAAATGCGCTGAGATTAAGCTGGCACGGCGAATCGAAACAGGCATGGCAAGCGACACAGCGGGAATCCAAAATCGGTTTGACGTCTTTGGTGTAAGAAACCGGTTCGGCTGCCGGCAACGTGGTATTGTAAAAGCCGCAAACGATGATAAAAAATAAATAAAAAACGTTCTTGTTAATCATTGGCCGTCGTTGAATTCTGTTGTTGTTAAGCGTTGAGCTGTTGTTTAAGTGGGCGATTTCAATGGCGAATTTTCAATGTACCGCTGTTAATAATGTTTTTAATTTGACACACGTATAGTGAAAAATTATTTTGCCGAACTTTATACCTTATGGGGCTTTTATGGAACATGTATATTCACTCGGTTTGAAAACATTGACTACTCACTTAAGCCGGGACAATCGACAAATAACCGGGAACGCCGAGTCCTGGCTCAGCAGTATCAATCATTGAGGGTACTCGCCAAGCTGGGGCTTGGCGTTCCCAGCCACTCGTTTAAAGCGTGGGTCGCCTTGCCAATCAAGCCGGTCTAAGTGCCGGTTTTTTTATGCGTCCGGCAGAGGAAAATACTCAAATACGATATAATCCAAATCTTTAGATTAATTTCGCTTTAATAGCTCATGTGCAATGGCTAACCAACACACTCTGATTTTCTCCCCTAAAATTCCGCAACAACATGATCAAACGCTGGCCTGGACGGGGCTTTCCGGCTGTGGCGATTCGCTGGCGTTGGCATCTGCCATTAAAAATGCAGATTGCCTGTTTGTGATTGTCACGCCGGATACGCAGACGGCTTTGCGGCTGGAACATGAATTGTCGTTCTTTTTGCAGGGTGCTCACCCGATTCTGCATTTTCCCGATTGGGAAACGCTGCCTTACGATGTGTTCTCGCCGCTGCCGGAAATTATTTCGGAACGGCTGAAAACGCTGGCTTTGTTGCCGCAGGTGAAACGCGGCGCGCTGGTGGTTTCGGTGACGACGTTGATGCAACGGCTGGCGCCGCGTGAGCATGTGTTGGCCAACAGCTTTGCGGTTAAGGTCGGTGACGATTTTAATTTGGAGCTGAACCGCCTTAAGCTGGAAAGCGTTGGTTACCATTGTGTGGCGCAGGTTTACCAGCACGGCGAATTTGCGGTCAGGGGTTCGATTGTCGATTTGTTCCCGATGGGCAGCAAGGTGCCGTACCGTATCGAGTTGTTCGATGAAGAAATCGAGTCTATCCGCACTTTCGATCCCGATACACAACGTTCGTTGGATAAAATCGAGCAAATTCAGTTGTTCCCGGCACGGGAATTTCCGTTTACCGATGACGCCATCAAGCATTTCCGCCAGGCGTTCAGGGACGCTTTTCCGGAAACTTCGCCGAAAAACCATTTTTATCTGGATGTCAGTAAAGGCATCACGCCCGGAGGCATTGAATATTATTTGCCGCTGTTTGTAGATTTTATGGCGTCGTTGTTCGACTACTTGCCGCCTTCGGCGACGCTGGTGATAGCGGATAGTTTTGAGGCAACTTCTCAGGCTTTTTATGCCGAAGCCGAAGACCGTTTTCAGCAACGAAAATATGATGTCGACAGGCCGCTGCTAAAACCGGAATTGCTGTTTTTATCGGCGGATGAACTGGCGCAAAGAACCGGTGCGTTTGCCCGTATTCGGCTGAGTTCGGCAGCCGATGGCGTTGTGTTCGATTGCCAGCCTTTGCCCAATGTCACTATCGACGCAAAATTGGAGCAACCCGCCCAAGCCCTGCAACAGTTTGTTGATAGTTTTGCCGGCAAGATTTTGTTTGTCGCCGAATCGGCGGGGCGCCGGGAAGCGTTAATCGACAAGTTAAGGCAGTATAAAATCAACGCCCGGCCGGTTGAAAATTGGGACAAATTCCTTCAGTCCGAGTTGTCGCCGTGCATTCTGGTGGCGCCGATGGATCAGGGTTTGTGCCTGACCAGCCCGGCTATTGCGATTATTACCGAAAGCCTGCTGTCTGGCGAAAAGGTGCAGCAACGGCGCAGACGGCGAAAATCCGGCGCGCATGAGCTGGAAAACATCGTCAACAACCTGAACGAACTGACCGTGGGTTCGCCGGTGGTGCATCAGGAACATGGCGTCGGCCGCTATTTGGGTTTGCAGACCTTGCAGATTGGCGGTATCGCTTCCGAGTTTTTGGCCTTGGAATACGCCAATCAGGACAAGTTGTATGTGCCGGTTTCATCCTTGCATGTGATAGGCCGCTACACCGGTATGAGCGAGGAAAACGCGCCGTTGCACAAGTTGGGCGGCGATCAGTGGAGCAAAGCCAAGCAAAAAGCCATTAGGCGCATCCGCGATGTTGCCGCCGAATTGCTGGAAATCCACGCCAAACGCGCGGTCAAGCAAGGCCATGCGTTCGCGGTTGAAAATGTCGAATATGCCGCTTTTGCCGATGCCTTCCCGTTTGAAGAAACGCCCGACCAGCAGACTGCGATTGAGGCGATATTGGACGATATGGCCAGCCCACACCCTATGGATAGGGTCATTTGCGGCGATGTCGGTTTCGGCAAAACCGAGGTGTCGATGCGTGCGGCATTCATTGCGGTGCAAAACGGCAAACAGGTGGCGGTGCTGGTGCCGACCACGTTGCTGGCGCAACAGCATTATCAGAACTTTCAGGATCGTTTTGCCGACTGGCCGGTGCGGGTGGAGGTGTTGTCGCGTTTTGTCAGCGCCAAACAGCAAAAAGAAATTACCGACGATTTGGAGCAGGGCAAGGTCGATATTGTCATCGGCACCCATAAATTATTGTCGAAAGACATTAAATACCAGGCGCTGGGTCTGGTGGTCATTGACGAAGAGCACCGTTTTGGTGTGACCCAAAAAGAGCATTTCAAAAAGCTGCGCAATGAGCTGGATATGCTGACGCTGACTGCAACGCCGATTCCGCGCACCTTGAACATGGCGATGTCGGGTTTGCGCGATATTTCCATTATCGCCAGTCCGCCGCCGAACCGTCATGCGATCAAAACCTTTATCAGCGAATGGATAGACGCGCAGATCCGGGAAGCCTGTTTACGCGAAATCAAGCGCGGCGGTCAGGTGTTTTTTCTGCACAATGATGTCAAGTCGATGGAAAAAATGGCTGGGGAACTGCAAACGCTGGTGCCGGAAGCGCGCATTGAAATGGCGCACGGGCAAATGCCGGAACGCGAGCTGGAACGCATCATGCTGGATTTTTATCATCAGCGTTTCAATTTGCTGCTGTGTTCGACCATTATCGAAAGCGGCATCGACATTCCCAGCGCCAATACCATTATTATTAACCGCGCCGATAAACTCGGTTTGGCGCAATTGCATCAGTTGCGCGGCCGAGTAGGGCGCTCGCACCACCGGGCTTATGCTTATTTTATTACGCCGCCGAAAAGCTTATTGAGCAAAGACGCGGTTAAACGGCTGGAAGCGGTCGAATCGTCCGGCGAGTTGGGCGCAGGCTTTATGTTGTCGTCGCATGACATGGAAATTCGAGGTGCCGGTGAATTGCTCGGCGATGATCAAAGCGGGCAAATTCAGGAAATCGGCTTTACCTTGTACACTGAATTGCTGGAACGCGCGGTCAGCGCATTGAAATCGGGCAAGCAGCCGGAGCTGGATACGCCGATGGATAGAGGGCCGGAAGTGGATCTGCAAACCTCGGCGCTGATTCCGGAAGATTATCTGCCCGATATTCATGGCCGTTTGGTGTTGTACAAACGCATTTCCAATGCTGAAACTAAAGAAGATTTGCGCGAATTGCAGGTGGAAATGATAGACCGTTTTGGTCTGTTTCCAGAACAAGTAAAAACCTTGTTCAGCGCCACCGAATTAAAACAGCAGGCCGAAAAACTGGGCATCAAGAAAATAGAGGCCAATGCCGGCGGCGGGCGCATTATTTTTACCGCGACGCCGAATATCGATGCCGAGCAGTTGATTTCGCTGATACAAGCTCAGGCGCAACTGTATAAATTTGATGGCGCGGATAAGCTGCGCTTCATACAGCCGTTTGAATCGACCGAGCAAAAACTAATATTTATCAGCGACTTGCTCGATAAACTAACCCTGAAATCGGCGGTTAAGAAATGACCTTGTTAAAAATATTGACGGCTATGCTGGCGTTTATTGGCGGTCAGGCTGTAGCGGAAGAGGGCGCTTATCAAATAGAGCTGATCGCTTTTTCTCAAGCCATGCCCACCACTGAAGTGTTTGAGCAGACAGCCAGCCAACTAAGCTGGCCGTCTGATTTGACTGAGCCGAGTGCTTATCATCAGCCGGCTAGTCTGGCGCTGGCGGACAGCTATGCGGCCTTGTCCCAAGATTCGGCGTATCGGCCTCTTTTGCATGTGGCTTGGATTCAGCCGCTTGGCGCGGGTGGCTTGAGTGCGCCGGTGCGTATTCAAAGTGCCGACGGCAAATTGACCGGTTATGTTCGCTTGCAGCAGGGGCCAGGTTTGCTGTTGTTGGTTGATGTGGAGTTGGCCGCTGATTCGGTCGATGGGGCAGGGGTGGTTTACCGCTTAAATGAAAAACGCCCGGTTAAGTTGGATGGTATTTATTATCTGGACCATCCGAAGTTTGGGCTTGTTGTTAAGGTTATTCAAGGTTAGGGCAATTACTCAGGGACTGTTAAAAATGACTAAATTGAACACGGATGCCAAAAGTAGGCGCTTCTAGGCGACACTGATTAAACGGATAGGCACTGATTAAAAGCGCAGCACATTCTAAAAAAATCTGTGTAAATCTGTCCTATCCGTATCATCCGTGTTCTATTTTCGCTGAGTAGTTACAGGTTAGGTTTGGATGTTGGGGGCAAGCGAAAAGCGAAGGACTGTGCTAATATTTTCAATCTGATTTTCCATCTGACGTTTGATAAAAATAAACCGGCTATGTTTTTTTTGGCCAAATAATTAACTGAGGAGCATTCATGAAGAGAAAAGATATAGTCCCGACAACCCAGGAGCGGGTCATGCGGGAAAATGATTTTATCGTTTCCAAAACCGATCTGACCGGACGCATTACCTACGGCAACGAGATTTTTATCGAATATTCAGGGTATAGCGAGGAAGAGCTTCTAGGTAGCCAGCACAATATGATTCGCCATCCCGATATGCCGCGCGTGGTGTTTAAGTTGTTATGGGATTATTTGGCGGAAGATAAGGAGATTTTTGCTTACGTTAAAAATATGTCGAAAGATGGCGGTTTTTATTGGGTGTTTACCCATGTCGCGCCGATGAAAGACAAAAATAAACAAAAGATTGGCTACAGCTCGGTGCGCCGTATGCCTAACCCCAAAGCCATTCCGATTGTGACCGATGTTTATCGTACAATGTTGGATGCCGAGCGCAACGCGGGCCCTAAAGAGGCGATGGCGGCGTCCGGGGCGGTATTGGGCAATGTGTTAAAAGACAAGGGCGTCACTTACGAGGAGCTGATCAATGTCTTACAGTCGCTTTAAGAATAATGAATCTGCCGCCTTGGCAGTGGCCGCGTTGTGCTGGCTTGGCGCACTGGCTTATGGCTGGACACAGCTTGTGCTTAACGGCATCGAAATCAGTGGTGTGGTCATTCTGTCTTTATTGACTGTCGGCTCGGCTTTATCTGTGGTTTGGTGGCGCGTGTCGAAATCAGCGGATCGACAATTGCTGGATAAATTGCTTAACGCCAGTCACGAATGGGCACAAGGTTCGGTCGATGTGCGGCTGGTTCACATTGGCGGCAAACAACGGCCGTTGCAACAGATTGCTTGGGCGCTGAATAATCTGATGGATCAGGTGGAAACGGCACAGGTCGATATGTATTATTCGATGGCATACGTGATCTATGGCGATTTTAGCCGGAAGAGCTATCCACAAGGCCTGCATGGCGGCTTTGCGACCGCCTTAAAACAACTTAATGGTGTCGCAAAGACATTGTCGGTCACCACCAGCTCCATCACCGAGTTGATGAACGCGATTGCGGTAGGTAACTTTGACAAAAAAGTGACTATTAATGTCGAAGGTGAATATCGCCTTGCGATAGACCATGCCATGCAAGCAATGCAGACCATGCAAACGATGCTGGGCGATGTCGGCAAGGTCATGGGCGGCGTTGCTCAAGGCGACATTAGTCAGCGTGTCCAAGCCGAAGGGCGTGGCGATCTCGGCCAATTAAAAGACGATATTAATATGTCCTTGGATGCCTTGGGCAGTTTGAATGACATCTCCGTTATCGCCAGCGCTTTGTCTGAAGGCGATTTAACTCAAACCATCAGCAAAAACTACCCCGGCACTTTTGGCGCGGTGATCGCCGGCATGAATGGCACGGTGGAAAATCTCAGGGGATTAGTCGGGGAAATCAAGGATTCCACTAACAGCATTAACATGGCGGCTAAAGAAATTGCAGCCGGCAATAATGATTTATCGCATCGCACCGAAGAGCAGGCGTCGAGTCTTCAAGAGACGGCCGCGAGCATGGGCGAACTGACCTCCACCGTGCAGCAAAATGCTAAAAATGCCCAACATGCCAATCAGCTTGCGGTCGGCGCGACCGATATTGCCGGCAAAGGCGTTGCTGTGGTTGATCGGGTGGTGGCGACGATGGAAGACATTAATGAGTCTTCGCGCAAGATTGTCGATATTATCACCGTGATTGACAGCATTGCTTTCCAGACCAATATTTTGGCACTCAATGCCGCCGTTGAAGCGGCGCGCGCCGGTGAACAGGGGCGCGGTTTTGCCGTGGTGGCCGGCGAAGTACGCAATCTGGCGCAACGCGCCGCCGCCGCCGCCGGGGAAATAAAGAGCCTGATTGGCGACTCGGTGGAAAAGGTTGAGGATGGCACTAAGTTGGTTGCCCAGGCGGGGAAAACCATGGAAGAAATTGTCGGTGCAATCCGCGGCGTGACCAACATCATGTCCGAGATCAGGTCTGCCTCTGTTGAACAAACATCGGGTATTGAGCAGGTCAATCAGGCGATTGGGCAAATGGATGAAGTGACTCAGCAAAATGCCGCTTTAGTCGAACAAGCGGCCGCCGCAGCCGAATCACTAGAAGAACAGGCACAAAGTCTGTCAGTGACGGTGGGGCGTTTTACCGTTGATGACGGCGCAGGCGATTTCCAAAGTGCCCCGCGTGTAGCGACGTCTGCCAGTAAAAGTGCGACGGCTTCGGCTAAACTTAGCACGCGGCCGGCTCCGGCCAAGCCACAGATGCAGGTGGTGACGAGTGATGACTGGGAAGAGTTTTAAGACAAACGGCTGTCATTGCAGAGGCGCAAATTAAATCGGGTTCAGGTTATAATGGCCGCCGATTACTCAGCCCTGGTCAATTGCCCGGGCTTTTTTGTTACAAGGTGGCCATAAAATCAAGAAACAGAGGATTGGCCTCAGTGATTTTTGCAGGAGTTAACTTTTAAAAATATGACACAAAAACTTTATATTCAAACCAACGGCTGTCAGATGAACGAGTACGATTCCGATAAAATGCGGGATGTGCTCAGTGCCTCTCATGGGTTTGAATTGATTGACGACCCTAAACAAGCCGATGTCCTGTTGCTGAACACCTGTTCGATACGCGAAAAAGCGCAGGAAAAAGTATTTTCGGCCTTGGGTAAATGGCGCAAGATTAAAGACAAACGCCCCGACGTGATTATCGGCGTTGGCGGCTGTGTCGCCAGTCAGGAAGGTGCGGCGCTGCAAAAACGCGCGCCGTTTGTCGATATTGTGTTTGGCCCACAAACATTGCACCGCTTGCCGCAATTGTTAGATCAGGCGCGCAGCCAGCATAAACCTGTCGTTGATGTTTCCTTTCCTGAAATAGAAAAATTCGATGCCATGCCCGAACCGAGAGCGGAAGGCCCGAAAGCCTTTGTTTCGGTGATGGAAGGCTGCAGCAAATATTGTACTTTCTGCGTGGTGCCTTACACGCGCGGCGAAGAAATCAGCCGCCCGCTCGATGATGTGATCGCCGAAATTACCGCGCTGGCCAAACAAGGCGTACGCGAAATCAATCTGCTAGGCCAAAATGTCAATGCTTATCGCGGCGAAATGGACGATGGCGACATCGCCGATTTTGCCTTGCTGCTGCATTATGTCGCGGCGGTCGATGGTATAGGCCGTATCCGTTTCACCACCTCGCACCCGATGGAATTCACTGACGCGCTGATTGAGGCTTTCGCCGAAATTCCGCAACTGGTTGACCATCTGCATTTGCCGGTACAAAGTGGCAGCGATCATATTTTAAAGATGATGAAGCGCGGCCATGCCCGTGCCGATTACATTGAAATCATCCGCAAGTTGCGTGCGGTACGCCCCAATATTTATTTGTCCTCTGATTTTATTATTGGCTTCCCCGGCGAAACCGATGCCGAGTTTGAAGAGACGATGGCATTTATCGAAGAAATCGGTTTCGATTTGTCCTTCAGTTTCGTTTACAGCGCCCGCCCCGGAACGCCTGCGGCCGAGTTGCCGGATGACGTGCCTGCGGATGTTAAAAAACAGCGCTTGGAGCGTTTCCAAAACCGCATTAACGAAATGACGGCGGCCATTTCCGAAAGCATGATAGGCACTGTACAAAGAGTTCTGGTCGAAGGGCAGTCGAAAAAGAACCCGTTGCAAATGCAGGGCCGGACTGAAAATAACCGGGTGGTTAATTTTATCGGTCATCCTCGTTTGGCCGGACAATTCGTCGATGTGCTGATTGCCGAAGCCTTGCCTAATTCTTTGCGCGGCCGGATGGTCGATGCTTCTTAACTATAAAATATAAGATAAGCACTGATTGAAAAGCGCATTTGTTCAATCCGTGTTCTATATAAACGTAATTACACTATGATTTCACAAGAAATTTCTTTAGACCCGACCGATAACGAGCGTTTATCCAATTTGTGCGGCCAGTTTGATGCCCATTTACGGCAGATTGAATCGCGCCTGCAGGTTGAAATTGCCAATCGCGGCAATCAGTTCCGGGTGACCGGTCTGGATAGCTCAGTCAAGGCAGCCTGTGCGGTGATGCAGACGTTGTTTGACTGCACCGAAAAAGAACAGCTGACCTCCGAGCTGGTGCATTTAGCCATGCAGGACGCGTCGATTGATGAGTTGTTGGAAGTGCCGGCGGCGAACGGCCAAGCTATCAGCATCAAGACCAAATGCGGCATGATTCGTGGGCGTGGCATTAACCAGCAGGATTATCTGCGCAAAATCATGAGTCATGATATTAACTTCGGTGTCGGCCCTGCCGGTACCGGCAAGACTTATCTGGCGGTCGCTTGCGCCATTGAAGCCCTGCAAAGCGAAAAGGTCAGGAAAATTATTCTAGTGCGCCCGGCGGTTGAAGCGGGTGAAAAACTGGGCTTTTTACCCGGCGATATGGCGCAAAAAGTCGATCCTTATTTGCGGCCTTTGTATGACGCCTTATACGACATGCTCGGTTTTGAGCGGGTCGAAAAAATGATAGATAAAGGCATTATCGAGGTTGCGCCATTAGCTTTCATGCGCGGACGGACGCTGAATGATGCGTTTATTATTTTGGACGAAGCGCAAAATACCACGGTCGAGCAAATCAAAATGTTCCTGACCCGTGTCGGCTTTGGCTCGACGGCTGTAGTCACCGGCGATGTGACACAGATTGATTTGCCTTCGGAAAGGATGTCCGGTTTGCGCCATGTGCTGGTGGTGCTGAAAAACGTTGAAGGCATCAGCTTTACCTTTTTCGATGCGCGCGATGTGGTCAGGCATCCGCTGGTACAACGCATTGTTTATGCCTACGAAGCCTACGAGAAAGAACATAAGGCCGTATCGTGAATGATATAGAAATCCAGACTATTTTTGCCTCATCCGGTCAGCCTGAACCGGAGCAAATCCAGCGTTGGGTCGATACGGCGCTGGACGATTACGCTCAGGACACTGAAATTGTGGTGCGCATTGTCGACGAACAGGAAAGCGCCGAATTGAATGAGCAGTATCGCCACAAACCCGGCCCTACCAATATCCTCAGTTTTCCGGCCGATCTGCCTGACGGCATTGAGCTGAATTTGCTCGGCGATTTGGTGATCTGCGCGCCGGTATTGGAACGGGAGGCGCAACAACAAAACAAGTTGTTAGCGCATCATTGGGCACATATCATTGTGCATGGCATACTGCATTTGTTAGGTTATGATCATATCGACGAGGACGAAGCCGAGCTGATGGAAGCCAAAGAAATAGCTATTTTAACTAAATTAGATATCAATAATCCGTATATAGAGGTCACACGATAAATGAGCGATGAACAACCCCCAAGTAGACACTCCCCGCAGCGAAGCTGGGTCGATAAAATCAGCCACTTACTGACTGGGGAGCCGCAAGACCTTGAGGATTTACTGGAAATATTAAGGGAGGCGCGGGAAAAGCGTCTGTTAGATACGGATGCCTTGTCGATGATTGAAGGGGTGTTGCAGGTGTCGCAAATGCGGGTCAGGGACATTATGATTCCCCGCATTCAAATGGTTGTGCTGCCTAAAGATGCTGAGCTTGAAACCATCATGCCGTTGGTGACTGAATTTGGGCACTCGCGTTATCCGGTCATTGACGGCGACCGTAGCAAGGTGGTCGGCGTCATGTTGGCCAAAGATTTATTGACCCGCATTCTGGAAAACAAGACCATGAAAGTGCATGAAATCATGCGGCCTTCCTGCATTGTGCCGGAAAGCAAGCGTTTGAATGTGTTGTTGAAAGAATTGCGCACCAACGGTAACCACATGGCTATTGTTGTCGATGAATACGGCCAATCGGCAGGCCTAGTCACCATTGAGGATGTGTTAGAGCAAATCGTCGGCGAGATGAAGACGAGCACGACGAGCATGAAGATGAAGGCTATATTTTTCAGCGCAATACCCATGAATATATCATTAAGGCGCTGACGCCTATTGATGAATTTGACGATTACTTTTCCACCCATTTGGCCACCGATGAATACGACACCATCGGCGGATTTATCGTCAGCCAGCTTGAACACATGCCGAAAAAAGGCGAAAGCCTCGTGGTCGATGCGATGAAGTTTGAAGTCATTCGGGCCGATAGCCGGCGTGTGCATTTGCTGAAGCTGAAAATAATTGAGTAGGACAATTTTCCCCTGTCTTTTTCAGGAAATAGCCTAAGAAGATGATCACCACGAAGCTCACGAAGCATAAAATTTCTGCTCTTCGTGGTGAATAAAATACCTTGTTTAGATTGAAAAGTTGTAACTACTCAGGAACTGTTAAAAATGACTAAATAGAACACAGATAACACAGATGAAACGGGTTTACAACAGGGTAAACGCATTAAAATATTCAGCCAAACAAAACCTTAGCACGGAAATCATCATTCCATGCACACCTAGCACGCTTTCTGTTAGCACTCAGTTTTGACTCTTGCTTTTGAAAAAGATTGAGACAGATATGTCGCAGA
>JAUYMY010000005.1 GCA_030699385.1 Methylobacter sp.
CAGAATCTCCTCCGGCAAATCCAGCAATTCGTCTTCGGTGAGTTGTAGCAGGTCGTGGTCGCTTAATTTCATGTGGGGGATAATGTACAACTATTTTGGGCGGCTTTGGCGTTTTTTTGGGGTGGGGTCTGAATAATTACAAATTGATAAGGAATACTTGTCCAGCGCTTTCACGGCGGCCAAGGATTTATCCGCATCAACTTCATCGGTGACTAATAGAATATGGCCGCGTTGCAGACCCGCCTGTTTGAATAGCTCAATAGCCTTGTCCAAAGCCAACTCCGCATTGCTACCCTGGCTCGGCATAATATCGGTGTTTAAGGCCGACAACTGGCTGGCAATGGTTTCAGTGTCATCAGTCAATGGAGTTACCGTAAACGCATCTCCGGCATACACCAGCAACGCGGTCTGGCCGTCTTTGCGCTGTTTTAATATGTCGGCGATTTTGTAACGCGCCATAATCAAACGGCTGGGCTTAATATCGGCTGCATCCATCGAGCGCGACAAATCCAGCACAATCACCAGCGCCGACGCATTCCTAAACACCGGCGAAGGCAGCCGTTCCCATGTCGGCCCGGCCAAAGCAATAATCACCAGCAATGCGGCAATTGCGCCGGTTGTTATCGGCCAACGGCTTTGCTTAACCGGCTTATCCTGCAACAGATACGGCAACAATTCAGCATCGCACACCGCCGACCAATTACCTTGCGCCAATTTATTTCTGAACATTAATGCCAAAATCACCACATACGGCAAAATCGCCAACAGCCAATACGGCCTGATAAAATGAAAGTCCACCAGATTCATGATAAGCGCACCCTGGACACAGCAATAACCGCCGCCAGCGCCAAAGCCAGCGACAACGGCCAATAATACAATTCACTGCGCGGCCTAAAATATTGTTTGTCTTTTTCCACCGGTTCCAATTCATCCAAGCGCATATAAATGTTATTCAACTCATCGGTATTTCGGGCACGGTAATAATGACCGCCGGTGCTTTCGGCAATTTTAATCAAAGTCTTTTCATCCAAGTCTACAGACGGGTTAATCTTGCGGTTGCCGAAAAAACTGCGCACGATCATTTCATCGGCACCGATACCGATGGTGTAAATTTTCAACTTGCTGGCGGCGGCCAATTCAGCGGCTTTTAACGGTGATACTTCACCAGCGGTATTCGCACCATCAGTCATCAACACCAAAACCCGGCTATTGGCCTGTTCATTTTTAAGCCGTTTAACCGCTAAACCAATAGCATCGCCTATTGCAGTATTGTCACCGGCAAGACCGATCACCGCTTCATTTAATAAGGTCATCACCGTTTTTCGGTCGAAGGTTAGCGGCGTCTGCAAATACGCCTGCGTGCCGAATAAAATCAAGCCTATCCTGTCGCCAACCCGGCGATTGATAAAATCGGCGGCAACCATTTTGGCCGCCGTCAATCGGTCAACCGGCTGCTTGTTAATGAAAAAATCCTGCTCTTCCATGCTACCGGACAAATCCACCGCCAACATTAAATCGCGTCCGCTAACCGCTTGCTCTATCGGTTCGCCCAGCCATTGCGGACGAGCGCAAGCGATCACCAACAACAACCAGGCTAGCGCCGCCAGCCATAACGGCCAAGATTGCGCTTTAACAACTGCCCTCGTTTCAACAACGGAAAAATCTTCCAAAAACGGAACTTTTAATGCCGCCTGCTCTATCGGCGTACTCGCAGGCAACAGCCAACGTATTAATAAAGGTAAAGGCAATGCCGCCAACAACCACAGCCATTCAAAATGAATCATGTTGTTACCTGCGCTTTAAGCCAATCTGAGCATAAAGTTATCAATTGGGCTATTTCCAAATCGGTCGGCGGGATTTTTCGATACGGCGCATCAGCCAGCAATTGACCAATACCGTCACTAAACGGCGCGCCTTTTACCGAATTATCAAGAAACGCCAGCCATTGCCGTCCGGTCAAACCGGCGGCTGTTGCCCGTGGCGATACACTAATTGCCACCCGCCTGAGCAGCGTTGACAACTCAGTTAATTTTTGCAAATTATCCAGCGTGCTATTTTGTTTGATTTGTGCCAATAGTTTAGTGGCGGTTTTAAGTGCGGTTTTTCGGGTCAGCCTTTTATAAAGCCAAACCAATAAAACAATCAGCGACGGAACAGCCATCGCCAAAATCCACCAGCCGATAGCAGGCGGCCACCAGCCGATGGCTTCGGGCAAATGTATATCTTTAAGGGGAAGTTCAGTAACTGGCATCAAAGGTACACGACTCATTTTGTATCGGGAAAAATTAACGAAATAGGCTGATTGGCGTTTTTACGATAAGTTTTAAAATCACTATCCAATGTTAAAACGAAACTTTGCGGATAATTTTCAGCCAGTCGAACAAGGCATCCGTCTGCTAATGACATAGGCACATCGCTATATTTTTTCAATAATGAATTAAGCGGCTGTATTTCTTCTTGCAAACAAAATGGCAGGGATAAAAACCCTTTTTCTAACCATTGCAATAATAAAGTAGCTTGTGGATAGCGTCTAAGTAAAAAACAGGCTTCCGAAATAACGGCTTCGCATGTTAACAAGGGCGGCTGAATATCAGCAATCTGCCGGACAGCCCACTGATGATAACTGTCATTTTTATTAATAACAGCAACCAGCACACCTGTATCAACAATGACTTGCTGCTTCATTCGCCATAACCCTTTAGATATTCTGGGTTTGACGACAAATCATCGGGGCCATCAACGATAAGCCCTACATCAGCCTGAATCACATCCAAACAAGAAAGAGTATTTTTGTCGGCTATCTCTGCCTGATTTTCATCATCACTTAAAACAATAATTTTTACTTTTTGCCCTTCATGCCAATGCCGATAGGCCTGTGGCAAATGAATAATACCTGCGTTAATTTGTGCTTCAAATTCTATAGCTTGCATGGTGTTTCTCTTATGGTCATCTTAATCGCTGTATCGGATCATCAGTGGTGCTGCATTGAATCAGCGCCAATCCCATTTTTTTAGCCAGCCGCGCAAGTTGAAGCTGACGCTCGGCAAAATGCTGTTGATAACTTAACAAACGCTGCTGATCGCTAGTATCAATAACCACATCACGCACTTCATCGGTCGCCGCGCCTGTTCCAGACAGGCTTGCGGCATACACACCATCCGTGGCGGTAAAACGATAACGGCCTTGTTCCGGCAATTGGCTTTCCAGTGCATCATAAACAAAAATCAGCACCACCTCGCAATGCCGCGACAGCTTGGCTAAATGGTTTTCAACCTGCTCATTAATACCGCGAAAATCACTGATGATATAGACCAGACTGCCGGGGCGGGCGTGCTGCATCAACCTTGCCAACACTTGTTCCAGACTCATCGCCGCCAAACCTGTTTGCTTGCCATCAACCGACTCGCTCAGCGCATTTAAAAACCGCAACACCGCATGTTTACCATTTTGCGGTTTTAATTCGCGACACTCGCTAGCGGTAAATAATTGCCCGCCGATTCTGTCGCCATGATGCTGCGCCGCCCACGCCAACAAAGCCGCCAATTTAGCCGCCAACACCGATTTAAAAACGCCGCGCGTGGCAAAATGCATGGCCTGACGGTTATCAACAGAAATGAATACCGGCCGTTCGCGTTCTTCGCGAAATAGCTTGGTATGCGGTTTTCCGGTGCGCGCCGTGACTCGCCAATCGATGCTGCGGATGTCATCGCCGGGTTGGTACATTCTGGCTTCTTCAAACTCCATGCCGCGCCCTTTAAAGCGCGACACATAACCGCCGCTTTGTCCGGCACGAATGGCGGCGTGTTTTAAATTCAAAGCCGCCGCAGGTTTGGCCAAATCAATCAGCGTCTTTAACGACGCAGCAACCCGTTCGCTGGTATTTACTTTTGGCGGCATCAAGGGACGGCAACCCGGGCAATCAATTCCTTAATAAAATCATCGGTAGTCATGCCTTCCGCCTCGGCTTCGTAAGACAAAATCAAACGATGGCGCAACACATCAAAAGCCATATCCTGAATATCTTCAGGGCTGACAAAATCGCGTTGCGCTAACCAGGCTTTGGCTCTGGAACAGCGATCAAGCGCAATGCTGGCTCTAGGACTCGCGCCGTATTGCAGCCACGCCGCTAAATCCTGACCATAAACGCCGGGATTACGGGTCGCCAAAATCAATTGCAGCAAATAATTTTCCAGGCTTTCTGCCATGTGCAAATCCAGCACTTCATTGCGCGCCGCGAACAAAGTTTTTTGGTCAATTGCTTGAAATTGCTCACTCTTTTTTACCGAATCCAAACGCGCTTCGCTACGCGCCAAATGCAAAATACTTTTTTCATGCTCCGCTTTCGGATAATCAATTTTTACATGCAATAAAAACCTATCCAACTGCGCTTCCGGCAACGGATAAGTGCCTTCCTGCTCAATCGGATTTTGCGTGGCCATCACCATAAACAATTGCGGCAGCGGATAAGTCGCCTGACCGACGGTGATTTGTCGCTCCGCCATCGCTTCTAACAATGCAGCCTGCACTTTCGCCGGTGAACGATTAATTTCATCAGCCAAAATCAGATTATGGAACAACGGCCCTTTTTGAAACTCGAACGTACCTTGCTGGGGACGGTAAATTTCGGTGCCGGTTAAATCTGCCGGTAACAAATCCGGCGTGAACTGCACCCGGTGAAAGTCGCCTTGTATGCCTTTGCTCAACACATTAATGGCGCGGGTTTTAGCCAATCCCGGTGCGCCTTCAACCAGAATATGGCCATCCGCCAACAGACCGATCAGCATCCGCTCGATCAGCACATCCTGACCGATAATTTCTTGATTAATATAGTTTTTCAGCCTTATTAACTCAGGTTGAACGGTGTTTTTGTCGGCGTTTTTTTCTAACATAATGATTCTGAGATGATGTTGTGTAAGTGCAAATCCGGTAGCCAAGCCTACTGTATCTGGCCGGTTCATCCGACAAATATATTGCCTGTCAGTGATCTTTTCAACGAAAGCCTGTGCATTTTATACAGTTATAGCCCCTGGCAACATAGAGTAAAGTTGTTAAAAAATTCTGATTAAGCTGTGGGCGGCGCTGTGGATAACATTTCGCCATCACTTATCCACAGTTCATGCACAAGATGGGGATAACTTTAAACGCATTTTATCCTACCCATTAATTTATTGATTTATTAGCGAAAAAATGACTTATCCACAAGATTGTAACGCGCTAATAGTAATAATAAGGTTTTAAATTCTTTTATTTTGTTATTATTAATTTAAATACAAAATTGTTTTTAACAAGCCAATCGTAAAAATTATATATTATTCAAATAGTTATATCTAAATTGAGTTTAGTAAAATAGTCTAAACTATTGATTGTTAATGTTTTTATTTTACGGCATCCAGCTTGCTTTTATCACCTATACTCTTACAAACTAAAGCCTGAAATCTGTTTACAGCCGAGGAAAAGATGAGAATTACACTGCTTATTTTAGGAAGCCTGTTTTCTACTTATAGCGTTGCGGATATTTATAAATGCACCGACATGAATGGCAAGACCGATTATCAATCAAGCCCTTGCGATGTAGAACACAAAACCGAGCAAATTAATATTAAAACCGGCAGTTCGACTGAAGTTGAGCAAAAAACCGAAGGCCCGTCAGAAGAGGAATTAAAGGAAAAACAAGAACAAGAGCTGTTACTAAAAAAACAAGCGCAGCTTAAACAAGATGCGATCAACGAAAGTGCAAAAAACCAATTCCTGATTAAAAACAATCCTGAAAAATTCTCCGCTTTTTCAATTCCGCCCTACGTGCCTGACCAATTACCGAGTTTAGTCCTTGATTATCAAAACAGACTTCCCGATATTGAGCGTCTAAGGCGACTAGCCGCAGAAAAAGCCTTAGCGACAGCAAGCTGTGGGCGTGTTGAGGCCTCGGAATTACACAGTAAAAGCAGCAAAAATGCCTTGGTTTTTTTAGTCAATTGCAGCAGCGGTAAAAGCTTTTATTTTACCGAACAAGAATTGGGCGGTTAATTTCGATGGATTCAACAAAAAATATATTAATTACCGGTTGTTCTACCGGCATTGGCTACACCACTGCTGTTGAACTCAAAAAGCGCGGTTATCATGTCATTGCCACCGCCCGAAAAGCGGAAGATGTGCAGCGTTTGCAGCAACAAGGTTTTACCGCCATCGAACTGGATTTGGCCGATAGCGACAGCATTGGGCAAGCGGTCGCGCTGGCGGTTGAGTTAACCAACGGCAAAATCGATGCCTTGTTTAATAATGGCGCGTTCGGTCAACCCGGCGCAGTTGAAGATTTAAGTCGCGATCTGCTCCGGTTTCAGTTTGAAACCAACGTATTCGGCACCCATGAACTAACCAACCTGATTATTCCGCTGATGCGCAAACAGGGCCATGGCCGGATTATTTATAACAGTTCGGTGTTGGGATTGGTCGCGATGAAATATCGCGGCGCCTACAATGCCAGCAAATTTGCGTTGGAAGGCTTGGCCGATACTTTGCGGCTGGAGCTTTACGGCACGAACATTCATATTTCGCTGATCGAACCCGGGCCGATTTTGAGCGACTTTAGAAAAAATTCTTTCGCGCTGTATCAAAAAAATATAGACCCCACGCACAGCCATCATAAACAAGCCTATCAAGCCATGGAAACGCGCCTGCAAACAGAAGGGGCGGCGGTGCCGTTTACCTTGCCGGCAGAAGCGGTCACCGAAAAAGTCATCCACGCATTGGAAGCTAAGCGCCCTAAACTGCGTTATTACGTGACTTTTCCAACTTATTTGTTTGCTTATCTTAAACGCATATTGCCTATATCCTGGTTAGATGCGCTGTTGGGAAAGGTTTAAGCCGTGGACGAAATCACCATCGATTGCCCTTATTGCGGCGAAGCTATCGACGTTTTGATCGACAGCTATGACGAGCCGCAGCAGTATTACCAAGATTGTTCGGTGTGTTGCGCGCCGATTTTATTCATCGTTTCCGAAAATGAGGCAGGAGACATTCAGATTGAAGCCAGAAGGGATGATGAATAAAACTGGTAACTTAGGCGATTTCCGAGAAATAATATCTCTTGATGATCATGGCCTGTAAAAATAAAGGCCACGAAAGTCACAAAATTTTCGTGCTTTTCGTGGACAATTTTTAGTATGTGTTTTTCAGGAAATCGCCTTAAATTGACGTTGGCGGCAGTTGCACAAAAAAACCTTGTGTATTCAGGCTATCAAGTACTTTTCCGGCATCTTCCTTGGCCAGTTTGCGTTCCTGAGTCAATTCCAGATCCATCACAAATTCCAGTCTGCCTAAGCTGTTGAACAGCGCTTCCGGCACCTTGGAAAAATCTTCTTTTTTATCGAGATACAGATAAAGCTGGTCTTTTTTCAAGCTCTTATAGATAAAACACAACATAATTTTTTGGCGCCTTAGTCAATCAAAACGGCTATTTTAACGATTTTTGATTAGAATGCCGCACACTTTACTATTCAACATAAGTTCAATGGATAAATCCCCGTTTGCGGCCGATGATTTTTTTAAAAAAGCCTGCTCTTTTGAATTGTCGCTTATTTTAGTCGCGATTGCACTCGGTTGGCTGGCTAATATCAATCCATTTGCCAACCTCTATTTTTCAGAAGTTACCGTTATTTATGGGCTGATAGCCACGGCACCGTTATTTTTGTTGTATCTGGTCTTGGATCGGGTACAACAAAAATCGGTCGTTAAGATTAGAGATTTATTATTTCAAACCTTAGGCGCGGCTTTATACCGTTACCATTGGACTGATTTATTGATGCTGGCGGCAATTGCCGGGGTATCCGAAGAAGTGTTGTTTCGTGGCCTTATTCAGCCTTGGATAGAGACATCCTGGGGCATGACGGCCGGCTTAATCGCTACCAATATCATCTTTGGACTGGCTCACGCGGTGACGCCGCTTTATGCGGTGCTGGCGACTTTAGTGGGTATTTATTTAAGTTTATCAATGGATTATGAAGACAGCAGAAATTTATTGCTGCCGATTATTATTCACAGCTTGTATGATTTTTTGGCTTTTATCGCCTTGATGCGCGCCTATCGGGCAAGTCGCCGCAGCAATTTAAACGAGTGAGGTTAAAAAATACTGCGGTATTTATTGCAAAATTACCATCGGCCACTTGACAAATAAATCGTTGCCCCCATTTTTTTCAGTGAAGACGACTGATCGTTTTTAGGTTTTTTATTGAATTCAAGAGAAATTACTTCTTTAAGGAGACATAAAATGGCTATTATGCGCTACGAACCCTGGGGTTTATTAAATCAACTGCAACGCGAACTGAAACTTTCACAAGACGAAAAAACCGGCGAAGGCTCCGTTGCCACCGCCGAATGGACGCCGGCAGTTGACATCAAAGAAGAAGCCGACAAATTTGTTATTTATGCCGATATTCCGGGCGTTAAGCCGGAAGCTATCGACGTCAGCATGGAAGCGGGCGTGCTAACGGTAAAAGGCGAAAAAGAAAGCGAAATCAAAACAGAAAAGGAAGGCTATAAACGGGTCGAAAGGACTAGCGGTTCATTTTACCGCCGATTCAGTTTGCCCGATTCTGCCGACGGCGAGGCGATCAACGCGAAGTGTAAACTCGGCGTTTTAGAGATCATCATCCCCAAACGGGAGGCGATCAAGCCCAAACGCATCAATGTCAGCTCGGAAGAATAAGTTTAGGTGCTAAATTTCGGCAGATAACGTCATTTTATCCGATGTTGTCTGCCATTTACCGGCATATGGAGAATGCGATGCCCAAAGTCACCTTGGCCAAATATTTAAAACGCCTGCTGTTATTTATCGCTGTTCTGCTGGTTCATTATCTCGTTGTATTCATACCGGCGGCGGAATTTTTCTTACTTTATGTTCTTTTTTTCAAGCCGAAATGGTTTGATGATTTTTAAAGGGAAAGCCGTTTTTAAAACGGCTTTCCCTTCTATCCTTTCCAAAAACAACTCTTAATCGGCCGGGCAATTCAACATGGAATATAAAGATTATTATAAAATCATGGGCTTATCCCGTAGCGCCACGCAGGACGAAGTCAAACGCGCTTACCGTAAACTGGCGCGCAAATATCATCCCGATGTCAGCAAGGAACGTGATGCCGAGGCAAAATTCAAGGCGTTGGGCGAGGCTTACGAGGTGCTCAAAGACCCGCAAAAAAAGGCCGCTTACGACAAACTGGGCGCGAACTGGAAAGCCGGCGAAGAATTCAGGCCGCCGCCTAACTGGCATGAAAGTTTTGATTTTGAAGGCGGCGATTTTGCCGGCGGCGGGGCGTTCAGCGATTTTTTCGAGCAATTGTTTGGCCGCGCCGGATTCCAGCAAAGTACAGGCAGGGCAACGCGGGGCGCTCAAGTACAAGGCCAGGACAGCCATGCGAAAATTTATATCGATTTGGACGACAGCATTCAAGGCGCCATGCGCAACATTTCCCTGAGTACGCCGGAAATGGATGCGCAAGGCTATATGCAGGTCAAGCGCCGGAATTTGAATGTCAAAATCCCCAAAGGCATTAAGCCCGGCCAACATATCCGTCTGGCCGGACAAGGCGATCCAGGCTCTGGCGGCGGTAAAGCCGGTGATTTGTTGCTGGAAATCGCCTTTAACAATCATCGCTTGTACCGCGTTGCCGACAGCGACATTTATCTGGATTTGCCGGTGACGCCTTGGGAAGCGGCCTTAGGCGCAACAATCCAAGCGCCGACGCCGGATGGGATGGTCGATCTGAAAATACCGCCTAATTCCCACCAAGGCAGCAAATTACGCCTAAAAGGCCGTGGCTTGCCGGGCAAAACGCCGGGCGATTTTTTCGTGGTGCTGCAAATAGCGCTGCCGCCCGCGCACAGCGAACGCGCCAAAGCCATTTACCAAAAAATGCAGCAAGAGCTTGATTTTAATCCGCGCCTGTCTTTAGGGGGATAAGCCAATGAGTTCAAACGATTTATTGCCGATACACACAGGCACGGTCATTGAAGATGACAACCTGACGCTGGAGCAATTGTGCCATGCCTGCGGCGTCCATGCCGACTGGGTGATCAGCCTGGTGGAAGAAAGTATTATCGAACCGCAGGGAAATGAAATACAGAGGTGGCGCTTTTCCGGCATCAGTCTGGTGCGGGTGCGTTCAGCGCTGAGATTACACCGCGATTTAGGCGTTAACCTAGCCGGTATTGCACTGGCGCTGGATTTGATGGAAGAGCTTGACGCTTTGCGCGAGCAGTTAAAAATAACGCAGCGGGACTGAGCGTACCGTTAAATTAAAGCATTTTCCGGCTTCCCATTTAAAGCGGGACAAGCATGCCGAAGTAGACCTTCCAGGTTTTTAAAACCTGGAAGGTCTGTCCCGCGTTAAGTTGATAGCCCATTTTCCATTAACCTTAACCGATAGTTTTTATCCACGAGTAGCGTAAACCCCGCCGTTCAGGGCTGGGATGTAAGCGGTTCAGTTTCGTATTTCTCATCGTGTTAAAATCGACTCTTGCTACCAGAGGATGCTGTCGGCTCTCTCAATGACAGCAACTTAAAATTTAAAAGGCTTCAAATTCACTTTCAGCGATAACCAAGCAACAAGTGTGAGGTCTTGAATAACCGCTTAAAAAGTACAAACCAACCGTCGGGCTGACGGGGCTAGTCTGTGAAGTGAACGGTGCAATAATACCGCCAGCAGCAGAAACCAGTGGGCAGTAGCGATACAATCCAACTCTTAGGTAACTAGGAATCCCCTTGCTTTAGCTGGGGGAGGATGTCAAGAACGTAATAATGCAGACATTGATATTGCCCTCGACCCTTTCCCTTTTACCGGCGGTTTAACCAGTTGCGAGAGCTTATGGATGGGTGTTCCTGTGGTCACTTGGCCACAAGATGCCGTGGTCAGTCGTCAAACCTTTGCCTTGTTATCAGCGATAGGCTTGGTAGAATTAGCCGCTCAAGATGCGGATGATTATGTGCGCATTGCGGTGGAACTGGCCAGCAACACAGAGCACTTGGCGCAATTAAGAAAAGACCTGCGTAATAAGATACAACACTCACCGTTAATGGATGTACAAGGCTTTACCGCCCAGCTTGAACAATGCTTTATTGACCTTTACCAAGATATTGATAGGAAAAATATGACCACGATTAAAATTGACAACAAAGACTACGAACTGGAATCACTGTCTGACGAAGCCAGGGCACAATTAGCCAACGTACAGTTTGTAGACCAAGAACTACAAAGACTCAATGCCCAAGCCGCCGTCCTGCAAACAGCCCGACTGGCCTACGCCAAAGCCTTGACCGATGCGTTACCCAAAACCGATAGCTTGGTGTTTGGTACTACGCATTAAGTCTTATAACCCTGGATTGAAGTGATAAAACTTTGGGTAACAGACTCTTTTGAATATAAACCATCTAATCTTTCATCGGGCCTGGGTGGTTTCTTATGTCTGATGTTTGCATAATAGACATCTTTTCTAAAGTAGAGTCATATCGTAGATTAACAATAGCCGCCACCAAGTTCCATGTCAGGGAGTAGTTCTTGTGTTTGCCCCGATACACATCCTTGACGATCCTGAAAATCTTGCATCGGCGGTTAACGTTCTCAATGAAAACTCGCCGTTTTGCCAGCGCCTTATTATTGGCTTTGTCTTCTGCTGAAAGAGGCTGGCCATTTTTCTTTTTGACGGGCAAAGTCGAATTCTGATGATATTTGTGTATGCCTTGGTATCCCGAATCAGCTAATAGCACGGCATCCGGATGTAACAGTAAGCGGCTGTCCTTAAAGACCGAAAAGTCATGCTGCCGACCTTTAGCCACAGTTACAGAGAGGATGGTCAGAGTCAATACGCAGATCACCAGC
>JAUYMY010000016.1 GCA_030699385.1 Methylobacter sp.
CACCCGGCCGCGAACAGCGCACGATTGTTCGCGGCCGGGTGGCCGCTCCCACAACTTTTATTTATTGAGTTATTTGAAACCCCGGCAGGGTTTATGTTACCCGTGCTAAATAGTAACGTATTTTTTCATCACCCGGCCAGATAAACGCCGGTTTAATGCCCGTATTGTTATCATTATTAGGTTTTTTTAATGCTTAAATTGGTTGATTTTTCTGCGGTTATATTCGACATGGACGGCTTGGTTTTAGACACCGAAAGCACTTACAGCATCGCGTGGCAACAGGCCGCCAGCGTGATGGGCTACGCTTTTTCCGCTGAATTTTGCCTGTCGATGTCAGGCCTGCACTATCAGGATATAGAGCTAAAACTGCTGGACACTTGCGGTGGTGAATTTGATTTGCAAGCCTTTAACCGGCTCAGTGGCGAGTGTTGGCGTGAACACGTAACGCGCCACGGCATCAACATAAAACACGGTTTTACCGACTTGATGAAACTGCTAAACCAGCAAAATGTGCCTTATTGTCTAGCGACCAACAGCCGGACGCTCAATGCCTTGGAATGTCTTGAACTGGCCGGGCTTAACGGTGTTTTTTCAACCATCGTCACCCGCGATCATGTGCAGCGCGGCAAGCCGGAGCCGGATATTTTTTTACACGCGGCAACATTGCTGCAAGTCGACATCAACCGCTGCCTGGTGCTTGAAGATTCCCATGCCGGCATCATTGCGGCCTCTAAAGCCGGCGCGGTTTCGGTGTTGATACCATCGACCGCCCAAGTTAATCCATTGACTATCGAATTATGCGATCTGATGGTTGCTGATTTGGCGCAATTGGCGGGTGTTATTGGGTAGTTGTGGCGCGTGGGATAATACAAAAAAGCTATCCAATCCCGTGAAGGATTGGATGGTTTATTTGAGTACGATGACCTAATCCGTTAACGTAATTAACGGTTATTTATTGATTGATAAAATAATTGCAGTGCCGGATGAAATCGATAATTGCGGGGTATTTATTTGATTAGTTTGGATATGGCTAATGCTGGAGTCTTGGTTTGTCATCGTCGATGCCTGAACATCAGTATAGCTATCTGCTCCACAACAGGCGACTGAACGGACTCGCCCAATAGCGATGTCAACATAGCGCGTACTAATTGCTTTGGTAAAAACAGACGTATAGGCATAAGCATCTTCATCTATAGCTATCGCAGTGCCTTGAACGCTAACTGCGACTGTATCGGTATTAGAAATACTTAAGCCTTGAGTAACGGCCAGTATGTCACCCTGAGCAGTTGCCACTCCTTTCCCCCCGGTGACCAAATTTCCGGGCTTCGCTTTAGCATAAGTCATTACCTCGGTGTTTGTTTTGGCATAAGTTAGGCCGGTAGCGGCTGCATTAGTTATTGTCATTGATGAAATGGCGCCGGCGGTAACAGAATCCAGCATGGCCTCATTTAAAATTATTGGTGCTGCGGATTCGGATAGTGATGTGGGTGTTACGGCGTATGCTGAGTTATTTGCAGTAATAAATGTAACCAAGATGAGCCAGATTATGCGCATGATATTTTACCCCTTATAACGTTAAATTTTTCGATAGAATATTTCAAAGTAACTTTATTATTTGTAAGGCAAGTCAAATCTAAATGGAATGGTTATATTAATAAAATAATCAGGTGACGATTCGGTTAATCCAATGCCGCCCAAAATAGAAAAGAATAAGTTACGGCCAATAGTAGATGAAGCACCTATAGTAAAATAACTTGAAAGGTTATCGCTGCCTTGGATATTGGCATTGTTGATTTTGGTTTCGAACGCGTAGGTTTGTTGCAGTCCAATACTTAACGAGGTCTGCGGACTTGCGGCCAATGTGGCGCCAACTGATAAACTCAGTTGATCACCGGGTTCAATGCTGTCTTTCTCCAAGGTTTTTTGGTAGCCGATTCTTCCGGTAAAGGCAAGCGGATCCTGACGTTTTAGTGCAGTCATTGACGCGCTAAAACTATTAAATCCACCGCCCATTGCAACATTATTGTTGGTAACGCTTCCACTTGGCGTATTCCAGGTTAGTCTGGCGACCAAATCAGGAATCCAATCGCTTTCATGTATCACAGTTTTAGCGAGTCCAACACTGATGTCGCCGAGGGCGTTGCCGGTATTGCTGGTTTCTTTGGCGCCATAATCATCAAGCATAACCACCGATTGATTAATAACCTGATAAGGAATTCGAACTTCCGCCTGCGATTCGAAAGGCAGGCCCACTAAAAAATTTGCCCCCATATCAAATTCGTTCCGGCGAATAGTTGCGTTTGCTGTTTGTAAGTTGTTGTTGCTGGCGAAAAGAAATGGCTGTTTTGCTTCTTGCCTTAAATAAGTGGCATAAGGTTGAATTTCTGCTTGGCCAAAAGGTAATAGCAACGCCCCTGTTTGTACTAAAGTGCGCTCTAATGCGCGTTGAGCAGCGTCTTCATCGACTTCAAAACTACCGGCTCCGGGTTTGCCCGGCGCTGCCGGTGTTGATTTTTTCTGGGGCGGCGGTTGGCTAATATGCTGAGTCGTGGTGATTTTTTCACTTGGGCTTGGTGCGGCAACAGCCCCGGTATTCGTTGTTTTACTGAGTTGTGCCTGGGTTGCATTATGGCCTTCCAATTGCTGCACCCTATGCTGGAGGTCAGCGATTAGCTTATCGCGTTCATCAAGTTTTTGCATAAAGTGATTCTCTGTTATCTTGTCTGGCCCTTGAACTGAGGCGCAACTAGACATAACGATGCCTGTACCTAACATCAATATAAATCTGGGTGATGTTTTCCAGGGGGCAATAGGATATTTTATGGCATTCATTTTATTTATTATCATAATTCACCTATCGAATCATAACGAAGTCACCGGTGTTTGGCGCTAAGCGATTAAGCGGTTCAACGCCATCAAGCCGGGAGATGACAAAGCCGACTTTGCCTATTTGCGGAAAGTCGATTCTTATTTTTTCAAACAGTTCAGTCAGCATGGTTCGATTGCCCCATGCGGGGTCTGCCAGCAATACTCGGTTGCCGAGCATACCGCGAAAAATAACAAAATGGTTGTAACCATGGATGTTAACAGGAACGATGATGGGCGCCTTTTTGATAAGGTCATCAAAGTTTAATTTGCCGTAACCAATGCCTTTATAACCACGGGTATCCACATAACGTTTAAGATCCAACAAGGAAAAACCCTGTCTAAGGGTTACCAAACCTGGAAATTTAATATATTCAGATCGACTCATTAGGGTATTTGCCACCTCTTTTTCTGTTACTAAGTCATTATGCTGGTAATTAAGTAATGTGGTTAATGCCGCTGCTCCGCAGCTTAGATCCCATTGTTGCACCACGACATTTTCTCGGCGCATTTCAAAAAGCGATTTAACTGAACGTGTTTCCGCGAAGCTCGAAAAACTGAGTGCCAGCAATGCCAATAGGCATGGGCACTTGATTGCTGCACCTGACCAACGCCATTGATGTATGATTTTTATCTGGTTGCCTATATAAGTGGCTATAGAATCAATTAATTTTGGGCGCAATCGCTTCAATGTCGGCATGATAGGTAATGTGGGCGAACACTTATTTGGTTTACACGCATATAGAATCATTCTCATCTCCGCTGACAAATGGATGACCAATTCTGAGTGTTCTACTGGCCGTTATTTTTAGCGTTTCCTTTTTCAATGTTTTTTCATTGAAAAAGGAAACGCTCTGCACTATCATTTAGCACAGAGCGTAACCTAACAGTCGTGCTCTATTAAGCGGGACTTGCTCCTCATTCTTTCACGGAAAGGGGCATTTCCTGCTTTTTCTTCAATTTAAAATAATGAAGATGCTGCACTTGCGGCGCTTGCGGCAAAGGCACCATTAACTACACCATTGTCTGGATGATAAGTGGAATAGGCAAGCGCTCCACTAGCTCCATATGAAGAAACATATCCAAGTGTAGGCTGTACATCAACACCGGTTTCTGAACCGGTTTGACCCAGTAAATTAGCAATCGCCTCCGCACCGGCAAGTGAAATCGCTACGCCTGAGAACACATACGCACCGGCACTGACATTATCCATTTCAGCAGCTGATAAAGTCACAGGTTCTGCACTTACGCCACCTGCAATTGCCAATAGTGAAGCACCCGCTAATACACAAGTTATTTTTTTCATTTTATATTCTCCAAATTATTAAATATCATTCGTTACAATTAAACTGTATTTGAATGAGTCGTTAGAACGCAAAACCTTCTGATGAAGACGATGACACCGTCCAGTCTTGAGTGATCTGCCCACCTTGAGCTGGCAATATCCCAAGAATAGTAACCGAGGTAGTCGCTGCGTTAAGTGTTCCTGCACTAAACAAACCGAATGCACTACCGAATGCTGTAGCGACTGCATTGCCCCCGGCGGTAACGTTATCCATTTGTGTTTCGGTTAATGCTACTGGTTCAGCTGCAAACGCTGAACCCATACCAATAACAAGCGCACTCGCAACAATTGTTTTCATGATTTTCATAGTAAAATTCCTCATTAAGTGACTAATAAATATCTTAAGCTGTAAAAAGCTTAAGAGGCCTTTAGCTCGTTTCTTTTATACTGCAAAGAAACGTTCTAAATCTTTGTTATCGAACCAGTTCGATAATTTAATTTTAGTTGACTGTCGTAAACGGATTGAGAGTCGGTACACTAATAGCAATAACAGTACTTGCGTTTATCTCGCCAAGTTGCCCTGACATATAGGCATTATGCTGCTGAGAATAGGTATTGGGACCGGAAAGGTCTGTTGTGGGGTTTACATAAGTGGTTGTTGTGGCGCCTGGCCCCACAGCAACGGCCTGGGTTTGTCCGCCCGCTACAGCAGCTCCGCTTGGGAGCCCTGAATTTCCATTACTGGATGTTTGTGTTGTCGATACGACACCGACTCTGGTAAAAGCAAGATAATTAGAAAAAGCTATTGCTTCGGCATCTACATTGGAGCTTAATCCGGCAGTTACCTGATCCATTTGATTAGATGAAAGTAATAGCGGATTTGATTCAGCCATTGCAACTGATAAGCTCATGCAGGCAGGCAATACTACTATATAAGTAATTTTCTTTATCATTAGGGATACCTCTTAATTGTTAATATACTGAATATATTTAATCTTGTTAACTACTAATGCGTCATTGCTGGCTATTATTTAACTGGTTTATATAGGTGTAAACGCTACGAGATAAAACTATCTATTTAGATAAATTATCAATAACGTGGTTGTATTGTTAGCCTGTTTTTAAGTTATTATTATTATTAGTATGATTACTTATAAGTAATCATACTGACTCGCTATTCCTAAATGTTTATGATTTTTTTCCGCTTCTTTTCAATTGTATTTCGCAGTTGAACCCGCCAAACAATGATCTGTTTGAAAACTGTGCTGTTAT
The DNA here is from genome assembly GCA_030699385.1 of Methylobacter sp. Lineage (GTDB taxonomy): Bacteria > Pseudomonadota > Gammaproteobacteria > Methylococcales > Methylomonadaceae > Methylobacter_A. Next base: position 5,423 of record JAUYMY010000016.1, read on the forward strand.
TGTTTCAATATTTCGTTATAACCACTATTCCCCAAATGGGTACGGAGTGGAATGTTAAGCAAGCCAAAACTCATCCCATCTTGCTACCGGTTCACGGCGCTCTTGATGTTGCTTGGTTTAATCAGGCTTACTAAAAATGGGGCGATCGGCTAATCGGCAGAAAACCGCTGTAGACCGCCATTCGCGATTGAATGGCTGTAAATTGACGCCAATTGGCTGCGGCTGCGCACGGTGGATTTCTCGAAGATGCTTTTGAGATGCTTTTTGATGGTTTCTGGGCTGACTTCAAGTTCTTTGGCAATCTGCTTGTTGGTCAAGCCCTGCGCGACCCGCTCGGTGATACTCAGTTCGCGTTGCGTTAGTAAGGAGGTGCTAATCAGATCCGGCGCATCAATATCGGGATGTCTGGCCAGCGTTGGGCTTTGCTGGGAAAAATGCGCCATGATTTGGCCCATCAGTAAATGCGGCAGCCACAGCTCGCCTTGATGTACGGTTTGAATGGCTTTTGTGTACAGTTCGCGGCTGGCATTGGTCGGTATCACGCCGGATACGCCGTATTCAACTATTTCTTTGATTAAATCCGGCACGACTTCATCGTAAAGCAGGATGATTTTTACCCGGGTATCGCTTTGTCTGATTCGATGCAGCCATTCGCCAATGTCGGGCTGGGTTAGCAGGCTGTCGACCAGTAGCAGCGCGGGCTGTAGTTGCTGCAATTTGGCGCCAATCAGGTCTAGGCGGTTAAAACAATGGGCGGTGTTCATGTCGCTAAAATGCGCCAATAATGCGCCCATCTGCGGTTCTCGTTGCGAAACAATAGCTAGGGGAAGGTCGGCGGTCATGATATTGGCGCTACTGATTAAAGGTTTTGACTGACGCCGCTCAGTATTTTGCCGGCCTTTTGCGGCTGTTATTGCACCGTTTGCTGAACCTGGCTGGCGGTATAGCTGTATTTGATAGTTAAGCGGGGGCGGCGCGTTTTCGGGAAACTGTTTTGCGAGGTCAATCCATGCGCCATCGGCCGGACTTTCCAAGTTAGTGTTGTCGTTGATACAGATAACCGGTGTGTCTAAAACGCTAGAGCTCCGTAGATGCTCGCTGATTTCGGCGCATACGGCCGGGCAGTTGACGGCGATAATCAGGGCTAAATGCTCAGACAGTAGCTTGTCGAGCGTTGAAAAAAATGGCAGGTTGACGGTCTTGTAACCTTTTTCGGCGAGCTGTTGGCTCAGTTGAGTGGTTTGTGCCGGATTTTCGGAGATGATTAACACGCCGTCCTGAGTGTCGGCGTGGTCTAGCGGTAATGGGGCATCAGGTGTCAAGATCATAACAGGGCACTCCTTGGTATCCAGAAATCATCTAAAAATCGTGAGGGGCTTGGTTTGTCTGATGACCAAAGGTCGGTTTCTTTGGGCGCAATGCCGGTGTTGCAGCAGCATCCAGTCTTGGTATTTTTACCCGAATCGCTACATAGCGGAATAGGTGGCAATGCTTAGTTTATTGGCTTTAAAGGCCGGTTAGGAGAGTTTTTTAACAAACAAAAAACATCATAGAGATCCACTTCGCGTGGCTTTGTGCTCTTTTTGAGCGACTCCAGATGCGGACGGATAATTTCAAACTGTTCTCGGCTTATGTCGCTTGGGTAGCTGGCTCTTGGCATAACTTTAGGGCAAAATGACGGTAATATCAGCATCGGCCAAAAAGATCATAAGCAGGTTCTAAGGCCATTTCCGAGAAATAACATCCCTTGATGATCATGATCTGTAAAAAATAAAGTCCACGCTTAGCACGAAAACTACGAAATTTTTCGTGCTAAGCGTGGACAATTTTTGGTATGTCTTTTTCAGAAAATCGCTTAAGCGCTATGACAACTATTACCTGCTAGCTTAACCAAACTATCGGCCTTATCCAATGAGGTTATTTCGGGACTTTATCCGTCAGTGTCAACATCATCTGTTACCTTTGCGCCTCGCTTCCTTATCAGGCTAGTGGCTAGCGATGATTAGCTGGGCGGGATTCACACCCGCTAGTTTATGCAGCATTGCTAGGCCGCAACGGTTAATAACCCCATAAAATCCTGAATGCACCTGTGAATCCTACATGAAAGCAAACCTCCTGACTCAAAACCTAGCCACTGAACATTTATTGCAGCACATGCCGGTGTCGACGTTCGTATTGAATGCCAAGCATCAGGTGGTGCTCTGGAACAAGGCCTGCGAGCAATTAACCGGCTTGAAAGCTTGGGAGATGATCGGCACCGATCAGCATTGGCGCGGCTTTTATACCGAAAAACGCCCATGCCTGGCGGATTTGCTGTTGGATCGCACCTTGGGCGACGTGTCCAGCCTCTATGAGCGAGCTAGCGACTTTACGACCTACAGCGACATTTGCCATACCGAAAACTGGTGCCTGATGCCGGACGGCCGCAGGCTGTATCTGGTTATCGATGCCGGCATCATCAGCAACGAGCAGGGCGAGGTGGTGGCGATCGTCGAAACCCAGCGCGACCGCACCGAGCAACGACTGACGATGCAGGCGCTGAGCGAAAGCGAGCGGCGGATTTCCTCGATCCTCGGTTCGGCGATGGACGCCATCGTTACCGTCGACCAGCAACACCGCATCACGCTGTTCAATGCGGCGGCGGCCCGGATCTTTCGTTGCGCCGCCGATTTTGCGATCGGCCAGCCGGTCGAGCTGTTTATCGCGCCGTATTGCAGCAAACTGTTCAAGCAATTCATCGATTTCGACAATCCCGCAGCCAAAACCCAGGCCTGGGCGCCGGAAGGCCTCAGCGCCCGGCGCGCCGACGGCGAGGAATTTCCGATCGAAGCCACCTTTTCGCCGCTGGAAACTCACGATCAAAAACTCTATACCATCATCCTGCGGGACGTGAACGACCGCCGCCTTGCCGAACAAAAGCTAGACCGGCTGCAACAGGAAAAAGGCTATTTGCAGGAAGTGCTCAACGACGATCACAACCCCGGCGATTTTGTCAGCGGTTCCAAGCTGATGCGGACGGTCATGGAACAAGTGCGGATGGTGGCGCGCACCGATACGCCGGTATTGCTGCTCGGCGAAACCGGCACCGGCAAGGAATTGCTGGCCCGCGCGATACACGAATTCAGCGACCGCAGCGCGGCGATTATGGTCAAAGTCAATTGCGCGGCTTTACCCGCCGAGCTGATCGAGAGCGAATTGTTCGGTCATGAAAAAGGCGCATTCACCGGCGCGACCCAGCAGCGCAAAGGCCGCTTCGAGCTGGCCGACGGCGGCAGCCTGTTTCTGGACGAGCTGGGTGAACTGTCCTTATCGGCGCAGTCCAAGCTGCTGCGGGTATTACAGGAACAGGAATTCGAGCGGGTAGGGGGCTGCGAAACCATCCGGGTCGATGTGCGGGTCATTGCCGCAACCCACCGCAATCTGGCTGAAGAAGTCAGTTTGGGGCGTTTTCGTTCCGACCTGTATTACCGGCTGAATGTATTTCCTGTCGAAGTGCCTGCGTTGCGGCAGCGGGTGACGGATATTCCGCTGCTGGCGCGGTTTTTCCTGACTAAATACGCCAAAAAATTCGGCAAGCGCTTTGACGACATCGATCCCGCCGGACTGGACTATTTACGCCAATACGCGTGGCCCGGCAACGTCCGCGAATTGCAGAACGTCATCGAACGGGCGGTGATTCTGTCCCAAGGCTCATTGCTGAATATCGCGCCGTTGCAGCCTACTCGCACTCATGCCGAAGCCATTACCGGCAAGTTGCGTACCTTGGAAGCGGTGGAGCGTGAACATATAACGCAGACCCTCGAAGCGGCTCATTGGCAGATTTCCGGCGCTAAGGGCGCGGCGGCAATACTGGGTATGAATCCGAATACCTTGCGCTCCAAAATGTTAAAACTGGGCATTTCCAAGTCGGGGTGAAAGGTCACCGCCACAAACTCGGCTGCTATGCGGATTGACCTCAGGCGGCTCAAAGCCAGCGCCTATAGGTAAGTCACGATATTACGTTAAATTCACTCTATTTAGTGATCTCATATTTGCATAGCGCTTGATTTTCTCTTGTTTAATTTTTTAACTCCATAATTTAACAGCACTTAATTGGCTTTAATCAACTCCGGCACAGCACTTGCATTTATACGGATAATATCCCGCAGATACGAGTCAAGGAGACTCTAAAGCCATGGCCGTAACCGATAAAAATGTCCGTACCGCTTGGGCGACATTAACCCACGACAGCCTTAATGCGCATAGCAGCAAGCGGACGCTATCCGGTGTGCAGTTTTTCTTTCTCAATTTTGGCTTGCTGATGGGCAATATCCTCGTGTTGTTCAATACCGGCGCGTTTGCGTCCGTCAGCCTGCACGCCACGGGTGATCTTGGTATTAGCCCCAGTCACGCCGGCTGGATGCAAACTTACTATTTCATTAGTCTGGCCTTAGCGTTGCCGGTTAGCGCTTGGTTAGCCGCCGCTGTCGGTGAAGTCCGGCTATATTGGACAGCAATGATAGTGATGGCGCTGGCTTCACTGCTGTGCGCCGTCACCTCCGATCTGTTCTGGTTTTTATCAGGCAGGGCATTGCAAGGCTTTTTCGGCGGCTTGACTATCCCGTTGTCGCAAACCCTATTGATCCGCGAATACCCCGAATCTTCCAAATCCTTCGCGGTGTCGTTGTGGAGTATAGCTGCGTTGAGTCCGTTCACGCTGGGGCCAGCCGCCGGCGGCTGGATCGCTGATCACTTGGGTTGGCGTTGGCTGTTTTATCTCAATGGGCCGCTACCTTTGCTGGCGGCGGCACTGGTTTGGGCTTTGCTGTTCGATAGGCAATTGCCGCAGCGGAAAATGCCGTTCGATGGCGTGGGTTTTTTGCTGCTGGCCGCCGCGCTGGTTTGTTTGCAGACCGCGCTGAACCAAGGCCAGGATGCGGATTGGTATAATTCAGTTCAGCTGGTCGTTATGACACTGGCCGGTTTGCTGATGCTGGCCTATTTCATCATTTGGGAGCTGGCGGAACGCTCGCCGCTGCTCGACTTGCGGCTGTTTGCCCGACGTAATTTCGCGATTGGCAGCATCATGCTCAGCGTAAGCTTTATGTTGATGTACGGCCTGTTGTCGGTGCTGCTGGTGCGCTTACAGGTGGTGTCCGGTTATACCTCGTTTCTGGCTGGCAGCGTGTTACTGCCGCTGGTGTTTTTGGCTAAGCCTATGGCCAGTGTGATGCATCGGATTGTGCATCGTTTCGATGCTCGTCTGCTGGTCAGTGTAAACATGCTGCTGTTTGCGGTGTACTGCGACTGGATCAGTCGCTACGATTTTTTCGGGCGCGGCGGTTGGTTTAGCCAGCCGTTGTGGGCGCAGGTGTTGGAGGGGTTTTGTCTGGGCGGCTTGTTCGTACCGCTGACCACGTTGTTTCTATTCGACCTGACACCGAGACGGCAAACTCAGGCCGTGGAATTAGGCGGCATGTTACGGGTACTGGGCGGCAGTGTTGCCTCACCTTTATTAGGCGTATGTTGGGAGCGGCGCACTGCCTTCCATCAAAGCCGGTTGATCGAAAGTTTTTCACTGCACGACGGCTCGAACCTAGAGACGATTGCCCGCTTGAATGCCGCCGGTCTGCACGATCAATTAGCCGTCGCCAAATTGGCCGCAGTGGCCGGTCAGCATGCTGCGATTCTCGGTCTGGACGACACCTTCCGCCTTGCGGCCTGGCTGTTCGTGGGTCTTGCGGCTGCGGTTTGGCTGGCTCACCCGGTCGGGCCGAAACCTGCCGTGTTGCCTAAAGACGACAGTCGTCAAGCGGCCTTGGAAGATTTGATGGAGGAGCCGTAACCGTGATCCCGTTTAATAAAATAATCTTATTGGCTGGAAGTCTGTCGCTGCTGAATAACTGCGCGCTGCTTCCTGAGAATAAAATTCCGGCCAAACTGCTGGAGATGCCCAGCTTGAGTGAATCCCTGAAAAGCGATGCCCAAGCCGAAAAAATCGTTCGGGAATGGCCCAAAGCACAGTGGTGGCAGGATTTTCATAACGCGGAATTGAACCGGTTGATAGAAACCGCGCTCAAAGACAGCCCAAGTCTGCGTGCGGCAGCGGCGCGCTTGACTCAGGCGGAAGCCGTAGCCGATTATCAGGCGGCCGACATGCTACCCAGCATCAATGCCGGTATCGAATTTCATCAACGCCGCTTTTCCGAAACCGATTTTTACGGCCCCAACGGCGGCAAGACGTTCACCGGTGCGTACATTGATCCAGCGGTATTTCGTTATCACCTTGATCTGTGGGGTAAAGATAAAGCCGCTTTGGAATCGGCGCTAGGAAAGGAGAAGGCGCAAGCTTCGGAACTGGCGATGGCGCGGCTGATGCTGAGTACAGCGATTGCACGCAGCTATATCCGCCTATGCTCGTCCGAGGAAGACATCGAGTTGGCTCATGGCCTGACTGAGCAAGCCGAGAAAAAAATGCAACTGGCTGAGTTGCGCTGGCAGCGCGGATTGACCAGCCAGGATTGGGTTTATGTAGGCAAACAACAATTGGAAACGGCTCGGCAGCGCGAAACCCGTATGCACAACCAAGCGCAGCTCTTGCGCAATCGACTGGCAGTGCTGGTCGGACAGGGGCCGGATTGGGGCAAGACTATTCATGTCGGGGAAAATAAGGTTGCCGGACACTTGCCGCAGCCGGAATCGATAGCGCTGGGATTGCTTGCGCATCGCCCGGACGTGGCAGCGTCGCTGTGGCGGGTCGAGGCGTCTGCCCAATTGATAAAAGTGGCGAAAGCCAATTTTTACCCTGACGTCAATTTGGTTGGCTTTGCCGGTTTGCGCAGCCTTAACCTGAAGGATTTGTTCCTATCCAATGGCGCCAGCGTAGCTTATGGAATGGGGCCGACGATTACCCTGCCGATTTTTGAAGGTGGACGGTTAGAAGCGGAATTGAAAAATCAGCAAGCCGCATACGATGCCGCCGTCGAAAGCTACAACGAGACATTGCTGGTTGCCGTGCAACAGGTCGCCGACAGTTTGGCCGAATGGCGGCAAACGCTGGAACATGATGCCGCCCAGGAACGGGCACTGGAAGCCGCCAACGCTGAAGCAACGTTGGCCGAAAAACGTTATCAGGCCGGCCTCAGTAGCCGCGACGGCATTATCGACGCCGAAGCTGCGCTGATTCAGCAGCGGCTGACCGCCAGCGAACTGCGCACCGCTCATTTACTGGCCGCAGTCGGATTGATCGAAGCGCTGGGCGGCGGCTACGAAAATACAACTTAGACGTTACGTAGTGCAACCATGACTCATACCCAAACCAAACCCCGGCGCCATTTCGGCTTTCATCATCGTCAACAGTATCGAAGCTATCGGCTGTTGCTGGTGACTGCGGCAGCGTTGCTGATCGGACTGACTTATCTACTTTACTGGTGGAATTTTTCCAGTCATTTTGTGGTCACTAACGATGCTTATGTCATCGGCAACCAAGCGCCGTTGAAGGCGCAAACCAGCGGCACCGTGGTGGATGTGCGTGTCGATAACACTCAGTATGTGCATCAAGGCGATGTATTGGTGCGTCTCGACGGCTTGCAGGCGCAAGTGGCGCTGGAACGGGCCGAAGCCAATCTGGCGGATAGCGTCCGGCAGATCGAAGTGCTGTTTAGTCAGACTGACATGTTGCGCCAAAAACTGCTTGCCAATGAGGCGATACTGAATCGCAGCCGACGCGATTTATCCCGCTATAACAGCGTGGCCGCCGATGGTGCGGTATCGGCTCAGCAGATTGAAAACAGCGAGTTTCAAGTCCGCGAGCTGGAAGCCAATGTCCGCCAGATTCGAGCCGAATTGGGCGGTGCCGAGGCTTTGATTCAGAATACTAGCCCGGCTGATAATCCGAAAGTGTTGCAGGCGGTCGCTGCGCTGAAACAGGCTTATCTGGATAACGCAAGGCAGCAGATTGTCGCACCGATCTCGGGTTTCGTTGCCAAACGCAGCATCCAGCCCGGCGAGCAGGTTCGCCCGGAAATGCCACTATTGGTCATCGTGCCGCTGAATTATTTATGGATAGAGGCCAATTTTCTGGAAAACGAGCTGGCCGATGTGCAGCCCGGTCAGCCGGTGGAAATCACGGTCGACCTATACGGTTCCGACGTGGTTTATCACGGCGAAGTGCAGGGGTTGGGCGCAGGTACGGGTAGCGTGTTCGGCCTGTTACCACCGGATAACGCGACCGGCAACTATATCCATATCGTTGAGCGGGTGCCGGTCAGGATTGGCTTGCACGTCGAGGAACTAAAGGCTAACCCTTTGCGGCCCGGGTTGTCGGCGGTGGTGCGGATTGATACTAGTCGTCCCGGACGCTCAGTCCTGGAGCCTTTAACCACTACGCCAGAGTTGGCCTATAAAACCGATGTCTACGATCATCAGCTGGACGGCGCGGATACGTTGATTCATAGGATTATTGAAGAGAATCAACACTAGACATCTTTCCTAAATAGAGTCATATCGTAGATTAACAATAGCTGCCTGATTTTTTAAGCTAATCCCTATCAATCTCATAATTCAACTTTATGCGCTGCGAGGTGCCGGCCTGGGTTTCTACATTCAGGGTGTCGGTCAGTTTATGCTTTAACACCAACACCGCCTGTCTGTTAAACAGGCCGACTTTGGCGCCGACATGAAAATCGGGCGTTAAATATTGGCCTACTGTGGCCAGGGTGTCTTGCAGTGATTGGCCTTCTTCAATTTCAAAGTCATCCAGCCCCAGTTTGTCGGCAAGCCAGGAGGCTTGCCCGGCGCCGTAAGAGAGGGCGGCACTGGCAAGGCGGTTGCCTTCGGCTTTGCTCACCTGATTTAACGGCCCGCCGGTGACCAAATAGGCCAGCACTTCGGCTTCCGGCAATGCAGGCTGCGATGACAACTGCGTTTTCGGTGCGTCCAATGGGCCGGTCAGGCTTAAAATCGCAGTCACGTCCTTACTTTTTGCGACGCGTATGGCTTCGACATCCAGCCAGGGCTTATCAATCGGGCCGTTAAACAAAAAGCGCCCTTTGCGCACGGTCAGATCTTGTCCATAGCTTTTGTAACGCGCTTTGTCCATGTCGACATGGCCGTACATCGCAATTTTTTCGCCGGTCTTGTTAATCTGCAATTTGCCGGACAGCTGGGTTTCCAAGCCTTTTCCGGAAAAACTGACTTGTTTGCCGAGTTCAATATCTATGGCGGCATCGATATTGACTGCGGTGGCGCTAGTTTCTTCCTCGGTTTTTTCTTCGCCCAAGATGATTTCATCCGCGCTGACCTGCACCGCATTTTCGGGGAATTCTTGTAGCGTCAACACGGCTTTGGGGATTTTTAACAGTCCGGTCACTTTGCCTTGATTCTCAGCAAAGGTCAGTTTTAACGTAGGGGACACGGCGATTTGCGCTTCCGGTAATTTGGCGACTTCAAAGTCGCTGCCGTTCAGCATTAATTCGGCGCTGCCGCGCAAGTTGGCAAAGCCTTCAAGCTTGACCGCGCCTTGCCCTGATTGCGCCGAACCGGTTAACACGATAGGCCGGTTAGGTTCGGCAAAGGCCAGCGCTTGCAGTTTAATGGCGCGCAATTCAAGCCCCAGTTGGTCAATGTCAACCGAGCCGTCGGTAAAATTCAGTGCGCCGTTAAGCAGCGGCTCATCGATACGGCCGGTCAACGCTAAATCGGCTTTTAGATGGCCTTTGATGTTGGATAACTGCGGGGCAAACGGATTGAGCAAGGCAAATTCGGCCATTGAGGCGCTGATTTGGCCTGAGAGCGTTTGGGCTTCGCCGCTGTCCAGTTGCAACTGGGCGCGCACATAATCTTGCGCCGCCAGTGCCAGATTAATATCGGCTGAGAGGCGTGTGCCGTCAATCCGGCCTGTCACGGAGGAAGCACCCAGTGCTATTTTTGTGTCGATTTCATGGGTTTTGAACATCAACTGGCCGTTCGCGGGCAGTTCAAGTCGGTACTGCCCGCTGATGCCGTCCTGTTGCTGTTGCAAGTCGGCATCGAGTTTAAGCCTCATGTCTTTTAGCTGGAACGGTTGGGGCGCGTCCTCTTTGCTTAATAGCATGGGCACCGCCTCGCCTTGAACTTGAAACCGGTTGCCGCGATTGCCTGAAGCGAGTAATTGCAGGTTAATGTCCTGCAAGCCAAAACCCGCTTCAGCCGATTCGACGTGCCCTTGTTTGAGCGCGGCCGTGCCGCTGATAACCGGCTGGTCGAGACGGCCTTGCACCGCAAGATCGGCGCTGAGTTGACCGGTTATCGTTGACAACTGCGGCACAAACGCACGAACCGGGGCGAGATTCATAATGGCCGCGCTGATGTGTCCGGTGACTGTTTGCGCCTTGCCGGTGTCGAGTTGCAACTGGGCGCGCAGATAATCCTGGTCAGTCAGGGCCAAATCAACATCGGCGCTAACCAGACTGTCTTTCAGCTTGCCCACCAACGTTAATGCGCCCAATGTCAGTTCGGTTTTGTCTTGCTGTGTCTGTAACAGCAATTTGGCATGGGCGGGCATGGTGAGCCGATAAGTGCCGGTGAGCAGGCCCTTTTGTTGTTGCAGTTCGGCGTCGGCATTGAGCAGGCCGCTTAGCGTCATTTGTTCCGGCAAATAGGCTTGCAACAGGCCGGTCGGCAACTCGGTGGCTTTCAGCTTAAACTGAAAATCGCCATTAGCCGGATAGCGCCCTTGTACGCACAGCGCAGCTGCTTGTTGAAGCAAGCAGGTGTTGGCTAAGGTCATGTCGATACCGGCATCGGTGAAGGCGATACGGGTGGGGGTGTCGACGTTGCGACCCGATGAGCCAAGCTGCCAGCGGCCAAAATCGGGCGTGCTTATGTCCAGTTTGGAAAATCCGCCTTGCCACAGCGCGTCCTTAAAATTGCCGCTCAGCGCGCCGACCATAGCGCCATAAGAGGAGGAGGTGATGTCGGCATTAACACGGTGTTGCTCCAGTGTGCCTGCGCCATCAAGCAACACTTTTTCGATGACAGTGTTACCGGTTTTAACGGCATTGGCCGACAGCTGCAAGTTGGAGGTTTTTTTTGCATCGGCCTGATAATCGATGGTTAGGGTTACCCGTTCGGCGCTGTGTTCAGTGTTATCTTGAACAAAACGCAAACGCTTGCCGTCAGCCTGAAATTGTACGGTCGGGTTGTTCCATGCGCCTTGCAGGCGTCCTTTGCCGCTTAGGCTGCCGCTCAGACCCGGCCATAATGCGGCCAGTTCAGGCGCGTCTACCGCCAAAGCCAGCGCGGCTTGCTCCTGTCCCAGCGTGCCGTCAACAGCGATTTTATTGGCGCCGGAGATGATTTTCAGTGCATCGACGGTCAACTGTTCGTCAGCCAGTTGCAGCTTGCCGTTTGCGCTGACCGGATAGCCGCGAAGGCGCCCGAACAGCCGGTCGATTTCGGCATCCAGTTGTAAAGTGGCATCGGCAAAGCGTCCTTTAGCGTTGATATTAAAGGTCAGGCTGCCGGGCAAATCGGGCAGTAAAATGCCGGGATTAAATTGCTGGCCATTGGCATGAAGATCAAATAAAACGGCATCTTGCCACGACACATCGCCGCCCAGCTGAAATACGCCAGCCGTTGAGGTAAGTTCCAGTTTCTCGATAGCGAGCGCCTCGGTGCCGCCTTTGCCAATAAAGCTTAACTGCGCTTTGGGCAGTGTGGCTTGGCTTAAATCGGCGTTTAGCGTGATGTGGTAAGCATTGGGCGAACCGCTTAGTGTCAACGTTCCTTGTTCGCTGCTCAACTGCGATTTAAGCCCGTCCAGCGGCCAATGCAGTTGTTGCCACTCGCCAGACAAGGTTAACGGAAAACCCCGGCCCAAACCTACGCGCCCTTTGAACAGCGCGGTTAGCGGTTTGGCATTGACCGACAACGAGACGATATGCAATAACCCTTGTTCGGTAAAAGCCGACAGTTGCAGTTTGTTCAGTTGTTGCTGCAATTCGCCTTGTTGAAAACTCGCGTCGGTCAACAGCAGGTTTTCTATGGTCACTTGCAGCGGCAAGCCAAATTCGGCGTTGATGTCAAAACCGCCGGGTTGTTCCGATGGCACTGTGTCTGTGACAATCACGCTCAGCTGGTCGATGGACAAGTCGACGATCCTTAACGTGCCGGAGAACAATTTTGACGGTTGCCAGACAAATATCAGCTGCTTGGCCGTCACGGTTTCGCTGTCGCTTTGGTAGTGCAGATCGGTCAGTGTCATGCGGTCAAGCAGGCGGCCATCGAACTGTTGTACCGAAACCGTCGCCGGTAAGGTTGCAAAAACCGACTGTAATAGCCAGCGGCTGCCGGTTTCACTGCCCATCAAACCGAGCAAAGCGGTCGGCAACATCAGTATCAGACCCAGTACAATACCCCGCTGTTTCATAGTCTTGCACCGGCGGCAAAATGGATCTGAAACGAAGAATCGGCATCGTTTAGCGGCAGGGCAAGATCTAAGCGCACCGGGCCTATCGGCGAATACCATCTAAGCCCTAAACCAGCCCCGCTTTTGACGTTGATGTTGTCGAAATTATAAGCATTGCCGCTATCAATAAAGGCCGCAACGCTCCAGTTTTCCAATACCGGCTGCTCGTATTCGGCGCTGACCACGCTTAAAAATTTACCGCCCACTACGTTGCCTAGATTATCTTTAGGGCCTAATTCTTTATAGCCATAACCCCGGATGCTGTTCATGCCGCCGCCGTAAAAGCGGTAAGAGGTCGGCAACAGGTCAAATTGGTCGACCAGGGTCACGCCTTGCTCAATGCGGCCGGTGAAATTGCCGCTCCAGGGTAAAGGCTGCATCCAAACCGCCGCCGCAGAACCTTGGGCAAAACTGACATCGGACAGCGGATTTTTATAGCTGCCGGCCAGATTAAATTCCAAACGATGGCCGCGAGTAGGGCGTAATGTACTGTCTGCGACTGAGCGCAGCCAACTGCCGCCGGGCACCAATAACAGCACCTGATTGGAATCGTTGCCAACGGTAAAATCTTCGTAAACCGAATCGAGGAACAGCGTTTGCCGCCAGCCGCTATCAAAAACATGTTTTAAACGCGCAGACAGCTTAGCCGACAGCGAGTTAATCGTATCGGTCTCTTCCCGTTTAAAGCCGCCGCCGACACTGAAAAAATCGCTGACCGGATTCGCCAGCGGCACACTGTATTCAACATCGGCTATTGACAACACCGGCGCGAGATCAATGTTGGCATTGAGAAAATGCCCCCGGCGATTGATATAGCGGTTTTTATAAGACGCACTGAGCAGCGGCCCAATGTCGGTGTCGAACCCGGCACCCAGGCTGTAATGGTGTTTTTTTTGCGGGGATAAATTAATGGTGACCGGCACCCGTTGCCCGCTGTTTTCAGTGTCCGGGCGTATGTCTACGCGGCCGAAATAACCGCTCCTTGACAGTGTGTTGTGAGTTTCGGCCAGTTGCGCGCTGGCGTAAAAATCATCGCTTTTGATGGCAATCAGTTTGGCGACGAATTCAGGCTGCAAAATATCTTGTTCAACGGTGACTTCGCCAAAGCGTTTGCGCTTGCCGCCATCGAAGGCCAGTTTAAAGTGCGCGCTATTGTTGGCCTTGTCGATGAGCAGCTGTCTTGTGCCAAAGCGGCTGTTTAAATAACCGCGTTCCAGCGCCAGCGATTCGATCCGGCTTTTGATCTTTTCGTAATTATCATGACTCAGCGGTTTGCCTTTTTCGGCTAACAGGGTGGCGCGCAATTTTTCAAATTCAGGGTCATTGCGGGCATCGCCGCTCAGCGTGATGGTAATATCAGTAACCGTGACACGCGGCCCTAAGTTGACAGTAAAATGTGCCTGCCAGCAGTCCTGTTTGAATGTCAGCGTTTTTTCAAAAACAGGATGGTAATAACCTAAAGCGCGCAACGCTTGGTCGATTTCCCCGTCGGCTTTGGCAAACAGACTGCGTATTTTCCAGGTCGGCGCTTCGCATTTTTCTTTAGAGAGCGACAGCATGAGCTGGACGTTGTCCTGGGTTTCGCTGTCAAGTCCGCTAACAGAGACATCGGCAAACACCGTCGTTGTTATTAAAGGCAGTAGCAACAGGCAAGGCAGTATCTTTACGCTAGAACCTATGAATCGCATAATAATTAGTAACTACTTAGGCTATTTCCTGAAAAAGACACACCAAAAATTGTCCACGCTTAACACGAAAGCTACGAAATTTTCGTGCTAAGCGTGGACTTGATTTTTTACATGCCATGATCATCAAGGGATGTTATTTCCCGGCAATAGCATTAGGTTAAAAAGAACGACGAGATGACAGAAATCCCAGCCGCTGCTATTGGGCTAAGTTGTAGATCTGAGTAGTTATCTAAAAACGTTCTCTTTCAAAATTTTGCGAGTTAGACCTTCCGGGTTTTTAAAACCTGGAAGGTCTGTAGTCCGTTCAAAGTGTAAATCGCCTTAAGCCGATGGCCTAAACCCTTGCTCGCGGAAAAGTCGAATGCAAATATCAACGACATCGGTATTAAAATAATTGCCTCGGTGCAGGAAAATTTCTTCTAATGCGGCATCAACGCCTAATCCTGCGCGATAAGGGCGGTGTGACATCATTGACTCGACAACATCGGCAACCGCAATAATTTGCGCTTCCAGCAAAATCTCATCGCCTTTTAAGCCATTGGGATAACCCGAGCCATCGAGGCGCTCATGATGCTGCAAAACAATTTCCGCAATTTCCCACGGATAATCGATAGATTTAATGATGTCGTGACCGGTCTGGGAATGTTCCTTAATCAGATTGAATTCATTGACGGTGAGCCGCCCAGGTTTACTGAGTATTTCTGCAGGCACTTTTATCTTGCCCACATCATGCACCACGCTGGCTAAATGCACGCCTTCAATTCTATCTTCGGGTAACTGTAATTGTTTGCTGATGGCAACGGCAATTTGGGCAACGCGGCGTTGATGGCCTGCGGTGTAGGGATCGCGCATTTCGACTATGGAGGCAATCGCTGAAATGGAATCAACCAGACTCAGCCGGAGCTTTTTTTCGCTTTCAATCAGTTCGCTACTGCGCTCAATAACCAAATCTTTTAAGTTGTGCCGCAGATTATTCAGTTCTAGGTGGGTGCGAACCCTCGCCAGCAACTCGCTGCGCTGATAAGGTTTGGTGACAAAATCGACCGCGCCTATTTCAAAACCCAACACTTTTTCATCGGTGGCGGATACGGCGCTGACAAAAATCACCGGTACATCGCGTGTTTCAATATTGGCTTTGAGCTGCCTACACACTTCATAGCCATCCATTTCAGGCATACGAATATCAAGCAAGACCAAGTCAGGCGGGTTGCGCACCGCTGAATGCAACGCGAGTTCGCCGCTGATGGCTGAACGTACTTCATAACCTTCTTCTTTTAGAATATCAGTTAATAGCTTTAGCGACGCCGGCGTGTCATCGACTGCAAGAATATGCCCTTTTACGGTCATGCAAGGTTTTCCATGTTATTAAGTAATAGTTATATTCAGGCTTGAACATCGCCTAATGCTTTTAAGATGCAAGGATAATCAAAATTTTCTGCCAGACGGTTCAGTGTCTTATACAATTTCACATCAATCGGTTTAATACGGGCAATAACCGCTGTAATCTGCTCGCTGTTCAAACTTTCCAAGGCTTCTCTCAACTCAATGCGCAAAGCCAAAGGCAGGACGTCCAACAGGGGCGAAGTGAGTACAGAGCCTTCATCCACTATCTCGTCGGGCATTGATTCGAGGACGTATTGTACACCGAGCAACCGGCTCAAGCTGTCATAAATGTCATTGAAACGATAGGGTTTGCGGATAAAATCATCCATCCCGGCCCTGAGCAATTCATTCCGCTGTTCCATGAAAATAGAGGCGGTAACGGCGACTATTTTCACGTCCTTACCGCCGGGTAACTGGCGAATGTGCCGACTGGCTTCTATCCCCCCCATCACCGGCATCCGGCTATCCATAAAGATCAGCTGTGGCTGCCAACTTTGAAATAGTTCAATGGCTTGCGCGCCATTGTCGGCGGTTTTTATCGGAAAGTTAATTATCTCCATCAGCTTACTCAGCAATAACTGATTTTCCAGTTGGTCATCAACGATAAGAATGCGGTAGGTGGGTTGGTTGGCGGCCAAGCCTACTACATTGCCTTTAGTGATGTCGTCAGAATGGGTTATGTCGGCTGGATTAGCCACGACCAACGGGACATCAACCAGAAAGGACGAGCCTTTGCCCAAGGTGCTGTTAACACTCAGTATGCCGCCCATTAAGTGTACAAATTGGCGGGTAATGGCCAAGCCAAGCCCTGAGCCCTGATTGACGCCATACTTGCCCACCTGGATGAAGGGCTCAAAAATAAGTGCCTGGTCTTCAACAGCAATCCCCGTTCCCGTATCTTCAACTTCGATTAATAAATGCGCAGTGGCATTTTTTCTGACCCCTAAACGCAGGGTAATGCCGCCTTGTTTAGTAAATTTGACCGCATTGCCGAC
The DNA here is from genome assembly GCA_030699385.1 of Methylobacter sp. Classification (GTDB taxonomy): domain Bacteria; phylum Pseudomonadota; class Gammaproteobacteria; order Methylococcales; family Methylomonadaceae; genus Methylobacter_A. The sequence continues at coordinate 21,916 of JAUYMY010000016.1, forward strand.
TAGATTAATCAACACCTGACGTAAGCGCGCTTCATCGCCTTCAATATAGCGCGGAAATTCTGAGGATTGATCGAGTATCAGGCGCAGTCCTTTTTCTTGGGCGCGAATCTGCATCATGTCAATGACATCGCGCATCATGCCGCCCAAATCAAAAGCCTGATTCTCCAACTGCACCCGTCCCGCTTCGATTTTCGCCATTTCCAACACTTCGTTAATCAGCGTCAGCAAGTGTTCGCCGCTACGGTTAATGATGTTGAGGTTGGTCAATTGGTTTTCGGAAATACTGTCATCTTTGCGCATCAAGTTAGAAAAACCAAGGATAGCATTCAGCGGAGTGCGCAGTTCGTGGCTCATATTAGCCAGAAATACGCTCTTGGCGCGATTTGCCGCCTCAGCGGCGTCGCGCGCCAACACCAACTCAGTGGTACGTTCTTGTATTTGTTCTTCCAGATGATCTTTGTAACGCCGCAATTCTTCTTCAGCGTTTTTGTTTTCGGTGATGTCGACATATAAATAAAGGTAGTGACTGACAGCGCCGGTGTCGTCATAAACCGGCGACACGTTCACTTGCGCCCAGTAGTATTGGCCTTTTTTATGGCGGTTTTTTAAAATACCCGCCCAAGTTTTGCCTATTGCCAACGATGCGTTGAGTTCGTGAAACTCGGCATCGGTCATTTCAGTAGGCAGTAACTCGCGCAGCGGTTTTACATAAATGTCTGAAAACTGATAGCCGGTAATGCGCGTGTAAGCCTGATTGGTAAAGCAGGGTACGCTTTGCGTATCGGTAATCAGTATGCCGGTAGGATTTTGCTCTATGGCTTGCGCCAAGCGGTTAATCTCAACTTGAAACAAGTGTTGGTCGGTAATATCGGTTGCGATGCCATCCCAAATGACATGGCCGTTATCATGTTTGCGCGGATGGGAGTGTATCCGAATCCAGCGCCATTCCCCCGGCGAACACTGAAACTGCAAATCCATCGAGAAATCGGTCATATCGCGCTGACTGACTTGTTCGGCTTCAAGATAAGCGGGTAAGAGGTCGGGGGCTATTTGCTTAAATAATAACGACGCATCCTGAAGCGCCTCTTCCGCTTTAATGCCGTGTAATTTTTTAACGCCAGAGCTGAGATAGATAAAATGCGGCTTACCGTCTTGGTAAGTGAATTCATAAAGATAACTATCCGGCAGATTATCGGCCAAGGTGCGCAAGCGCATTTCGTTATCGCATAAGGTTTGTTCTGCTTGTTTCATCATAACTACTTAGGCGATTTCCTGAAAAAGACTTTTAAATTTCATGGCTTAACTTTAGTTGTGACAGCCTGCTGCAGAACCTTTTCTAAATGTTCTAGCCCTACATCCATCCACTCTACCGGCAGACCCACTTTTTCGCTGACAGCCAACGCCTGTTGCTCAAAATCATCGGAACACGGTGTGCGCAAACACAGTAGCGACTGGTTGGACAGCTGAAAAATCTCGCGCACGATTTCGGGATTGCTGCCAAACGTTGCGGCAATCGCATCATCCCAACGCAGCGCCCAGTCTTCCAGCAAGAAAAAAGCACCGGCATTGAGCTTATCCATAAACAGCTCCCGCCCCAGCAACATTTCCACACAGTTCTGTCCTTCGGTGCGAAACGTATGCGCGTCTGTTAGCATTTGTTCTATACGGGGATGGCAACAACCGTAGAACACAATAATATCCCGCTGCTGATTGCGCGCCAGCCCTTTTCTTAGCTCAGTAGCCAATTTTTCAAAGTTTACATGTAATGACGAATCAAGGAAGTCCGTGTCTAAAGGCCAGCCATTTTTTACAATCAGATAACGCACTTCTTTTGCCAAAATGCCGCAGCCGAGCAACAGACGGTTTTTAGCCATCAGTCGTGCGTCCGAATTCTTTTGCCGCCAAAATCATGGCTTTAATATTTTCTTCCGGGATACCGTAAGGCATCACTACCGTACCGAAAAAGAACTTATTGTTCACCTGCAACCCCCCTTGCACAATGCGCCGCACTTCCTCGCGCACCTGGCCCGGTGTCCAGTCGAGCAGTTTGATGTCATTGATTACCCCGGCGCACAAGGCGCGGTCATTGATAATACGCATGGATTCTGTCACATCATCCAGCGGGCCGGGATAATAAGCGTGTATGCCCACCTCGCGGATCACCTCATCGGCAACGCTATTGAGCCGCGCCCCGCCGACATAATAAACCACGCCGTTTAGGCCGCCGGGCTCCAAATCGCGCTTCATCCATTTGAGCGACAAGTCTTTGAACAGCTTCATCGGGATAATGTCGGTCGAACCGTAAGGGTCGGCATAAACCAGAATATCAGCGCCTGCGTTGCGGTAGGCTTCGATTTCTTTGCGAAAAAAATCCGAGCATTTTTCCAACAGCAAATCACGCACCTCAACAGGGCCTATCATCAGCAATTCCATCCAATTTTCCATGCCCATTAGAATTGCGGGCAGTGACATAGAGGCGGTGAGATAAGCGCAAATAGGCACTTTTCCGCCTACTTCGCGTTTTAAAATCTGCAGGCATTTTGCGGTTTCGGCAAATTTAGGATGCGCGCTGAGGTCATCCGGCACTTGCAGACACTCAATATCAGTGTAATTCTGAATGATGTAATCTTCGACATTAGGCGGCCCGTCGGTCGCGTAGCGTATTTTTTTGCAGCCGAATAATTCTGCCTCTTTGCCGACATAAAAAAGGCTCCAGACATTATCGTGGCCGAATTTTTTCTGCATTTTGATCTGCGCTTCGGCAACATGCTCGCCTTTAGAAAAATAGTCTTCGATAGACAACCCTAACTCGCGCGCACCTTGGTCGAGCAAATTACAAAATACCGGGATGTGATCGATAATCTTACCGTTGGCAGCCGCTGCCAGCCTATCCATGCTCGTGGTCATTGTTTTTTACCTCCTGAATGCAATCCATAATAACTTTAAGTGCCGACACGCCATTTTCAGCCCAGGCATCCGCTTGCACCACTTTATATAACTCAGGGTCGTAGCGAAACGGCGCACCGCCGACAACCAGCTTGATTTTATGTTCCAGACCTTGTTCTTTAAGCAGGCGGCGTACTTTAATCGCGCCGTTTTCGCCACGCGCGGTATGCACCATCATCGCCGATACGCCAATCACTTGCGCATTATGTGCCAACGCTTCGCTGACGAACCTTTCAGCCGGGACATTTACGCCCAAATCAATCACTTCAATCATTTGCGCTTTAAGACAGCCAATCACAATGCGTTTGCCTAGCGTATGTAAATCGCCCACGGCAGAACCTATGACCACATGGCCGATAATTTCCGGTGGCGACTGAAACAACTCGAGCATTTTTTCGGTGACATTGGCCGCAATTTGCGAGGTCATAAAATGCTGGGCAAGATTGGTGTCGAAACCTTCGCTGAGCGCCTTAACCATCAGGTCAAGCCCTGGAATCACCACCTTGAACACAATGTCCTCGGGACTGACACCTTGCGCGACCGCATCCGAGACGATTTGCAAGGCACGCGTCCTATCGGTGTCTAAAACAGCCTCATTGTAGGCTTTGATAACATCATCCAACACGTGAAGCTCCTTAAAATGAAAAAATCGGTTTAATTCTAAGGCGATTTTCGAGAAATAACATCCCTTGAAGATTAAAAAATAAAGTCCACGAAAAGCACGAAAGCCACGAAATTTTCGTGTTTTTCGTGGACAATTTTTGGTCTGTCTTTTTCAGGAAATCGCTTAAGTTTGCATTGCTTGGAGATAAAGATTTTCCACAAACAGGTTTTCAAACGCACTGTCTTCGCCCATGTTATAGAGTTCAGCAACAGCCAGCACCGCCGCTACAAGGCGCTCGGCTTCTGCTGAAAGCAATAATTCTTCGCAACCTGCCAGCGCACTATTAGCCTCAAGCTGTACCTTTTCAACCGGCACTGGCGGTAATAAACCTATTGCTTGTGCGTTGCTGACATCGAGCAAGCCGCCAAATGCGCCGCAGGCATAAACCCGATCCAAATCTGAAACCGCTAGCTCGGCTTGCTCGCAAAGCCAGCAAACGCCTGCGCCAATCGAGGCTTTGGCGCGTTGGAAAACATCAATGTCAGCCGCTTTTAACACAATCCGCCCACCGCTTTCGGATAGGACAAAACCCTCGTTAGCCCGCTCCGGATAGCGTCCTAATTTATCCAGCTTGCCTTGATGCCGCAGCCACGCCACCGCATCGACCAAGCCTGAGCCGCACAAGCCTTTGGCTTTGGCCTTGCCTAAAACACCGAGTTTAAAAGTTTGGTCATGGCCGGAGCTTAAACGATAAATTGCGCCCGCTTCGGCCGACATGCCGCAACTGATACCGCAGCCTTCAAAAGCCGGGCCGCCTGCTGTAGCGGTCAGCCTTAACCTTTTACCGTCCCACAAAGCCATTTCTGAATTGGTGCCAAAATCAATCAACAACGAACCGGCAGGTTGTTCCGTCAAGCGCGTAGCGATAATGCCGGCCAACAGATCCGAGCCGATGAATCCGCCCAGCGGCGTAATAAATCGAATCCGCGCTTGCTCGGATAATGCCCATGCCTTGTTCAATAAAGCCGGATCATCCGGCTGTATAGAAAAACATTGCGTCCAATAGTCAGGGTTCAGTAACAACGCGGTATTTTTACCGGAGAGCAAACTCATCATCGCGGTATTGCCGACGATCACCACTTCGCCTATATCATGCAAATTGATTTCTAGTGCCGAGGCCATATCACGCAGCGCTTCAGCAATCGCAGTCGTAGCCAGTACGGCAATGGCGTCTGCAACTTGCCCGGAGCGCGCAGCCTCGGTTAATCGGCTAAGAATATCAGCGCCATAACTCGCCTGCGGGTTAATGCCGATGCGTCCGGCCAACCGTTTTCCAGCACGCACATCCCACAAGGTCAAACGAATATGGGTCGTGCCTAAATCAACCGCCACTCCATAGCGCATCACATTGGGCCGCAGCGCCGGCGGTTGCCTTATAAAGCTGTATTCATCATCGCGCAACGCCCGCCAATGCTGGGCTGGTGCCAGCGTTTTAATGCTGATATGCAAAGGAATCTGCGGCGTAATTTGGCAAGCCAGACGCCAACCGGCGTTTAACCGTGCAGGGGAAAGCCTTCGTTTTTCACCTGACGTAACCGGAATCGTGGCGCTTTCTTGAACTCGAACCTGACATTGCCCGCACACGGCATTGCCGGCACAAGCAGAGCGCAAGCCCAAACCACCGGCGATTAAAATGTCGCGCAAGGTGGCGCCGGGCTGGAACGGCAGTTGAAATTCGCCTTGTGGGCTTAGGGCGGTGATAAAGGGTAAAGCGTCCATTAGAGCGGCTCAAAAAAACGCTGCAAATACATCCCGGTATGCGAAGCCTTATTTTCGGAAACCTGTTTCGGCGTACCTTCTGCCACCAGTGTGCCGCCGCCGTCGCCGCCTTCCGGGCCCATGTCGATAATCCAGTCGGCGGTTTTAATCACATCCAGATTATGCTCGATGACGATGACAGTGTTGCCGTGGTCGCGCAACGTGTGCAGCACATTCAGCAATTGCTTGATGTCATGGAAGTGCAAGCCGGTAGTCGGTTCATCCAATATATACAGCGTCTTGCCGGTGTCGCGTTTGGACAATTCCTTGGCGAGTTTGACCCGTTGCGCTTCGCCGCCGGACAGCGTGGTCGCGTTTTGCCCCAGCGTGATATAGCTCAAGCCGACTTCGACCAAGGTCTGTAATTTGCGCGCCAAGGTCGGCACCGGGCTGAAAAATGCGGCGGCATCTTCGACGGTCATGTCCAGCACTTCGTTGATGGCTTTGCCTTTGTAGCGTATTTCCAGCGTTTCGCGGTTATAACGTTTACCGGCGCAGTTGTCGCAATGGACGAAAATATCCGGCAAAAAGTGCATTTCGACTTTAATCACGCCATCGCCTTTGCAGGCTTCGCAGCGGCCGCCCTTGACATTAAAGCTGAAGCGGCCGGGCGTATAACCGCGTGAACGCGCTTCCGGCGTCGCTGAAAATAATTCGCGTATCGTCGTGAACAAGCCGGTGTAAGTGGCCGGATTCGAGCGCGGTGTGCGGCCAATCGGGCTTTGGTCTATATCGACGACTTTATCGAAATGTTCCAGCCCTTCAATCGCATCGCAAGGCGCGGGAATGACGCCGGCGCGGTTGATGAGACGCGCCGCATGGCAATATAAAGTATCGTTAATCAGCGTCGATTTGCCGGAACCGGACACGCCGGTCACGCAGGTCAGCAAGCCGATAGGGAATTTAATATCGACATTTTTCAGGTTGTTGCCGTGGGCATTACGGATGACGATTTGCTTGTCTTTATTGACCGGCGTCAGTTTTTCCGGCATGGCGATGCCGATTTTTCCTGATAAATATTGACCGGTTAACGAGTCCTTATTGTTAAGAATGTCGTCCAATGTGCCTTGGGCGATGATGCGCCCGCCATGCACACCGGCACCGGGGCCGATGTCGACGATGTGCTGCGCCGAACGGATGGCATCTTCATCATGCTCGACCACGATCACGGTATTGCCCAAATCGCGCAGGCGGAACAAGGTGTTTAACAGGCGCTGGTTGTCGCGCTGATGCAGTCCAATCGACGGCTCATCGAGCACATACATCACGCCGACCAGACCCGCGCCGATTTGGCTGGCAAGGCGTATACGCTGGGCTTCGCCGCCGGACAGCGTGTCCGCACTACGATCCAGCGTCAAATAATCGAGACCTACATTGACCAAAAATTCCAGCCGCTCCTGGATTTCCTTGACGATTTTTACCGCCACTTCGCCGCGTTTGCCGGTCAGTTGAAGCTGGGCAAAAAAGTCCAGCGCTTTGCGGATAGGGAAACGGGTCAAATGGTGTAGCGGCAAATCATCGACAAACACGTTTCTGGCCGAAACATTCAGCCTTGCGCCCTCACAAACATTACAGGTTTTTTGCGACAGATATTTGGCCAGCTCATCGCGCACCATCGGAGAATCGGTTTCGTGATAACGCCGCTCCATATTGGCGATAATGCCTTCAAAAGGATGGCGTTTCTTTTTGGCGGAACCGTTGCCGGTGATGAATTTGAATTCAATTTCTTCATGGTCGCTGCCGTACAGGATAATGTCCTGATGGATTTTGGACAGCTCCGAAAACGGCGCTTCCGGGTCGAAGTTATAGTGTTTGGCCAGCGCACAAATGATTTGGTAATAATAAGCGTTGCGCCTATCCCAGCCGCGAATCGCGCCACCGGCAAGGCTGATGTCGGGATTATGGATAATCAGCTCGGGATCAAAATGCTGGCGCACGCCCAAGCCGTCGCAACTATGACAGGCGCCTTTGGGATTATTGAACGAGAAAATGCGCGGTTCCAGTTCGGACAGCGAGTAGCCGCAATGCGGGCAGGCGTAGCGTTCGGAAAACAGCAGTTCGGTGAAATCGCCGTCGTCAATACAAGCGGCAATGGCGATGCCGTCGGCGATACGCAAAGCGGTCTCAAACGATTCGGCCAGCCTTAAGGCGATGTCGTCGCGGATTTTAAAGCGGTCGACGATGACCTCGATGGTATGTTTCTTTTTTAAGTCCAGCAGCGGCGGCTCGTCCAGATCGTAAACCGTGCCGTCGATGCGGGCGCGGATAAAACCCTGTGCGCGTAAATCATCGAGCAATTGTATATGTTCACCTTTACGCTCGTTAATCACCGGCGCCAGCAGCATCCAGCGCTGATCTTGCGGCTGCGACAAGACATGATCAACCATTTGACAGATAGTTTGCGCTTCCAGCGACACGCCATGTTCGGGGCAGCGCGGCGTACCGGCGCGGGCATAGAGCAGGCGCAAATAATCGTAGATTTCGGTGATGGTGCCGACGGTGGAACGCGGGTTGTGCGAAGTGGATTTTTGCTCGATGGAAATGGCGGGCGACAAGCCTTCGATATGGTCGACATCGGGCTTTTCCATGATAGCCAAAAACTGCCGGGCATAAGTGGACAGCGATTCCACATAGCGGCGCTGGCCTTCGGCATAAATCGTGTCAAAAGCCAGCGAGGATTTGCCCGAACCGGACAGCCCGGTGATCACGATGAGTTTGTCTCTGGGCAAATCAAGGTCTATATTTTTCAGGTTATGCGTTCTGGCGCCACGAATGCTGATTGTATCCATTAAATAATTCCGGCAATTTAAATAACTTTATAATATACGAGCAAAGCCGGATGAACACAAACGGCACTCACTCAGGTTTTAAATAATGATCAACACATTAAATTCATTTGTTTTTAAATATATTCGCTTCGTCGAAATGGTCGGTGTGCTGATGCGCATTTTCAGCTTTTCCCTGGTCAGTTGGATGGGCTCGGAAAGTCCGTTTTTGTTTGTATGGGCCTTTAATACCGCCGATGCGGTGATACTTTCCTGGTGTTCGATACTCAAAAAAGACAGCGCCTATACTTTGCTGAACGTATTTTGGATTATGGTCGGCGTCGTCGGCATGATTAGGGCCAGTCAAATTTCAGCCATTGCTGTTAAATCGGTCGCAGAACAGTTTTTAGTGCAGATCACAGCGCTGTTTACTTAATCAGCGGAAATGAACGAATCCGACAAATAAAGCTTGTTATAATGCACACATTAAAATAATGAGATAAACCACTGGCTTAGTCAGGCAATTAGGTGATTCCTCATTAATCGCAGGTAACATTGTTACCTGTAGATAATGAGACGTTACGGTAATTTACGTTTATTTTCTTAATCATTCTGGTTCAACAAGGAGAAGCTCGTTTTGACAACAATGCAGGACATTACAAGCCCGATGACGCCATCGGAAAAACGCGCCACTATGGCTTTAGCCGGGACTTATGCTTTGCGTATGCTGGGGCTGTTCATGATTTTGCCGGTGCTGTCGTTATTTGCCGAACAGCTCGAAGGCTCAACGCCTGCGCTGATTGGTCTGGCGATGAGCATTTACGGCTTGCCCCAGGTTTTATTGCAAATCCCTTTCGGCTTGTTATCCGATCGTTTTGGCCGCAAAAAAATGATTATCATCGGCTTGCTGCTGTTCTTGGTCGGTAGCGTGATTGCGGCCTTATCAACGACCATTTACGGCATTCTGGTGGGGCGAGCCTTTCAGGGCGCCGGAGCAGTTTCAGCGGTCATCATGGCCTTGGTGGCCGATTTGACGCAGGAAGTTCACCGCACCAAAGCCATGGCGCTGATTGGCATCAGCATCGGTGCATCATTTGGCGTCGGCATTATCGCGGGGCCGGTTATTTCAGGCTTCGGCGGCGTGCAGAGCGTTTTTTGGGTTACCGCCTTGCTCACCGCGCTGGCTATCCTAATGATTATTTATATTGTGCCCGATCCGCAACAATCAAAATTGCACCGGGATGCCGAAGTCGTGCCCGAGGACATGCTGCAGGTGCTGAAAAATCCGGATTTATTGCGGCTGAATTACGGCATTTTTACCCTGCATCTGATTTTAATGGCTATCTTTGTCGTGGTGCCTTCATTAATGCGTAATGCAGGCTTGTTGGCCGGTCATGAATGGCAGGTTTATTTGCCGGTTTTCGTCATTTCAATGGCGTTTGCGGTGCCGTTCGTCATTGTGGCTGAAAAGAAACGCAAAATGAAACAGGTGTTTATCGGCGCCATCGCCGTGGTGATGCTGGCTGAATTGGGTTTATCGGCTGTTCATGAAAACTTAATCGGCATTATCGGCTTTTTGTGGCTGTTTTTTTGCGGCTTTAACCTGCTCGAAGCCACCTTGCCGTCGTTAATATCGAAAACCGCACCCGCTGATTTAAAAGGCACGGCGATGGGCGCGTATTCAAGTTCGCAATTTATGGGCCTGTTTATGGGCGGCTTGGTTGGCGGCTGGTTTAACGGCAAATTCGGCGTGACAGCGGTGTTTTTATTTTGCGCCGTTGCCGCATTTAGCTGGTTGCTGCTGTCGTTATCGATGAAACCGCCGCGTTACGTAGCCAATTTGCTGATCTCGCTGGAACAGCTTAGCGAGTCGCAAGCCCAGGCGTTTGTGGCCGACATGCTGAAAATAGTTGGCGTGGTAGAAATTACACCGCATTACCAAGAGGCGGTGGCTTATCTTAAAGTGGATAATCAGCAGTTGGATAGGGAGCAATTGCAGCGCTTGATTAACCAATATGCCGGTTTGTAAATGAATTTAATGAGGGGAAAAACTGATGCTTAATAAAGTCATGTTAATAGGAAATCTAGGTGCCGACCCGGAAGTGCGTTACATGCCCAGCGGCGGCGCTGTCACCACAGTTCGTCTGGCAACCTCAAGGCGCTGGAAAGATAAGCAAACCAATGAACGCAAAGAAGAAACCGAATGGCATAGGGTGGTGTTTTTTAACCGTTTAGCCGAAATTGCCGGGGAATATTTGAAAAAAGGCAGTCAGATTTATGTTGAAGGCCGTATTCGCACTCAAAAATGGCAGGGCCAAGATGGTCAAGACCGCTACACCACTGAGGTTGTTGCCTCAGAGATGCAAATGCTCGGTAGCCGCAGCGGCGGCACAGCAAATTTTAGCGACGAGCAGCCGCAGGAGTTTCATTCAGGCGCGTCAAACAAATCGGCCAGTCCATCTTCGCCAGCGCAAAGCAGTCCCGCCGCCATGCCGCCAGCGCCATCCAATTATGATGATTTTGATGACGATATTCCGTTTTAAAATACATCGAGTATTGATTATGTAATGTTTTAAACTAAGCCTCTGTTATACGAGGCTTTTTTTTATTTTAAATAGACATCTTTCCTAAATAGAGTCATATCGTAGGTTAACAATAGCCGCCATTGCTAACGCCTTATTATTGGCTTTGTCCGAAGCGTGACGGGGTTTGTAACCTCGTCACTCACGTTTTCGTTTTAAATTTTGAACGTTTTCGTTTTAAATTTTGAACCACAGAGACACAGAGGCACAGAGAAAAAAATCTTAAATCTCTGTGTCTCTGTGTCTCTGTGTCTCTGTGGTTAGCTGTTGTTTATCATCATTCCCACGCTCCAGCGTATCATCGTTCCCACGCTCCAGAGACTGTGAAAGTATTATCGCACGCCATACTTTATAATATGCACATCACCCGGTAACCGCCAGCGAACAAACCATCATGACATCACGCCGCTATCAACCCGTATTAAACCGTCAGCAAGAAATGCTGCTGCCGCCTTG
>JAUYMY010000030.1 GCA_030699385.1 Methylobacter sp.
ATTTGATTGTGCAAAATTCAAGACCTGCCCCCGTCTTTCTTGTGTATAACCGTGAGCGCGGCGCGTTGGAGCGAGACAAATAACCACGCTCCGGTTAAGAGCCGTAGGGCGGTTTCGCGCAGCAAACCGCCACACACGCACTACGCCGATGACATCCTGCCGAAGTTGTGGTGGATTGCCTACGGCGAATCCACCTTACAGCGTTAGCGAAGCCGCCGAACCTTGATAAAAAATGAAACTTCAAAACCGCCAACGGGCGGCGCGTCCCTTTGACTGACTTGTTAGGCATAGTGTACCTTTAACATTACTTTTAAAGGTTCTGATAACTTTAGCCTTGAGCAAACCTCTATTAAATTGCTCTCATCAAATGATGATGCGATTCGGATTAACATTTCCTCTTTTTCTCTTATATCCACCAAAGAATAGTACACAGCCCATACAAGCACAGCTGATGATGTTTCATGTTTCAGAAGATTCGAAAAATCGTTATCAATAAAACGGGCTATAAGTTCTGATTTACGATCCAATAAACCACCGGTTTCATATATTGTTTTAGCCCAATTCGAAACTTGAGGGTTATTTGATGGATACCTTAGAAGTCTATTAACCAAGTGATCTGATTTACTCCAGTTATCTATAAGCCATTCAATTTCTTGTGATTTAAGCTCCCTTCCTTTTATGAGGCTACTCACACACCATTCATAGTCGGACTTACCAGAGAAAATATAATTTCTATATATTTCATAGAGAATGGTAACTGCTTCTTCAGATAAAGGAGGGGATAATTTATCCTTTACTATTGAACGCAAGGCTTTTAAACAAGGAAGCTGCCTAAATCTCTTTTTAGTATTTATTGCGGATAGAATAATCCCGCCTATTTTTTCTACTATCCAAGATTTATATGGAAGCTCTTTTATCAGGGATCGTTTTTCATAGACATCACGAATTGAAACACAATAGTCATCAAGGATGCCTTCTGGCTCCAGAATCATTAGTTTTGCTTCAATATCTGATTTTTCCATTTTGATGATTGCCTAACGTAAAGCTAACCGGGCGCGGCGCGGAAAGCTGAAAAATAAAACCGCATTGTAACCGTGCTTCGGTTGAGCGCCATGTTAGGCTACATTTCTCTTGAGGCGAAGAAGGTCAACGGACGCCCCTAATTCCTTCACGACAATCTCTCGCAAACTGTCGAGAGAAACTTCTTCCGACGGGCTATGGTTTCGAAGAATTTCATTTGCAATATTTATATCCGAACTGGGTGACCAAGGCATTTTCTCTTGACCTGGTGCCTCATATCTAACTGTATAACTACGTCCATTGGGCAGAAAACCCAGGTACAACGTTCCTTCAGTCAGTAAAGAAACGGCAAGCGCACAGTCTAAGTCGCAGCCATACAAACGGGATGCTTCTAACGTTATTACTTCATATTTTGGCTCCTCAATCTCCAATAGGTGAATGGGGTAGCCTGGGCAAATCTTTAACTGGGTTGTCTCGCTCATGCCTTTAATTTCCTTAAGCCTAACATAAAGGTAAGGGGCGCGCTGCTCACAGAGCCGTAGGGCGGTTTCGCGCAGCAAACCGCCACACACGCACCACGCCGATGACATCCTGCCGAAATTGTGGTGGATTGTCTACGGCGAATCCACCTTACAGCGTTAATTTAAAAAAACCTTGTAAAATCGCCTGCTTTTATAACACAACACCACAAGCCGTACAAACAAAAGCAACAGACTTTTAAAGCTAATTTCGGCTTGCTGAATCAAAGTCGGTTAGAATGCCGCATTATCCATTTTGTTTAAATTAACCTGTGTCCATGATGACAACACTTTTATATAACAATGGGTTCAACGGGTCGGAACGGGATCATTATGCTTCATCAAACTGAAATCGATCTGCAAATCCCTTTCCATGATGTTGATATGATGGAGGTGGTTTGGCATGGGCATTATGCCAAGTATTTTGAAATTGCCCGTTGCGCGCTGCTGGACAAAATCGATTACAACTATCCGCAAATGCGCGACTCGGGTTTTGCGTGGCCGGTGATTGATTTAAGAATCCGCTATGCGCGGCCTGCGGTGTTCGGGCAGGTCATTACGGTAACGGCACATATCGTCGAATGGGAAAACCGTCTGAAAATAAATTATTTGATTACCGATAAACAGTCGGGTTTAAGGCTGACCAAAGGCCATAGTATTCAGGTGGCTGTCGAGTTGGCGACGCGGGAAATGTGTTTTGTGTCGCCTGCGGTGTTGTTTGAAAAACTCGGTTTGGAGGCGGCTTGATGTTGATAAAAGCGCTGTTGCTGTATTTACTGCTGTTCAATCAAGGCTTCGCAAATGAAGATGTATTGGCTCAAATCGCCGCCCGCCTGATAAAAACAGACATCACCCAGGGCGACTTTCATCAGCAAAAACAGCTGAAGGTTTTGCGCAAACCGCTCATAGCCACGGGCACGTTTACTTATCACCAAAGCAAAGGCGTTATCTGGAAAACCCTGACGCCGGTGGTGTCCCTGCTGTTGGTCAGTGAGTCGAAATTAGTGACCGGGCAGGGCGAGCAAGCGGTTCCGGCGGCTTTCGGCAAGGTGTTTAAGGCGATGTTGGGCGGCGATTTGGCGGCGCTTGGCGAGGGTTTTGCGATAACTTCAAGCGAGCAAAAAACATCCTGGCAACTGGTTTTAACGCCCAAAGACGAGATGCTGCAAAAAATCATCAGCACTTTGCAACTGTCGGGCGACACCGAATTGCGCCAGCTGAACATACGCGAAACCGGCGGCAATATCACTTCGATCAGTTTCGCCAACATCAGCCATCCGCAACAGTTAAGCGCCGAACAGGAAGCCGATTTTGCCCGTTTATCGCGCTAAGTTAAACGCTGGGTTTTGGTTACTGGGGATGCTGATTATCGGCATTCTCGGCAGTCAAACCTTGACTAAAGACTGGCTGGAAACCGGCTTTTTGGCGCTGTTGCCGGTCAGCGAACAGCAGCCGGACATCGCCAACGCCACGCGGCAGCATAGTCAGCTGCTGAACCGGAAAATGATCTGGCTGGCCGGGGCGGCAACGTCCGTAGAAGCCATTAGCCATGCCCAAAACCTTAAACGGCAATTGCAACAAAGCCCGCTGTTTGACACGGTGCTGCTGGAGTTTCCCCAGCAGCGCTATATCGAGCAATATCAGCACTTATTTCGGTATCGTTATCAGCTGTTGGATGCGCAGACCCAGGCGATGCTGGCTAAAAATCCCGAAGACTTCATCAGGCAAAATCTGGAAATACTGAGCAGTCCGCTTGGGCAGATGCAGGCCGCCGATTTGGAGCGCGATCCGGCCCTGTTATTTGGCCGTTATTTCAGTGCGCAAAATCCGATCAAGTTGAATTTGGAACAGGGCATTGTGGTGGTGTCCGACCGGCAGCAGTTTTGGGCGCTGTTGTTGGCCGATTTGCATGATGAACGTTTGCAGCTGGACAAGCTGGATGGTTTGTTGCAGCTGGTGAATACGGCAAGCGGGCAGGTGCGGGCGCAGGGTGGTGAGTTGCTGGTTTCCGGCATGGCGCTGTTTACCGCGCAGGGTGCGCAATCGGCCAAACAGGAAATATCCACGGTGGGCCTGGGTTCGAGCCTTGGCATTGTGCTGTTGCTGTTGGCGACTTTTCGCAGTTTCAGGCCGTTGTTATTGGCGTTGCTGGCGCTGGGCAGCGGTCTGTTTGCCGCTTTGGTGCTGAGTATTTTGTGTTTCGATAAAATCCATATACTGACGCTGGTGTTTGGCGCGAGTTTAATGGGCGTTGCCATTGATTATGCGCTGCATTTTTTTTGCGACAGTTTTGGCGACACGGCTTGGCTGCCGCAGCAGGGTTTGCGCTTTATTATGCCCGGCATCAGTTTGGGGCTGCTTACCACGCTGTTATGCTATGGCGGCCTGGGGTTTTCACCGTTTCCCGGCTTGCAGCAGGTCGCGGTGTTTTCGGCTATCGGCCTGAGTGTCGCCTGGTTGACCGTGGTGTTAGTGTTCCCATTGTTACTGACTGGATTCAGGCCGACGCATCAACCGCTGTTATTGAAAGTCACCGGCTATTGGCAACAACATTGGCCGGTCTGGCTGCTCCGTCATAAACGCGGGTTGGCTTTGGCGGCTGTGGTGTGGGTGCTGGGCGGTCTGTGGATGTTAACGCCGCAAGATGATGTGCGTTTGTTGCAGTCGCCACCGGCTGAGTTAATCCGCAGCGCCGATAAAATCAGGCAGTTGTTTCCGATGAGTCCTGACAACCCGTTTTTTCTGGTGTCGGGGCAAAATCAGGCCGACTGGCATCAAAACGAACAACGGCTGTTGCAGCGCCTGGACGCGCTAAAACAGCAAAAAGCGCTCGCTGATTATCAGGGCTTGAGCCGCTATTGGCCTGATGACAACAGGCAGCAGCAAAATTATCGGCTGGTCAAGCGGCAGCTGGTTGATTCGGGCCTGCTCGAACGCTATATGGATGATCTCGGTTTTGAGAAAATGGCGATTAAAACCGCGTTTAAACAGTTTGCCGAGGCGGAGGGCAATGCACTGACTTTGCCGGAATGGCTGGCGAGCGCCGATGAAAGCAAACGGCAGTTGTGGCTGGGTTATAGTGATGGCCGTTGCCAAAGCACGGTGTCATTAATTGGTATCAGCGATGCCGCCGCCTTGGCGGCAGTGCAGGATTTGCCGGGCGTCATTTGGGTGGATCAAGCCGGGTCTTTGTCGTCATTGTTTGCGCGTTACCGGATCCGGGCCAGCGGCTTGTTGGTTCTGGCTTTTGCGCTGGCTTTGGCGGGATTGGCGTTTAAATTCGGTTGGCGGGGCAGTCTGGTCATTATGTCGGTGCCGGTTGCGGCGCTGGCGGCGGCGTTGGCGATGATAGGTTGGTTCGGGCAGTTGTTCAGCCTATTTAACCTGTTTGCGTTGTTGCTGGTATTGGGCATCGGCGTCGATTACGGGCTGTTCTTTTTTATTGCCGGTGACCGGCGTGTCGACACTTCGCTGGGGGTTACGCTGTCGGCATTAACCACTTTGTTGGCGTTCGGCCTGCTGGCGACCAGTTCCACTGAAATCGTGCATGCTTTCGGTTTTACCGTGGCGGTTGGCATTGTAACGGCGCTGCTGTGCGCGCCCTTGGTTGGGTTTAAAGGCTATAAAAAATCATTATGACAAATAACAAAGGCGAAATTATCATCATCGGTGCCGGGCCGTCCGGCAGCATTGCCGGGGCATTGCTGCAAAATCAGGGCTTCCAGGTGACTATTCTGGAACGGCAGCTGTTTCCGCGTTTTAGCATCGGCGAAAGCCTGTTGCCGCAATGCATGGAATTCATTAAGCAGGCCGGGATGCTGGACGCGCTGGTTAATGCTGGGTTCCAGTATAAAAACGGCGCGTCTTTCGCCTACCGGGACTTGAGAACCGAGTTTTCCTTTGAAGACAAATTCAGCCCCGGCATCGGCACTACGTTTCAGGTGCAGCGCGGCCGCTTCGACAAGCTACTGGCCGATGAAGCGGTGCGCATGGGCGTGGACATACAGTGGCAGATGGAAGTGCTGGAGGCTGATTTTTCCATCGATAGGCCGGATCTGACGGTGCGTAACAGCCAAGGCGAGGTGATGAACTACCGTGCCGATTTTGTGCTCGATGCCAGCGGTTTCGGGCGTATTTTGCCCAAGTTGCTGGATTTGGAATCGCCGTCGGGTTTTCCGGTTCGGCAAGCCTTGTTCGGTCATATTGAAGACCGGATTGGCGCGGGCTCATTCGACCGCAACAAAATTCGGATTACCGTGCATCCTCAGCATAAAGATGTCTGGTATTGGCTGATTCCGTTCAGCAATGGCCGCAGCAGCGTCGGCGTGGTGGCGGAACCTGAATTTTTTCAAGGCTGGGACACTAACGATCAAGCTTTACAGGACATTATTCATCAAGACCCCAGTTTGACCGAATTGCTTCGGAACGCTGTATTTGATGAGCGTATTAACACTATCACAGGTTATTCCTCCAATGTGAAAAGCCTGCACGGTAAAGGCTACGCGTTGTTGGGCAATGCCGGTGAGTTTTTGGACCCGGTGTTTTCATCCGGTGTGACCATTGCGATGAAATCGGCCAGTTTGGCCGCCGATGTGTTGGGCAGGCAATTCAATAACGAAGCCGTGGATTGGCAGCGGGATTATGCCGAACCGTTGCAGCGCGGCGTCGATACCTTCCGGGTATTTGTCGATGCCTGGTATGACGGCCGTTTTCAGGATGTGATTTTTCACTCAAAGCAGCAAGCCGAGGTTAAGGCGATGATCAGTTCTATCCTGGCCGGTTATGCCTGGGATGAAAATAATCCCTATGTCAAAAATGCCCGTTCTCGGTTGGATACGTTGGTTGAGTTATGCCGATAAAGGTTTTAATCGGTATTTGGCTGGTTTCCGGCTGTGCGCTGGTGCCGCCAAAACCCGCCGCCAAACCTGAACTGATGCCGCTCGCGCAACCTTTAGCCCCGGCCAGGCGCATTGTGCAGCAAATCAATGCGGTGTGGGCGGATAGGGAAGAAACGCTGTTGGCGGTTCTGGAACTGGATGCGCAGCATATCGCGATGGCGGGGCTTAGCCCTTCCGGTTTGAGCCTGTTCAATTTGACTTACGACGGCAACACCGTAGTGTCAGACAAAAGCCCGTTGTTGCCGGACGCGGTCAACCCGGCGTTTATTCTTGGCGACCTGCAACTGACTTTTTGGCCGCTTGCCGAGCTGCAAAAAAATCTCCCGGCCGGATGGCATTTGGAAAGCGGGCAGGGTAAACGCATTTTAACTGTCGATGGTAAAAAACAAGTTGAAGTGAGTTATTTGTCCCCCGATCCTATATGGCCTAAAGCCGTCGAACTGGTCAATCTCCAGTACAATTACCGTTTGAACATTACAACGATAAGTTATGACCTACTACCTGAATGACTTAGGCCTGTTGTGCGCGCTTGGCAATAGCAAGGCCGAGGTTTTAACGCGCCTGCTGGCCGGTGACCGGTCGGGCTTGATCGCCAGCGACGAGTTTGGCGCGCGCTGTCTGGTCGGTGCGATAAGTGCCGAGTTGCCGGAAATAGATGAGCGTTACCGTGTTTACAATTGCCGCAATAACCGCCTGCTATTGGCGGCATTAAGCCAAATCGAAACGACGGTAGCCGCCATGATTGCTCGCTTCGGCACCGATCGCATCGGCATTGTGCTAGGCACCAGCACGTCTGGGGTGCGCAATACCGAGTTGGCATTGGCTTATTTGGGAGACCACGGCGTATTGCCGGACGAGTATCATTATAAGCAGCAGCAAATGGGCGCGGGGGCCGATTTTTTGGCCGAATTTTTGGGTGTGAGCGGCCCGGCCTATACGATTTCTACCGCCTGCTCTTCCAGCGGCAAAGCGTTTGCCTCGGCGCGGCGTTTAATCAGCTTGGACTTGTGTGATGCGGTCATCGTGGGCGGGGCGGACAGTTTATGCGGCTTGACCATTAATGGCTTTGCCGCATTGGAATCAATCAGCAGCGGCTTGTGTAAGCCATTCGGTCTGCATCGCGACGGCATTAATATCGGCGAAGCGGCCAGCCTGTTTGTGTTGAGCAAAGAACCGGGGCCGGTGATATTGCAAGGCATAGGCGCAAGCAGCGATGCCTACCATTTTGCCGCGCCCGACCCGGAAGCCAGCGATGTCATCAAAGCCATGCAGCTGGCGCTGGATGATGCCGGTAAAACACCGGCGCACATCGATTATCTGAATTTGCACGGCACCGCCACGCCATTGAATGATGCAATGGAAAGCAAGGCGGTTAATGCGCTGTTCGGGAAAACAATCGCAGCCAGTTCCAGCAAAGGCATGAGCGGTCATGCGCTGGGAGCCGCCGCTGCGTTGGAATTGGCTTTTTGTTGGCTGTTGCTGAACCATGACGATGATCAAGGCGCGCTGATTCCCAATGTCAACGATGACGAGGCGGATACTGCATTGTCTGCGTTAAATCTGGTGAAAAAAGGCGGAATGTTAGGGCGCAGGATCAACACCTGTCAAAGCAACTCGTTTGCCTTTGGCGGCAATAATGTGTCTATTATTGCGGGGCGGGCATGAATGCGGTAGCCGATTTAATCCCGCATAGCGGCAGTATGGTGTTGTTGGAACGCATTATCGACTATGACGATCAAAGTTTGATTGCCGAAGTTGTGGTGCGCGGCGACGGCTTATTGGGCGGTGATGAAAAAAGCGTTCCGGCCTGGGTTGGCATTGAATACATGGCGCAAGCGATAGCTGCTTTTGCCGGTGTGACGGCAAAGCAGGCTAACGAGCCGATACGGCTGGGTTTTTTATTGGGAACCCGGCGTTATGGCAGTAATATTGCCGCATTTAAGGCCGGTTCAATATTGACGATACGGGTGAAAAAAATCATGCAGGATGATAATTTAGGGGTTTTCGATTGCCGGATTGACGGGGACGGTGTGGAGATTACGGCTAAGCTCAATGTTTATCAACCTTCGTTAAATAACACACGAGTAAACTATGAATAAAACCGTTTTAGTAACCGGCTCCAGTCGGGGCATTGGCAAAGCCATTGCGCTATATTTGGCGGGGCAGGGCTTTGATTTAGTCATCCATTGCCGCAGCCGGCTGGCGCAGGCTGAAGAGGTTAAGGCCGAAATCGAGCAACTCGGCCAACAAGCCCGGATATTGCAATTTGACATTGCCGACCGCGCACAATGCAGCGCACAACTCAATCAGGATATTGAAAGCCACGGCGCTTATTACGGCGTGGTCTGTAATGCCGGTATTAGCGACGATAACGCGTTTCCGTCGCTGACCGGCGAACAATGGGACAGCGTGATTCACAGCAATCTGGACGGTTTTTACAATGTGTTGCAGCCGGTGGTGATGCCCATGGTCAGACGGCGAAAACCGGGGCGTATTGTTACTTTGTCTTCGGTTTCAGGTCTGATGGGTAATCGCGGCCAGGTCAATTACAGCGCCGCCAAAGCCGGTATTATCGGCGCGACCAAGGCGCTGGCGCTGGAGCTGGCAAAGCGCGATATTACCGTTAATTGCGTGGCGCCCGGCTTGATCGAAACCGACATGGTTAGCGAGTTGCCGCTTGAAGAAATCAAAAAAATGATTCCGGCGCGTAGGGTAGGAAGTCCGAAAGAAGTTGCCGCCGTCGTGGCCTTTTTGTTGTCCGATGATGCCGCTTATGTAACCCGGCAGGTTATTTCCGTTAACGGTGGCTTATGCTGAAACGCGTGGTGGTGACCGGCATGGCGGGCATTTCGCCGATTGGCAATGAGTGGCCGCAGGTTGCCGAGCGCCTTAAAAATAAGTCTACCGGCATTCGCTTCATGTCGGAATGGGACAAATATCAGGGCTTGAATACCCGCTTGGGAGCGCCCGCCGAATTCACCAAGCCCGCGCATTATTCACGCAAGCAGGTTCGCAGCATGGGGCGCGTTGCTTTAATGGCGACTTATGCCACCGAATTGGCGTTGATTGATGCCGGTTTATTGCATGATCCCTGCCTTAACAGCGGGCAGATGGGCATAGCCTACGGCAGTTCATCGGGTAGCCCCGACGCCATTGCCGAGTTCGGCAATATGCTGCTTAATCACGCTACCGGCGGCTTGAATGCCACTTCGTATATCCGCATGATGAGCCATACCGCACCGGTCAATATCAGCCTTTTTTTCGGCATCAACGGCAGGATTTATACGACATCAAGCGCCTGCACTTCGGCTAGTCAGGGCATAGGCTATGCTTATGAGGCGATAAAATTCGGCCGACAAAAACTGATGGTGGCGGGCGGTGCGGAAGAGCTTTCGGTTATTCAGCCTGCGGTTTTCGACACCTTGTTTGCTACCAGCTTGCGCAACGATATGCCGGATAAAAGCCCCCGGCCATTTGACCGTGACCGGGATGGCCTAGTCATCGGCGAGGGCGCAGGCACCTTGATATTGGAAGAGATGGAACATGCGTTAGCGCGCGGCGCGCATATTCATGCCGAACTGGCAGGATTTGGCACTAATTCGGACGGCGTCCATGTGACCCAGCCTAACCGTGACAGTATGCAGATTGCGATGCGTCTGGCTTTAGAAGATGCTCAGCTACCTGCATCGGCCATCGGCTACATCAGTGCGCATGGCACCGCAACCGCACACGGCGATGTCGCCGAAAGCCGTGCGACTGCGGCGGTATTTGGCGATAAAACGCCGATCAGCGCGTTGAAAAGTTTTACCGGCCACACGCTGGGCGCTTGCGGCGCGCTGGAGGCTTGGGTGGCGGTTAATATGATGAACGAAGGCTGGTTTCATGCCACGGTCAATCTTGACCATATCGACACTGAATGTGCCCGACTGGACTATATTAAAGAGGACTTCCGGAAGCTCGATTGCAACTATGTGATGAGTAATAATTTTGCGTTCGGGGGAATTAATACGTCTTTGATTTTTAAACGGTGGGATAACTGACACCAGCGGTTCTGCTAGCTTCGTTTTAAACGATGCTATACTTCGCCAAATTTGAACTGAGTGGATGGGACGTAATTTTATGAGTGCTGTAGCCTTACATTTATACGAAAAACTTAATGAAGCGTCTGATGATAAAGCGCGTTCAAAAGCAATTGTAGAAGCTTTTAGCGAATTAGAGGAGCGTTATCCCAACCTTAGAGAAGTGGCTACACGGCATAATTTGAGCGAAACCGAATTGCGCCTACAAAAAGAAATAGAGCAAACTCGGCTTGAAATCAAAACGGTCGAAGCGAATTTGCAAAAGGAAATTGAAAAAACGCGTATTGAAATCAAAACGGTCGAAGCGAATTTGCAGCTTGAAATCAAAACGGTCGAAGCGAGTTTACAAAAGGAAATTGAAAAAACGCGTATTGAAATCAAAACGGTCGAAGCGAATTTACAGCTTGAAATCAAAGCAGTCGAAGCAAATTTGCAAAAAGAAATTGAAAAAACGCGTATTGAAATCAAAACGGTCGAAGCGAGTTTACAAAAAGAAATTGAAAAAACGCGCATTGAAATCAAACAAATTGAAGTTAGTTTTTCTAAAACCGTCCACCAACAAACGCTGTGGGTTATAGGCTCAGTGGGCACGATTGTTATGGGAGTTCGTCTGCTCGAATGGTTTTTAGCGCATTTAGCCTGAGAGATTTTCGGGATGTCCGCCTGTTCAACACATTGCAAGTTAGACCTTCCGGGTTTTTAAAACCTGGAAGGTCTGCATTAAAATCTTTAACCTGTCCCAATTATTCCCGCTAATCCGCCAGCCAGCAGGCGGGAATACTGCGCCTGATCATAATGGTGGTCGTTACGGTTATGATTCAACAGCTCGGCTTTAACAATGCCGTGTTCACCCAGCGAAACGCTATCGAGCATCAAATAACGGATGTCGTTTTGCGCACAAAAAGTCTGCATGAGCCGGTTAAAATCCAAGGTTAGCGCGGTTCTTTCCACTTGCGATGCAGTCACTTCCCGTCTGGCATTGGCAATATCGCCCCAGTCGTTGCCATCTTGAATGGTCGGTAATGGAGCGCTGATACAGATGACCTCGAAAGCGCTGTTGATTTCGGCCAAAAACCGGGAATAACTGGTAATGGCTTTGTTCAGCATCGCCGCCACTGAGTCCTGATATTTTTGCGCCCGATACCAGATCACAAAGCCGGTATCGACCTCGCCCAGCATCACAATGATATGCTTTGCCGCTGTGTTTTTTAGCGCTGCCCTGAAAATCGGATAAGCCTGGGTGGTTGAATTCGGGTTCTCCAAACCGGATGCAGTCGCGCCAATGACAGTGACGACATTGAAGTGCATATTCGGAAATTTTTCCTGGAACAGCGGATGGTTGAACACGGGGCTATGCGAATCGCCCAGTACTAATAGCTCCTGTCTGCCTACTTCATTACTCATCCGCATTCACCGCTTCATTATTTTTGTGAGGATTCAAGCTGCCTTGCAGAAATAAATCAGTGGTTTTGCGTGCCCAAGCATCAATTTCGGCCTCATCCGGCGTCGGTTCCAAACCCAGTTGCAGCTTTTGGAAGCGTTCGCTACGCAAGGCGCTCAAAAATTGGTCGGCGAGAAAATGCGCATCGTTAACGGCAAAATAGCCTGCTTGCTGTTGCCTTGCGAAAAACTGGGCGAGATGATCCAGGGTGCGCTGTGGCCCTTGTTCATAGAATTGCGTGGCGAGATCGGGAAAACGCAGCGATTCGCCAATCAGCACGGCGCGGATGCGCACCACTTCCGGCCGGGTTATGCGCAGCAAAAACTGCTTGGCAAAAACGATTAAGGCTTGTTTTGGCGAGTGCTCCAATACATATTGGTCAGAAAGATCGGTGACTAATTGATCGCTGCAACGCCTTATTACCGCGCCAAATAGCCCGGCTTTACCGCCAAATTGGTTATAAATGGTGCGCATCGACACCCGCCCATCACGGGCGATAGTCTCTAAGCTGAGATTACCGTAGCCAAATTCCAGAAACAGACTGAAGGCTGTGTCCAGCAATCGGTCGTGGCTGATTTGTTCTTCACCTTTGCGCGGTCGTCCGCATTTAATCATCGTTAGTGCTCATGAAAGAGTTTTAGTAACTACTCAAGGACCGTTAAAAATGACTAAATAGAACACGGATGCCACGGGTTAAACGGATAATCACTGATAAAAGCACAGCTCATTCTAAAAAAATCTGTGTAAATCTGTCCTATCCGTGCCATCCGTGCCATCCGTGCCATCCGTGCTATCCGTGTTCTATTTCTATTTTCGCTGAGTACTTACGGATTTTTTTCAAATTATAAAGCATAACGTAAATTAAATGGTAATATACCTTACCGTTTTAATTTTACAGAAAGCATCCCGCCCGATACGTCGAATCCAGGAGCACCTTTGAAGCAAAGACTATTAGTGCAACGCACACGAAACGGCCTGCTGGCCACGCTCATGCTGATGATTATGATTGGCTGCGGCAAGCATGACGATGCCCCTTCCCAGCCGCAACAAAAACAACCGCCCAACATAAAAATCGCCCAACCGCTGTCGCAACAAGTCACCGAATGGGATGAATTTACCGGTCGCGTCGAAGCCGTCAATTCGGTAGATATACGCGCTCGGGTGAGCGGCTATTTGGAAAAAGTCAATTTCACCGCAGGCAGCCGCGTTAATAAGGGCGACCTGTTATTTTTGATTGATCCCAAACCTTTCAAAGCGCAACTCGATTACGCCCAAGCCGAATGTGAACGCGCCAAATCCCGGCTCGAATTGGCAAAAAATGACCTAGCCCGCGCCGAGCGCTTGTTCCACGGCAAAGCCATTTCTGAAGAAGAGCTCGATGCGCGCAGCAAAGGGCTACGGGAAAGCGCTGCTGCTGTGCATTCGGCGCAAGCCAATGTCGACACGGCGCGGCTGAACCTGGAATTTACCGAGATACGCGCGCCGATAAATGGCCGGATTGGCCGCGAGTTAATCACTGCCGGCAATCTGGTCAATGCTAACGGGGGCGATTCAACGTTGTTGACCTTTATTGTTTCCACCGACCCGGTTTATGTTTATGTCGATGCAGACGAACGCTCGGCGCTGAAATACCGCCGTCAGGCGCGAAAAGGCAGTCCGGCTGCAAAGCAAACGCCGGTTGAAGTGGCGCTTGCCGATGAAACCGATTTCCCTCATGCCGGTCATCTGGACTACATAGCGCCGCGTGAAGATATTGCTACCGGTACGTTGACCTTACGCGGCATTTTTGCCAATCCCGATGGGCTGTTAAGCCCCGGCCTTTTTGCCCGGATGCGCATTCGCGGCAGTGCGCCTTATCCGGCTATTTTGCTGCCTGACCGCGCTATCGGCAACGATCAGGCGCAGCGTTTCGTCTGGGTGGTCAATCAGAAAAACGAAGTCGAATACCGCACTGTGGTACTGGGTGCGGCTATCGGCCAGTCCCGCGTGATTAGCAAAGGCCTGAGCGCTGAAGAATGGGTCGTTATCGAAGGCCAGCAAAAAATCAAGCCCGGTTTGACCATAAAGCCTGAACGCATCGTTATCGCCGAACCTAAGGCTGGGCAATAAATCATGAACGGATTTACTCACTTTTTCATCGACCGCCCGATTTTCGCCTCGGTATTGTCTATCCTGATTGTCCTGCTTGGTGGGCTTGCGTTGATCGGTTTACCGATTGCGCAATACCCCGAAATCGCACCGCCCACCGTGGTGGTCAGCGCAGTTTATCCCGGCGCCAACGCCAGTGTGGTTGCCGAAACCGTCGCGACTATCATCGAACAGGAAGTCAACGGCGTCGAGGATATGCTGTACATGTCCTCGCAATCGACCAATAGCGGCAGCATGGCGCTAACCATTACCTTCAAGCCCGGCACCAATCTGGACAAGGCGCAAGTGCTGGTGCAAAACCGGGTGGCTTTGGCGACGCCGAAATTGCCGCAGGAAGTCAGTCGGCAAGGCATCAGCGTCAAAAAACGCAGCCCCGATTTGAGTCTGGTGGTCAACCTGATTTCGCCGGACAAGCGCTATGACAGCGTTTATTTGAGCAATTACGCGCTGTTGCAACTCAAGGATGCATTGGCGCGTTTGCCCGGCGTCGGCGATATTGTGGTATTTGGCGCACGCGACTACAGTATGCGCGTTTGGCTGAATCCGGAAAAAGTTGCCGCGCGCAATATGACGGCCAGCGATGTGGTCAATGCCATCCGCGAGCAAAATATTCAGGTTGCGGCAGGCGTGGTCGGGCAGCAGCCGAGCCAGGAAAGCACCGATTTTCAGTACACGATCAGCACCACGGGCCGTTTGATGGACGCCGAGCAGTTTGCCGACATCGTCATTAAAACCGGTAAAAATGGCCAGATAACGCAGTTAAAAGATGTGGCTCGTATCGAACTGGGCGCTAAGGATTACAACTCGGGGCTGTTTTTGGACGGCCAGCCTACCGTAGGTCTGGCTATTTTTCAGTTGCCCGGTTCCAATGCGTTGGACACCAAAAAAGCGGTGGTCGACGAGATGGCAAAGCTCAAACCGCATTTCCCCGAAGGCCTTGATTATCTGTTGGTTTACGATACCGTGGTGTTTGTCCAGCAATCCATCGACGCCGTGGTCAAAACGCTGTTCGAGGCTATGCTGCTGGTGGTACTGGTCGTGGTTATCTTTTTGCAAAACTGGCGTGCCACGATTATCCCGCTGCTTGCGGTGCCGGTGTCGCTGATTGGCACCTTCGCAGTGATGGCGGCCTTGGGTTTGTCGCTGAACACGCTGTCATTATTCGGTCTGGTGCTGGCTATCGGCATTGTGGTCGATGACGCTATCGTGGTGGTGGAAAACGTCGAGCGCCATATCGCGCTGGGTTTGTCGGCTCGCGATGCCACCCGTAAGGCAATGACCGAAGTGATAGGCCCGATTATCGCGACTTCCTTGGTTTTAATCGCGGTTTTCGTGCCCACGGCTTTCATCACCGGCGTGTCCGGCGCGTTTTACAAACAATTTGCGCTGACTATCGCCATTTCCACGATCATCTCGACCTTCAACTCGCTGACGCTGAGTCCTGCCTTGTGCGCGCTGCTGCTGGATAGAGCGCACGGCAACAAGGACGCTTTTACGCGGCTGCTTGATCGTCTGTTCGGCTGGTTTTTTCGCGCGTTTAACCGGTTTTTTGATGCTTTCAGTGCCGGCTATGCGCGCTTGGTCGGCAGCCTGATTCGCATGACAGTGGTTGTGGTCATCCTTTATATCGGCCTGAATGGGCTGAATTTTCTGGCCTTTAACACCGTGCCGACCGGCTTTATTCCCCAGCAGGATCAGGGCTACCTGATTTTGTATGCGCAACTGCCGGATGCCGCTTCTTTGGCGCGCTCTGAGGAGGTGGTGCAGCAGGCGACGCGCATTATTCTGGACACCGACGGCGTTAAAAATGTGAACGCCTACGCCGGTTTCTCAATCTTGAGCGGCTCCAGTCAGTCCAATGTCGCCACTCTATTTGCCCGGCTCGATGATTTCGAGCGGCGCACCGGCCACCCTGAGCTTCATGCCGATAAAATTATCGATAGCCTCAAACGGCGTCTTGCTCGAATCGAGGGCGCCCAAATTGCCGTTTTTGCTCCGCCGCCGATTCGGGGCATGAGTTCTACCGGCGGTTTCAAACTGCAAGTTCAGGATCGCGGCAATGTCGGCATCGAAGCGCTGGAAAATACCGTCAACGACCTTATTGTCAAAGGTAACGAACAAGCCGGTTTGGTCGGCTTATTTACCACCTTCCGCGCCAAAGTGCCGCAGCTTTTTTTGGATGTAGACCGCACACGCGCCAAGGCTATGGATGTGCCGTTAAAAGACGTATTCGATACCTTGCAGATTTATTTGGGTTCGCTGTATATCAATGATTTTAATGGCTTTGGTCGCTCCTTTCAGGTGGTGGCGCAGGCCGATTCGGCGTTTCGGATGAAAGCCGAGGACATTGCTAAACTCAAAGCGCGCAACCTTGACGGCAACATGGTGCCGCTGGGCTCTTTGTTGTCGGTTAAAGACATCACCGGGCCGGACAAAATCACCCATTACAATCTGTATCCGGCGGCGGAAATTAGCGGCAGCACCTTGCCCGGCGTCAGTTCCGGCCAGGCCATTACTATCATGGATAAACTGTTGCACGCAGAATTACCGCCGGGATTCGATTTTGAATGGACTGAACTCAGTTTGCAGCAAGTGCTGGCTGGTGATGTCGCGATGCTGGTTTTTCCGTTGAGCGTCATCTTCGTGTTTTTGGCTTTGGCAGCCCAATATGAAAGCTGGTCGTTGCCGTTGGCGGTGATCCTGATTGTGCCTATGTGCATCCTGTCAGCTTTGGCTGGCGTGTGGTTGCGCGATATGGATAACAATATTTTCACCCAGGTCGGTTTCATCGTGCTGGTCGGGCTTGCCAGCAAGAACGCAATTTTGATTGTGGAATTTGCCAAGCGGCGCCAGGAAGCCGGGTTGAATCGTTTTGATGCGGTCATAGAAGCGTCAAGAATCCGCTTGCGGCCTATTTTAATGACCTCGTTTGCCTTCGTCATGGGCGTGTTCCCGCTGGTGATTGCCCAAGGCGCGGGCGCGGAATCGCGGCGCTTGCTGGGCACGACGATGTTCAGCGGGATGTTGGGCGTGACCTTGTTCGGCCTACTGCTGACGCCGGTGTTTTTTGTCATCGTGCAGGGCTGGGCTAAAAAAACCGCTTCGGGTGCTGATGTATGATGACCATTAAATGCAAACGAATTTTGGCGCCGGTTGCGCTTGCTGCTGCCCTCAGTGCTTGCGCGGTAGGGCCGGATTACAAGTTGCCGAGCAGCGATACAGGCTTGAGTTTTGCGAATGCCGCGCAGCCTGAATTCTCCACACAAGCCATTGAAGTCGCTTGGTGGAAATTGTTTGAAGACAGCGGCCTGACCGAATTGGTCGAGCAAACGGTACGCAATAATCGCACACTTCAGGCTGCCCGTGCCAATCTTCGCGAAGCACGCGCGCTGTATCTGCAAGCGGGTTTAAATTTGGCGCCGACGGTGACCGCTCACGGTAATTATACCGACCAAAAACGCAGTGCGGCGGCGTTAAATAATTTGTCATTCGCTCCACGCGAGCTGAGAATTTACAGTGCCGGTTTCGATGCGTTTTGGGAACTGGATTTGTTTGGCCGGGTGCGCCGTGATGTCGAGGCGAGCAGCGATGAAGTTGATGCGCAGGAAGCCAGTTTGCGCGATCTGAATGTCAGTTTAATTGCCGAAGTGGCGAGAAATTATTTTGAATTGCGCGGTCTGCAGAACCAAGTGGCGGTGGCAAAAAAGAATATAGAAAACCAGATTCAGACGCTGGAAATCACCCAGGTCAGGCTTGACAACGGACGCGGCACTGAATTCGATACCGCAAGAGCCGGCGCGCAACTCGATGCCACCCGGGCGACGCTGCCGTTATTAGACAGCGGCATTCATCAAGCTATGCATCGGCTCAGTGTGCTGACCGGACAACTACCGGGCGCGCTGACAGCAAAACTGTCCAAGCCAGCGCCGTTACCGGTGATGAACAAAGCCATACAGATCGGCGCACCGGCAGAATTGCTACGCCGCCGTCCCGACATCCGCATTGCCGAGCGTACTTTAGCCGCCGCTACCGCGCGTATCGGCGTCGCCACCGCCGATTTATTTCCACGGGTCACCTTCGTCGGCAGCATTTCGCTTGAGGCCAGCTCGTTTTCATTGATAGGCGCGGCGCGTTCGGATGCCTATTCTTTGGGGCCGAAAATCAGTTGGGCGGCCTTGGATTTAGGCCGCGTTTATGCGCGCATTAAAGCGGCCGATGCCCGTGCCGAGGCTAATTTAGCGGAATACGAACAAACCGTGCTGAATGCCTTGGAAGAAACCGAAAACGCGTTGGTCAATTACAACCGGGAGCGAAACCGGCGGCATTTGCTGGGCACAGCGGCAAGCGCTAGTGAAAGGGCGCACGAATTGGCGCATCTGCGTTTTAAAGAGGGCGTCAGTGATTTTTTGACTGTATTGGATGCCGAGCTGCGTCTATTACAAGACCAAAACCGGCTGGCTGAAAGCGAAACTGCGACGGCAACCGCGCTGGCGGCATTGTACAAAGCATTAGGCGGCGGCTGGGAGCCGTAAATAGTGACTGATATTTTTAATCGCGCAGGTCGCATTATTGTATATTTGGGATGTCTCAAGCTGCGCAGATAAAGCCAAGAGATGCCTAAATTACCGCCGGTAGTTGCAGTCATTGCCGACTAATTTACATAGGGGACCTGAACGGTTACGTTACGATTGATCCACTATAAAATAATCTGGCATTTAACTTGCTTATTTAGAAAAGACCGAGTTAGCAGCATCTTTCTGAAGTGTGTACTTGGTATTTTTTTAGCTAATAGCGAGGTAGTGATATGTTTGAAGTGGCTTTGTTGTTCTTGATTATAGCGTTATTTGTAGTGTGCGCCTTTTTACCGATCGGCAGTAATCCTCTGTTGCCGTTCAAATCTTCTCAGCAACCAGGCGTCGTCAATGATGCCTGCGCCGATTTAGAGGCGACGGATTCCGAAGATTCGCCGCCAAAGCAGCATTTTCTTATGTATCTGCAAAATGAAATTGAGTCTGCTTTGTTCCCGCGTCCTACCGACTCGGTATTGCAACGCCATTACGATGCGTTGATCCGTGCTGAGCTCGATAATCGCTTGGCGGCAATGCCGGATTCATGATCGTCGGCTAATGATGTTTGCGGTTTGTTTTATGTCGGCTTTACTTGGGTAGCCTGTTTTTTTTGTTATATTTGTTGCATAACAAACACGGGCTGGCTCTCTCATGGCCTGCATTGTTCATTATTTTCTGACAAAGACAACAAGGATTTTAGGTTGGCGTAATTTTTGCTTTCTTAAATAGCTATGAGTGTCTACTGCCGGATTGTGGGATGGATTTTGACTGCCAACTTCAAGGGGCTAATGAATGCGTAGCCTGAGGTTGGTAGTCATTAGCTTGATGCCTGGTTGGGCCTTTAAAATATGCCATTTAGATAAGTCTGCTATGACAAGCAATTAGCTATATAAAAGCATAGCGAGAATCAATCTTCCTTGATTTAATCAAGGTCGATAGCTATAATCCTCGAGCTGTTATGTATGGAGTTGGGTGTGATACAGAGAAAGCGCTCTACTGTCAGTAAAGTTATCAATTATCAGATTCTGATAATACTCATCATGACGGCAGGATTTTCGCTGATATACGGGCGGTCTTATGCGCTGTCGGCAGCGCTAGGGGGGGCGGCAGCCTTTATCCCCAATCTGTATTTTGCATTGCGGGTACATCGATCCGCAGGGCAGGAAGCAAGAAAAATTGTCAGGTCTTTTTATGCAGGGGAATCGGGTAAGTTATTATTAACCGGCGCGCTGTTCTTTATGATTTTTCAATTTCCAAGCATAGAAATATTACCGCTGCTATCGGTTTACATAGCGGCATTATCGGTTTTTTGGTTTGCGCTGTTGATGCGCTGACATTATTTATATTTAGAGAGGAACGATGGCTACCGAAGCTCATGCCGAAGGTGCAACCGGTTATATTATTCACCATTTAACTTCGCTGTCTGTGGGCGAGGGATTCTGGACGTTGAACCTGGATACCTTGTTTTTCTCGGCGGTCTTGGGTGCTCTGTTCATCTGGTTTTTCAAGAGGGCGGCAGACAAAGCGACCGCCGGCGTTCCGGGCTTAGTGCAAAACTTTGCCGAAATGCTGATTGAATTTGTCGATACTCAAGTTAAAGACAGTTTTCACGGCAAGAATAAATTAATCGCCCCACTGGCATTGACCATTTTTTGCTGGGTATTTTTGTGGAACTTTATGGACTTGTTCCCGGTCGATATTTTGCCGTTAATCGGCTCGCTGATGGGCATTGAATATCTGCGGGTGGTGCCAAGTACGGATTTGAATGCGACCTTTGCGATGTCCATTTCCGTATTCTGTTTGATTATTTTCTATAGCATCAAAATAAAAGGCCCTTGGGGTTTTGCCAAAGAATTGATGTTTCAGCCGTTCGGTCCTTGGCTGTTGCCGTTCAACCTGCTGCTGAAACTGGTCGAAGAAATTGCCAAGCCTATCTCATTGGCGCTTCGTTTATTCGGAAACCTGTATGCAGGCGAGTTGATCTTTATCCTGATTGCTTTGCTGCCTTGGTACCTGCAGCCGGTGTTGAGTTTTCCTTGGGCGATTTTTCATATTTTAATCATTACGTTACAAGCTTTTATATTCATGGTATTGACCATTGTTTACCTGAGTATGGCGCACGAAGATCATTAATCATTCTTTAACTTTTTTATAATTTAACTAACCGTTTGGAGGTTTCATGGAAATTGCAAGATTAATTGCTGACGTACAAGGCATGACTGCTATTGCAGTAGGTCTGGTTCTGGGTATGGGCGCTTTAGGTACAGCTATCGGCTTCGGTCTGTTAGGCGGAAAATTCCTGGAAGGCGCGGCGCGTCAACCGGAAATGGTACCTATGCTGCAAGTTAAAATGTTTGTTGTTGCGGGCCTGTTAGACGCGGTAACTATGATTGGCGTTGGTTTGGCGCTGTTCTTTACTTTTGCTAACCCATTCCTGTCTGCTGTAACAGCTGCGGCAGCGGGTTAATAGGCTGTTTAACTTTACTAGCAACAAGAGGAACGCATCGTGAGTATCAATGCTACTCTGATTGGGCAAATGATTACCTTTGCACTTCTGGTATGGTTTACCATGAAGTACATTTGGCCGCCTTTATTTGACTCTTTAGAAGAACGTAAAAAGAAAATTGCTGATGGTTTGGCGGCGGCTGAAAAAGGTCAGGAACAAATGCACTTGGCCGAGAAAAAAGCCAAAGGTGTTTTGAAAGAAGCTAAAGAACAATCGTCAGACATCATCAATCTGGCTCAAAAACGTGCTAATGAACTGGTTGAAGCATCAAAAGACACCGCTAAAAAAGAGGGTGATCGTTTGATTCTGGTGGCAAAAGCGCAGATTGAGCAGGAAAAGCAACAAGCTAAAGAAAGTTTGCGTAAAGAAGTGGCGTCGTTGGCTTTGTATGCAGCCGAGCAGATTTTGACTGCAGAAATTGACAAAGCCAAGCATCAGGACATTCTGAGCAAAATCTCAAATCAATTAGTAGGATAGGCGGCATAATGAGCGAACTGGCAACATTGGCAAGGCCTTATGCAGCAGCGGTGTTTAAGCGGGCGCAAGAAGCGGGTACGACTGAAAAATGGTCGAACAGTTTAGCGTTCATTTCGGCTGTCCTGAATGATAAAGAAATTTCTGTTGTCGTAGATAATCCGAAAGTGAATAAAGAGCGGTTATCGGCGCTGATGCTCGATATTTGTCAGGAGCAGGTTGATGAAGAAGGCGCAAACTTTCTGAAATTACTGGTTCAAAACAACCGGCTAACCTTAGCGCCGACTATTGCCGAGCTGTTTGAAGCCTTAAAAGCCGAAAGCGAAGGTTATGTCGATGTTGAAGTGACTACAGCTTATGCCTTCTCTAAAGAAGGACAGCAAAGTTTCACTGCAACGCTGGAAAAATCGCTAAGTAAAAAAGTCCATATGAATGTGACCGTGGATAAATCATTAATTGGTGGCGTTCTGGTACGTGCAGGCGACAGAGTGATTGATGGTTCCATTAAAGGCCAGCTTCAACAATTAGCAAAACGACTCTAAACCAGAGCGAGAAAAAGAACATGCAATTAAACCCATCTGAAATAAGTGATCTGATTAAAAAGAAGATCGAAAACTTCGACCTGAGCGCCGAAGCTCACACAGAAGGTACCGTGGTCAGTGTGACTGACGGTATTGTGCGAGTACACGGTCTTTCGGAAGCGATGCAGGGCGAAATGCTGGAATTTCCCGGCAACACCTTTGGCATGGCGCTTAACCTTGAAAGAGATTCTGTTGGTGTGGTGGTTTTAGGCCCCTACCAGCACATCTCCGAAGGCGATACCGTAAAATGTACCGGCAAGATTCTGGAAGTGCCTGTTGGCGAAGCATTGCTGGGTCGCGTTGTTGACGCGCTGGGTAATCCTATCGACGGCAAAGGCGCTATCGAAACCACTGAAACTTCACCAATTGAAAAAATCGCCCCCGGCGTTATTGCCCGTCAATCCGTTGATGAGCCTGTGCAGCTGGGTTTAAAGTCGATTGATGCAATGATTCCGGTAGGCCGTGGCCAACGTGAGTTGATTATCGGCGATAGACAAACCGGAAAAACAGCCATTGCGATTGATGCAATCATCAATCAAAAAGGTACCGGCATTAAATGTATTTATGTCGCTATCGGTCAAAAACGCGCTTCGATTGCCAATGTAGTGCGCAAGCTCGAAGAGCATGGCGCGATGGAGCATACTATTGTGGTCGCGGCATCGGCATCAGAGTCGGCGGCACTGCAATTTATCGCGCCTTATACCGGTTGCTCTATGGGTGAATTCTTCAGAGACCGTGGCGAAGATGCATTAATCATTTATGATGATTTAACCAAACAAGCCTGGGCTTATCGCCAAATCTCGTTGTTACTGCGTCGTCCGCCAGGCCGCGAAGCCTATCCAGGTGACGTGTTCTATTTGCATTCCCGTTTGTTGGAAAGAGCATCGCGTATCAATGCCGCCGAAGTCGAGAAATTAACCGGCGGCAAGGTTAAAGGCAAAACCGGTTCATTAACCGCATTGCCGATTATTGAAACCCAAGGCGGCGACGTATCTGCGTTTGTACCGACTAACGTAATTTCTATTACCGACGGCCAGATCTTTTTAGAAAGTGATTTATTCAACTCAGGCATACGTCCTGCGGTGAATGCAGGTTTGTCAGTATCGCGTGTAGGCGGTGCAGCTCAAACCAAAATCATCAAGAAATTAGGTGGCGGTACGCGTCTGGATTTGGCGCAATATCGTGAGTTGGCGGCTTTTGCTCAGTTCGCATCCGACTTGGATGAAAACACCCGCAAGCAGATTGAACGCGGTCAGCGTGTGACTGAGCTGATGAAGCAAAATCAATATTCGCCAATGTCCGTTGCGCAAATGGCAGTTTCGTTATTTGCTGCTAATGAAGGTTTTCTTGATAACCTAGAGGTTAACAAGGTGCTGGATTTTGAAGCGGCCTTACAGTTATACATGAGCTCAGAGCATTCTGAATTAATGAATAATATTAACGCAACCGGCAACTTTAGTGATGACATTAGGACGGGTATGCTGACTGCAATCCAGACTTTCGTCAAAACGCATAGCTGGTAACCAAAAGTAGGCGCCTCTAGGCGAAGGTTCTTAAGATGGCTGTTGGTAAAGAGATACGCACCAAGATCGGGAGTATTAAAAATACTCAAAAAATTACCCGGGCCATGGAAATGGTTGCCGCGAGTAAAATGCGTAAAACAAAAGACAGAATGTTGGCAACGCGTCCCTACTCGAAAAAGATTGGCCAGATCATCAAGCATCTGGCTCATGCCAATCCTGAGTATAAACACTCTTTTTTGGTTGAGCGTCCGCTGAAGCGGGTTGGTGTCATTGTGATCAGCTCTGACCGGGGGTTGTGCGGCGGGCTGAATTCAAATTTGTTCAGAAAAACACTGTCGCAAATCATGCAATGGGAGAAGGCAAATGTTGAAGTTGATATTTGCACGGTAGGCTCTAAAGCGTATGGTTTTTTTAGTAACTTAAAATCCAATTTGGTTGGACACGTTTCTAAATTGGGTGATGCTCCGCATCCGCATGACATTATTGGCGTTATCAAAATCATGCTGGATGCTTATGAGCAAGGTAATATTGACGAATTGCATGTGATAAGCAATGAGTTCGTTAATACCATGACTCAGAAGCCTACTAGCCAAAAATTGCTACCTGTTTCGGCCTGCGAGATTCAACCAGACCTAACAGGTCACTGGGATTATATCTATGAGCCTGATGCTAAAGACGTTCTGGATCATTTGCTAACTCGCTATATCGAATCTATCGTTTACCAAGGGCTGGTGGAAAATAACGCTTGCGAGCAGGCGGCCAGAATGGTGGCGATGAAGAGTGCGTCGGATAATGCCGGAAACATTATCAGCGAGTTACAGCTGGTCTATAACAAAGCCAGACAAGCCGCTATCACTCAGGAAATTTCAGAAATTGTAGCCGGTGCCGCAGCTGTTTAAATGACACAACAAAAGAGGACAACTCAATGAGTTCGGGTAAAATCGTTCAGATTATCGGCGCGGTCGTTGACGTGGAATTTTCACGTGCAGATCTGCCCAAAGTGTATGACGCCTTAAATGTAGAAGGCAAAGGCTTGGTGCTGGAGGTTCAGCAGCAATTAGGTGATGGCGTGGTTAGAACCATTGCTATGGGTACTACCGATGGTTTAAGTCGAGGCTTGGCTGTCAGTAACACCAATGCGCCCATTGCGGTGCCGGTCGGACAGGAAACTTTAGGTCGTATTATGAACGTCCTGGGCGAGCCTATTGATGAGAAAGGCCCTATCGGCGAAAAAGTAAAGTGGGGCATCCATCGTGAAGCACCAAGTTATGCAGAACAAGCCGCAGCAACTGAGTTGCTGGAAACCGGTATCAAGGTTATCGATTTGGTTTGCCCGTTCACCAAAGGCGGTAAAGTCGGCTTGTTCGGCGGCGCGGGTGTGGGCAAAACCGTCAATATGATGGAGCTGATTCGTAACATTGCTATCGAACACAGTGGTTACTCAGTATTTGCCGGTGTGGGCGAACGTACTCGTGAAGGTAACGATTTCTATCACGAAATGACTGATTCAAACGTAATCGACAAGGTATCGTTGGTTTACGGTCAGATGAATGAGCCGCCAGGAAACAGATTGCGTGTGGCGTTGACCGGCTTGACTATGGCGGAATATTTCCGTGATGAAGGCCGTGACGTACTGTTCTTCGTTGATAATATCTATCGTTATACTTTGGCGGGAACTGAAGTATCGGCATTGTTAGGCCGTATGCCTTCGGCGGTGGGCTACCAGCCTACGCTTGCTGAAGAAATGGGCGTATTGCAAGAGCGTATTACCTCGACTAAAACCGGTTCTATTACTTCTATACAAGCGGTTTATGTACCTGCGGATGACTTGACCGATCCATCGCCTGCAACTACGTTTGCGCATTTGGATGCGACCGTTGTATTGTCGCGGCAAATTGCCGAATTGGGTATTTATCCGGCGATTGATCCTTTAGATTCTACCAGCCGTCAGCTCGATCCATTGGTTATCGGACAAGAACATTATGACGTGGCGCGTAACGTTCAGGGCATACTGCAACGTTACAAAGAATTGCGCGACATTATCGCGATTTTGGGTATGGACGAGTTGTCTGAAGAAGATAAATTGACCGTATCAA
>JAUYMY010000031.1 GCA_030699385.1 Methylobacter sp.
GGTTTGCTGCGCGAAACCGCCCTACGGCTCTTAACCGGAGCGTGGTTATTTGTCTCGCTCCAACGCGCCGCGCTCACGGTTATACACAAGAAAGACGGGGGCAGGTCTTGAATTTTGCACAATCAAATTGCTTTAAAGAAATGCACAATGCAAGACCTGACCCTTAGCTTTAACATGGCGCTCAACCGGAGCGCGGTTATAATGCGGTTTTATTTTTCAGCTTTCCGGGCCGCGCCCGGTTAGCTCTACGTTAGCCAACACTTTTACCAAAGGAGCGCTATGGACTGGTTGCAATTTATCTCTGGCTTAGTTTCAAGCATCGCATGGCCCGCCGTAGCTTTGACGTTTTTGTTTATGTTCAGAGCCGAGCTTACGAAAATCGTCCAACGCCTTGCACACCTGAAATACAAGGATCTCGAACTTGACTTCGATAAAGTCAAACAGCAGGCTGAAGGTCTTCATCTCGAAGTGGCGCAAGAGCCCAAGATAATAGAAAGTCCTGTTTTTACTTCGTTGGAAGATCAAATAATGGACGCTGTAGATCGTGCTCCGTCGGCTGCAATTTTGTTGGCATGGTCTGGGCTAGAAACAGCAATCGCCGCCGCAGTGGCGCGACTTGCAATCTCTCCAGACTCGCCATCCTATCGGTCACCGATGCATAACATAGAAATGCTCAGCCGAAACGGGCGGTTGTCAAAGAAGCATGAAAATCTGCTTCATGTGATGCGGGTGGTTAGAAACAAGGTTGCTCACGAGCAGGACTCAATGCTTTCCATCTCGCAAGATCAGGCGTTGAATTACGCCAACACGGCCATTGACCTGATAAAACACTTTGAGGGCTATAACCGTGTTGGCTAACCCTACGCCCAACGCGCGACGGGGTATGTACCCCGTTGCAATGTTTGATGATGGTATCGAGTTAGAGTTATATCTAAACCATAAAACGTTTCGGACGGGGCAACATGCCCCGTCCGGCTCGAAGGCGTGTGATAAAGTATTAATCCTGCTTTATACTTGCGCTACCACAGTACATTTTGGAAATATATAAATATGCCTTCTATTACTCTTAAAGCACATTATGATGGTCAACGCATTTTACTTGATGAACCTTTTAATTTACCTGTAAATGCCTCTTTAATGATAACGGTATTGCCGAGTGCTAATAACGAAAATGATTCGTGGCTCAATATCGCTATAAATGGATTATCTGACGCTTATTCAGATAATGAACCTGAATATTTATTAGAAAGCATTAAGCGATGATAGAAGCTGATATTGCTTTAACTTCTATTCCACAGGCTAATGGTTTAATAAAAAATCGTCCTGTTGTTCTGCTTCGATAAATGCCTGGCTTTGGCGACTTTTTGGTTTGTGGTATTAGCACCCAGCTTCATCAGGAAATCAAAGGATTTGACGACAAGATTTGCTTAGCTGATACGGACTTTTCCGACAGCGGTCTAAAAGCACCTTCTATTATCAGGCTTGGTTTTCTGGCGGTACTTCCACTTCGTAATATTCTTGGCACAATCGGTTTTATTTCTGCTGAACGTCATCATCTATTGCTAAGCCGCTTGTGTAAGCATCTTGAGATTAAAACGCTGTAACGCTGTAAGGTGGATTCGCCGTAGGCAATCCACCACAACTTCGACAGGATGTCATCGGCGTGGTGCGTGTGTGGCGGTTTGCTGCGCGAAACCGCCCTACGGCTCTTAACCGGAGCGTGGTTATTTGTCTCGCTCCAACGCGCCGCGCTCACGGTTATACACAAGAAAGACGGGGGCAGGTCTTGAATTTTGCACAATCAAAT
>JAUYMY010000009.1 GCA_030699385.1 Methylobacter sp.
AGTTGTTCGCGGCCGGGTGGCCGCTCCCACCACTGAGGAACAACTAATTTAAGCTCCAACCGGTTTTACCCAGCATCGGCGGAGCAGGTATCCTGAAAAAAGAACCGGGATTGCGATCGTCCTGATCTCGTTTTTCCAGCGTTTTTTTAACTTTCGATTCGCATGACTGCTGTTCTTTATACCCAAAGGGCATAAGTTTTGTTTGAGCGGACAAACCGCTCAACTCAGCTTTATGTTCGTTCATGATAAATATCTCCTAAAGTAGGGTACGCTGTGTGTACCGTTTTCCAATTGCATCGCATTACTCTAAAGGTACGCACAGCGTACCCTACAGAGCTACAAATTTTGATGAAAGAGATTTAAGTCTTCGGTTTTCGGCGACCTTTTAGTGTCGCTAACAAAGCGCCTAACCTGGGTCAATAAGGCTTGCGCCTGATTTCGGCTGACCGCAATGCCGATTTGTTGATAAGCATGAATCACGCCCTGCGTCCCCGAATGCTTGCCCAACACCAGCTGATGACTACGTCCGACAATCGCCGGATCGACGCCCTGATAATTGTTCGGGTCTTTCAGCAAGCCATCGACATGAATGCCCGCTTCGTGGCTGAATACACTTTTGCCGATCAGGCTTTTCCGGCTGCCGATCGCGTCGCCGGATGCCCTGGCAACCTGCTCGGACAAAGCAGGAAACAGCTGCAAATTAACCCCCGTTTCAATGCCGTATAACTGCTTCAAGCCAACCACTACTTCTTCCAATGCCGCATTGCCCGCCCGTTCGCCCAAGCCGTTCACCGTGGTATTGACATGAGTTGCACCGGCCAACGCCGCCGCCAGCGTATTCGCAGTTGCCAGCCCTAAATCGTCATGGGCATGCATTTCAATTTCCAAATCAGTGGCCGCCCTTAACTTTTTGATGGTCTCGAACACACCGAACGGTTCCATAATGCCCACCGTATCGGCAAAACGAATCCGACTCGCCCCGGCGCGTTGCGCGGCTTCAGCCATGCGCAGTAAAAAATCCACATCAGCCCGCGAGGCATCTTCCATACCGACACAGACCTCCATGCCCAGACTTCGCGCTTCCTGAACGCAGGCGCTAATCGTGTCTAAAACCCATTGCCGACTTTGTTTCAGCTTATGCTGAATATGTTGGTCCGAAGCCGAGATGGACAAATCGACCTTGTCCACATTCAAGCCCAAACAGGCAGGCAAATCATCGCGGCGCATCCTCGACCAAACCAGCAACTTTGACGGCAAACCTAACGCCGCAATCGCCTTGATTTCCTCCCGCTCCACCACCCCCATCGCCGGAATACCGATTTCCAATTCCGGCACACCCAAGCCCGCCAACTGCGTCGCAATGATGAGCTTTTCGTCCAGCGAAAAAGCCACGCCAGCCGATTGCTCGCCATCCCTGAGCGTGGTGTCGTCGATGATGATATGGCGGGGTTGTGTATTCATGACTAATCTCCTGCAAGGCCTTTAATTTTGATACAGCAAAATACTTGCCAACTTTTTATTTTGGGGAAATCGGGTGGTGCAGGGTTTGATTGGCGCATTACCGACAGGACAATGCAAGGCAATAACAAGAGAATTGTCGTAAAGACGACAAAATAGGATACTTACAAAAAGCAATAGGTCTTGTCGCCTATAAGCCATTGGCTTACACTGGCAACCCTGCTGACGACAATTACCGAATTACCCGAATACATCCGCCGCGCCAACACTCTGCTCTCTGAGGCAGAGCGTAAGGCTGTCATTGACTATTTGGCGGCACATCCGCTAAACGGTGACATCATGGAAGGTACCGGCGGTATCCGTAAACTTCGTTGGGCGAGTGGCGGGAAAGGGAAAAGCGGAGGCGTCCGAATTATTTACTATTACCATGACCCGCGCATTCCGCTGTATTTGCTCACCGTTTTCGGGAAAAATGAAAAATCAAACGTCACAAAATCCGAACGTAACGAGCTTGCCAAACTGGTTAAACTACTCGTACATAGCGCATTAGAGAGGAAAACATGACTAACGCATTTGCAAGCATTGCCCAAGGTTTAAACGAGGCAATCGCCCTTAACGAAGGCAAAGACATTGCCGCAAAAACACACCGTCCGGAAGAAATTGACGTAGCGCAACTACGCCACAACTTGGGACTAACGCAAGCTGACTTTGCCGCTAAATTTTGTATCAGTATCGGCACGCTTCGCCATTGGGAACGCGGCGACCGCAAACCTCACGGCCCTGCATTGGCGTTACTGCATATTGTGGCGAAAGAACCTCAAGCTGTGTTGCGGGCTTTGGGATAGTGGGTAACCACGGTAAATACGACCTCATTAACGTGGAGACAATCAATGAATATTAAGCCCATCCGTAACGATGACGAACTAAAAGTCGCGTTCCAGCATTTGGAAATGGTTTTTCAAGCGGAACCTGACACACTCGAAGCTGACGAGATGGAAGTGCTGGTCACTTTAATTGAAGCCTATGAAAACAAACACTATGCAATAACCCCATTGTCGAACAAACCCTGATCTAATTTTTTGTGTATTATTGCGTATAATCAAAACATGAATAGCAAAGACGTCATCAAACGATTAACTGACGAAGGCTGGCTTAATGTCGGTGGCAAAGGCGATCATTTCAAATTCAAACACCCTGATAGATAAGGCCACGTCGTTGTTCCGCATCCGCGAAAAGACGTAGCAATAGGCACTTTAAGAAATATTTACCGGCAAGCCGGTTGGGAGTGGAAATAATGTTATATCCCGTTTATATACATTTGGGCGATGCTTATCATGCGCATGGCGTAACCATTCCTGATTTTCCCGGTTGCTTCTCGGCAGCCGATGATTGGGATTTATTACCCAACGCCATTCAGGAAGCAATTGAATTGTATTGCGAAGGTGAAGATATGGACATACCGGCGCCAACTCCGCTGGAAAAACTCGTCGCCAATCCGGATTATGAAGGCGGCGCATGGATGCTGGTAAATGTCGACGCGTCACGCTTATCAACCAAACCGATACGCATCAACATTTCCTTACCTGAAAATCTGGTGCAAAGCATTGACCGTTACGCCAAATCAAACCATCTAACCCGCTCCGGTTTTTTGGCAAAAGCGGCGTTGGCGGAAATACAGAAGACTGGGGTTTTATGATTTATGGGGAAATTCTTTAGTTCATGGCGAGTCAAAGCCGGACGGGGCATGCTGCCCCGTCCGAAGCGTTTTAGTTGGTTAAGCGTAGCTACTTAGTTCAGGCATCTAAAAACGTTAGGGACGGGGTTGCAAACCCCGTCCCGCTGGGAGTTGTCTTGGAAAAGACCAAGGAAGCTACAGTGCCACATCAAACAATTGTGGCTCACCAGTTCAAAACTGCTTAAAGGATCTTGGAATAAATACCGATGACCAAATTCTTCCTGTAAATCTAGGCAACAAATTGATTGATATAGGCGTTACCAATGGAACTGCCGACCATCCAGCTACAAACCCCGCGTTGGGAGTTAATGCACCATGGGCGCGATAAGAAAAATAATAACACCTGTGCTTGTTACTCTCGTTGTAATAGTAGGGCTTTATCTAGCCGCCGTAGGGTTTGCAAGTTGGAAGCAGGGTTACTCTTGGACAGAGATGGACTGGAATCAAGATGGCTCAACATCAATCGTGGAATTCTTTATGGCAAGTGATATTGGAAAGCGGACTATTACAAAGGATGATAAGCCATGCATAGAGTACTTTTCGTTTAAGGATGGGTTGCCGATAAAAACAGAATGTCCTCAGTGACCCGTATGGCTTATGGCCGTACGGCGGATGAATTGCAGATTTATACGGTGGTGGTACGTTACAGATGCCAACAGCCAGCAGACAGCCCATAACATTGATGCGCTTGACCGGCCTGTGTCTCGTTCCCAAGCTCTGGAGACTGTGAAAATATTCCGAATCCAAGCGATTCTCAAGTCGTCCGGCGTGGCATTTTTTTCGAAAATACAGTTTTTTCTCATATGCAGCTCATTTTTACCCAAACCAAGCCAAAATTCGTCCTTTTTTACGCATATCCCACGTTTCTTAGCG
>JAUYMY010000046.1 GCA_030699385.1 Methylobacter sp.
ATCAAAGATACAGTGACAACAACCTGTACTGGCGTAGAAATGTTCCGTAAATTGCTGGATCAAGGTCAAGCGGGCGATAACGTAGGTATCTTGTTAAGAGGCACCAAAAGAGACGACGTAGAGCGTGGCCAAGTATTGGCGCACAAAGGCACCATCAAGCCACATGCCTACTTCAACTCAGAAATTTATATCTTGTCAAAAGATGAAGGTGGTCGCCATACCCCATTCTTCAACGGTTATCGTCCGCAGTTCTATTTTAGAACGACAGACGTAACAGGCGCGGTTGAGTTGCCGGAAGGTGTTGAAATGGTAATGCCGGGTGATAATATTTCAGTCAAAGTAAAGCTGATTTCACCGATCGCCATGGAAGATGGCTTGCGATTTGCAATCCGTGAGGGTGGTCGTACAGTAGGTGCGGGTGTTGTTGCATCAATACTTGAATAATGCAGTTGTTTGGTGTATTATAAGCGTTCACATAAGGTTTGTCTGAATAGGTCAGTAGTTCAATTGGTAGAATAGCGGTCTCCAAAACCGCGGGTTGGGGGTTCGAGACCCTCCTGGCCTGCCATTCAGATTTAAGCATATCAAATTATTCCCATAGTAAATAACACATGAACACTCAGGTAGATATGTCGACATCAGTTTTTGATGTTGTTAAGCAGGTATTTTCCGTTATTTTTGTGGTCGCTGGTGTGGCTGCTTTTTATTACTTTTCAGAAATGCCGCTTTTATACCGAGTTCTTGGCTTGGTGGTTATTGTTCTGCTTGTTTTGGGTATGATTCTTACTACCGAGATGGGGCGCAATATCTGGAGTTTTGCTCTGGAGTCGAAGCAAGAAGTCCGCAAGGTTGTTTGGCCAACGCGTGAAGAGACATTGCGTACTACGTTGTTGGTTTTTGCGATGGTTTTTATTGTTGGTTTTATTTTGTGGTTGTTAGACATGTTTCTATTTTGGGGTGTGCGTCTTTTAACGGGTCAAGGAGGGTAAGCGAATGGCGCTACGCTGGTATGTTGTACACGCCTACTCGAATTTTGAGAATAAGGTTAAGCAAGCGTTAGAAGAAAGAATTAAACGTGAAGGGCTAGAACACTGTTTTGGAAAAATACTGGTTCCTACTGAAGAAGTTGTCGAAATGCGTATGGGGCAGCAACGGAAAAGTGAAAGAAAGTTTTTTCCTGGTTATGTTCTGGTGCAAATGGATTTGACTGATGAGACATGGCATTTGGTAAAAGATGTGCCTAGAGTTCTGGGTTTTATTGGTGGCACGTCCGATCGTCCTGCGCCCATATCTGAAAAAGAAGCAATGTCCATTCTTAATAGGGTGGAAGATGGGGTTAATAAGCCTCGGCCTAAAACCATGTTTGAAGCTGGTGAAGTGATTAGAGTTATTGACGGGCCATTTAAAGATTTTAATGGTGTTGTTGAGGAGGTTAATTACGAAAAAAGTAAAATTAAAATATCAGTGCTCATTTTTGGTCGGGCAACATCTGTCGAGCTTAGTTTTGGACAGGTTGAAAAAAGTTAGTTAGGTTTAAGTGTTTCAATTTCAAAATCACCCTCTGAATAAGGCGGTGATTTTTTTGTGTCTAGGGGAGCTTGAAAAGCGTTTGTACCCATATTTTGGAGTAAGTAATGGCTAAAAAAATAACCGCGTATATAAAATTGCAGGTTAAAGCGGGTGAAGCAAATCCAAGTCCGCCAGTAGGCCCTGCATTGGGTCAGCGTGGTGTCAATATTATGGAGTTTTGCAAAGCTTTTAATGCTAAAACGCAAGATACAGAAAAAGGGCTGCCTTTGCCGGTAGTTATTACTGTTTATAGTGATAAAAGTTTTACATTTATTACCAAAACC
This sequence comes from Methylobacter sp., assembly GCA_030699385.1. Classification (GTDB taxonomy): domain Bacteria; phylum Pseudomonadota; class Gammaproteobacteria; order Methylococcales; family Methylomonadaceae; genus Methylobacter_A. The sequence continues at coordinate 1,854 of JAUYMY010000046.1, forward strand.
CCGCCGGCCTCAATTCTTTTAAAGAAAGCAACCGGCATCAAAAGTGGTAGCAGCAATCCCAACACCAAAAAAGTCGGCACGGTAACTCGCGAGCAATTGGAAGAAATTGCTAAGACAAAAATGGAAGATTTGAACGCTGCAAATTTGGAAGCAGCCGTAAAAACGATTGCCGGCAGTGCTTATAGCATGGGCTTGACCGTGGAGGGATTATAATGGCTAAGTTGTCAAAAAAAGCAAAAATCATCAAGTCTAAAGTTGATAAAACTAAGCAGTATTCAATTACTGAAGCAGTTGCGCTGCTAAAAGAGCTTGGTACTGCAAAATTCAGTGAAGCTATTGATGTCAGTGTTAATTTGGGTGTAGATCCGCGTAAATCGGATCAAAATGTCCGTGGTGCGACGGTGTTGCCAAACGGCACTGGAAAAACAGTCAGAGTTGCTGTTTTTACCCAAGGTCCTAATGCAGACGCCGCTAGAGAAGCCGGTGCTGACATTGTAGGTATGGATGATTTAGGTGATTTGGTCAAAAAAGGCGAAATGAATTTTGACGTCGTTATTGCTTCCCCAGACGCTATGCGAGTCGTTGGTCAGTTGGGTCAAATTTTAGGCCCACGCGGTTTAATGCCTAACCCTAAAGTGGGTACTGTGACTGCTGACGTCGCTACCGCAGTAAAAAATGCTAAATCCGGTCAAGTGCGTTACAGAACTGATAAGTCAGGCATTATTCACTGTACTCTGGGTAAGGTTGCATTTGATGCGGCTGCCATTCAAGGCAACCTGGAAGCTTTGCTGGCCGATTTAAAAAGGCTAAAGCCGACTGCCGCTAAAGGTATCTATGTTAAGAAAATAACCTTATCTACGACTATGGGGCCTGGTTTGTGGCTCGATCAAAGCAGTATTTCAATGTAAGGTAAGAAACTTTGGGTTGCCAACCCGTTTGGCAACCGTCAAAGACCGCAGGTGTTGTAAAACTTAATTCTTCCTGCGTAGACGGAAGCTGGAACCTAAAAGCTGGGGAAAGGGACCGTAAGGGGTGTTCATAATGAATGCTTTTTATTAATTCTGGGGATAAATTCCGGAGGTAAGCTGTGGCACTAAATTTAGATAGCAAGAAAGCTGTCGTAGAAGAAGTCGCTGTATATGCTGCTAAGGCTCATTCTGCAATTGCTGCAGAATATCGTGGATTGACAGTGACGGAATTGACCGAGCTGCGCAAAACTGCGAGAGAGACAGGCGTATATTTGCGCGTGGTGAAAAATACGTTGGCAAAGCGTGCGGTTGCTGGAACTGAATTTGAATGTATGCAAAGTGGCCTAGTAGGCCCATTATTAATTGCATTTTCAATGGAAGATCCGGGTTCTGCGGCGCGTTTGATCAATAATTTTGCCAAAACCCATGACAAATTAATTACCAAAATAGTCGCAATTGGCGGACAAGCATTTGGTGGCTCTGAACTTGCTCGATTGGCTAGTCTGCCGACTCGTGATCAAGGTATTGCTATGTTGATGTCAGTAATGAAAGCACCTACAGCAAAATTTGTACGTACTTTGGCTGCACTCAGAGATCAGAAAGAAGCGGCATAATAGAAAATGTTGCTGCGCAATATTTCTAACACCACAACCAGTTTAAAAATTTAATTTTAGAGGAATACACAATGGCAATTTCGCAAGAAGACATCTTGGAAGCGGTCTCAAACATGAGCGTTATGGAAATCGTTGATTTGATTTCAGCAATGGAAGAAAAATTTGGCGTAACTGCAGCTGTTGCGACCGCTGCGGCACCTGCGGCTGCGGCTGCGGCTGTTGAAGAACAAACTGAATTCGATGTTATTTTGACATCTTTCGGCGAAAATAAAGTTTCTGTTATTAAGGCCGTACGCGGTATCACTGGCTTAGGCTTAAAAGAAGCTAAGGATGCTGTTGAAGGCGTTCCAACAACCTTGAAAGAAGGCGTTTCTAAAGCTGAAGCAGAAGATGCTCAAAAGCAGCTTGTTGATGCAGGCGCCACAGTCGAAATAAAATAAATTTTGACTTCAATTGCAAGAGCGTTAGAGCCTAACGCTCTTGCCAAGTATGGCTGGTGGCAATCTTGTCACCGGCCTTTTACTGTTTGCAACATCTGCACGGTAGAAAATTATCTATGACGAAAAGGTTTGGAAGCGATATGTCCTACTCTTTTACTGAAAAAAAGCGTATTCGAAATAACTTTGGGAAAGGTACTGAGGTACTGGATGTTCCCTATCTCCTGGCAACGCAAATTAATTCATATGCGGGCTTCTTGCAATCAGGTGTTAGCGCTGAAAAGCGTGAAGACAGTGGCTTGCATGCGGCATTCTCCAGTGTGTTCCCGATTGAAAGCCACTCTGGCTATGCTGTCCTGGAGTATGTGAAATATAGATTGGGGGAGCCAGTTTTTGATGTAAGAGAGTGTCAACAACGAGGCGCTACTTATGCAGCACCTTTAAGGGTATTGGTTCGCCTGGTTATCTATGATAAAGAAGCCTCTGCGAATGCAAAGGTGGTTAAGGATATTCGTGAACAGGAAGTTTACATGGGCGAGTTGCCGTTGATGACGGACAACGGAACCTTTGTCATTAATGGGACTGAACGGGTTATCGTGTCCCAGTTGCACCGTTCGCCGGGTGTCTTTTTCGATCATGATAAAGGCAAGACTCATTCGTCAGGAAAGCTGTTATTCAATGCGCGGGTTATCCCTTATCGCGGTTCATGGCTGGATTTTGAATTCGATCATAAAGATTGCGTTTTTGTCAGGATAGATAGACGCAGAAAAATCCCCGCAACTATCTTGCTGAGGGGTTTAGGTTACGACAACGAAGAAATGATCAAGATTTTCTTCGAGATGAATAAATTTACTCTCGATGGACAAAAGTGCATTTTCCATATTGTTCCCGAGCGTATGCGCGGCGAAATTGCTGCCTTTGATATTAAGACGGAAAAAGGCCAGTTATTAGTTGAAGAAGGCCGCCGGATTACTGCTAAACATATCCGTGAAATAGCCAAGTCTGGTTTGACTGCAGTCGAAGTGCCCAAGGAATATTTATTTGGCAAGATATTAGGTCATAATCTGATTGACCGGTCGACTGGCGAGTTAGTCGCCAATGTCAATGACGAGATTACGCCGGCAATCATAGATCGCTGTGTTGAAAGTGGCATTACTGAGCTGAATACCCTTTTCGTTAACGATCTGGATAAAGGCCCATATATCTCCAATGCCATGCGCTTGGATACCACCAGTAATAGCCTTGAAGCATTGGTTGAAATATACCGGATGATGCGCCCTGGCGAGCCGCCAACTAAGGACTCAGCAGAAAATCTGTTCCAAAATCTGTTCTTTACCGATGAGCGCTATGACTTGTCCACTGTAGGGCGGATGAAGTTCAACCGTCGTTTGGGGCGCCAAGAAACCACAGGTTCTGGCACCTTAACAAAAGAAGACATCATTGATGTACTGAAAGAATTAATTGATATTCGTAACGGCAACGGCAATGTTGACGATATCGATCATTTAGGCAACAGACGCGTACGCTCGGTTGGCGAAATGATTGAAAACCAATTCCGTGTAGGCTTGGTTCGTGTTGAGCGAGCGGTTAAGGAGCGCTTAACGCTGGCCGATTCAGAAGGCTTGATGCCGCAGGAAATCATCAATGCGAAACCGGTTTCGGCCGCAGTAAAAGAATTTTTCGGTTCCAGTCAGCTGTCGCAGTTTATGGATCAAAATAATCCATTGTCTCAGGTGACGCACAAACGCCGCGTATCGGCTTTAGGGCCTGGCGGTTTGGCCAGAGAACGTGCGGGCTTTGAAGTCCGTGACGTACATGCCACGCATTATGGCCGTGTATGTCCGATTGAAACGCCTGAAGGGCCAAACATCGGTTTGATCAATTCATTGTCGGTTTATGCGCGTACCAATAACTACGGTTTCCTGGAAACGCCTTATCGAAAAGTAGTTGATGGCAAAGTAACCGATCATGTCGATTATTTGTCGGCTATTGAAGAAGGCGAGTTCGTTATTGCTCAGGCCAGTGTGGCGGTTGATGCAAGTGGCAAGCTGGTTGATGGCTTGGTGTCATGCCGTCATAAGGACGAATTTACTTTGGCGATGTCCGACACTGTGCAATATATGGACGTGTCGTCGAAGCAGATTGTCTCGGTTGCGGCATCCATCATCCCGTTCTTAGAGCATGATGATGCTAACCGTGCGTTAATGGGTTCCAACATGCAACGCCAAGCCGTTCCTACGCTCAGGGCTGAAAAGCCACTGGTAGGCACGGGTATGGAAAGAACAGTTGCTAAAGATTCCGGTGTAACCGTGGTTGCTGCGCGTGGCGGCAAAATTGAAGCGGTTGACGCCGCCAGAATCGTGGTGCGTGTCAACGATACCGAGACTGAAACAGGTACGTCAGGTGTTGATATTTATAACCTGATTAAATATACCCGTTCAAATCAGAATACCTGTATCAACCAAAAGCCATTGGTAAAGCCGGGCGACATTGTTAAAGCCGGCGACATTATGGCAGACGGGCCGTCTACCGATATGGGCGAGTTGGCGTTAGGGCAAAACATGCTGGTTGCGTTTATGCCTTGGAATGGTTACAACTTTGAGGATTCGATTCTGGTTTCAGAGCGGGTTGTTAAGGAAGACCGTTTCACGACCATTCATATCGAAGAAAAAACCTGCGTGGCGCGCGATACCAAGCACAGCCCGGAAGAAATTACTGCAGATATTCCTAATGTCAGTGAAGAAGCCCTATCCAAGCTTGATGAATCGGGCATCGTTTATGTAGGCGCCGAAGTTAAAGGTGGCGACATTTTGGTTGGCAAGGTCACGCCTAAAGGCGAAACCCAGTTAACGCCGGAAGAAAAGTTATTGCGTGCCATTTTCGGCGAGAAAGCGGCCGATGTAAAAGATACTTCCTTGCGCGTACCGGGAAGCATCGAAGGTACGGTTATTGATGTCCAGGTATTTACTCGTGATGGCGTCAAGAAAGACAAGCGCGCCTTGGATATTGAGCAGGAAGAAATCAAGCGTTATAGAAAAGATCTTGATGATCAGCTGAAAATTCTTGAAGAAGATATTTTTGCTCGTGTCGCCAAGCTGTTGATTGGCAAGGTTGCTCAGTCGGGGCCTAGTCAGTTAAAAGCGGGAACTGAAATAACGCAAGCTTATTTGAATGGCTTAAAGCATTCAGAGTGGCTGAAAATCAGCATGAAGGATGAAGAACTTAATGTCCAACTGGAAACGGTCGTTGCCCAGATAGAGCAGCAACGAAAAGACTTTGATGAAAAGTTTGAAGTCAAGCGCAAAAAGATCACCATGGGTGATGATTTGGCGCCGGGCGTGTTGAAGATGGTCAAGGTTTATCTGGCGGTTAAAAGACGTATTCAGCCGGGCGATAAAATGGCGGGGCGCCATGGAAATAAAGGTGTTATTTCCATGATTCGTCCCATTGAAGATATGCCTTATACGGCTGACGGCAATCCGGTTGACATTGTCTTGAATCCATTGGGTGTACCGTCGCGGATGAACGTCGGACAGGTGTTGGAAACGCATTTGGGCTGGGCGGCAAAAGGTTTGGGTATCAAGATAGGTAAAATGCTTGAGGCCAAATACGATGCCGAGAAAGCCAAAGTAGCCGCTATCAGGGATTATCTGGATAAAATTTACAACAGCAGCGGCCATAAAGAAGATTTGGCTTCATTTTCCGATCAAGAAATTCTGGAAATGGCGAGCAATCTGGTCAGCGGTGTGCCTATGGCAACCCCGGTATTTGACGGTGCCAGCGAAGATGAAATTCGTACTATGTTGAAACTGGCAGATTTGCCTGAGCATGGGCAGGTTACGCTTTATGACGGTCTGACCGGCGAACCGTTTGAGCGGGAAGTGACGGTCGGTTATATGTATATGTTGAAATTGAACCATTTGGTTGATGACAAAATGCATGCCCGTTCAACCGGGCCTTACAGTTTGGTCACACAGCAGCCGTTGGGCGGTAAGGCTCAATTTGGCGGCCAGCGTTTCGGGGAAATGGAGGTCTGGGCGCTTGAAGCATACGGCGCGGCCTACACTTTACAGGAAATGTTGACGGTTAAATCGGACGATGTGACCGGTAGGACGCGTATGTATAAAAACATTGTCGATGGCGATCATAAAATGGAAGCCGGTATGCCGGAATCCTTTAATGTATTAATTAAAGAAATCCGCTCGTTGGCTGTCAATATAGAATTGCAGAGGGATTAATGCGTAGGCCGGGTTGCCTGCTATGAGTAGCGTAACCTGGAAAACCAACGCCACACCTGTTGGATTAGGGTGCAAAACATGCGCTTAATTCAACTGGCGGCCTGTACTGGTCTGTGCCAGCAAGTATTAAAGAGGATAAGCTCTTGAAAGATTTAATGAACTTCTTAAAGCGTCAAGGTCGTGCCGATGATTTTGACGGTATCAGCATTGGTTTGGCGTCACCGGATATGATCCGTTCCTGGTCTTATGGCGAGGTAAAAAAACCGGAAACAATTAATTACCGCACCTTTAAGCCTGAACGCGACGGCTTGTTTTGCGCGAAAATTTTTGGCCCGGTCAGCGATTACGAGTGCCTTTGCGGTAAATATAAAAGACTGAAACATCGCGGCGTTATTTGCGAAAAATGTGGCGTTGAAGTCACTTTATCCAAAGTTCGTCGTGAAAGAATGGGGCATATTGATTTAGCCAGTCCTGTTGCGCACATCTGGTTTTTGAAATCGCTGCCGTCCAGAATAGCCTTGCTGCTGGATATGACGCTGCGCGAAATCGAGCGCGTGTTGTATTTTGAATCTTTCGTCGTTTTAGATCCGGGCATGACGCCGTTGGATAAAGGTCAGTTGTTGACCGATGACGATTATTTGGATGCGGTTGAACTGCACGGCGATGATTTTGTCGCCAAAATGGGTGCAGAAGCAATTTATGATTTGCTCAAATCGATTGATTTGAAAGAGCAAGTTGAAATTTTGCGCGAAGAAATCAATTCAACCAATTCAGAAACTAAAATCAAGAAATACTCAAAACGCCTGAAAGTGATGGATGCGTTGTTGAGCTCAAAAAATCGCCCAGAATGGATGATTTTGAAAGTGCTGCCGGTATTGCCGCCTGAGTTGCGCCCGTTGGTGCCTTTGGATGGCGGTCGTTTTGCCACTTCTGATTTGAATGACCTGTATCGCCGCGTTATCAATAGGAACAACCGTTTAAATCGCTTGCTCGATCTGAATGCGCCGGACATTATCGTGCGCAACGAAAAGCGCATGTTGCAGGAATCGGTTGATGCGTTACTGGATAACGGTCGTCGCGGCCGTGCCATTACCGGCACCAATAGAAGACCGCTGAAATCATTGGCGGACATGATTAAAGGCAAGCAAGGGCGTTTCCGTCAAAACTTGCTGGGCAAACGCGTCGATTATTCTGGCCGTTCCGTGATCGTGGTAGGCCCTACATTAAGGTTGCATCAATGCGGCCTGCCGAAAAAAATGGCTTTAGAGTTATTCAAGCCGTTTATTTTCAGTAAACTGCAATTTCGGGGCTTGGCGACAACCATTAAAGCAGCAAAGAAAATGGTTGAAAGAGAAGGCGCCGAAGTTTGGGATATTCTTGAAGAAGTGATTCGCGAGCATCCGATTTTGTTAAATCGTGCGCCAACTTTGCACAGATTGGGTATTCAAGCTTTTGAACCTACCTTGATTGAGGGTAAGGCGATTCAGTTGCATCCGCTAGTCTGTAGCGCGTTCAATGCCGACTTTGACGGCGATCAGATGGCCGTGCATATTCCGCTGTCGATTGAAGCGCAGCTGGAAGCGCGCACCTTGATGATGGCGACTAATAATATCTTGTCACCTGCAAACGGCGAACCGGTTATTAATCCGTCTCAAGACGTTGTATTAGGTCTTTATTACATCAGTCGTGAAAAAATTAATGCTAAAGGCGATGGCAGTATATTTGTCAGTGTGGGTGAAATTCACCGGGCGCTGTTAACTAAATCAATTGAATTGCAGTCTAAAATTCAACTGCGTATTACCGAAAAAGTAGCCGATGAAAGTGGTGAGCTTGTCGATAAAACGCATCGCGTAGAAACCACTGTCGGCCGTGCGCTAATCTGGGAAGTCGTCCCTGAGCGTATGCCTTACGAGTTGGTTAACTGCGATATGACTAAAAAGAATATTTCGCGTTTGATCAACTACAGTTATCGTTATTTGGGCAACAAAGATACGGTCATACTGGCCGACCAGTTGATGTACCTGGGTTTTAAATATGCCACGATTTCCGGGATTTCATTCGGTATCGAAGATATGGTCATTCCGGCCAAAAAAGTCGACATTATCAAGGCTTCCGATGCGGAAGTTAATGAAATTCAAAGTCAATATGCTTCAGGATTGGTAACTGACGGCGAACGATACAATAAAGTTGTCGATATTTGGTCTCATGCCAATGATCAAATTGCTAAGGTCATGATGGACGGTCTAGGTGAAGAGTCGGTGGTTAATGCCGAAGGTAAGACAGTCAAACAAAAATCGTTCAACTCAATCTTTATGATGGCCGAGTCGGGCGCGCGGGGTTCAGCGGCACAGATTCGTCAGTTGGCCGGTATGCGTGGCTTGATGGCAAAACCTGATGGTTCTATCATTGAAACGCCGATTACCGCGAACTTTAGAGAAGGCTTGGACGTATTGCAGTACTTTATTTCTACGCATGGTGCGCGTAAAGGTTTGGCGGATACTGCGTTAAAAACGGCAAACTCAGGATATTTAACGCGCCGACTGGTCGATGTCGCTCAGGATTTGGTTATTAACGGTGATGATTGCGGTACCGTCAACGGTTTGATCATGACGCCTATCATTGAGGGTGGTGATGTTGTTGAGCCGCTGTCAGAGCGCGTATTGGGCCGGGTTGCTGTCAATGACATTATGGATCCTGCTGGCGACATTATTGTTGTGCCTAAAGGTACCTTGTTGGACGAGCACTGGGTGGCTGTGCTTGAAGCGCATAGTATTGACCAGGTTTTGGTTCGTTCAATCATTACTTGTGAAAATAGACATGGCGTGTGCGCCGCTTGTTATGGGCGCGATTTAGGGCGTGGTCATTTGGTGAACATTGGTGAGGCGGTCGGTGTTATTGCCGCGCAGTCAATTGGTGAGCCAGGCACGCAGCTGACTATGCGTACTTTCCATATCGGTGGCGCGGCATCCAGATCGGCTGCTATCAGCAATGTCCAGGTTAAATCTGCCGGTACGGTGCGTCTTAATAATCTGAAATCAGTCACTAATCGCGAAGGCAACTTGGTGGCGGTTTCAAGGTCAGGCGAAGTTGGCGTGGTTGATGATTATGGTCGTGAAAAAGAGCGTTATAAGATACCTTATGGTGCGGTGTTATCGGTTCAGGAAGGGGCTAAGATTAATGCTGGCGATATCATCGTTACTTGGGATCCGCATACACATCCGGTTATCACCGAGGTTGACGGTATAGTTGAGTTGAATGACTTTATCGATGGCGTTACTGTGCAAAAGCAATCGGATGAAGTGACCGGCTTGAGTTCACTGGTCGTCACCGATCCAAAGCAACGGGGTAGCGCGGGTAAAGAATTGCGACCCATGGTAAAGCTGTTTGATAATGAAGGGAATACGATTTATTTGCCGGGCACTGAAATTGCCGCGCAATATTTCTTGCCTGCTGGAGCGATTGCCGGTATCAAGGATGGCGGCGAGGTTAAAGTCGGTGACGTTCTAGCGAGAATTCCTCAGGAGTCTAGTAAAACCAGAGATATTACCGGTGGTTTGCCGCGTGTTGCTGATTTGTTTGAAGCGCGTAAAACCAAAGATCCGGCAATTCTTGCTGAGACCAGCGGTACCATTTCTTTTGGTAAGGAAACCAAAGGTAAGCAACGGGTCATTATTACCGATCCCGCAGGTGAGCCAGTCGAAACACTGATTCCTAAATGGCGGCATATCACAGTCTTTGAAGGTGAATATGTAGAAAAGGGTGAAACGATAGCTGAAGGCGAGTTAACGCCGCACGATATTCTGAGATTAAGAGGAATAGAGGAGTTAGCGAACTATCTGGTCAAGGAAATTCAGGATGTATATCGCCTGCAAGGTGTGAAAATTAATGATAAGCACATTGAGGCTATCATTCGGCAAATGCTCAGAAAGGTAGAGATTACCGCATCAGGCGACACCAGTTTCCTGAAAGGCGATCAAGTCGAGCGCGCCGCAATGAGAGAAGAAAATGATAAAGTTGAGGCTGAAGGAAAAATCCCGGCGAGCTATAACTCTGTATTGTTAGGGATTACTAAAGCATCACTGGCTACGGAATCATTTATTTCTGCGGCATCATTTCAAGAAACGACCCGCGTGCTAACTGATGCGGCGGTGCGTGGATTAAGTGATAGTTTGCAAGGATTAAAAGAGAACGTTATCGTTGGTCGATTAATTCCAGCAGGAACCGGCTTGGCTTATCATGAAAGTAGGAAAGGCAGGTTTGCCCAGCATGAAGTTGTGGAAACCGAAGCTCAGTCAGCTGTGGATGCTGGCGATGTAGAAGAGGCTCTTAAGCAAGCGTTGAATATTTAAGCTTCTATTTTATAGTGGAATTTTAAATATAGACTTGACCAATTAAGCATTAGCAAGTAACATGCTCTGCTCAAATGAGCTAGCGTGCTTAGGTCGGGTCGAATTGTATGAGCCGTCGGCGTTTAATATGTACGGCGGTTCTTTTATTATCTGACAGTTAAATTGTATATCGGAGTAAACAAAGTTATGGCCACGATCAACCAATTGGTTCGTAAGCCTCGTGCTAAGAAAATAGAAAAAAGCAATGTTCCTGCGCTAGAGGCTTGTCCTCAGCGTCGGGGTGTTTGTACTCGTGTTTATACGACGACACCTAAAAAACCAAACTCTGCGCTACGGAAAGTGGCTAGGGTTAGGCTGACCAATGGCGCTGAAGTAAGTAGCTATATTGGTGGTGAAGGGCATAATCTTCAAGAGCATTCCGTGGTTCTAATAAGGGGCGGTCGTGTTAAAGATTTGCCTGGTGTTAGGTATCACGTTGTTCGTGGTAGTTTGGATGCGTCAGGTGTGACCAACAGAAAATGTGGTCGATCTAAATATGGTACAAAACGCCCTAAAGGCTAAACGTTGGTTGGTGAGATAAATGTCAAGAAGAAGAGTTGCTACAAAAAGAGAAATTATTCCTGATCCAAGATTTGGCAGCATCATGCTGACTAAGTTTATGAATATGATTATGGAAAGTGGCAAAAAGTCTATCGCGGAAGGAATTGTTTACGGCGCTTTGGATGTGATTGAAAGTAAAGGTCATAGTGAGCCGCTGGAAGTGCTGTCTAAAGCTTTGGAAAATGTGCAGCCTCGGGTTGAGGTTAAATCTCGCCGTGTCGGTGGTGCTACCTATCAGGTGCCTGTCGAAGTGCGTCCTTCGCGTCGTATGGCTTTAGCTATGCGTTGGTTGATTGATGCGTCGCGTAAAAGAAATGAAAGAAATATGCCGGCCAAGCTTGCGGGTGAGTTAATGGATGCTTTTGAAAGCAGAGGTTCTGCTGCCAAGAAGCGTGAAGATACGCATAGAATGGCAGAGGCAAATAAAGCTTTCTCTCATTATCGCTGGTAATTAGCGAGATATTTTGAAGATTGACTAGTTGTGGCGCGTAAAACCCCAATAGAGTTCTATCGAAATATTGGCATCATGGCTCACATTGATGCAGGTAAGACGACGACTACGGAGCGTGTTCTCTATTATACGGGTGTGTCTCACAAAATCGGTGAGGTGCATGACGGCGCTGCAACCATGGACTGGATGGAGCAGGAGCAGGAGCGAGGAATTACAATTACTTCGGCTGCAACTACCTGCTTTTGGAGCGGGATGGAAAAGCAGTTTCCGCAGCATCGCATTAATATTATAGATACGCCGGGACATGTCGATTTTACTATCGAGGTGGAGCGGTCGCTTCGGGTCTTGGACGGTGCCTGTGCTGTTTTTTGTGCTGTAGGCGGTGTTGAGCCGCAGTCCGAAACTGTTTGGCGGCAAGCCGATAAGTACAATGTGCCGCGATTAGTCTTTGTTAATAAGATGGATCGCTCGGGCGCCGACTTCTTTCGCGTTATTGAACAAATTAAAATCAGGCTAGGTGGTCAGGCTGTTCCGCTTCAGTTGCCGATTGGTTCTGAAGATAGCTTTGAAGGTGTTGTAGATCTTATAAAAATGAAAGCTATTTATTGGGATGATGCCAATATGGGGATGACTTTCAAGGAAGAAGATATTCCGCCTGAGATGCTGGAGTCTTGTGTTCGTTGGCGAGACTATATGATTGAGGTGTCTGCGGAGGCAAGTGAAGAGTTGCTGGAAAAGTATCTTGAAGAAGGTAGTTTGTCCAATGAAGAAATAAGATTTGGTATTCGGCAGCGGACGCTCGCTAATCAAATTGTTCCTGCCTTGTGCGGTTCTGCCTTTAAAAATAAAGGTGTTCAGGCGATGTTGGATGCCGTTATTGAGTACCTGCCTGGGCCTGCTGATGTTGAAGCTATAAAAGGTCATCTCGAAGATGAGTTAATCGAAGCTACGCGTCCTGCCAAGGATGATGCGCCTTTCTCCGCGCTTGCATTTAAAATTGCTACCGATCCCTTTGTGGGTACGTTGACGTTTTTCAGGGTTTATTCCGGGGTTCTTAATTCTGGCGATAGTATTTATAACCCGATAAAAAAGAAAAAAGAGCGTGTTGGTCGAATTGTGCAGATGCATGCCAACAGTCGTGAGGAAGTAAAAGAGGTATATGCTGGAGATATAGCGGCGGCCATAGGTCTAAAGGATGTAACTACCGGCGATACGCTTTGCGATATTAAAGATGTTATTGTTCTTGAACGTATGGACTTTCCTGATCCGGTTATTTCTGTTGCTGTAGAGCCAAAAACAAAAGCTGATCAAGAAAAAATGGGCCTAGCGCTAGGCAAGTTAGCTCAAGAAGATCCTTCTTTTAGAGTGCATACGGATGAAGAGTCAGGGCAAATAATTATCTCAGGGATGGGGGAGTTACATCTTGAGATTATTGTAGATCGCATGAAGAGGGAGTTTAATGTTGAGGCGAATGTTGGTGCGCCGCAAGTTGCCTATAGAGAAACAATTAGAAAGACAGTAGAGCAGGAAGGTAAATTCATAAGGCAGTCTGGCGGGCGAGGTCAATACGGTCATGTCTGGTTGCGAATTGAGCCGCAAGAAATCGGCGCTGGTTACGAGTTTGTTAACGAGATTGTCGGTGGTGTTGTTCCAAAAGAATTTATACCTGCTGTAGATAAAGGTATCCAAGAACAGTTGAAGAGTGGTATCCTAGCCGGCTATCCTGTATTGGATGTTAAGGTGTCTTTGTTTGATGGTTCTTATCACGATGTTGATTCGAACGAAATAGCTTTCAAAATTGCTGGATCTATGTGTTTTAGGGAGGGAGCTAGGAAGGCAAGTCCTGTTTTACTTGAGCCTATAATGAAAGTTGAAATTGCAACCCCTGAAGAATATATGGGTGATGTTGTAGGTGATATCAACCGACGCCGAGGGATAATTCAGGGAATGGATGATACACCATCGGGTAAAACGCTTAGCTGCGAAGTGCCATTGGCGGAAATGTTTGGCTATGCGACTGATTTGCGTTCAGCAACTCAGGGGCGTGCTACATACAGCATGCGGTTTGAAAAATATAATGAAGCACCTGCACATGTTGCGGAAGCGATTATTAAAAAATCTTCATAAAATTGAATATAATTTAAAGGTATTAACTCATGGCCAAAGAAAAATTTTCACGTAGCAAGCCCCACGTAAACGTCGGCACCATCGGTCACGTCGATCATGGTAAGACTACCTTAACTGCTGCCTTAACCAAAGTAATGGCTGAGCTCCAAGGTGGAGAAGTTAAAGCGTTT
>JAUYMY010000050.1 GCA_030699385.1 Methylobacter sp.
GCATCCCAAGTAGATTTAGAACGCTGGGAGAAGGCGAATATCCCGTATACGGTAAGAAAAAAGCGCCAGGAATTTTTTAAAAATGAAAGCCAAAAAGAGGGGAAATTAATAGCAGGTTAAATCAGTTTTTCGACAGGCTACAATCATCCTGACAAAACGGGGGTTAGAAATGACGTTTTGTCAGGGCTTTGTCAGGATTTTGTCAGGCATAAAACCTAGTACCAGCGCGGCTTTCAGGCAATTCCTGACAAAATGACAAATCATTGATAACCTTTTTTGGCTATTGTGTTTATTTATGGCGGATGGATTAACGCCAATGGCTTGGTGTGTCATATGATGCTCGCTAAGGTTCAACAACGTACAATAAGATTCTGCATTAATCGGCTTTTCTGGAGCAAATAATATGGCAACACCGATAAAACCAACGCCTGTTTTACGTGGCAAAGAAGCGCGCCGGTTTGAAGAAAACATGCGCCAGGCTGAACAGAACCCGGTTAGCCGACAAGAATACAATCGTATTATGGCGGTTTACCGTAGCGTTAAGATTGTCGATAAACGGGATCAATTGATCTGACTCTATGCCTAGACTTGAAAGACTTGGCTCGGATGATGACCGGGCATTATCGTTTGACTGTGGCGATCACGATTTAAACGAGTTCTTTTTTACGGATTCAAAACTGGTTGGCCGTGAACTCATCGCGGTAACTTATGCTTGGATGGAAGGCAATGAGACGTTAGCCTATTTCAGCATTTCAAATGACGCCATTTCTAGGGAAGTGGATAAAACGGCTTACCGTAGGGCTACGCGAAACGTCTCGCACACTAAACGCTTTATGACGCTCCCAGCCGTCAAAATAGGCAGGCTTGCTGTAGATAAGCGGTTTCAGGCAAATGGCGTTGGTAGTTTGGTTCTTGATTTCATCAAGGGATGGTTTACTGAGGGCAATAAAACAGGCTGTCGGTTTATTGTTGTCGATGCTTTGAATAACCCCGATACGCTGAATTTTTATACTAAAAACGGTTTTTTATATCTGAACCCAAAAGATAAAAATGATAAGACGCGGCTGATGTATTTTGACCTGTTTACCCTGATTGCAATTTGCAATTGATTTATAAGCCCTTGATTAATAAGGCGTCAAGGTGGCAAGCTAGTTGCAATTAAACGCGTTTAAGGTGTTGTTTTTTATGCAGTGTTGCCATATCTCTTAATCCATGGGTCCAGGGTTCGAATCCCTGACGCCCCACCAATAAATTAAAAGGCTTAAAGTGAAATCTAAGCCTTTTTTATTGCCTGAAATAAAATTTGTCCCATTCTTGTCCCATTTCTAAAAAAACAACTGCAACACTTGCCAATAATTCAGGCGCAAAAAAAAACCGGCGTTAACCGGCTTTCATTAGGCATATTTCCTAAATAGAGTCATATCATAGGTTAGCAATAGCCGCCACCAAGTTCCATGTCAGCGAGTAGTTCTTGTGTTTGCCCCGATACACATCCTTGACGATCCTGAAAATCTTACATCGGCGGTTAACGTTCTCAATGAAAACTCGCCGTTTTGCTAACGCCTTATTATTGGCTTTGAGATTAGCTGCTACATTAAACCATGCTCGGCAAACGAGTAGGGATCGCCGTCGCCGATAATGAAATGATCCAGCACGCGTATGTCGAACAGCGCCAGCGCCTGTTTGAGTTTATCGGTGATGTGTTTGTCGGCCTGGCTGGGTTCGGAGATGCCGGACGGGTGGTTGTGGGCAAAAATCACTGCCGCTGCGTTATGGTGTAAGGCTTGTTTGGCGACTTCCCGGGGATAAACGCTGGCGCCGTCTATGGTGCCACGGAACAGTTCATCCAGCTGTATGACGCGGTGTTGGTTGTCGAGAAACAGGCAGGCAAACACTTCGTAGTTGTAGCCGCGCAGTTGTGCGCTAAGGTAAGCGCGGGTGATGTCCGGGCTGGTTAGGGCGTCGCCGCGTTGCAGGGCTTCTTTGAAATGGCGTTTGGCCATTTCCAATACCGCTTGAAGCTGGACATAAGTGGCGTCGCCCAAGCCTTTGCCTTGGCAAAAACGTTTTTTATCGGCGCCTAATAAGGCTTTCAGGGAGCCAAAGTCGGTGAGCAGTTCTCGGGCCAAATCAACCGCCGATTTGCCGGGCACGCCGGTACGTAAAAAAATGGCTAACAGCTCGGCATCGGTTAAGGCCTCCGGGCCGCGTTGCAACAACTTTTCTCTAGGCCGATCTTCAGCCGACCAATCCTTAATAGACATAGACTTCCCCTGAGTATGATTGAGATTTAAGCATAGAAGAATTTCTTGAACCTTGCCATAATGCCGCTTTTGTTCAAGTTTACGGGCATTGTTATTAATAAGCATATTTTATTGGCGGTCTGTGGCGGCATTGCGGCGTATAAGTCGGCTGAATTGGTCAGGTTGCTGCGCAAACAGGGCGCCACGGTGCGCGTGGTGATGACACATGCTGCGATGCAGTTTGTCAGTCCGCTGACGTTTCAGGCGCTGTCCGGGCATCCGGTGCATAGCGAATTGCTCGATGCCCATGAAGAGCAGGCGATGAATCATATTAGTCTGGCGCGCTGGGCTGATGTTTTGATTATTGCACCGGCAACGGCGAACACGCTGGCTAAATGCAGTCATGGTTTGGCTGACGATTTGCTGTCAACGTTGTATTTGGCGGCAAGTTGTCCGGTTTATGTGGCGCCGGCGATGAATCAGGCGATGTGGCATAAGCCGACGACGCAGGAAAATATACAGCGGCTCAAAAGCCACGGCGTCACGGTGATAGGCCCGGAACAGGGCGATCAGGCGTGCGGCGAAACCGGTTTTGGCCGGATGTCCGAGCCGGTCGATATTTGTAGGCGTCTGCTGGCGGAACCGGCGGCGCACTGTTTAAGCGGGCTTAAGGTGCTGGTCAGTGCAGGACCCACCCGCGAACCGCTGGACCCGGTGCGCTACATCAGCAACCGCAGTTCCGGGAAAATGGGTTATGCGCTGGCTGAGGCGGCGTTAAAAGCGGGCGCTGAGGTCACGCTGGTCAGTGGTCCGGTGGCGCTGTCGGCACCGTTTAATGTGGCGCTGATTAAGGTGGAAACGGCGGCGCAAATGTATGCGGCGGTTATCAGCCAAGCGGCACAGCATGACATTTATATCGGCGCGGCGGCGGTTGCCGATTACAGTCCGATAAAGGTGGAAGCCGAAAAAATAAAAAAACAAGGCGGGCAGACAAGTCTGACGCTACAGAAAACTCAAGATATTTTGGCCGATGTGGCACAGCTCGAACAACGCCCGTTCACGGTTGGCTTCGCTGCCGAAACGCATGACCTTGAACGGTATGCCCAAGACAAGTTGCTGCGCAAAAATCTGGATATGATTGCGGCAAACTGGGTGGGGCGCGAGCTGGGCGGTTTTGACAGTGAGCAAAATGCGTTGCAGGTGTTCTGGAAAAACGGCCGAAAAAATCTGGCTATGACCGATAAAAACCACTTGGCCGAACAATTGATCGGCTTAATCGCAGAGAGAAGGGAAGATGAAAAAAATACAGCTTAAAATTCTGGATGGCCGTTTAGGCAAGGATATTCCGTTGCCGGATTATGCGACAGCGGGGTCGGCGGGCCTGGACTTGCGCGCCTGCCTGGATGAACCGGTCGAATTGCAGCCGGGGGAAACGGTGTTAATTCCTACCGGCATGGCGATTTATATTAACGACCATCAGTTGGCGGCGGTGTTGTTGCCGCGTTCCGGTCTGGGTCATAAGCATGGCATCGTGTTGGGCAATCTGGTTGGGCTGATTGATTCGGATTATCAGGGCCAAGTTTTTATCTCCTGCTGGAACCGGGGCAATACCGCGTTTACCATTAATGTCGGCGAGCGCATTGCGCAGATGGTTTTTGTGCCGGTGGTGCAGGTGAAATTCGAGCAAGTCGACAAATTCGATGAAAGTTTGCGCGGTGTCGGCGGCTTTGGCCATACCGGTCGTCATTAAAATAAAAATAACAAATAGGCATAATCATGGTACGACTATTTTCTTTACTGTCAGCGTTTGCTGTTTTGATGATACTCATTGTCGGTGGCGGTATTTCCTGGCTCAGCGCGACTAAAGTCGAGCAAGCAAGACAAGATTCGGCGACGGCGGTGGTGACTAACCTTGCCGCAAATCTGACCGCGCAAATCAATATGCGTATCAATGCAGTGGAAAAAATGGCGCAAGATCCCGACGTGGTGGCGGCTGTTATCAGTGCCGATCCAGGGCAATTGACGGCGGCGGCCGAGAAATTGGAACGGCATTTGCCGGACGCACTGAAAATCAGGCTGTTATTGCCCGGCGTTAATGAACTGGATAATAAAAGTGTACCCAAAATGGGCTATGCCGATCTGGATATGGCGCGGGAGGCCTTGGCTAAAAACCAACTGCCTGCGATACAAGGCGATATGGGCCCGGATCGGCATTTGGCGATAACTAGCCGGATTATGCACAACGAGCAGCCGGTTGGCGTGCTTTTGGCCAGTTTGAGCTATGATTTTGTCAATAAAACAGTGCAGGCTACGGCGCTAAATGACGGCTATCTTGAACTGAAACAGGCGGACTTGGCCTTGGCGACCGTGGGCGAGGCACCAGCCGAGGCGGAAATCGCTGACATGCCAAAAATCCCACTCGCCAATACCGGCTGGGAGTTGCGTTATCAGCTTTCCAGCACCAGCAATCTTAGCGGTTTGGCGCTTATTTTTGCCGTGATTGTGGTGCCTACATTGTTGGTGTTGGCGGCTTTTTTTGTCGGCTACCGAAAACTTTCGCAGACTTTGACCGAGGATTTGGGTTGCGTGTTAAAAGCGAGTAAGGACATGATGACCAATAAACTGCAAGGCACCTATCCGGTTAAACTGGCTGAAATGGACGCAGTGGTGTCGACGTTGGTGCAGTTCAAACGAGTCCTAGACAGCCAAGGCGTCGTAGCGCCTGATCATGATACCGGCGATGTGCAAATGAACCGTTTTTTCGATGACTTTGACGACCCGCTGAATGCCGGTGGCTCGATGCTATGGGGCGGAGATGAACCTGTGCCTGTCCTCGAAAAAAAAGAACCCAGCGCGCCCACCGTTAGCTTTAACAAGCCTGACATCGCTGAAACAACCGTACCCGATTCCTTTGATATGCCGATGACGGTAAAAAAAACTGCTAATTCCGGCATCATTTTCAGGGCTTACGATATTCGCGGCATCGTCGGTAAGACCTTGACCAAAGATGTGGTTTACGACATTGGTCGGGCGCTGGGCACTCAAGCCAAAGAACAGGGCTGCAAAATCATGGTAGTTGGCCGCGATGGCCGAACCTCCAGTCCGGCGCTGGCGGAAGCTCTGGCTAAAGGTCTTATCAGCACCGGGCTTAATGTGCTGGATATCGGCATGGTGCCGACGCCGGTACTGTATTTTGTCGCTCGGCACACTGAAGGGCGCTCAGGCGTGATGATTACCGGTAGCCATAATCCGGCCGATTATAACGGCCTGAAAATGGTCATCAACGGCGAAACGCTGGCTAACAAAAAAATTCAGCAACTGAAAGCCTGCATCGATAATGCGGCTTACGCAACCGACAATCCCGGCAGCATCGAAGAAAACAGCCAGTACAGCAATGAATACATCGGCCTTATTGATGAAGACATACACATCACCCGACCGCTGACCGTAGTGCTCGATTGCGGCAACGGCGTGGCCGGTGAATTGGGGCCAAAGCTGCTGAAAACATTGGGCTGCAACGTAGTGGAATTGTTCTGCGATGTCGATGGCACTTTTCCCAATCACCATCCCGACCCCAGCAACCCCAAAAACCTGACCGAATTGATTGCAACAGTCAAGCATTACCAGGCCGACATCGGCATTGCTTTTGACGGCGACGGCGACCGCTTGGGCGTGATCGATTCAAGCGGCAAAATCATCTGGCCAGATCGGCAAATGATGCTGTTTGCCAAAGATGTATTGGCCGGAAAGCCCGGCGCAGAAATTATTTACGACGTGAAATGCAGCCGTCATTTGCCCGAACAGATTACCAAATTCGGAGGCAGGCCGACGATGTGGAAAACAGGGCATTCCTTGATAAAAGCAAAATTAAAAGAAACCGGCGCCAAATTGGCCGGTGAAATGAGCGGGCATATTTTCTTTAATGACCGCTGGTTCGGCTTTGATGATGCGTTGTATTCGGCCGCCCGTTTATTGGAAATCATGTCCCGCGACACCCGCAGCAGCGCCGAAGTGTTTGCCGATTTTCCCGATAGTATTAATACCCCGGAATTGAATGTGGCGCTGGAAGAAGGCGAAAACTTCATTTTTATCGAGCGCTTGCTGGCGGCGGCCAATTTCACTGACGGCAAAATCATTGACATAGACGGGATGCGCGTCGATTTTGCCGATGGATGGGGATTGGTGCGGGCTTCCAACACCACGCCATCGTTAGTGATTCGTTTTGAGGCTGATACGGATACGGCCATGCGCCGCATTCAACAGCAGTTCGGTGACCTGATGAAAACCATCAAGCCCAACATTAACTTGCCTTTTTAGGCGGCGTTAACTTCACATTAATGACGGGTAAAAAGAAATACGAAAGCTAAGTTGGCGCGGGAGTTTGTCATGCAAACCGGCGGCCTGCGCCACATTGCCACGGATGATGTTGTAAGCCAATAAATGAATGGCGATCTCCTTTTTTACCCTATCAGGCGTTTTACACCGTAACATTTCCATGTCCATATTGGTTTTGATGGAGCGAAAATCCAACTCAATTTTCCAACGTTGTGATAGGCGGCCAACGAGATCAACACAACGATACAGGCAATAGGAAAACCTAAACCCGGTTTTTGGCTGCCCAACTGCGGGAAGTCCGCTTGATTATCCGTTGTATCGCGCATTTGCACAGTAACGCCGTCGGCGAGCACGATATTGTAGTTCTTCCATCGCCATGCAGAGTGCGTTTGCTGGTGGAAACGCTGGCCTGCGGGTCGGGCGTTTTTGAGTTGTTTTAGCGGTAGGTCTTGTGATTGTAAAAAGGTTGATTTGCTGTTTGATACGATTTTTCATTAGAGGGGTAATCAAGTTATTTCGGGGCAAGTAATGGCCTGCAATCTATCAGAGCAAGGCTCTGATCTTAATCTTATTTTTGATATATCTAATTGTAATTTATGGGTTAATGTAATTCTTCATTAGTATCATTGTTATATGACCGAGTAAACCAACTAAATTATTAGTTGACATAGTCAGCATTAGAATACATAATTGCCATCTTAGTACGGCGCCTGTAGCTCAGCTGGATAGAGTACTCGGCTACGAACCGAGCGGTCGGGAGTTCGAATCTCTCCAGGCGCACCATACTGAAAAAGATTATTCCCCTGTAGCTCAGTCGGTAGAGCGGATGACTGTTAATCATTAGGTCGGCGGTTCGAGCCCGTCCGGGGGAGCCAAATATAGTAGTAAAAACAAGGAACTTAGGTGATTCACCAAGTTCCTTTTTTTATGCCTGAAAATTTAGTCGCCCCATAGTAGCCGGAAAGATCACTTCTTTAGTCTTTCGCTGGGCTTATTATATTTGCCGGTTTGTTCATTTCCCCCGTTTTTTATTCTGGCTTGCCTCATATCTTGCACCCTTAATCCTTTTAGCATTTAACTGTCAGTTCTTCGATCGGAGTGGCAAGGTGGTTTCCATGAAAAAATCCAACTCCCCTTTCAATTAGGGAGTGAAGAACGCTTTAGCGGGAAACGCGATAAGTTGAACGCTAAATTTAAAATCAGCTGCCTCATAAAAATCTTATAGCTGAGCCGGACAGGCGCCGCCAATGAAAAAAAACATGCTCATTGGCGGATTATAGCGACACTGTTAACTTGTCATTAGCCTGACCAGACTCGATAGATGCGTTAATTTAAGACGGTTAACTTTTATTTAAACAGCGATTTTAAGTGGCTAGCGATCAATTTTTCTCGCTGCTCAATGAAGGGTAAGAAGTTTTCTATTCTGTATAAATCAAGATTTGTCGGGAGTAGATGGCGAGCAAAGAAATTATCATCCCGCGTTTGAATCCATACGCTAAAATCCATTTGTGATTTGTCATTAAATTCATCTCTCGATAGCAATAACAAGTTCGGCATACGATCAGATGCGCGTATAAACGATTCTATTTGATTTGCCGGAACGCCTAAACTAAATAGCTTTTCCTGCCGAAATAAGTCAATTGAGAAAAGATGATCTTTTTGATAGCGATAGTTAAGCCAGTCGCTATTTTGATAAAGCATAGATAGCGCTATGAACCCTAGCTTTTTACTGTAATTGAGCTCCATGAACTTATCTATGCTGAATTCGTCAAATTCTGAGACGCGTCCCCGCATAGTCATTTGAGAAACCAATGATTTTGCCGGAAAATAGCAAGATTCGTTCATTTCATCGTGAATTACTCGCCGCGCAATGCCGATGGTTACGCCTGCCTGTCCGCCAAAAATTCCATTAAGCAAAGCATTCCCTAACCAGAGTCTAATTAACCCCAAATTTTTAGGATCAGTTGCCATTTCTTCTGATTGACCCCGTATTATCAGGCCGTAAAAATAATAGACTATTGCCATAACCGCATTCAAACTGGTCAGGTTGTGCTTGGCTATGCCAAAAAGGTTAACCGTTTTAAATGACAGCTCTAATGCTTTTTTGATGTTTGGCCAATTAGCTTCAATAAGAGCAAGATTTTCTTTGGTAAAATTCTGAATCTTGAACAAAAAATCGAGCTCGGAGAGCAGCAGGCTTGATCTCAGAATAAAGTCGCGGTTAACGTCATTTTCGCTCTCTAGTTCGTTATTTAAATACAAAACAAGATGATTTATTTCATCGCGTGCATTTAATTCTGACCATTTCAATGTAACCATCGACATAAGCAAATCAGACTTACTAAGTTTTGTGCCGCCATCATTTGCTCGAATAAAAATATCAAGAACCTTGTCGTAGGATTGGCTTTTTTCCGTGTAATAAGACACGGAATCATCTTTCCAAATAACACGGTAAAGCCTGTCAAGATTGGTTCTAAAGACTCTTTTTTGTTCTCTGGATAATAAACCAGCCTGCTCAAGCAAAGAGTCGTGAAGCTCATCGTATATGTCCTGATCGTGGCAACCGAGAATATCACTCACTTTAAACCAAAACTTAGTGGAGCTATTGCGTGGAGGGAGCGTTTCATCATAAAACTTAAAACCATAGCTAATGTCTTCGAAGTAATCCTCCTCCCCTTCAGCTTCCGGCTTTGAATCTTTAAGTAAATCGAGAAACAAGCACTGTCTAACCCAGGCATTAGGGTTATTTTTACGTTGATTCTTTAGCCTGACCATATAAGTTCCTTTCAAGCCAATCATCAGTGATGTCAATCGTTGCTGCCCATCTAAGACTAAAGTTACGTCATCGTCATTATTATTGGCTGTATCTATTTTCTCATCGTGGATTTCACCAAACTTGAAATCTTTCACGAAATTATAAATTTCCCAGTTATCGCGGTTTTTAGCCTCCAAATCCCAAAATAAGAAGGAGCTGATTGGATAACTCTGCATCAACGAGTCGAACAACCGAACAATTTGTTCTGTCTCCCAAACAAATGGTCGTTGTATAGCGGGTAAGAAATAAGATTTGTTCAGTTTGCCAAGTATGTTAGCTATCGTTGTTGAATTGTAAGACACTATTTTTCCTTTTTATTTTTGTGATAATAGGGTATCGCCGCTGGATTAAGTAGAGTGTAACGCATAGTCGTATAAGCAAGTTCTTACAATGCTTGCGGTGGCTAGAAAAAAAACATCGTGACGCTGCTTTAATTAGAGACGTCACGGCGGAATATAGTTTAACTCGATATTTACGCTTTTAAAATCTTACTAACTCAAGCCTTTGCAGTCAAAAATGCCATTGTGCGACTGACGCAGAGATCCATTAGAACTTTGATTTATTTGGACTCATATCAGCAAAGTAAAAACATGAGCATCGAGCTTAAAGCAAGGTGCCAGTTCCAACGATTCTCGCTTTTTACATTAATATTCAAAACCGTCTAACGAGTGGCGTTTTTGCCAATAAAAAACTTATGTAGTAGTTAATAACGAAACTTCCTCCTCCATCACGTCGCTTCGCTCCGTTCTTCCTCCGTCGTTTCATAAATTATATTTATTCTAAAATAAATTCAAGGAAGAGTTCCGGTGATAAATTTTTTAGGCGTTTAAAAAAGAAATTGCGGAATGGAAGCATTTTCCGTTTTAACTAATAAAGGCGGAACGAAAGATTTTATGCCGTCAATAATATCTGCGGAGATGATTTTGTATGCCGTCTGGCTTGATTTAAGCCGCTGAAATGCCCCGCGTGCGCCTGATAATAACCGTTAAAATGAATTAGCAGCCGGTTCTTAGCCAATGCCGGCCGGCCTCAGACTGTGTATAATCGCGCTATTGCATTGCCACTTAAGCTGGCAAATTTAAACTCACTATTAACTCCCATGTTTGAACAAACCTTCAAAAATATAGACGACATTCTGCACAAAGATGCTGGATGCGGCAGCGAACTCGATTACGTCGAACAGACCTCATGGGTGCTGTTCCTGAAATACCTTGAAGATTTGGAACGTGACAAACAAACCGCCGCTCAGCTTTCCGGTAAGGCTTACCAGCCCATTATTGAAGAAGCCTATAAATGGCATAACTGGGCGGTGCCTAAAACTCAGGACGGCAAAATTGACCATCATCAAGTCCTGAGCGGTGATGATCTCAAAGACTTTGTTGATCACAAACTGTTCCCCTATCTGAAAAAATTTAAAGCCGACGCCAGCAGCCCGGATACGATTGAATACAAGATCGGCGAGATTTTTAGCGAACTGAAAAACAAGGTGCAGAGCGGCTATAACCTGCGTGAAGTGCTTAACCTGATTGACGGCTTGCGCTTCCGCTCAAAAGCCGAGAAGCACGAAATGTCGCATCTCTACGAAGATAAAATCAAGAACATGGGCAACGCCGGACGTAACGGCGGCGAATATTACACCCCGCGCCCACTGATTAAAACCATCGTTAAAGTGGTTGCCCCTGACATCGGCAACAAGATATATGACGGCGCGGTCGGCTCGGCGGGCTTTTTGGCGGAAGCGTTTGAATACCTGAAAGCAAGCCGCGAACTGAGCACCAAAGACGTTGAAATCCTGCAAAAACACAGCTTCTACGGCAAAGAGAAAAAAGGGCTAGCTTACATTATCGGCACCATGAACATGATACTGCACGGCGTTGAAGCGCCGAATATCGTCCATGCCAACACCCTGGCCGAAAATCTGGCCGACATTCAGGACAAAGACCGTTACGACATCGTGCTGGCCAATCCGCCGTTTGGCGGCAAAGAACGCGCCGAAGTGCAGCAGAACTTCCCGATTAAAACCGGCGAAACCGCGTTTTTGTTTTTGCAGCACTTTATCAAAATACTCAAAGCCGGCGGCAAAGCGGGCGTGGTCATCAAAAATACCTTTCTGTCCAATACCGACAACGCCTCAGTCAGTTTGCGCAAACAGCTATTGGAAAACTGTAATCTGCACACCGTGTTGGACTTACCCGGCGGCACTTTTACTGGCGCAGGCGTGAAAACAGTGGTGTTGTTTTTTGTCAAAGGCGCGCCAACGCAGAATATCTGGTTCTACCAGCTCAACCTTGAGCGTAATTTGGGCAAAACCAACCCGCTGAATCAAGCTGATTTAGCGGAATTTGTTGAACTGCAAAAAACCAAAGCCGACTCTGCAAACGCCTGGTCGGTCAATATCGCCGACATCGATAAAAGCACCTATGATTTGTCGGCGAAAAACCCAAACCGCAATGAAACAGTGCAGCATCGCGCCCCCCAGGACATCCTGGCAGAAATCGCCCAACTGGATGCCGAGAGCGCCGCCGTGTTAACGAAAGTTCGGGGGTTATTATGAACGACATTCGCTGGAAACAACGTTTTGAGAATTTACAAGCCGCCTACCAGCTTTTACAAGAAGCCATTGCTGCGCACAAAGACATGCCGGAAAACCACTTAATCGAAATGGCGCTCATTAAAAGTTTTGAAATGACCTTTGAGCTCTCGTGGAAAACGCTAAAAGACTACCTCGCTTTTAATGGTATTGATGTTAAATTTCCACGGGAAATTATCAAACAAGCGTTTGCTACCGACATCATTGTTGATGGGCAATTATGGATTGATATGCTCGAAGAAAGAAATTTGATGGCACACGTTTATAATCACGCAAGCGCTTTAAAAGCCACAGAAAGTATTTGTGCGCACTATCAATTGGGCTTAGCGCAGCTGCATCACTATTTACTCGACAGGTTAAATTAAATGTTTGGCTTAAGCGAGCCAACACTGGCGCACATTAAACACGCCTTGCAACATTATCCAGATATTGAGTGGGTTAAAATGTATGGTTCTCGCGCCAAAGGCAACTATCAAAGAGGCTCGGATATTAATTTGGCTTTTAGCTGTGTAGTCGATCATAGTGGCGCTTTAATGGAGGAATTGGATAACCTGCCAACACCTTATTTGTTTGATGTCACGCACTATGAAACGTTAAAAAACCAAGCGTTAAACGAACATATTGACCGCGTTGGCGTAGTGTTTTATGAAAAAAAAGTCAAGGCATTACTATGAAACAGGGTTGGGGAATTAAAAGGCTGTGTGAAGTTGCACTAGTAAGTTCGGGGAATTCTGCTCCACAAAAAAAAGAGTTATTTGAAAATGGCATTTATCCATTTATAAGAACTTCCGATATAGGTCAGATAAAAAAAGGATTTATTAGAACTTGTGCTGACTATTTAAATAAAGATGGAATTAAAGGGCTGAAACTATATAAGAAAGGAACTATTCTTTTTCCAAAGAGCGGCGCATCAACATTTTTGAATCATCGAGTAATGATGGAAATTGATAGTTATGTATCGAGTCATTTGGCAACCATCAAAGCCGATAATTCAATCGCTGACGATAGGTTTATTTTATATTTTTTAACGACAATTGATGCAAGAGATTTAATGCAAGATATTGCTTATCCTTCTTTAAAAATATCTGATATTGGGCTAATTGAAATCCCGCTCCCCCCACTTCCCGAACAGCAACGCATAGTCGCCATTCTGGATGAATCATTTGCCGCCATAGCTAAGGCGAAATCCAACGCCGAGCAGAACCTCAAAAACGCCAAAGAGCTTTTTGAGAGTTATTTGCAAAATGTGTTTGAGAATAAAGGTGATAGCTGGGAAGAGAAAACCTTAGGTGAAATAGCCGCTTTTAGAAATGGCATGAACTTTACCAAGAGCAGTAAAGGCGAAAAAATTAAAATTGTTGGGGTTAAAAACTTTCAAAATAGTTTTTGGGTTCCATTTGAAACTTTAGAAACGGCTATTTTAGATGGTAAATTAAATGACGTAGATTTATTAAATGAAGGTGATATTTTAGCAGTTCGTTCTAATGGAAACCCTCAGTTAATTGGCAGAACTCTTTTGGCTAGTGAGGTGACGGGAAAGGTTTCTCATTCTGGCTTTACAATTAGAATTAGATTAAACACAAAAAATATTGACCCAATCTATTTATGTAATTTTCTAAAGATTACAAAAACAAGAAAAATACTTATTGATGGAGGAAATGGCGTTGGTATAAAAAGTTTAAATCAAGGATCTCTTTCAGCATTAACAATTCCATTTCCAAAATCGTTAAATGAACAACAAGCCATAGTTCAAAAACTCGACGCTTTATCCGCCCAAACCAAACAATTAGAAGCTATCTATCAGCAAAAACTAACGGCACTGGATGAGCTTAAGAAATCCATCCTCAACCAAGCATTCAGTGGTCAGTTGTCTTGAAGCGTTTTAACGGATTAATAAGTAGGTATTCAAAAGTTTCTTAACAAACAAGTTGGGAGTAAAACAGCTTTAGCTGTTTTACCGCCAATAGCTAAAGCTATTGGACTCCAATGTAAAGGTTAAAAGAAATAGGCTTGCCTACTTATACCCAACCGCGCTCAAGTGCTGAAATCAAAATAATTACAGAAAAACAGGAAAAAGTAATGCCGACCATTAGCCAGTTTTACGGAATTATTATCCGTATGTTTTTTGAAGAACACGCGCCGCCACACTTTCACGCTCAGTATGGCGAATATAAAGCAGCAATCAACATCCTGAGCCTTGAGTTAATGGAAGGGCAGTTGCCGCGCCGTGGTTTAAATTTAGTGTTGGATTGGGCAGAATTACACCGTGATGAATTATTAAACGATTGGGATAAATGCCGTTTGCATCATCAACCCGATAAAATTAAACCGTTACCTTAAAGGCTATTTTTTATGTATTACGATGTTATTGAAGCTCAAATCATGGGGGAATTGTGTTTTAGCGTGCGCTTTGCCGATGGTTTAACCGGCAACGTCAAAATTTTACCCTCTTATTTATACGGTGTTTTTGAAAAGCTGAAAAATCCTGATTTTTTTAAGCAAATAAAAGTCACGGACGGTTTTGTTTCATGGGGTGATGATGAAATTGATCTGGCTCCAGACAGTATGTATCAGGCCATTGCTGAAAATGGCGAATGGTTGTTATCGTGAACAACTCTGCTACACATAACTAACGCTGGGTTAAGCTACGCGTTACCAGAGTAAGTAACGCATAAACGAATACACGCATAGGAATTACTCCATGATTGAAAAGTCGCTGACTATTTCATTTTTGGTTAAAGCTTGCCGATGCCAAGAAGTTGCCATTTTAATGAAAGGAAGTGAACTGTGAATGAAGCCGAAACCAGAGCCGAATTGATAGACCCTAAGTTAACGGCTTGCGGTTGGGGCGTGGTTGAGGGTTCTAAGGTATTGCGCGAGTTTCACATCACTGCCGGTAAAATCCAGACTGGCGGCACGCGGGCAAAACCGATGATTGCCGATTATGTGCTGGTTTATAAAAACCGCAAGATTGGCATCATTGAAGCCAAGAGTAATGAGTTGGACGTAGCGGAAGGCGTTGCTCAGGCCAAGATTTACGCGGAAAAACTGCGCATTAATTACACCTATTCCAGCAACGGCAAGGAGATTTATCAGATTGCCATGAATGCCGGTAGTGAGGGGCTGGTTGCGGCATTCCCCAGTCCTGATGCGCTTTGGCAGCTTACTTTTTCCGAGCAAAACGACTGGAAAGACCGCTTTGATGCGGTTCCGTTTGAAAGCGTCGGCGGCTCTAAAGGTTTGCGCTATTATCAGGAAATTGCGGTCGCCAATACGCTCAATGCCATTGCTGAAGACAAGCAGCGGATTTTATTGACGATGGCAACCGGCACCGGCAAAACCTTCGTTGCTTTTCAAATTGCCTGGAAGTTGTTTCAAACGCGCTGGAATCTAAAGCGTGACGGCAGCCGTCGCCCCAGAATTCTGTTTTTAGCCGACCGTAATATTCTGGCCAATCAGGCGTTCAATTCTTTTTCGATGTTTCCCGACGATGCACTGGTCAGAATTACGCCGAAAGAAATCAGTAAAAAAGGCGGCGTGCCAACCAACGGCAGTTTATTTTTTACTATCTTTCAAACCTTTATGAGCGGCAATGAGGGCGCGGCGTATTTTGGCGATTATCCCACCGACTATTTTGATTTCGTTATTATTGATGAATGTCATCGCGGCGGGGCGAATGATGAAGGCAACTGGCGCGGTATTTTGGATTATTTTGCCCCGGCGGTGCAGCTGGGTTTAACGGCAACCCCAAAACGTGGCGAGAATGTGAATACCTATCAATATTTTGGCGATCCGGTCTATACCTACTCGCTGAAAGAAGGCATTAACGATGGTTTTTTAACCCCGTTCAAGGTGAAGCGCATCCAGACCACACTGGATGATTATATCTTTACCTCAGACGACACCATTATTGAAGGCGAGGTTGAAGCCGGTAAGATTTATCAGGAAGCCGACTTTAACCGGATTATTGTTATCAAGGAACGCGAAGCCAAGCGGGTGCAGATTTTTATGGATCTGATTAATCAGCAGGAAAAAACGCTGGTATTTTGCGCCACGCAAGATCACGCCGCCGCTGTCAGGGATTTAATTAATCAGTATAGCCGGAGCAAAGAGCCGATGTATTGTGTGCGGGTAACGGCCAATGATGGCGAGATCGGCGAGCAGTATCTTCGGGAGTTTCAGGATAACGAAAAGTTTATTCCGACTATTTTGACTACGTCGCAAAAGTTATCGACCGGCGTGGATGCACGCAATGTCAGGAATATTGTGTTGATGCGGCCGGTTAATTCGATGATTGAGTTTAAGCAGATTGTCGGGCGCGGCACCCGGTTGTTTGACGGCAAGGAATATTTCACCATTTATGATTTTGTCGATGCCTACCATCACTTTGCTGACCCTGAATGGGATGGCGAGCCGATAGAGCCTGAAGTCTGTGCCAAATGCGGTCAAGAGCCTTGTGTCTGTGAGAAAAAACCGGCGCAACCGTGTCCTGAATGCGGTGAGCGGCCTTGCAAATGTGTTAAAGAGCCTGCGCCAGACTGTTATGTCTGTGGCGAAAGCCCTTGTGTGTGCAACAAGACGCTGAAAATCAAGCTGGGGGACGGCAAGGAGCGGCACATTCAACACATGATTTCAACGTCGTTCTGGGGCGCTGATGGCAAGCCGATTTCTGCTGAACAGTTTGTGAAAAATCTCTATGGCGCGTTGCCGTCATATTTTCAAAGCGAAGAGGAATTGCGGCAGATTTGGTCAAAGCCAATGACCCGAAAAGCCTTGCTGGATAAGCTTGCCGACGCGGGTTATGGTCAAGCGGAACTGGCCGAGTTGCAAAAGCTGATTGAGGCGGAAAACAGCGATTTGTTTGATGTGCTGGAATATATTGCTTTCAATATCCAGCCGATGACTAGAGAAATCAGGGTAACGCAGACTAAACCGAAAATTATGGACGGCTTGAGCCTGGCGCATAAAGGCTTTGTTGAGTTTGTGCTGTTCAAATACGTCGATACCGGAGTTGAGGAGTTGGATCAGTCCAGATTGCCGAACCTTATGGAGCTGAAGTATCACTCATTGACCGATGCGGCAGAAGCGCTGGGTGATGTGGAAGACGTTATTAATTTGTTTGTTAATTTTCAGCAGCACCTTTATGAAAGACCGCATTTATAAGGGACTTAGCTAAGCGCGCCAGAAAAACCCGCCACTGTGGGCGGGTTTGGTTACGCTATGAGTTATTTTTTTGGCATTGCAAATTTAACAACCGACTTGTAATCGGTTATTTCCACCTCGTCAGTCAATGTCTCGTTGTTGACATGGGCGTTCCAAACTTTTTCAACAATCCGAACTAATTTGGATTTTTTGATGTCAGAGTTTTTTTCGTCCAGCTTGTTAAACGCATTGAGCAGAGCGGTTTGGTTGGCATCAAGTTTAGCGCCTGAGATGATGGCACTGAAAAAATTAAACGCTTCGTTGCCCGAATCGTTACTCATCAAATGAATAATGGAAGCGGCAGTTCCCGGATTTAGGAACATGTCGACTAATGGACAGTCTTTTCTCGATTTGTGTATGATCGGTGACAGCATGTTGCCATAGAGCACGACATTGTCTACTTGAGCATTCACCGCATCAATTTTTGCTTGCTGGTCATTCGCGCCTTTGCGTTTACCGGAATAGGTGCCTGGAAAATCAGCATTGATGATTGAAAAAATCCCGCTTAACTTGCTTGTCAGTTTCTTTGGCACCGCCTTGTCTTTTAAAATCTCAAGGGCATTGATCTTGTCGACAAAGTTTCTTGACCGGCCGCTGTCGATTTTAGTGTAAGCGGTTTTGACTTCTTCAAGCGAATTGTATGAGTGAAACACAATGTCGAAGTCTAACGATTTTCTTCCTTCTGCGACCTTGCCACCTATCAGTTTGCTTGTGCGCTACCTAAAAATTTAATATAAATGCCATACCATATCAAAATCAATGTGTTAAATTTAAG
This sequence comes from Methylobacter sp., assembly GCA_030699385.1. Taxonomy (GTDB): domain Bacteria; phylum Pseudomonadota; class Gammaproteobacteria; order Methylococcales; family Methylomonadaceae; genus Methylobacter_A. The sequence goes on from JAUYMY010000050.1 coordinate 17,961, forward strand.
CCTTGGTTTTTAGCCGATTTTATAATTGATGGGGTATGGGTCATGGGCTCAGTT
>JAUYMY010000071.1 GCA_030699385.1 Methylobacter sp.
CGGGTGGCCGCTCCCACAACCTTATGTATAACGACGAGCGCGGTGCGTGAGAACTAATGAACCCCCATCAGCCAATGTTGAATGCGCGTACCGGCCTGTTGCGCCAAATCAGTGAAGCCGCTAATGGCCCCCGCCGCATCGGGCGTTTTAGTCGGCTGTTGCAGATAAAATGCCTGCGTAGCGATTTTGTCATTACCGGAATAAGCTTCTGCAACAAAGCGCAGCAGCACACGCGCCCGATCCGGCGCATCAAATTGCTGTTCAAAATCCTGTAGGCGGATGATGAGGTTATAATTTTGCGCCTTACCGCTGACATTGAGCAGGTGTTCAAACAATTCAGGCGGCGCCGCAATCCAGCGATCCAAGCCGTAAAATCTGACTTGGGAGGATTGTGCAAACAGCAAACGGTAACGGATACGGTTATCCCAAAGCCAGGTCGGCGCATTGACGCTGACCGATGCCCTACCCTGCTGATCCGCAGCCGATGGCGGCACCGCGAAATCATGCAAGGCGGGGCGCTTGTCGGTCACGCTGCAAGCGGCGCTAAACAGGACTAAGCCTGCTATTAATAAAGTTCTCATGGCGTCCCCTGATAACCCGGTTCGCCCGGCCCGACATCGTGTTGACCTGGCCCAAACAATAAGCCTTGCGGTTCGTTTTCCAGCATCGCGGCCACTCTTTTTACCTGCTGTGTAGTTGCCTGCAATTCGGTCAGCAGTTTGTTGACTTTCGGCAAGGTGGTTAGTGTCAACGCATCACCGGTGCTTTTGCCGCTATCGACCAGACCGCCGGCTTTAACGCTGAGCGCTTGCACTTCGCGGCTCAAGCCCTGCAATTCGTTCGCCAACACATCGATATTGCCCAAGGTTTTTTGCGCGTCGGTGGTTAATGCCGGAATGCCGACCAGCGCTTTATCAACGCTTTTTTGCAATTCGGCCAGTTTATCGGTCAATGATTTTAAGTTGCTTAAAATACCGCCGATATTTTTCTCGTTTTCGTCGGTCAATAAACCGCTTAAACGCTGCATCAAATGGTCGGCTTTACGCAACAGCTCTTCGCCCGAATCCATCAATTTGTCGGTCAACGACGGCACCAACGGAATACGTAGTAGCGGATTATCGCCCGGCGGCAAAGTCTCGGGCACAGTGCCGGAATCTTCCAGCTGAATCTGGGTCAAGCCAGTCACGCCTTTTAAACGCAAAGTTGCGTAAACCCCTTTACTGAGCACAATGTCTTTATCGATCTCGACCGGCACCAGAATAACGCCGGAATCCAACGGATCGAAACGGACATTAAGCACCTTGCCCACCGCAATGCCGCGATAGAAAACCGTCGATTCGGGGTTCAGCCCGGACACCGAAGCCCGTGTTGAAATCACGTAGACATTGCGCTCCTTATTCATACTGCCTATCCAGAAAATAATCGCCGTGGCCGCCGTCACTAAAGCAATGACAAACAAGCCGGTGATCAGTGCATGATTTTCTCTACCCATGAGCCACCTCCTGAACATTGGCGATAGACTGAAATACCCGCTCGGCGCGTTTATTGTGAAAAAACTTGTCGACAAAAGGATGTTTGCAGGCCAACACAGACGCCAAGCTGCCAAAAGCAACCAATTGATTATCCGCCAGCACCGCAACCTGGGTGCATAAATCGCGCAATATATCCAAATCATGGGTCACCATGACCACGGTAAAATGCAGCGCCTGATGCAAATCGGATAACAAGGTAACGAAATCTTCGCTGGAAATGGGGTCTAGCCCCGACGTCGGCTCATCCAGCAACAACAGCGCCGGTTCCAGCACCATAGTGCGCGCCAGCGCCACGCGCTTAATCATGCCGCCGGACAAATCAGCCGGTTTTAACCAGGCGTCGGTCGCCGCCAAACCGACCATGTCCAATTTCATAAACACGATGCGCGCAATCAATTCTTCATCGGCAAAACCCAGCTCGCGCAAAGGAAAAGCGATATTATCAAACACATTCAACACACTGAATAACGCGCCTTTTTGAAACAACACCCCGCAATTGTTACGCAGCCGTTGGCCGTGATTAGCCTCTGTCAGCGACTGCCCCATCACCCGCACTTCGCCTTCGCTGGGTTGTTGCAATCCGATAATCTCACGCAGCAAAGTAGTCTTGCCGCAACCCGATGCGCCCACCAAGCCCAAAATCTCGCCCTGTTCCAAGCGCAAATTAACATCCTTATGCACCACCTTTTCCGTGCCTTTGTGCGGATCGCCAAAGCGCGTCCAAATATGCTCCAGCTGTATTGCGTAAGGTTGACTCATGGCATTCCTACATTCATAAACAAAATGGCAAACACCGCGTCGATCATAATCACCACGGTAATCGCCGCCACCACTGAATTAGTGGTCTCGTTGCCCAGGCTCTCGGTATTGGGTTTGATGCGAAAACCGAAATGGCAGGCAATCAGCGCTATCATCAAACCAAACACCGCGCTTTTGCCCAGACCGATAAACACGTTAAACAGCGGCACCACATCAGGCAGTTTAAAGAAAAATTGCCGATAACTGATGTCCAGCGTATTTTGCGCCGACACCATGCCGCCAAGCAGCGCCAGCGCACTGGTCCAAATGCTGATCAGCGGCAACACCAGCGTCAACGCGGTGACTTTAGGTAAAATCAGACGCAACGAATGGGAAATGCCCATCGCCGACAGCGCATCCAGCTCTTCGGTCACCCGCATGATGCCGATTTGCGCAGTCATCGCCGAACCGGAACGCCCGGCAACCAAAATCGCCGCCAGCAACGGCCCCAACTCGCGAATCACGCTCAAGCCCAAAATGTCGATAATATAAACTTCCGCGCCGAAAATCTTCAACTGCAACGCCGACAAATAACTCAGCACAATGCCAATCAAAAAGCCCACCAGCGCGGTGATGCCCAGCGCCCGAACGCCTGATTCATAAATCGTGATGGATATTTCCGACCAAGGCATATCGCCCGGATGCCGCAGCAAATGGCCGGCATCCAAAACCAGCTGTCCCAGCAAGGTGATTAATTGCAGCAACTGGCCGAAAAAATCGGCAGCGGTGGCATAAACAAATTTAACCGCCCGGCTTGAGCGCGGACTGACCGGCTTAGTTTCAGGAATAACTTGAGTTTGCCAGCGCTCGAATAAGGCTTGATGTTCCGGCCGCAGTTGCACGAAAGACGGCAGCTGTTTGCCCCAAGCCTGCCACAGAATCAACGCGCTGCCGCTGTCGAGCAAGTCAACTGCAGTAATGTCCCATTGCATATTTTTACGCGCCGCATGAGTGCGGATTTTTTTGTTCAGCTCAACATCGCTTACCACGCTGCTAAGATTCCAGCTGCCTGATAGTTTGACGCAAGACTGACCAGCGTCCTGTGTATCGACAGTTAACGCAGGCGGAGTAGCCTGCTGGAGTGGCGTGTCGGTCATGATGGTCTGATGCTCCAATTTAAAGATATTGCTTAACATCCATTCTTTGGTGAAGCACACGCACAATCAGAATATAACTGTCTTCTACGGTATAAATGATTAAATGTTTACCATGATTATGTATGCGAACTGAAGGCTCAAACTCAACACGCTCAGGACAGGCCAATGGATTTTCCGCCAAAAATAAAAATGCCTTAGCTAACCCGGCATAATAGCTTTTAGCCTTTGCTTGCCCAAAGTTCTGACTGCCATAAATAAAAATACCCATTAGATCTTCATCTGCTAATGCAGTTTTTTTAATCTGCATTAAGCCCTGCCAACCTTGCTTGAGCTTCTTTTAGGACATCGTCCATTGAGCGATCACTCAGGCCGCTTTTTAGCCCTTCCGTAATAGCGGCTTGTAATAAACGGTGTTGCCGACGATTTTCCTGATCACGGCGAATCAAGTCACGGACATAGTCACTGCTACTTGAGTACATACCCTCTTCAATTTGAGTCTGAACCCAGTCGCGCATCGGTTCAGGTAATGAAATATTCATAGTTGCCATTGTTGTGTCTCCAAAAAACCGAAGTGGCATGATGGCAATTTTTGCCAAAATTTGTCAATGACCGGCAGGCCATAAAAAGCCTTCAACCTTCCAACCAATCAATCTCGGCATCGGAAAAACCGGCGATTTTGCGCAGTTCGCGGTTAAACGGGCCTTTCGGTTTACCGCCGACATAATAGTGCTCGATTAACGCGCGGTAAGTGGCTTCCACTTCCAAGCCACGCTGCCGGCACACAGTGTCAAACCAGTAAGAACCCAGCTGCACATGGCCGACTTCATCAGTCAAAATACGCGTTAAAATCGCCACGCTGGCGTCATCGCCCAATACCTTGAATTTTTCAATCAGCGCGGGCGTGACATCCAACCCGCGCGCTTCCATGCAACGCGGCACCATAGCCAAACGCCCCGGCAAATCATCTACCGTGTCTTTAGCGTGATCCCACAAACCGCTGTGCGCAGGCAAATCGCCGTAATCAATCTGCATCGCACGCAAATGCGCCCGGATTAACGCAAAATGCTGCGCCTCTTCATCGGCAACGCGCAACCAATCCTGATAGAATTGCTCAGGCATCCCGCGAAAACGGTACAAAATATCCCAAGCCAGATAAATAGCGACAAACTCGACATGGGCAATGGCATGAAAAAAAGCCGCAACGCCAGCCGGCGTAGTCAATTTTCGCCGTGGCATCTGACGCGGCGCCAGCAATTCCGGGCGTTCGGGAAAGGTCACCTGCGCTATCGGCATGACCGGCCGATCTGAACAAAAGGCCAATTCACCCGCCACACAAGCGCGCCAGGCCTGATGCGTCAAGGCGAGCTTTTCATCAACCGGGATCTGCTGAAAAAACGCCTCGGCAAATTCAAATACATTTTTCATTAGTGCAAAGCCATGATTAAAATTTTAGATGTCACATTGTTGTTTCTGTATTGCCTGCTGATATATTGGCTTTCCGCCCAGGCGACGTTGCCGGTTCCCCAGGTATGGACGTTTCAGGACAAAATTCTCCACGCCGGCGCCTATTTTGTAATGGCTGTATTGGCTTGGCGTAGTTTCAGACACTTGCGGACTAGGCGCATTATACTGGCTTTGCTCAGCGTGAGCTTTTGCAGTTTATACGGCCTATCGGATGAATGGCATCAATCTTTTGTGGTGGGACGATATTCTGATGTTGCTGATTGGATCGCCGACAACATCGGCTCAGGGTTGGCGGTGTTTTTGTTGTATAAGCGTAATGGGTAGCAAGTGTTTGCTTTGCATGGACATCCCAACTTGGCAATTCACACCATCTTTGATTCTCCAGGCTGTTCCAACAGGTTTACGATCAGCAGACCCTCTTCGAAAACCAAACCGTTTTGCATGTCCTCGGAATACAAAATAGTGCAATCCGTTTGCAGAGCCGCCGCGACAATCAGACTGTCCCAATAGCTGAGGCAGTAGCATCCGCGCAGCTTGCTCGCAAATTGATGTGTTTCCAGGGAAGCCGCAAGCACCCGGTAGCGCCGATAAAAAGCTTCAACAATACGGCCCAGTTCGAGTTCGGACAGCTTCCCTTTTTTGAGCAGATTGACCGAAACCTCTGCGATGACTTGTTCGCTGACCGTGATTCCACTACTGTGCCGAATAAGATTTCTAGCCTACTCGTGACGCTTGTCTTCATCCGGGCGATGAATGAAAGCATAAAGCCAGATATTCGAATCGACAAAGCACCGCTTATCGTTCATGAGCTTGTTCCCGCGTTAACGGCTGAAAATCGTCGAGCACCATAGGATTGTCAAGCAAATCGGCAATAGCGTCGCAGGACTCAACGGTGCGCTCTTCCATCTCTTCTAGCAACAATAAAACCCGCACTCTGTTTCAGGTCGAATGTATGGCATTGTTAATTTAATTGCTTTTAATCTTGAAATAGTTATTAAGATCGGCATTCAAGGTTCTCCCTTTATAGTATCCGTCATAGTTATAATCTCTTGTTGTAGTTCCTGTTTCATCATCCTGGTAGGTGCGGAAATAAAAACTATTTTCTGGCTTTTCGGATGCGTAGCGTTCAAATTCGAGCCATAGATTAAGCACTGAGGAGACATGCTGCTTAACGTCATCTATTGATTTTTTGTCTATGTAACATGTTGCTACCGAAATACTTGTAACAGCGTACTTACCATATCGAAAGGCCTGCCCATAGCTCGTTGTACCATAGGCGTCCTCCTTATCCTCAGCCATGTTTTTCTCTAAATCTCCAAGATGTTGATGACATAAATAGGCATAAAAATACTCTGCTGCTCTATCTGAGCTGTTCAAACATTTAGTAAAACTGTCCTCTTGAAAGATTACTTTCGAACTATTTCGTCTTGCTTGTGCTGCGAGTCCGTCACAAGCCATAGCTAGTCGCAACAATACCTCTCGATCTATTATTTGATTTCGACTTATGTATTTGTCTTTAACGCCGTCAGAGTACTCGCCCTTCTTTCGCTCATAATAAATTCCAAACTGATCAAAGAGTTCATTTTGGAGATCGATTTGAATTTTATCGTTTGAGCGACGATCTGCGTCCGAGACTTGACTTTGCCTATTGGTAGCCTTTGAAATAGCTTCAATTAATCTGAGCTTATGCTCTTCGTCTTTGCTAGCAGTCTTGCTGAAAGTAATTATCTTTAGCAACACTTCCTTGTTATTGAAAATTTCCTTGTCCCTTTTTCCTTCGGCAATTTCTTCAAAAATACGGCTAAGTGTAAATGCAGTTTGTCCACCATTAATTATTTGCGGGTTCTCGATGACAATCTGAGCCTTATCCTTCTGTCCAATTCTCTCATTGAACGAAGTGTCATCAGAAAGCATTGTTATTCCATTATTAAACAGAGCGAATTCATTCGTCTTTTTATTAATGATAGTTTGATATATATCTTTATTGACATCGTTTGATCGGAGTTCAAGAAAGCAACGCGGGTTAAATTTAAGGATTGAATTCTTGTACTTGTACAATATTCTCCCAATTTCTTCAGTTGGGACAAATACAACTGTAATATCACAGTCTTTGTATTCGGTTTCGACGTTATAGCTTATTCGAGCGCTAGATGAGGATTTGTTAGTTAAATTTAGTGATATGCATAGCTCTGAGTTGTTATAGAAAGTCCCAGTGACAACTGGGAATACCAAATCCTTGTAGGTCCTGTTAAAATCAAATATCTGTGCGGGGAACCCGCCAGTTAGTTTCTTTAAAGTGCTTTGCTTTGTTTCTTTCAGATTGGCGAGAATAATAACTTCGAACGAATACCTTCCAATATCTGGTATCTCTGACAGATCACGCAAAAGCTGTTTTATTTTTCCGTTGTATTCAGTTCCATCTTCATCTGTTGATTCGCCATCCGAAATGCGATCTACGTCCATCTTGAGAAGTTCTGACAAAGAAATCTCTTTATTTTCATAATTCGCAGAATTAGCGCGGAATTTTGATTGGATAAGAATAATTTTCTTGTCAATATCGTTTATGTAATATGCGTCTACCCCACCATCCTGACTTCCATCAGTAACCAGCTTTTCTCGTTCCTTAAAATCTAAGAGACCAAAAGATACTTTCAAATAAAGGTGTATAAGTGCCCTTGATCGCGCTTGGTTTAATTTTTCCGTGTCGTCTGGTTTCGCTCGATAACGCAGCAATTCTTTCGGAGCCTCAAAGCGAATGCGGTCAAGTATGTTTACTAATGTGCTGTATTTATCCACGCTCTTTCCTTTTTTGGAGTATTTATGGCTCTTCCCGACTTCGCGGGGTGGCCACTACATGTAGATGCTGCGTATTGGAAGTAATGACATAGAACTAATTTTTTCATCGTTTAATCAATGCATTGCGCTCCACTTGCATTCATGAGCTCGACATTAAATATCTATATATAGATTCGACCCCGCGAAGTCGGGAAGAGCCGTATTTATCATACAAGTTATTACTTAAGTCTGAACAACAAATACTATTTCAACCTTATTTGAACGTCAATCCGCTATTTTCAAATTATATTTCCGCACCCGGTAACGTAGCGTTTCCCGCGTCGTGCCTAATGTCCTGGCTGCTGCGGTCAGGTTGTTGTCCGCCCGTTCCAGAGCGGCCTTGATGATAAAGCCATCCATATCGTCCAGCGCCATGCTGCCATCTAACGGCAGCCAGATGCCTTGCCCGTTTTGCACGGCTACAGCGGAGAATTGGCCGGGCAACTGCAGCCATTGTCCGGGGAAAATCGGCCCATCGGAAAACAAGACGCAGCGTTCGATGGCGTTGTGCAACTCCCTGACGTTGCCCGGCCAATGATGTGCTTTTAGCTTGTCCCACACCGCCTCGGGAATGTCTTTCACCTGCCGCCCGGCTTTGGCGTTGTATTCGGCGACAAATAACGGCACCAGGTCTTCCACGGCCTCGCGTAGTGGCGGCAAAATCAGCTTGAACACGCTTAAATGGTGGTATAAATCGGCGCGGAAACTGCCGTCCTAGGCCATTTTTTCCAGGTCGCGGTTGCTGGAGTGGACAAAACCCCAAGCACAAGCCTGTGTGGATATCTAAGCAAGCGTATGCCGATTTGCCGGAATCGATTAGCGTGCGTGAGTTTGCGGTAAATGGGCGGATCTACGTAACCACCCTGCTAAATGCCAAGCATTACCCTAAACAAGAGCTGGCCCTGTTGTATCAACAACGCTGGAAAATTGAGTTGGATTTTCGCTCCATCAAAACCAATAGGGGCATGGAAATGTTACGGTGCAAAACGCCTGAGATGGCAAAAAAAGAGATCGCCATCCGGCTTCTTATTTAAATCGGGACAAATGACAAATAACCGGGGACGCCGAGTCCCAGCTCGGCAATGTTGATCATCGTGGATACTCGCCAAGCAGGGGCTTGGCGTTCCCAGCCTTGAGCGAGCTTTTGCGCATAAAGACGGGCGGAAAGAAATGAAATGTTATTCCTCAGAACCGTAACATTTAAGGTAATCAACGCACACTTCGCAAGACGGCACCCGGCACAGATACAAGCCTTCCGCTTCGCACAGCTGTTTGTACAGGAATTTTTTCCATTTCATATCCTTGTCGTTTTTTGCCGCCAAGGCCGGAAAATTGTGTTGCAGCATCGCGCTCAGTTGCGGGCGCGACCAAAGCCCTAAATCCTGCCATAAATGATCGCTGCCCAAACAGCCGGCCACGATAATGCCGATAAGCCAATCCAGTTCGAGACTATCAGGCTTACCGGCGTTTTTTAGCAGATTGACCAGATCGTCTTTTTCCAGCATTCGGCTAAAGTCCAGCGTTCTGCCCGAGGGCGCTTGTGCTGGGAGAGTCCGACCCGGAAAAAAATGTTGTGTCATCGCAGCAAACTGCGCCGGCTCCAACCCCAAATAATCGGGCAACACGCCCTGCCCGGCACACCAACTGGCTATCATGCAGGCCAGCCATTGATGATTAGGTGACAATTCATCGCTGGGTGCGAGCCGGGCATAAATCTGCTCCCGGTTCTGATGAAGTTGAAGCACGGCAGACATGGTTAATATTCGACCAAAATATCTTCATCCCTGACGATCATTTGGCAAGCCAAACGCCAGGGCGATGGCAAATCGTCGACAATCATTTGTTCCATTTCTGCTTTACTGATTTTGCCGCTCGATTGCAGCACTGCTTTCTCTTTTTCGGTCAAAGGGCTGCCCATGCGTTGGTGCTTTTTATCGATACTGCTGACTTTTATCAGACAAGTGCCGCATTCGCCGTCTTCGCATTCGTAATTGATCGGGATTTTGTTTTCCCGCGCCAGTTTCAGCAACGTTTCCGTATGGCTGCCGGCCACGGCGTAAACGGTTTTATCCCGGTATTCGGGATTGGAAAAGGTAACTAAAGCCATGACTTACTCCTTAAATAGATGTATAAAATTGCCGCATGGAAGGCCATGCCAACGATTGTTCTGCTTTTGTATTCCCACGCAAACAAGCTAAGACCTTCCAGGTTTTTAAAACCTGGAAGGTCGAAAATGCTACGGCACAAGCGGGAATCAGAAGCCTATGTTGTTAAACCGGACGCACTTTAATGGTGCCGCCCAACACCTGTGCCTGACAGGCCAAGCGGTTGTGTTTGCCGGCCATGTTCTCGCGCAGAACCTTGTCTTCAAGTACAGACGGTTCAGTCAGATTGTTCCAGCCTTCGTCGACTTTCATAATGCAAGTACCGCAGTCGCCTTCGCGGCAACCGTAAGTAATGCCCGAACCGACCTTTTCGGAAATTTCGATCACGCGGGTACCCGCAGGCGCCGAGACGGTGACATTAATGTCTTCAAAGGTAATTGACGCTTTCGCCATTGTTATTCTCCTGATGTGTTGAAAAATAGGTAACGATTTGGCTCTGAAAAAACGGAACACGGATGGCACGGATCAGACTGATTTACACGGATTTTTTAGTATTAATCCGTGACTATCCGTTTAAATCAGTGCCATCCGTGTCCAATTACCCAACGCTAAATCGTTACAAAGAGACTAAGCAAGATCGGCCATATCAATCACTTTAGGTTGCCTTAAACCCATCAGATCCTGTGCCATGTCATGCCCGAATTCACGACAGATTTCGATTTCTTCTTCGGTCGGAATTAACTTAATGCGTATGCCCGGAATGGGCACGCGCAATTTGAGACCGCGCAAGCGATCTTCAACCATTTTCACGCCCTCGCCTGTCCAACCATACGAACCGAACACACCGCCCAGCTTCGATTTGAGATTGACCACCGCCAGCGAGGACAACAAATCCCACACCGGTTTGACCGCGTCGCCGTTAATGGTCGGCGTACCGAACAAAATGCCGTCCGCGTCTTCGATCAAATCGACAAACGGCGCTATTTCGCTGCCTTCCAGGTCGTAAAGCGAAACCCGCACATGCTCCACCGCCATTGCGCCTTCATAAACCGCTTCAGCCATGCGCCGCGTGTTGCCGTAAGAGCTGATATAAAAAATCAGCAGCGTTTTTTCGCCCGCGCTGATTTCGCTGTGCAAGGCGGAACGCGATAATTCAAGATAACGCTGCACATAGCGTTGCGGCTGGTCGCGCAACAAAGGGCCGTGTGCAGGCAGGATTTTATTCAAGGCCAGCGGTTCAAGCAGCGCCAGCGCCCGGTTTACGTACTCCTTAAACGGCCGCATGATGTGGGCGTAGTAATATTCGAACGAGAAGCGAAAATCGCCCACTTCATCGTTAAACAGCCGCGTATCGCAAAAATGGCAGCCGAACACATCGCCGGAAAACAGCGTTTGTTCTTCGATTAAATAAGTGCATTGTGTGTCCGGCCAGTGTAAATAAGGGGTATGAAAAAACGCCAGAGTGCGGTCGCCCAGCGATACGGTGTCGCCGGTCATGACCGGGGTAAAATCGAATGCATCTTGTTTTAACAAGGCTTTCAGCATCGATTGCGCTTTTTGGGAAATGTACAGTTGCGCTTGCGGCGCACGGCGCATCAGTTCCGGCAAAGCGCCGGTATGGTCGGGTTCCAGATGGTTCAGCACGATGACCTTGATTTCGTCATAACGCGCCACCGATTCCAATCGGGCAAAAAAATCATCGGCAAAATTTTCTTTGACCGTATCGATAATGGCAACACCAGCGCTGCCCCGAACGATGTAGGCGTTGTAGCTGGTGCCGTTGGCGGTTTTTAAGATGATGTCGAAAGTGCGCAGCGACGGGTCAAGCGCACCAATCCAATGTACGCGTTCGGATAAGGCAACGGCTTGCGCCACGCCATCCTGCACTAAGACCGGCGGCTTAGTCATGACCGCAGCAGCTCGGTTCGGGCGCACTTTCGGGCGCACTGGGGCAACTTTGCATAGCCTGATAGCTCTTGGTTTCTCTTAGGCCAATCCACTGATCCACCGCTTGCTGATCGAAGCCCGCCATCAGGCTGTCGCCGACTTGCATCAGCGGGCGGCGTATTAATAGAGGGTTCTCCAGCATCAGCGCCAAGGCCTGTTGTTCGCTCAGGTCAGCAGGGTCAATTTCGCCGTGTTTGATGGCCGGTGCGTTGACATTAAACCAATTACGCACCGATAATTTGCCGAAAAAAGGCCTTAAACGCTCAGGCGGCCAGACTTCAGCCAATAAATTCAGCGCCACAACCTGATGCCCCGCCGCCGCCAGTGCTTTCTTTTGCCGTGCATTGTTAATGCAGCCGGGTTTTTCGTAGAAAATGACAGTAGCCATCGGGTGCGCCCTCATTTAGTGGGACTGTAACTCGGCCATTGCTTCGGCCATTTTTTCCGGCGGAATGCCGGTTAACGAGCCGGGCGGGTTAATCGCCAGCCCCAATGAATCCAGAATCGCGCCTTCAATCGGGCAAATGCTGGCGCATTGGAAAACGGGGAAATCGCCTTCGCATTCGGTGCATTTTTTGCTGTCTACTAAAAAATGCGGCTTGGCTTCATAAATGGCGTTACTTGGACAGACCGGCTCGCAAGCAAAGCAGTTGACGCAAGATTCAATGATTTTTACTGCCATGACAGGCTCCTGAAAATATTATGCTGTTTTATCGTTCCCACGCTCCGGCGTACCCTCTGGGGCATAAATGGGAATGCAGTGCTAGACGCCCCAGGGCGGGACGGGGTTTGTAACCCCGTCCCTAACGTTATTCTGTGTCCAAGCAACTCAACCAATCCTAAACGTTTCGGACGGGGCAACATGCCCCGTCCAGCTCAGTTACCACTAAGCTAACCTACGCACTTGCTCTAACAGTTTCAGGTTTTTCATCCAACTTACCCGCTGCCGCCATTTCCTTGTAAACCGCCATCACCGCTTCTTCAATCGGCTCCATCGCATGTTCGCCGTTCGGTTGAATACCGGCGGCTTCCAATTGCTCCCAGGGCTCGTAGCCGACTTTCGAGCACAACACCGCTTCGCAGCCCGCCAACGCACGGATAGTCACTTGCAACGTGCTTTCGCCGTCGCCGCAAGTGCTATCGCCGCCGCAGTATTGATCGGCTTTGCGATGACTGATAAAGCGCACGCCGTCCGGAGACGCTTCGTAAATCAGGAATTCTTTGGCATGGCCGAAATGCACGTTAATGACGCCTTGGCCGCTGGTCGCTACCGCCATCAATACCGGCCGTGTGGTCAGCTTGGGTTCCTGTTTATGCTGTTGCGCCTTTTCGGCTTTTTCCAAACGCTTGCTGTCCATTTCAGCCTGAATGGCTTGATGAATGACTTTGCGTTTTTCCATCGCCGCCTGATAATCAATTTCCATATCCTCAATCTTATCCAGCGTAAACTCGTCGCCCCTATCCTCGCCGAGCATACCGACCGCATCGGCGCGGCATTGGCGGCAATGGCGCATCATGTTCATATCGCCGGAACAGCTGTCTTGCAGGTCTTGCAGTTCATCGGGAGTTGGACCGCGTTGGCCCATTACGCCGTAGAAAGTGCCGTGCTCGGCTTCGGCAATCAGCGGCATCACGTTATGCAAAAACGCGCCTTTGGACTTAACCACCTTGCTGACTTCGGCCAAATGCTGGTCATTGACGCCGGGAATCATCACTGAATTGACCTTAACCAAAATGCCTTTCGCAATCAGCATTTCCAGGCCTTTTTGCTGCTGCTCGATCAGGATTTTCGCGCCTTTGACCCCTTTAATGCGTTTGTTTTTCCAGAAAATCCACGGATAAATCTTCGCGCCGATTTCAGGATCAACGCAATTAATGGTGATGGTGACATGATCGATATTGTGCTTGGACAATTCTTCCACCGCATCGGGCAGCGCTAGGCCGTTGGTCGATACGCACAACTTAATATCGGGCGCTTCTTCGCTTAAACGGCGGAAGGTTTCAAAGGTGCGTTCGGGATTCGCTAACGGATCGCCGGGGCCTGCTATGCCCAACACCGTCATTTGCGGAATATTAGCCGCCACCGCCATGGTCTTTTTAACCGCCTGATCTGGCGTCAATAATTCGGACACCACGCCGGGACGCGATTCATTGGCGCAATCGTATTTACGGTTGCAGTAATGACATTGGATATTGCAAGCCGGCGCAACCGCCACATGCATCCGGGCAAAATAATGGTGAGCGTCTTCCGAATAGCAAGGATGATTCTGTACCTTTTCTCGTATTGAATCAGGCAAGCTATCCATTTGATTGTCGGTTGAACCGCAGGAGCTGGCAGCACAGCCGCCTTTAGCCGCAGGGGCTTCGTTTAATACGGGTAATTGCATGGTAATGGCCTCATTTGTGCGTTTACTTAAAGTAAATGCACAGGTCGTGCCAAGGGCAGGATTTTATTTTATGCTATTGAACTATAAAGATTTTGTTTTATTTAACGACAGCTATTGTTGCAAATACAACAGTCATTTTTTTAGGCTTTGTCGTTAATGGGACAATGATTTTGGGATAATAACGGCAATTCAGACCTTGCTTGTAAGTTGCCACGATCTTGCAGTTCACTAAAAATCGTAATCTGCGATAGGTAGAAGGCAACATTTAATTTGTATCCGACCTTAGTTATCCTAAAAGTGAAGCTCACGCACCTCATCATCCTCGGTTATTTGCGCATACTTTAAAACGCCGTCATCGTCATAGCGGTACTGGTGTTCGGATTCGACCTCGCCATACACCACTTTCTGGCACAATATCATTCTGCCCTGATCATCAAATTGGCTGCGGTAATAGGTGTTGCGGTTATTTAAGCTGTCTTCAGTGATTTCGTTAACCAGCTTTAGCGGGAGTTTAATGCCGCTATAACTAACAAAATAACGGAATTCGGAGGGTTGTTCTTGATTCATGGCAGGCAGGTGCTAAAAAAGATGGGTGGAGATGATTTCTATGATTTGGTCTAAAGTCAGGTCTTCATTTTCGCCGACAATGTTATGCATGGAAATCGGATATTTCAGGTCTATGCCGTAGCGCCCTGCATGTTGGCCGAAAGTGTAAACGTAAGCGGAAATGGCCGGTTCGTTAAGCGTGCAGAGTTCGATGGCCTGGAAATGCTGCTCCTGATTATTCAATGC
Source organism: Methylobacter sp. (assembly GCA_030699385.1). GTDB lineage: Bacteria > Pseudomonadota > Gammaproteobacteria > Methylococcales > Methylomonadaceae > Methylobacter_A. The sequence continues at coordinate 14,958 of JAUYMY010000071.1, forward strand.
CAGCGTATTTTCGCCGTAACGATGCACCAACTCCAGTAACAGCAGTTTCAGCGGAATATCTTTGTCGATGGCCCAAACATTCATACTGACATGGGGATTTAAATTTTTCTGACTACGACAGGCCGGGCGTAACCCATGACCAACAGGCTTTGCACTTTGTTGATTAGCCACAGCGAAGCTAAAAAACTCAGCACGGCGCTACCGGCAAGCCATAAATCCGCAGCGTTGGCATCGACCGGCAACAGCCAATCGGCGATGCCCGCACCAGCAAACAGCGCGATTAACGGCAGCAAATACAATAACAAAGAGGCGCGCAGTAACAGGTTTTCGTCAATGGCGACTGTGACTTGATCGCCGATTTTCAGTTGCATGTCGCAATCCACCGGCACCGATTTTTTTTTCAGCACGCTGCCGATTGCGCTGGTTGCACACGATGCTTTTTGCAGGCAAGCCCCGCACGCGCTGTTTTGCACGCTTTCGACCCAGACTTGATGGTTTGCTATTTTCACCACAACCGCTGTTTCTTCTATCATCGCTGCAAGCCCTTATTGACGTTGTGGGAGCGTCGACCTCGGCGCGAATAGCTCGCAATTGTTCGCGGCCGGGTGGCCGCTCCCACAACAGGTGAATAACAAAATATCAATCCCAAGCTGGCGCCAGCGTTGCCAACCAGGCTTCCAACCTTGCCGGGGTCAGGTCTTTTTGGTTTTCCTGGTCTAAGGCCAAGCCGACAAAGCGGTCATCGACGACCGCTTTGGATGCCTTAAAATTATAGCCGTCGGTGTCCCACGCGCCAATCAGGGTGGCGCCGCATTGTTCAAATTGCTCATACAAATAGAACATGGCATCGACAAATTCAGTAGGGTAGCTTTTTTGATTACCCAAGCCGTAAATGGCGACTTTTTTGCCGCTAAAATCCTGCCCCGCCAACGTCGGCAAAAACTCCTCCCAACTGGTCGTCGCATTGCCGGTTGACAAGCCCGGCAACTGGCCTTCGCCATAAGTCGGCACACCTAAAATCAGGGTGTCGTAGGCCAGCAAATCGTCCACAGTCGCATTGCGCACATTGACCGGTTTGGCGGCAATTGAGCCGAGTGCCGTTGTTATATCTTTGGCAATACGCCGGGTGTTGCCGGTGTCGGTGCCGAAAAAAACGCCTACTTTAGCCATGATGTCCCTCGCTAAGTGCTTTAATAATGACTACGCTCCGTTGGGGCGGCTACCCAGTTAAGACGGGACAAACCGGGAACGCCGAGCCCCAGCTCGGCAATGTTGATCATTGTGGATACTCGCCAAGCAGGGGCTTGGCGTTCCCAGCCACTCGTTTACAACTGTCCCGGCTTATTACTGAATTTGCAGCAACCCGCTAGCCTTTTGTTTATCCGCCCATTCATCCGGGGTAAAGGCTTTAACGCTGACCGCGTGCAGTTTACCGGATGCCAAGGGTTCTTTTAACGTTGCCAGAACTAACTGTTGTTTTTTCACCATCGTCAAATCGACGAATTGCGCACTGACCACGGTGATTGTCAAATCGCAGCCTACGCCTTCGACCATCACGTTGGCATCGTCGATGCCTTGCTGTACCAGCTGCACAACTTCGGCGGTGCTTAAAGCATCGCTTGCGGCTTCGGCTTTTTTCGGCGCGGCGCTTTTTAACAAGGGCAATAAACTGCCGTTGTTGGCCATTTCTTCGATGATGTCGCAGCCGCCGACCAATTCGGCGTTAACAAACAACTGCGGATAAGTCGGCCAATGCGAAATCTTCGGCAACTTTTCACGGATAAACGGCGCTTCCAGCACATTGACATAGGCGTAAGGAATATGGGTCGCATCCAGCAGGCCGACCGCCTTGGCCGAAAAGCCGCATTGCGGGTTAGTCGGTATGCCTTTCATATAAATGATGATCGGCTGGGCGGCCAATTGGGCGTGGATTTTTTCTTCGGTTGTCATAAGGTTCTCGATGTAATAACTGTTGTTAGGAAAATAGAACACGGATTAGACGGATTAGACGGATTAAACAGATAGTCACGGATAAAACAATTAGCCCACGAAAGATGAAAGTTCTTCTATAGATATGCATACAGCACCTCTAAAAACCCGCGTAAATCCGTCTAATCCGTGCCATCTGTGTTCCATTATGCAGGCTCTCTACCCAGCCTGCCTGAGTTTAGTTTCAGCTTTCTTAACCAGCTTGATTTCGCCGTCGCCCTTGACCACATCAGCATCGACAATACATTGCTCGACGTCATCGACGGACGGAATATCGAACATGGTTTTGCGCAATATCTGCTCCATGATGCTACGCAAGCCGCGCGCGCCGGTTTCGCGTTCGATGGCCTTTTTGGCGATTTCAACCAGCGCTTCCTGTTCGAATGTCAACTCCACGCCTTCGTAAGCAAACAGTTGCTGATACTGGCGCACCAGCGCATTTTTAGGTTCAGTCAACACCCGAATTAAAGCATCGACATCCAACGGTTCCAATGGCGCCAATACCGGGAAGCGGCCGATAAACTCGGGGATCAAGCCGAACTTACGTAAATCGCTGGGCTGCGTTGCATTCAGCATGTCTTCCAAGGCTGGCTTTTTGTCAGGATTAGCCACTTCGGCATGAAAACCGATAGCCGAATTGCCCGGCACCAGGCGTTTTTCAACATGCTTTTCCAAGCCCGGAAACGAACCGCCGGCGATAAACAGGATGTTGCGTGTGTCCATCGTGGTGTCGCCGTCTTTGTTGCGCCCTTTGGCCGGAAGCTTAACGTGCGAGCCTTCGACTAATCTTAACAAGGCCTGTTGCACACCTTCGCCGGACACATCACGGGTGCCGGTTTGCTGCTCGGGACTGCGGGCGATTTTGTCGATTTCATCCAGATAAACAATGCCCCATTCGGCGTTGACCCTATTGCCATCGGCCACATCGAGCAAGCGCACCAGGATATTTTCCACGTCATCGCCGACATAACCCGCCTGCGTCAGCGTGGTCGCATCGGCAATCACAAACGGCACGCCGACGACTTTTGCCAGGGTGCTGGCTAATAATGTTTTGCCGGTGCCGGACGGGCCGATTAACAGGATATTGGATTTGCCGATTTCCACATCCTTGTCGAACTCGCCCAAACCGGCATCACCGCTTTCATGCCTGAGACGCTTGTAATGGTTATAAACCGCCACCGCCAAGATTTCTTTAGCCAAATGCTGGCCGATAATATAGTGATCGAGATGTTCTTTGATTTTTGCCGGAATCGGCAACGCGCCCTGCATTTCGGCCAGTTCTTTCTTTTGGCTCCAGCTGGTGACGACCTGGTTGGCCAGCTGTACGCACGCGCCGCAAATGGTGCCTTCCGCCCCGGCAATCAAGGGCACCGAGGCGGATTGCGCGACGCCGCAAAAAGAACAATGCTTGATGTCTTTATCACTCATGATGTGCTTCCTCTTGTTGCAAAGGCGATAACCCGGCTATCCAGGCGCGCTGGCAGCTGCGGCGGTTGCGTTCTATCAATAGCTGGCGTATTTTCGGGCCGGCTTTTGCCAGCGACAAAGTATCAGCCTTTTGTATGCTTTTGCACAATAAGACATGAAAACCGATTTCCGATTTGACCACGGCACTGACTTCCCCGGCTTTTAATTGGAACAACACCGCATCCAGTTCAGGATACAGTGTGCCGCGCGCTACGGTGCCCAAAACGCCGCCTTGCAAGGCCGTCGGGCATTCGGAATGCCGTAGCGCCAGATCGGCGAATTTATGCGGTTTTTTGTGCAATTTAGCGGCAAGTTCCTCAGAGCGGCGAAGCGCCTCTTCAGCGGTGTTTTCAGCATAATCGGGGTTAATGCTGATGAAAATATGGCAAACTTCGCGCCGTTCCGGGCGGTTAAATTGCTCCGCATGTAAATGGTAATAGATGCCGATGTCGACATCGCTGATGGCGGGCGCGCGGCTGGCAACCAGTTCCAGCACGGTGTTGACCCGGCACTGACGGTGCAACGATGCCTGCAGGCTGTCCTGGTCGAGCTGGTTTTTTTTAAGGTCGGCAAACAAAGCCTCTTCATCATCATAGCGGTCGCAAATTTCCTGATAAGCCTGCTGCAATTCCTGTTCGCTAATGATGACCGCCGCCGCTTCAGGCGCATTCAATACCCGGCTTTCAAGCCTAAACTCATTTAACGCCTGGATTTTTGCCTGTTGCCATTCATCTTCGGTCAATTCAACGGGCGATTTTTTAAATAAAAGCAACGCCGCCCGCAATAAATTGTAATTGACCGGTTGGTCTAGTTGTTCAATGACCGCCATATCAAACCTCGGGTTCCTGGAACGACTCAGGGTGCGCCGGTGCCAGCGCCGACTCGGGCACTTGCAGGACTCTGCCGTCAAAGGCAACATGATATTGAATCTGTTCGCTGTCCCTTAACACCTTAAAAACTTGGCCTTCGCTGCCCTTCGCAAACACCACTTTACCTTGGAGGCTTAAATCAAGTGTGCAAAGCACTCTGTCTCTAAACTCGAAACGGCTGGGGTTCCAGGGTTCGTCAATACCGATCAACTCTTCCAGGCGGCAGCCGACCATGCGCCCCTGATCGAGAAAATGCACGGTAAAAATAATCTGATCCTGAAGGAAGGTGCCCACTTCAATGACATTGCCGACACTGCCGCGCCGAATCAACAAAGTACCTACGTCCATGCCGGGGTAAGTGCCGTCATTGCGGACATTCCGGGTCACCCGCACCGATTCGCCGAACTCGAAGCGGCCTTCATCAAAACGCTCGGGTTTCATGTCTTTATATCGCTTAACGAGACAAACGCGGTTTGTGAGGCCTCGCCCATCGAAAACACCTTAAACACCTTTTCAGTCTGCGCGTTGGACTCGACAAAATCCTGATAAGCCCGTTGCAACAGCTTGCTGTAAACCGCCCTTTTTGGGGCTTCGTCTTCCGGCATGTCATCGGCGGCTTTTTGCAAATAATCATGAAAACGCTGCAGGATATGCAGGCGGTTGACATGCACCACGCTGGGTTCATAGTCCAGTTGAAAATACTGCAAAAAATCTTCAGCCGATTCCAATTCTTCCATTTCTTCTTCAAAACTCATCACATTTCTCCGGTAATTAAAGCGGGCCGACTGACGAAGTGTCCTGAAAAATCAAATACAACGCCAACAGAACAAACGCCACTACAGGCATCAGGGTTATCAATGAATCGGTTAACTCTTTTTTCAACATGGTCTTGCTCCGGTTAGTTCCTGAGTTAGCGCAGCACAACTCAAGCAATCGTGGTTCAAAAATATTGGGTCATGCTGCGCCTACCCAACCTACATCTGTTTTACGTTTGATCACCAAGTCCAATAAGCCTTGTGCGCCTATCCTGTCCTTACTGTCGAGTTCGACCAGTTTTTCAAAAATGGCCTGACTCACATCCAGCTTCTCCAAACGCATATTTAAAAAACCGACCGCTTTCAAGGTAAACAAATACAGCCTGATTTGGGTCAGCGCTTCAGCCGGTGCTTCGGTAATATGGCTCAGTTGCAGGTCACGCCAGTCGTCTGGAACAGCGAGGGTTGACCTGATTACCTCCAGCGCTTTAGTGGTTGCAGACAAAGCCTCTTCCAACCGATGCTGGTAATAATAAAACCGGTTTAATGCCACCAGTACATTCAACGACTCAGGGGCGAGAAGAAAAGCTTTCAGTAAAAATAATTCCGCATCGCCACTGGCATAATTTTCCGCCGCCAGCGCAATCAGTTCTTTAACGCCTGCCACATCCGCTTGCTCGAAATACAAACCTTGCGCTTCAAAATCCAACAGATCCATTTACAGCCTCGCCGCCAGTTTTGTCGCGCCCTCTTTTTTGGGAACGCAAATGCTTTCCGCATCGCAGACATTGCAACTGTCTTCAACCAATACGTTATGCGCCTTCTTCTGCCCGGCCTCCAATTCATCAATCCGCTCGATTAAACAGGCAATCGCCTTGCCAACCGGGTCGGGAATCAAATGATGATCCAGATCGATGCCGTGCCGGTTTTGAATTTGCGTGCCTTTACTTTGGATAATGCGGCCGGGGATGCCCACCACCGTGCAGCAAGCCGGCACATCTTTAATCACCACCGAATTGGCGCCGACCCGGACATTGTTGCCCAAGGTAATCGCGCCGAGAATCTTGGCACCGGAACCCACCATCACATTATTGCCCAAGGTCGGATGACGCTTTTCCTTGTTCCAGGTGGTGCCGCCCAACGTGACGCCGTGATACAGCGTGACATCATTGCCGATCACCGCCGTTTCGCCAATCACCACGCCCAGCGCATGATCGATGAACAAGCGCCGCCCGATAATTGCCGCCGGATGAATGTCGACACTGGTTATCATTTTGCTGAATGCGGACAGGATTCTGGCGGCCAACTTCCAGTTTGCCTTCCACAAACGGTGGCTGACCCGGTGCACCAATACCGCATGGACGCCGGAATAAGTCAGCAATATTGCCCAAACGCTATGCGCGGCGGGATCGCGGCCAAAAACACAATGGACATCTTCATGCCATTGGGCGAGAAATCCCTGTGGTTTTTGTGCTGTAGTCATAAAATCATCTGATAGGGCCATAACCATTTTTAGCTCCAGTGAGGTGTGTAGTGGGAGCGGCCACCCGGCCGCGAACAGC
>JAUYMY010000079.1 GCA_030699385.1 Methylobacter sp.
ATTTAGAACGCTGGGAGAAGGCGAATATCCCGTATACGGTAAGAAAAAAGCGCCAGGAATTTTTTAAAAATGAAAGCCAAAAAGAGGGGAAATTAATAGCAGGTTAAATCAGTTTTTCGACAGGCTAGTGCGGTGCGCCAAAGCGCTCTGGTCAACGACATTCAATTGTATCTTGCTGCCGACCAGCCGCGCAGTAGTGTGGCTAATATTTCGGCACATGATGTTGTGGCAGAGTTGCTAAAAAAAAGGTCTGTGCGCATCAATGAAATAGGTGCGCAGGTCGATGTTGAGACTATACAGGCCGCTACTATCGATCGCCCACGCTTGAAAGATATTTTCAGTATTTTATTGGATAACGCCTTGCAATATCGCCATCCTGAACATCTTTTACAGGTACGTATCAGCTCTGAATTGAAAGCGGGGCGGGTGATTTACCGGGTTGCTGATAATGGGGTGGGGATTCCCGAACAATACCGGGAACGTGTGTTTGGCGTATTTGAGCGCTTGCAGGTGCCGGATGATCAAAACTCTACCGGCATCGGCTTGGCCATTGTCCGGCGCATTGTCGAAAGTTGCGATGGTTCGGTGGTCTTGCAGGAAACGCCGGGCGGCGGTCTGACTGTGGAATTTGATTTGCCGGGATAAGCGCACTGTGGGAGCGGCCACCCGGCCGCTCCTACAAATTTTATTTATTGAGGAAATGAACGCCTAGATAACTGATTTGCAACTATTAATATGAACACATCACTCCAAATAAACTTATTTGTCCGTTTGCTGCTGTTAGTGGCGTTAATGCTCGGTACTGCCTTGCCGCTTACGCCGGCTTATGGCGCCGACATTGTCAGAATCGGTGTACTCGCATTTCGCCCCAAGCCGCAAACTGTGGCGCAATGGCAGCCGCTGGCGGCGGTGCTGAAACAAGCCATGCCGGAACACGATTTTACGGTGCAAGCGCTGAGCTATCCCGAATTAAATGACGCCGTCGCTCGCCGGCAATTGGATTTCGTGTTGACCAATCCCGGCCATTATGTGCTGTTGACCAAGCGCGGCGGTGTGTCCGCACCCTTGGCTACGTTGGCGGCCAATGATCATGGCCAGTCCAGCACGGTATTTGGCGGCGTCATTTTTAGCCGCGCCGAACAATCTGCTATCGATACGCTGGGCGACATTAAAGGGAAAAGTATTGCGATTACCAGCATTGATTCGCTGGGCGGCTATCAAATGCAGGCTTATGAATTGAAGCTGGCCGGGATTAAGTTGCCGCAAGACGTTAAGCTGATGCCCGTCGGTATGCCCCATGACAATGTGGTCAATGCGGTGTTGGCAGGTCAAGCCGATGTCGGTTTTGTCCGTAGCGGTGTGTTGGAAGATTTGGTGCAGGAAGGCAAGCTGGACATGGCTCAGATCAAAATTTTGAATCCTCAATATCTGCCTGGCTTTCCTGTACACATATCGACTCGGCTTTATCCCGAATGGCCGTTTGCAGCGCTGCCGCAGACCGATGAAAAACTGGCCCGTCATGTTACTGCGGCCCTGTTTTTGCTGGAAAAAGACACGGCCGCGTTGCGTGCGATGCATATCTTCGGCTTTACCATTCCGGCTGACTATATGCCGGTCGTCAATTTGCTTAAAGAATTGCGTTTACCGCCTTTTGATATGATACCGGATTTTAACCTGACCGATCTGTGGCATAAGTACACGGCCTGGATTGTGGCGATTTTTATGTTGGGGCTGTTGTTGGCGGGCGCGGGCGCGAATCTGCTGCTGCAAAATCGCCGGATTAGGCAAGGCGAGCAACGTTTCGCCATGCTGTTCGAGCATTCGCCGGAAGCGATGTGGATCATGGCTGACCGGCGTTTTATCGGTTGTAATGCGGCGGCGGCGCGGATGTTCGGTTTTTTAGATGCAGCCTCGGTGCTGGGTCTTAGTCCGCTGGACATATCGCCGGAACAGCAACCTGACGGTGAAGCTTCGGCTGTCAAGGCAGAGCGTCTGTTACAGACGGTCGAAAAGGGTAGGGTGCAGAGTTTTGAATGGCATCATCTCAAGCTTGATGGTGAAAAAATCACCTGTTTTATCAAACTGGTTCCGGCGCAACTCGATGGCAAGCAGGTCGTGCTGTGTAGCGGGCAGGACATCAGTGTGCGTAAGCGGATGGAAACAGCGCTGCGTGAAAGCGAATACCGCTGGAAATTTGCTGTCGAAGGTTCGGGTGATGGCTTGTGGGACTGGGATATTGCCAACAACACAGTGTTTTTTTCCAAGCGTTGGAAAGGCATGATAGGTTTTGGCGACAACGAACTGCACAATCATTTTGAGGCATGGGAGCAACGCATACATGCTGACGACAAGGCAGTGGTATCCGCTACATTGCAGGCTTATTTCGACGGCAAAATCCCGGTTTATAGCATCGAACACCGACTTCTTTGTAAGGACGGCCACTACAAATGGGTATTGGCGCGCGGCATCGTGGTCAGCCGCGATGCGGAGGGCAAGCCTCTGCGTATGATTGGCACGCATACCGACATCAGCGAACGCAGGAAATTGGAAGATGAGCTGCGTGACAGCAATGCATTTAATGTCAGTATTCTCGATTCATTAACAGCGCAGATTGCGGTGCTCGATGCACAGGGCGTTATTGTTGCCGTCAACAAGGCCTGGCGGCAGTTTGCCCAAGACAATGCCATGCCGGAATTTAGTCGGGATATGCAGGGGGTTAATTATCTGGAGGCTTGTGACGGGAGCTATGGCGATGAGTCCAATAGCGCCCGTAGCGGCATTTTAGCGGTGCTAACCGGTGAGCAAGATAGCTTTCTGTTGGAGTACCCATGCCACTCACCCGATGAACAGCGCTGGTTTCAGATGAATGTGTCGCCTTTGCAAGGCTCGCGTCAGGGTGTTGTAGTCAGTCATGAAAACATCACCGAACGCTTGCAGCATGAGCATAAACTGGGGCTATTCCATAGCCTGTTTGAGATGGCATCGGATTGCATGTTTTTGATCAGCGCAAAGCAGGATTCCAGGTTTGTGTTTGTCAATGACTCGACCTGCCGACACTTTGGCGTAACGCGTGAGCAATTGCTGCAATGGCGCATACCCGATTGGGACCCTAACTTTAAAACCGAGGCCGACCTTGAAGCCGTGTGGCAACAGATAAAGGCCGAGAAAGGTTTTGTGCTTGAGACGGTTCACTGCCTTGCCTCGGGGCGGGAAGTCCCGGTCGAACTTTCGGTGAGTTATTTGGCGTACAACGACGATGAATATATGGCCGGTTATTTTCATGACATCAGCGAACGCAAGCGGGCGGAGCATGAGCTAAAAGCCAGTGAGGCAAAATTCCGCTCAATTATTGAAGCGTCGCCGGTGCCGATGGTATTGAATGATGATCAATTGAATATTACCTTTCTTAATCAGGCGTTTGTACAAACCTTTGGCTATACTTTGGCTGATATTCCCACGTTGTCCGCATGGTGGCAGAAGGCCTATCCCGACCCCGAATATCGGCAGTGGGTGGAAAGTACTTGGCAATCGGAATTGGAACAGGCCAAACAGGAACAGGCCGAGTTTGCGCCATTGGAGCTGGCCATTTGCTGCAAGGACAACAGCATTAAAACCGCCATGGTCACGGCGGCGGCGCTTAATTACGATTTTACCGGCGTGCATGTGGTCATACTGTACGACATTAGCGAGCGCAAACAAATCGAAGCCGAGCTGACCCGTTCCAATGCCGAGTTGGAGCAATTTGCCTACGCGGTGTCGCACGACATGCGCCAGCCCTTACGTATGGTCAGCAGTTATTTGGCGCTGATTGAAAGCGCTTTAGCCGGAAAATTGGATGAAGAAACCCGGCAGTGCCTCGATTTTGCGCTGAACGGCGCCAAGCGCATGGATGCGATGATTTTGTCATTGCTGGAGTATTCGCGCATTGGCCGGGTTTGTGAAGATAAAACCCGGCTCAGTAGCAAAGTCGCTTTAGACGAGGCACTGGCTTTTTTGCAACCTGAAATCAGCGCTTGCGGTGGTGCGGTTAAGGTCAGCGGCGACTGGTCGGAATTATTTGCCAGCCCTGATGAATTGACGCGCTTGCTGCAAAATCTGATTGGCAATGCGCTGAAATATCATCCCGAGGATAGGCCGCCGCAAGTTGATATTCATGGCGAGGTGCGCGGCATCGTGCTACGGGTCGCCGTGCGCGATCAGGGCATCGGCATCGACCCCAGCCAAATCAACCGCTTGTTCAAGGTGTTTTCGCGCTTGCAGGCGCGCAGCCGTTTTGAAGGCACCGGCGTGGGCTTAGCCTTGTGCCGTAAGATTGTCGAGCATCATGGCGGCAGCATTGGTGTGGAATCGGCTGGCGAAGGGCAGGGCTGTATGTTTTGGTTTGAATTGCCGTTGTAGATGTTCATAACATGGCGAGCAAGTTAGACCTTTGATGCCTACGCGCCGCAAAGTGGCCGTGTAGTTTGAATTGCGTTTGTACCGTGCATTATTTGCAGGAAATATTTATCCATGAGTAGCGTAAAACCCCGCCGTTCAGGGCGGGGATGTAAGCGACTTAGTTTCGTATTTCTCATCGTGTTAAATCCTTCCATCGTGTTAAAATCGACCTCTTGCTACCAGAGGATGCTGTCGGCTCTCTCAATGACGGCAACTTAAGTTTTAAAAGGCGGATACCTACTTAATCCGGGACAGTTTGAAGAGAGTGGCTGGGAACGCCAAGCCCCAGCTTGGCGATTACCCTCAATGATCAATACTGCCGAGCTAGGGCTCGGCGTTCCCGGTTATTTGTCGATTGTCCCGACTTAAGTGGGTGGCCTAAAAGACTTCAAAATCACAACTCGCGAAAACCAAGCAAACAGTGTGAAGCCTGAATAACCGTTTTAAAAAGTAAAATAACTGTCGGGCTGACGGGGCTAGTCTGTGAAGTGAACGGTGCAATAATGCCGTCAGCAGCAGAAACCAGTGGGCAGTAGCGATACAATCCCACTCCTGAGCAATCAGGAATCCCCTTGCTTTAGCTGGGGGAGGATGTCAATACCTACCGGCAACATCAAGCCTCCCAAACCCATTAAGCACTGAAAGGGTCATTAATCTTTTTACCCGTTATTGATGAGAAGTTACAAGACCCCATTCATCTATCAAGCAGATAAAAGGCTACATAACTAATGAATAAGCAAACAGGTCACCCCAACGTCGTTGAAATTTTACTCTTGGAAGATGAGCCTTCGGATGCTTATCTGGTGAAAATGGCTTTAAAAGAGGCCAAAATATTGGCTAATTTGCATCATGTGGTTGATGGGCGCGAAGGTCTGGATTTTTTAAATCGCACAGAAAAATATGCCGACGCGCCGCGCCCTGATTTGATTTTTCTCGACTTGAACATGCCGCGCATGAACGGCTGCGAATTCCTGGCAGTCATCAAGGCGGACGAGCGTTTTAGAAGTATTCCAACGGTGGTGCTGACTACCTCCAGTGTCGAAAGCGATGTGGTGCATTCTTATCAGCTGGGCGCGACCAGTTACATCACCAAGCCGGTGGACATGCCGCAGTTTGTCAGTGCGGTTCAACAGATTGGTGATTATTGGTTTAGTTTGGTGCGCTTGCCTCAAGGTTTTAAGTTATGACACCGGATAAAGTGATTCGGGTATTGCTGATAGAAGACGAAGACGGCGATGCCCATTTGGTGAAAATGAAATTACGCCAAACCAGCGGCGAAGGTTTTGCGGTAACGTGGGCGCAATCGCTTGATGAGGCGCAACAGTGTTTGGCAGGTTCTGCCTTTGATGTGATGTTGCTGGATTTATCGCTGCCCGACTCGGAAGGTTTGGCGACTGTTCAAAATGCCCGCACCATGGCGCCCACTACGCCGATTGTGGTGCTCAGCGGACGCGGCGACACTAATTTTGCGTTGACTGCTTTGGAGGCGGGTGCGGTCGATTATATGGTCAAGGGCGATTTCGGTTATGACGGTTTGGCCAGGACGATTCGTTATGCGCTGTTGCGTACCGAAATGGAAGCGCGTAACAGCTTGCTGATAGCGGCATTGGAAGCGGCGGCAAACGGTATTGTCATCACCGATACCCAGGCCGTGGTGATCTGGGCGAATTCTGCTTTTGGCAAATTAACCGGTTACCAGCCGGAAGAGGCGGTGGGGCGTAAACCGAGTGAACTGGTTAGTTCAGGTTTACAGAGTCAGGATTTTTATCAGGCTATGTGGGCCGTCATTATGGCCGGAGAGCATTGGCGCGGCGAGCTGATTAACAAACACAAGGATGGCCATTTGTATCACGAAGAATTGAGCATTGCGCCGGTGAAAAATAGTGCGGGTGACATCACTCATTTTATCGGCATTAAAGAAGATATTAGTGAGCGTAAGGCACTGGAGGAACAATTACAAAAATTGGCCAGCACCGACCCGTTGACCGGCTTGTTTAACCGCCGTGTATTTATGGAGCAACTGGAGCAGGAGCGGGCGAAAGTGGCGCGTTTGTCGAATTATTCGGCGGTGTTGTTAATGCTGGATTTGGACTTTTTTAAGCGGGTGAACGATGTTTACGGCCACGGGACTGGCGATGAGGTATTAAAAGCGTTTGCTGATATTACGCGCAGCACCACGCGTACTATTGATGTGCCGGCGCGTCTGGGCGGCGAAGAGTTTGCCATTTTGCTGTCCGGTGCCGACCAAAAAGATGCGCTGGCAATGGCCGAACGCTTGCGCGCACAAGTCGCGGCGATGCGCATTGAGCATGAAGCAGGGCCGGTGCAGATTACCGTCAGTATCGGCGGCACTTATGTTTCGGTCAATGATCAGAGCAGCGAAGCGGTTTTGCATCGCGCCGATGCCGCCTTGTATGAGGCAACTGAAGTTTCCCAGTTTTTCAGGAGCAAGAAATTCAGAAAGCGAAAAAATAGTGAAAAATTTTCGAAAATTTTGCCACTCTTAATAAGCGTTAATTCATTCCCGTGTAAATTGTTTATTCATTATAAACAACAACTTA
>JAUYMY010000006.1 GCA_030699385.1 Methylobacter sp.
GGTCGCTTTAGAGGATTTAAAAATGCGCGATAATATTAAACTGATCTCATCTGTAGGTTCTGGGCACTTTTATACCTCCACTAAATACAAACGGTCGATGCCCGAAAAAATGGAGATCAATAAATTTGATCCTGTTGTCCGTAAACATGTGATTTACAAAGAAGCTAAAATCAAATAGTTATTTGATTTATACGCCGGCTTGCATTCAATGAACGCAAGCCGGATGTAGCTTTCCAATACGGCTTTACCCGCCTTTCAATTTATCCAGAACCTGGGTCAATTTCTCCATCTGCTTATGCAGTATCCGGCATTGCTTTTCAGCATGTTGCTTATCAAATTCCAATTTCATGCACTTATCATTTAGCTGCTGATTGGCATTTTTCAGCGCCTCATTTTCCACTTTAAGCGCCTTAATTTGATCGTCCAATATACTGGCAGAAGCACTACTGGCTGGCACCGGCACCGAATTATCCACTCGCGTTAGCGGCTCATTTTCCTGATCAATGCGACCAGGACGCTCATCAACAGAAAGTGACGTTGCATGTTCCTCTGGCAGTTCAAGGTCATCTGCAATAGCCGGTTTAGGCGCCAGACTGTCCATGCCGCCCTTTAAGATCATGGCCTCGATTTTATTTCTGAGCAATAAAAACGCCGCCGCCTCGCTAACCTTGCCGTCTTGGCAAACTACAACCACAGGCTTGTCATGGCTTAAGGTTTTAAGCTGCATCCGTAAGGTAAAAAAAGGCGCGCTGATGCTGCCATCAATATGGTGCTGGTCATAATCGTCCTGCGAACGGACATCGAGCAGCACTGCACCCTGTTGAACGGCCTGCTGCATTTGGGCAAAATCGATAAACTTTAACGACGGCTCTTTTATTAACGAGACAAATTGTTTTTTGTCCAGCCGCAGCAACGTAATGTCAGTCAGCGCGGTAATGGTGACGTTTCTGGGCGCGCCGGACAGTAACGAATCCTCGCCAAAAGTATCGCCGTTGCCCAACTGAGCCAGTTTAATGTCCTTTGCATTAGGCGAGGGTTTGCGCGTTAACAGACATTGTCCGTTTTTAATCAGGTAATAATAATCGCCTATGCCACCCTGCTCCAGTATGGTTTCGCCCTTGTTAAAATGAACGGCCTCCAAACCCATTAATATTTTTTGCAGATTGGCAGGCGGAAGACGCTGAAAAATAGGCGATCGCAATAACGCCGTCATCCAGTCATCTGGATCGTTTTCAGTCTCGTCAATGACCATGTAACTGTTGTCCTCTTTAGCAGCCTTATAAACAAGGGGGGGGAGATTTTTAATAATATCGGCATCCAAGCGAAAAAAACGAACCGTTCCATTCGCGACAGCATCGATTTTTCTTGGAATTTGGTGTGCCAATGCAAATTTGGCCGAATCGCTGTTCGCGGCAATCACTTCAACCACCATCCCGGCGGCCTGAAGCGTCACTTCGCCACTGATTAAATACACAAGCTCGGAACTTATATCACCCTTTTTAAATAAAAAATCATCGTGTATTTCTTCGACCGTAATTTTTGTACATAAGGCATCAAACTGAGTGCCCGCTATCGTCGCCAGCGGGATTAGTTTATGAATAATCAGTCTATCTTCAGAAGTGACATCTACGGCCATTTAAGTATTCTAAGCAAGATAACAAGGAAATGACAGAGCCAAGTATTTAAAAAATCTACTTTAGCACACCTTGCATTAAACATTTTCACACATATATTATGCCTCAACACATTAACAAACTGCGGAAAACCATGATGAAGACTAAATCAAGCCAACAACGCTTATCGATCACTTTTTTGTCTATTTATTTTGCGCTCAGCTCAATTGCTCAGGCAGCATTGCCGTCTTATATTGAAGGCCAGCTTTTACCATCGCTGGCACCGATGCTTGAGCGCAGCATGCCGGCGGTGGTCAATATTTCCACCTCAACCAACATCCAGCTTGGCCAAAATCCGTTAATGCAGGACCCGTTTTTCCAGCATTTTTTCAACGTACCCAACCAACCGCGCCAACAACAAAAAAACAGCTTAGGTTCCGGCGTCATTATCGACAGCAGCCAGGGCTTTGTGCTGACTAATAATCATGTCATCGACAAGGCCGACAAAATTCTGGTGACCTTAACCGACGGCCGCCAGCTCAATGCTAAATTAGTCGGCACCGACCCCGAGGCCGATGTTGCCATCATACAAATTCCCGCCGAAAACCTGACCATGCTGCCGATTGCCGATTCCAGCCAGCTGCGGGTCGGCGATTTCGTTGTCGCTATCGGCAATCCGTTCGGTTTGGGGCAAACGGTCACCTCCGGCATCGTCAGCGCTTTAGGTCGTTCAGGTCTCGGCATAGAAGGTTACGAAGATTTTATCCAGACTGACGCGTCGATCAATCCCGGCAATTCCGGCGGCGCGCTGGTCAATCTGCGCGGCGAATTTATCGGCATGAACACCGCTATTCTCGCGCCCAGCGGCGGCAATGTCGGCATAGGCTTTGCGATTCCGTCCAACATGGTGATGACCATCAAGGAATCGCTGGTCAAACACGGCGAAGTTCGGCGCGGCTTGCTCGGTGTGACCACGCAGGATTTGACCCCCGAACTGGTCAAAGCGTTTAACCTGCAAAACAAACACGGCGCAGCGATCAGCCGCATTGAAAGCAACTCGCCCGCTGCGAAAGCAGGCCTGGAGCCGGGCGATATTATTGTCGCTGCTAATAATCGTCCGATCAAAAACAGCCACGACATCCGTAATATCGTCGGCCTGATGCAGATTGGCGACAACGTGGAACTGGAATATTACCGAGGTAATGAGAAAAAACGGGTAACGGCAACCATCGGCAAGCAGGAAATGCCGCAATTGGTTGGCAACAAACTGCATCCGACCTTGCAAGGCACGGTATTAAGCGTCCCGTTAAAAAGCCAGGTTGAAGGCGTGTTAATTGAAAAAATCGACACCACCTCCAGCGCCTGGCGCATCGGCTTACGACCCGGCGACGTCATCGTGTCGGCCAACCGCTACCGTGTGCGCACACTCGAAGAATTAAAACAGGTCGTTGACCCGAACGGCCCCTTGCTGATTAACATACAGCGCGGACAGGAAGGCTTCTTTGTTGTGTTAAAGTAACGACGCATAGGTAATTTCTAAGAAAGAATGCTCCCTAATGATCGAAAGCTGTAGAAAAACAGAGTCCACGAAAAGCACGAAAGCCACGAAAAAAAAGCAGCGAAAATAATAGCATTGCTTATTTTTGTATCGCTTGGGTATACCTACTTTGTAACTACTCAGGCTATTGATTCGTGGCTTGCGGCGGTTTTACTAAGCAAAAATGGCAGAAAAGTGACTTTTTTGTCGATTTTTTCTGGTTTTTAAGTCAAAAAATACGCTACAGCCCAGGTAATTCAGGCCTCAGTAGTTACCCTACTTTTTTGGTTTTTCGTGTTTTTCGTGCTTTTCGTGGACAATTATTTGAGTATGCTTTTTTCAGGAAATGGCCTTATTTATGTTCTTTTTCAGGGAATTGCCTAATCAAGCTATTCGTGTTCTATAAACATTAAACATCAATCAAACATGACCACAGACAGACAATTCATCCCCCTAACCATCGCCATTCTGGTCGTTTCCGATAGCCGCAGCGAGGCCGACGACGTGTCCGGCAACACGCTGGCAGAGCGCGTAAGCGATGCCGGGCATCGGCTACTGGAAAAAAAAATAGTGCCTGACGACATTTATCAAATCAGAGCGGCGGTTTCCAACTGGATTGCCGATGCTCAGGTCAATGTCATCATCAGCACCGGCGGCACTGGCGTCACCGGCCGGGATGGCACGCCCGAAGCCGTAGCGCCCTTGCTGGACAAAACTCTTGACGGCTTTGGCGAAGTATTCAGAATGCTGTCCTATCAGGATATTAAGACGTCAACTATACAGTCCCGGGCGATTGCCGGTGTCGCCAATGCCACTTATATTTTTTGTCTGCCCGGCTCGTCGGGCGCCTGCCGCACCGCGTGGGATGACTTGATCAAAGAACAGCTCGACCACCGCACCCGCCCCTGCAATCTGGTGCAACTGATGCCAAGGCTTCTGGAAAAATAATGCCCTTTTTATTGCTCGGCGCGTTAAGCGCCTTAGTCGGCGTCGCTATGGGCGCGTTCGGCGCTCATGGTTTAAAAGCCATCCTCAGCCCGGAGCTATTGACAATCTACCAAACCGGGGCAACTTATCAGATGTACCATGCGCTCGGATTAATCGCTATCGCCCTGTTTCATCGGCAAGCGCCCGACTCCAAATTATTGCACTGGGCCGGCTGGCTGATGTTTATCGGCATCCTGCTATTTTCCGGCAGTTTGTATTTACTGGCACTGCTGAGTTTAAAATGGCTGGGCATGATCACCCCGCTTGGCGGCGTCTGTTTTATCACCGCTTGGTTATTGCTTTCTATTTTCGCGGCCAAACATCACACGATTTTGGCCCATCACCACAGGTAACATTCATGCGCGACGCAAATCCACAAACCATTTATCTGAAAGACTACACCGTCCCCGACTATCTGATTCACAGTGTCGCGTTAAATTTCAGCCTTGATGACGAAAACACGCTGGTCAGTTCGCGGCTTACACTCAGCCGCAATCCTGCAAGCCAGTCCCAAGACAGCGCCTTGACTTTGTCGGGCGAAAACCTGAAATTGATCCGTATTGCCCTTGATGACGGCGATGATTTAAGCCAGAACCACTATCTGCAAACTCAGGACACGCTGGTCATTCATCAGGTTCCGCAGCAGCAACGTTTTGTACTGACCATCGAAAACGCGATTAACCCGAAAGCCAACACCGCACTGGAAGGCCTGTATCTGTCCAACGGCATGTTATGCACCCAGTGCGAAGCCGAAGGTTTCCGCAAAATCACCTATTTTCTCGACCGCCCCGACGTGATGACGCTGTTCACCACCACGCTGACCGGCGACAAAGACCGCTACCCGGTATTGCTATCCAACGGCAACAAAATCGCCCAAGGCGAGCTGCCGGATAACCGCCATTGGGTAACCTGGGAAGACCCGTTCCATAAGCCCTGTTATTTGTTCGCGCTGGTGGCCGGACAACTCGAACGCATAGAAGACAACTTCACCACGCAATCCGGCCGCACCATCGACCTGCAAATTTTTGTCGAAAAACACGACATCGACAAATGCAGCCATGCCATGCAATCGCTAAAAAATGCAATGCTATGGGACGAACAGGTGTATGGCCGCGAATACGACCTGGATTTATACATGATCGTCGCGGTGAGCCATTTCAATATGGGCGCAATGGAAAACAAAGGGCTTAACGTGTTCAACACCAAGTTTGTGCTGGCGCGCCCCGATACCGCGACCGATTCGGATTATGAGCATATCGAAGGCGTCATCGCCCATGAATATTTCCACAACTGGACTGGCAACCGCATCACCTGCCGGGACTGGTTCCAGCTCAGCTTGAAAGAAGGCTTCACCGTATTCCGCGACCAGGAATTTACCGGCGACCGCACGTCCAAAGCGGTCAAACGCATTGAGGACGTAATCGCGCTACGCACCCGCCAGTTTGCCGAAGACGCCGGGCCACTGGCGCATCCGATACGCCCCGATGCCTACATCGAAATCAACAATTTTTACACCCTGACCGTGTACGAAAAAGGCGCGGAAGTAGTGCGCATGATTCACACGCTGCTCGGCGCGGACGGTTTCCGCAAAGGCAGCGATTTGTATTTTGAGCGCCACGACGGCCAAGCGGTGACTTGCGATGATTTCGTCAGCGCAATGGAAGCCGCCAACAGCATTGACTTGACCCAATTTCGCCGCTGGTACGCGCAGGCCGGAACGCCGGTACTCACGGTGAAACAGCATTATGACGCAGCCGCACAAACACTGACCTTGAACCTAAGCCAAAGCTGTCCGCCAACGCCGGGACAAGCTGTTAAAGAACCGCTGCATATTCCGGTCACCGTGGGTTTACTTAATAAAGACGGCTCTGCCCTGCCTTGCAATGCTCAGGGCGACCATCAAGTCATACTGCAACTGACCGAAGCCGAACAAGCCTTTACGTTTAGCGGCTTGGCTGAACAGCCGGTGTTTTCGATACTTCGCGGTTTTTCCGCGCCGGTTAAACTGGTGATGGAGCGCAGCCTGGATGAATTGGCGTTTTTATTAAGCCACGACAGCGACACATTTAACCGCTGGGAAGCCGGACAGCAACTGGCCGGACAGGTTATTGCCGGGCTTATTGCCGATTTACAAAACGGCCGGGAATTACAGATCAACCCGATTATGATCCATGCCTTTAAACAGGTGCTGGAACAAGCGTGGGCCGACTTGTCGTATTTTTCGCTGCTGTTAACGCTACCCTCGGAAACGTATCTGGCCGAACAAATGCCGGTGGTCGATGTCGACGCCATCCATGCCGCCCGCGAATTTGTCATCCAGACATTAGCCGAACAGCTGCAAAGCCAGTTCCAGCACTTATACAGCGAGCATCATAAAGATGAATCCGGGCACTTCGATGCCGGTGCAATCGGGCGCAGACGCATCAAAAACACCTGCCTGAGTTATCTTGGCAAACTGGAAAACAAAGACATTCAGCAACTGGCGCAGCAGCAATTTAACAGCGCGAAAAACATGACCGACCAAATGACGGCGCTGGCGGTTATCGTCAACAACCCGCATCCGGCCAAGCAACATTGTCTGGACAGCTTTTACCGGCAGTGGCGCGACGAAGCCCTGGTCATCGACAAATGGTTTGCGTTGCAAGCGGCCAACAGTATGCCCGACACTTTTGCCACCGTGCAGGCGTTGATGCAGCATCCGGCATTCGACTTGAAAAATCCAAACCGGGTCAGGTCGTTAATCGGCGCCTTCAGCCAAGCCAACCCGCTGCATTTTCATGCCGCCAACGGCCAGGGTTACCGCTTCCTCGCCGACCAAATTATCGCGCTGAACATCTTGAACCCGCAGATTGCCTCGCGCATGGTGGGCGCCTTAACCTCATGGCGCCGTTATGATGAAGGCCGGCAAGCGCTGATCAAGGCGCAACTGGAGCGGATTATCAACACCGAAGCGATTTCCAAGGATGTTTACGAAGTGGCGAGCAAAAGTCTGGCCAATCCCACGCAATGAAAAACGTGCTGATTACCGGCGCCGCCAAACGCATCGGCGCGGCCTGTGCGCGGCGCTTGCATAGCGCGGGCTGCAACGTGTTTTTGCATTACCGCTCGTCGGCGAGAGATGCACAACAGCTTTGCGCCGAGTTGAATCAAGCGCGCCCCGATTCGGCCAAAATCATGCAGGCCGATTTGCTGAACATGGCTGAATTGAAGGCGCTTGCCGAAGCCGCCAAGTTGGCGTGGGGCGGCATTGATGTGCTGATCAATAATGCCTCGTCCTTTTATCCGACAGCGATGGCGGAAGTGACTGAAACGCAATGGGATGAATTAGTCGGCAGCAACCTGAAAGCGCCGTTTTTTCTGGCACAAGCTTTGGCAAAAACCTTGGCCGACAATAACGGCTGCATTGTCAACATTGTCGACATCCATGCCGAACGCGGTTTAAGCGGCTATCCCGTGTACAGCATCGCCAAAGCCGGACTGGCCGCGATGACCAAGATTCTGGCCAAAGAACTCGGCCCCAAAGTTCGGGTCAACGGCGTAGCGCCGGGCGCGATCATCTGGCCGGACAATGATTTATCCGATGCCGCCAAAACGGAGATATTGCAACGGGTGGCGTTAAAGCGTAGCGGCGAACCGGATGACATTGCCAAAGCGGTGCTGTTTTTGGTTAACGATGCCAACTACATCACCGGCCAGATACTCAGTGTTGATGGCGGACGCACCTTATTCTGCTGAAGCCCAAGATGGCGTGACTTTATGTTGCGCCAGCTTGGACTTGTCGAACCTGTCCCAAAGCTCGGCATAGCTGATATGACTAATCGGATGCTGCAGATTCGGGGCAATTTCCGCCAAAGGCTCCAACACAAAAGCATAATGCTCGATTTCATCGCGGGGTATTTGCAAGCGGCCATCGTTGATAATTAAATCGCCGTACAGCAACAAATCCAAATCCAAGGTACGCGCGGCAAATTTCCGGCTGTCGCGGGTACGGCCATTATCCAATTCGATTTGTCGCAGCAACCTGGTGACCTCCTTCACCTCCAAGTCGGAATCGAAACCTACCACCAGATTGTAAAAAACATCGCCGCTAAAGCCGACCGATTCAGATTCATAAACACTTGAAACCGTCAGCTTGCCAAAGGTTTGTTCAAGCGCATAGAGACTGGCGGGGACGTGAATCTCCTTGTTGATATTACTGCCTATGCTGATGTAGCCCGTGGTCACGATGGCCGCACTCCACGCTCAATGATAATGCCGACATCGCGGGCAACCGTGATGGCGCCTTTTTTGTTCAGCGTTATTTTCACCCACGGCACATTAAATTCGTTACGGATAAGCTCGGCTATTTCCGAGATTAACTTTTCCACCAGCAAAAACTCGCTGGCCTCAACAAAAGCCACAATACGCTGAGAAACTGTCTTGTAATCAAGTGCGTATTGAATCTCGTCGGTTTCGGCGGCTCGCCGAATGTCCCAGGCCATCTCAATATCGAGGGCAACCGTTTGCCTAGTCACCCTTTCCCAATCGTAAATGCCGATGATCGTTTCTACTTCCAGGCCGCCTAAAAATATGATGTCCATAATGTTTTCCGGTTATGATGCGTGCTTTTTTTAAAGGCGTAAGTATCAGGGAAACACCCGTTGCTTACAAGTTCAAAATGATGAAAAGGTTATCCAATGATTGAATGGTTATTTGTCCCAGCCGCCTATTTGATAGGCTCAATTTCCAGTGCCATACTTATTTGCCGACTGATGGGCTTACCCGACCCCCGCGAACAGGGTTCGGGCAATCCCGGCGCTACCAACGTCATGCGCATCGGCGGTAAAAAAGCGGCGGCAATTACGCTGCTGGGTGATTCGCTAAAAGGCTTGCTGCCGGTCTATGCCGCAAACTTATTGGGACTGCCCGCCGAACTCATCGCAGCAACCGGCTTGGCCGCCTTTATCGGCCACCTTTATCCGCTGTTTTTCGGTTTTAAAGGCGGCAAAGGGGTAGCAACATCGGTCGGCGTGTTGCTCGGATTTTCTTGGGCACTCGGTTTTGCCTTCATGGTAACCTGGTTTTTGATTTACAAACTGGGCAAGATTTCATCGTTATCTGCATTAGTTGCCTCGACCCTGTCGCCGATTTTCGCCTGGTTTATAACCGGCAATGAGGCGATTGTTGCCGCTTCATTGATGATGACGGTTTTTTTGTTATGGCGGCATAAGAGTAATATTCAGCGCTTGCTGGCTGGACAGGAAGGCTGATTAAAACGAAAGGCCTTGTCAAACCATGAGCCATGAGCAGGATAATCACTGATTAAAAAAACCGTGTAAATCCGCCCCATCCGTGTCATCCGCGTTCCATTATTTAAATCTCATTTACTTTATTTTTGTTCCGCCAAATTTGCGATAATACGCAGTCATTTTAATTACCAGGGTTTCGTTACACATGTGGTTTAAAAATTTAAGTATTTTTCGTCTTACTGAAGAATTCACTTTAGCTCCAGCCGACCTGGAACTAAAACTCGAACAAATGGCGTTTCGCCCTTGCGGCAGCCATGAAGAATTCACCTTTGGCTGGACTTCGCCGATAGGAAAATCGTCCGAACAATTGGTGCATAGCGCGAACGGCTTTTTGATGGTTTGCGGAAAAAAAGAAGAACGCGTGTTGCCTGCCTCGGTCGTCAACGAAATGATGCAGGAAAAAATTGCCGAAACCGAAGAGCAACAAGGGCGCAAACTCTCCAAAAAAGAACGCACTGAAATCAAGGATGAACTGATCTTTGAATTGCTGCCCCGGGCGTTCACTTTCTCCAACAAAACTTACGCCTACATCGACCCTAAAGGCGGCTGGCTGATTATCGATTCGGCATCAGCCAAAAAAGCCGAAGATTTGTTGAGCAATTTGCGTAAAACATTAGGCTCGTTACCGGCCGTGCCGCTGAACACCATCGAAAAACCGGTCAAAGTCATGACCGAATGGCTGGTCAACAATAAAACGCCGGACGATCTTACTGTTGAAGACGAATGCGAATTGCGCGCGCCGGAAGAGGAAGGCGGCATTATCCGCTGTAAACGCCATGACCTGAGCCTGCCGGAAATCAAAAACCATCTGGACACCGGCAAGGAAGTGATCAAGCTGGCGGTGAACTGGGCAGACCGCCTGTCATTCATTATCGATGAAAATCTGGCCGTTAAGCGCTTGAAATTTCTTGATTTGATTCAGGATCAGGTGGCCGATATTGACAGTGATTCCGAAGCTGAGCGCTTTGATGTGGATTTTTCCATCATGTCGCTGGAACTGGCTAATTTTGTCCCGCGTTTGCTGGAATTGTTTGGCGGCGAAAATAAAGCCTGAGTGTAATAACAGTGGGAGCGGCCACTCGGCCGCGAACTGCATCATTGTTCGTGGCCGGGTGGCCGCTCTCACAAGTTTCAATTCCCCCTGTTTCAAGGAGTCTCCCATGCTGGAAAAAAACCAACCCGCACCGCAATTCAACTCAAAAAACCAAGACAACGAAGCCGTTAGCCTGTCCGATTATCTGGGCAAAAAGAATGTCGTGTTGTATTTTTATCCCAAGGACGACACCCCAGGCTGCACCATAGAAGCCAACCAGTTCACCCAGCTTGCCGAAGAGTTTGCCAAAGCCGATACCGTGGTAATCGGCGTCAGCAAAGATTCTTGCGCCAGCCACGGCGATTTCATTAAAAAATTCGGCCTGAAATTAGATTTACTGGCCGATGTCGATGGCGAACTCTGCGAAAGCTATGGTGTCTGGCAGGAACGCGAAAAAAACGGCGTTAAAAGCATGGCCATTCTTCGTTCCACCTTCATCATCGACAAACAAGGCGTATTGGTTGAGGCCGCTTACGGCGTCAATCCCGAAGGTCATGCGCAGGACGTGTTAACAACCGTCAAAGGCTTGTAACCTTAATGCCTACATTTAATTACACCTTGCATCATGCCAGCCTGATTGTCACCGACACTGAAACATCGGTGGCTTTTTACCGTGATATTCTCGGTATGCAGCAAACCGAACGGCCTGACTTAGGTTTCCCCGGCGCCTGGTTTCAGCTCGGCGCCCAACAGATTCATTTGCTGGAACTGAACAATCCAGACGCCACCACCGGCCGTCCCGAACATGGAGGCCGCGACCGGCACGTTGCCTTAACCGTGCAGGAACTGGCGCCGATTCGGCAAGTTCTGGATGAAAAAGGCGTTATCTACAGCATGAGCAAATCCGGACGAAAAGCCTTGTTTTGTCGCGATCCCGACGGTAATGCCATAGAGATTCTTCAGCCGGAGTAAACCTGAAGCTCTTAGTCTTTAGCCTTGCGTATCATATTGTAAATCTTGAAGCTTAATATCGAGGCGGCTAATAATAAGGTAATCGCATTGGCAAAGATAATGGCCTTGTCGCCGAGATGAATGCCGTAAATAAGCCAGCACAGCACACCCAGAGTAAAGGTGCTGTACATACCCAAGGAAAGCGATTCAGTGTTCCTGGTTCTAATCGTCAAGATCGCCTGCGGAACGAATGAAGCAGTAGTTAGTGTCGCGGCTAAATAGCCAATGATTTCAGCGCTAGTTGTCATAGGTGTGTAACGTCTCATTAATAAATTATCACCACGAAATCATATTCTTCGTGGTGAATAAAATGCTTTCAATGCCCCTATTTGGTTTGAGAGATTTTCATCACCCGATGGTAAATTAACGCCGACGCACAACTTGATAAGGCCGCGTGACATAGCCCAGCGGCACACTCCACACATGCACCAAGCGAGAAAAAGGAAAAACCAGGAATAAGGTCTGTCCTAAGAATAAATGCAATTTAAAGATGATACCCATCTCGCTAACTTGATCTGCCGCGCCGCTACGAAAGGTCACGATGCGTTGCGCCCATTCCCCCAGCAGCAGCATATTGGCGCCGTCATAATGATAAAGCGAAATCGGCAAGGTCAAGAGACCCAGCGCCAGCTGTACGCCGATCAACAGCAAGATGAAAATATCCATGCGGCTGCTGGTAGCACGAATCCGGGCATCGGTCAGGCGGCGGCGTATCAGGATAATGATGCCTTTTAAACACACACCGCCGAAAACGCCACCGGCAACCACAGCCAGGATTTGTTTGGCCGACGTTGACAGGCCTAAGGCATGATAAACCGCAGGCGGCGTCAACAGGCCGACAAAATGTCCGACGAACAGCAACAAAATGCCGATATGAAATAAATTGCTACCCAACCTTAATTCATCGGCGCGCAAAAATTGACTGGAACCGGTGCGCCAGGTGTATTGGTCACGATCATAACGCGCCAGGCTGCCGATAAAAAATACGCTGATGGCGACATAAGGGTAATAGCCGAATAATAAGGTATTGAGATAATCCACGATTGACTCCTTCTTAAAGGGAACGGTTTTGCGCTTTTACCAACTGATCGCGCGGCGTGATGGTGATTGGACTGACAGTGGCGGTTTGGCTTTTGCACGCCTCCCCTGCTCCCATGAAACTAACGGCTTCTTCTTCCCAAATTTCATCCATATTGACCAGGGTAGAATCCTCGCCTTCGGTTGCGGCTTGCAGGCGGATTTCTTCCAGCGCTTCGGGTTCACCGGCAAAACCTGCCAAGGCATCGAAAACTGCACTGAACTCGCTACCGCGCTCGCTTAAACGTGCGCCCAGCAAACTTAACACCGGCATCGCGTCGTGCAATAGCTGCACCGCTTCGGCCTGTTCTTGCTGCGATAGAAATTCCAAAAATAACGGGATGTAATCCGGCAGTTCATGGCTGGATATTTCAAAACCGTGCGCTTCGTACATGTGCAGCAGGTTAACCATAGCCTGTCCGCGGTCGCGGGATTCGCCGTGAACATGCTCGAATATATGCAGCGACAAAAATCGTCCCCTGTCAAATAGCGCCACATAATCTTCCTGCACATCCAGCAAATCAACGCCGCGATACGAAGCTATCAGCGCCAGTACCGATTTTTTATGGTCATCCAGCAGCAGATTTTCCTGTTCGACGACCGCCGCCATTTCGTCTAATGCGTCCAGCATCTCGGCTTCGGGATAGCTCAGCAGTAGCGATAGAACTTTTAGTGTTTGCATCATGATTCCTTATTTTGCCGCTTCAACTTTAATCGGAATCTTGATCGGAATGCCGCCGCCACGTTGCGGCTTACTGTTGCCGCCAAACAAATTGGTGTCAGTATTGCCCGTAGAACATCCGCTGCCGAAACTGAATCCGCAACCGCCTTGCTCGCCGTAAGCATCGAAAGTTGAGCTGGCGTATTCGCGATGGCTGCTTGGAATCACAAAACGGTCTTCGTAATTGGCAATCGCCATATAACGGTACATGTCTTCAACCTGCAACTGGCTCAAACCCACGCGCTCCAAGACAGCGGTATTGACCACGCCATCGACGGTAAGGCTGCGCATGTAAGCCCGCATCGCCAGCATCCGCTCCAAGCCCAATACAACCGGCTCTTCTTTACCCGCCGTCAGCAAGTTAGCCAAATACTGCACCGGAATACGCAACGAACGCACGTCGGGAATGTCGCCATCCATGCCGATTTGGTCGTTTTCCGCTGCCGACTGAATCGGCGATAGCGGCGGCACATACCAAACCATCGGCAGGGTGCGGAACTCAGGATGCAGCGGAAACGCGACTTTCCAGTCTATCGCCATTTTATAAACCGGCGATTCCTTGGCCGCAGTCAGCCAGGATTCGGGAATGCCGGCCGCCCGCGCCTCCGCAATCACATCCTCATCATTAGGATCGAGGAAAACATCCAGTTGTTGCTGATACAAATCCTGCTCGTTCTCGCAGCTTGCAGCAGTTTCGATACGGTCGGCGTCATACAACAACACGCCTAAATAACGAATCCGCCCGACGCAGGTTTCCGAGCAAACGGTCGGCTCCCCGGCTTCGATACGCGGGTAGCAGAAGGTGCATTTTTCCGATTTTCCGGTTTCCCAGTTGTAGTAGATTTTCTTGTACGGACAGGCGGAAACGCACATGCGCCAGCCTCGGCATTTGTCCTGGTCGATCAACACAATGCCGTCTTCTTCGCGCTTGTAGATCGAGCCGCTGGGACAGGCCGCAACGCAGGTCGGGTTCAGGCAATGTTCGCACAAACGCGGCAAATACATCATGAAGGTATTTTCAAATTCACCGTACATGTCTTTTTGTATGTTATCGAAATTGACATCGCGCGAACGTGACGAAAACTCGGTACCCAGAATTTCCTCCCAATTCGGCCCGCCTTCGATTTTTTCCATGCGCTCGCCGGTAATCACCGAATAAGGCCGCGCCGTCGGCGGATTTTTCGATTCTTTGGCGCTATGCAAATGCTGATAATCGAAATCGAACGGTTCGTAATAATCGTCGATTGACGGTAAATCAGGATTGGCGAAAATATTGCGCAATATCATGTGCTTGCCGCCTTGGCGCGGTTCTATCTTGCCGTTGATTTTACGCACCCAACCGCCGTTCCATTTGTCCTGATTTTCCCATTGCTGCGGAAAACCTACACCCGGCTTGGTTTCGACATTGTTAAACCACGCATATTCAACCCCTTTACGCGAAGTCCAGACGTTTTTACAGGTGATAGAGCAAGTGTGACAGCCGATGCATTTGTCGAGATTTAGCACCATGCCTATTTGTGCGCGGATATTGCGCGGCTTTTTGGATTGATTAGTCATTTATGCACCCTCTTCTTGCTGATTGGCATCTTGAGCAGGTTCTTCATCCAGCCAATCCACATTGCTCATCTTACGGATAATCACAAATTCGTCCCGATTGGAACCGACCGTGCCGTAATAGTTAAAGCCGTAACTTAACTGGGCGTAACCGCCGATCATGTGCGTGGGTTTGAGCGTCGCACGTGTCACCGAGTTATGAATGCCGCCGCGTCCGCCGGTGGTTTCCGATCCCGGCGTGTTGACGGTTTTTTCCTGGGCGTGATACATCATGCACATCCCTTCGGGGACGCGTTGGCTGACTACAGCTCTCGCGACCAGCGCGCCGTTGACGTTGTAGGCTTCTATCCAGTCGTTATCCTTGATGCCGACTTTCGCCGCGTCGACCTCACCCATCCACACAATCGGCCCACCGCGCGACAAGGTCAGCATCAACAGGTTATCGGTATAAGTGCTATGTATGCCCCATTTTTGATGCGGCGTCAGGAAATTCAGCACGATCTCATCATTACCGTTGGTTTTTTGCCCCAAAATCGGCGCAATGGAACGGGTATCAACCGGCGGCTTGTAGACGCACAAAGTCTCGCCAAACGCCCGCATCCAACTGTGATCCTGATAAAACTGCTGGCGGCCGGTCAGTGTGCGCCAAGGAATCCGCTCGTGAACATTGGTGTAACAGGCGTTATAACAAACATGCTCGGATTCCACGCCGCTCCAAGTCGGCGACGAAATAATCTTGCGCGGTTGCGCCTGCACATCATGGAAACGGATAAGGTCGTCTTCACGCGGCAAGGCCAAATGAGTGTGATCGCGTCCGGTGATTTTGCTCAACGCCGCCCACGCTTTAACCGCGACATGGCCGTTGGTTTCCGGTGCCAGCATCAAAATCACTTCAGTCGCATCAATATCGGATTCGATGCGCGGCAGACCTTTGCTGATGCCTTCGTCAGTCACTAGCCGGTTCAACTCACCCAGTTGCTTGACTTCGGTCTCGGTATTCCAGGCTATACCTTTGCCGCCATTGCCGACTTTGCTCATCAACGGCCCGAGCGAGGTGAACATCTTGTAGGTGTTCGGATAATCGCGCTCAACCACGACTAATGTCGGCATGGTTTTGCCCGGAATCGGTTCGCATTCGCCTTTTTTCCAATCCTTGACATCCAGCGGCTGCGCCAGTTCTGCCGGTGTGTCATGCAAAATCGGCACCGCGACTATATCTTTTTCTACGCCCAAATGGCCTACGGTCAGTTCGGAAAATTTCTTGGCTAACCCTTTATATATATCCCAATCGGAACGCGATTCCCAAGCGGGGTCGACAGCCTTGGACAATGGATGAATGAACGGGTGCATATCCGAGGTGTTCAGGTCGTTTTTCTCGTACCAAGTTGCGGTCGGCAAAATGATGTCCGAATACAGACAAGTCGTGGACATCCGAAAATCCAGCGTTACCAGCAAATCGAGTTTACCTTCTGCGGCATTTTCATGCCATTCGACTTCCGAGGGTTTATCGCCGGAATCGCCTAGATCTTTGCCCTGCAAACCGTGTTGCGTGCCCAGCAAATATTTCAAAAAGTATTCATGGCCTTTGCCCGATGAGCCTAATAAATTGGAGCGCCAGACAAACATATTGCGCGGAAAGTTTTGCGGATTATCCGGGTCTTCGCAGGACATTTTCAGCTTGCCGCTTTTCAGCGATTTGACCACATAGTCAATCGGCTCTTGTTTCGCTTCTGCCGCGTCTTTGACCACTTGCAACGGATTGGCTTGCAGTTGCGGCGCAGACGGCAGCCAGCCCATGCGCTCGGAACGCACGTTAAAATCGATCAGGCTGCCTTGCCAGTCGGCAGGATTAGCCGTTGGCGACAAAATTTCATGCACTTTGAGCTTTTCGTAACGCCATTGGCTGGTGTGGTTGTAAAAAAACGAGGTGCTGTTCATCTGCCGGGGCGGACGTTTCCAGTCCAGACCGAACGCCAGCGGCAGCCAGCCGGTTTGCGGACGCAGTTTTTCCTGTCCGACATAATGCGCCCAACCGCCGCCGGATTGACCGACGCAACCGCACAGCATCAGCATGTTCATGATGCCGCGATAATTCATGTCCATGTGATACCAATGATTGATACCGGCACCCAAAATCACCATCGAACGGCCTTGGGTTTTTTCGGCATTGGTCGCAAATTCCCGCGCCACCGCAATCACATTTTTCCGCGATACGCCGGTGATTTTTTCCTGCCATGCGGGGGTATACGGAAAGTCTTCGTCATAAGAAGCAGCGACATTACCACCGCCTAAGCCGCGATCTATGCCGTAGTTGGCCACCAGCAAATCAAATACCGTGGTCGCCAACACTTCGCTGCCATCGGCCAAGGTGATTTTTTTCACCGGCACATTGCGCCGTTGAATCGCATCGTGGGCGGAATGGGTAAAATGCGGATGCTTGGAGCCGCCGAAATACGGAAAACCGACACTGACGACAGCGTCTTTGCTATCAATCAAGCTCAAGCGTAATTGCACCGCCTGATTATCGACGGTTTTTTGTTCGATATTCCAATGCCCGCTTTCGCCCCAACGAAAACCGATAGAACCGCAAGGCGGGACAATCTGGCCGTTGATGTCATCGTAGGCGACCGTTTTCCAATCGGGATTATTGTCTTGGCCTAAGTCACCTAAAAAGTCCGACGCTCTAAGGAATCTATCCTGCACATAGCCGCCGTCCTGTTCTTTCAGCATCACCAAAAACGGCAAGTCGGTATTTTCGCGCACATACTGATTGAAATACGGGCTTTGGCGCTCGACATGAAACTCTTTCAATATCACATGACCTATCGCCATCGCCAGCGCGGCATCGGTGCCTTGCTTCGGATGCAGCCATAAATCGGCAAACTTGCTGGCCTCCGAATAATCAGGGCTGACCACCACGACTTTTGCGCCTTTATAACGCGCTTCGGTCATGAAATGAGCGTCCGGGGTGCGGGTTTGCGGCACATTCGAACCCCACAGCATCAAAAATCCGGCGTTATACCAATCGGCAGATTCCGGCACATCGGTTTGCTCACCCCAGGTTTGCGGCGATGCGGGCGGCAAATCGCAATACCAGTCGTAAAAACTCATGCTGACGCCGCCGATCAGCGACAGATAACGGCTGCCAGCTGCATAAGACACCATCGACATGGCTGGAATCGGCGAAAAACCGATAATGCGGTCGGGGCCGAAAGTTTTGGCCGTGTAAATATTAGCCGCCGCGATGATTTCGTTGACTTCGTCCCAATTAGCGCGAACCAAACCGCCCAAACCGCGTACCGACTTGTATTCTGCGGTTTTAGCGGGGTCTTCGACGATGGATGCCCAGGCATCGACCGGGTCTAAAGTCTTCCGAGCCTCGCGCCACAATCTGACCAAACGGCCGCGAATCAACGGATATTTAAGCCGGTTGGCGCTGTACAAATACCAGGAATAACTGGCGCCACGCGGACAGCCACGCGGTTCGTGATTCGGCAAATCGGGACGGGTGCGCGGGTAATCGGTTTGCTGGGTTTCCCAGGTCACCAAGCCGTTTTTAACGTAGATTTTCCAGCTGCAAGAGCCGGTGCAATTGACGCCATGCGTGGAGCGCACGATCTTGTCGTGCTGCCAGCGCGAGCGATAGCTATTCTCCCAGCTTCGGTCTTCATTGGTCACCACGCCGTGATCACCAGAAAAGGGTTCGACTTTTTTCTTAAAAAACAGCAAGCGGTCTAGGAAATGGCTCATAAGATTTACCTATATTTGTAGGTCGGATTAGGCTTGCCGTAACCCGACGCTTTTGTTGTATTGTGTCGGGTTACGCTATCGCTAACCTGACCTAAGCGGCTGTTGGGGCAACCACAAGGGATTGCCCCTACGTCATTTTAACAAGGCATAGCCGCTGTTTTACGTGCGTAATACCACCAAGTAATGACTATGCACACCAAATAAAAAGCAATAAAACAATACAAGGCGGCATCCGGCGTGCCGGTCATGCTGATTGCGGTGCCGTAACTTTTGGGGATAAAAAACGCGCCGTAAGCTGCAATCGCTGAACTAAAACCCAGCACCGCCGCCGCTTCTTTGGCCGCATCCTTTCTGGCTTTGGCAATCACTTCATCGCCCTGCCCTTTTACCTCGCATAAACGCTCGGTCATAAAGATAACTGGAATCATGCGAAAAGTGGAACCGTTGCCGATGCCGGTGGTGATAAATAACAGCATGAACATCGCCAGAAAGCCCCAGAAATCGCCTGCATTGTCCGCCGAAGGCATAAAATGCAACACACCGAATACAGCGGCTATCATGATGACGAAATTCCACAGCGTGACTCTGGCGCCGCCCAATTTATCGGCCAACCAACCGCCGACCGGTCTGATTAATGCGCCAACCAGTGGCCCCAAAAAGGCGTATTCGGTTGGATTAACATCGGGAAACAGGATTTTAATCAGCATCGGAAAACCCGCTGCGTAACCGATAAACGAACCAAAAGTGCCGGTGTAAAGCCAGCACATCAGCCAGTTATGTTTGCGTTTGAAAATGATAGCTTGCTCTTTAAACGACGCTTTAGCCGAAGCAATATCATTCATGCCGAACCACGCCGCGATGCTGGTGACGATGATAAACGGCACCCAAATAAAACCGGCATTTTGCAGCCAAATGGATTTAGTCACCGCGCCTTTGACCCAGGTTTGCGGATCGCCGCCCAATGAACCGAACACACCGGCTGCAATCACCAAAGGCACCACAAACTGCACGGTGCTAACGCCCAAATTACCCAAACCGGCATTCAAACCCAAGGCTGTACCTTTTTGTGATTGCGGATAAAAAAAGCTGATATTGGCCATGCTGGAGGCAAAATTGCCGCCGCCAAAACCGCATAACAAAGCCAGCACCACCATCAACACATAAGGTGTGTCCGGATTTTGTACTGCGAAACCTATCCATAACGACGGCAATAATAACGAAGCGGTGCTAATCGTCGTCCAGCGACGGCCTCCGAAAATCGGCACCATGAAGGAATAGAAAATACGTAAGGTCGCGCCAGACAGACCCGGTAAGGCCGCCAACCAGAACAATTCGTTGGTGGTATATTTAAAACCGATGCTGGGCAGGTTAATCACCACCACGCTCCACACCATCCACACCGCAAACGCCAGCAGCAATGCGGGGATGCTGATCCACAGATTACGAGTGGCGATACGCTTGCCGGTCTTTTCCCAAAAACCGGCCTCTTCAGGATTCCACTCGGTCAGCACCAATGGCGATGGATGGCTTAATTCTGGCAGATCTTTGGATATTTGAGTCAGCTCAGGCAAGACGCGGCGTTCCATGCGCACGATGGAAAAATGCATCCAGATCAGCGCAGTCGCCATCAATGCGAACAGTAACATAAAACAGCTGCTCCAGATGCCGGTCAAATCGTTCAACATGCCGAAAGTCAACGGCAGTAAAAAACCGCCCAGACCGCCTATCATGCCGACCGCACCGCCGACCGCGCCGACATTATCGGGATAATAAACCGGGATATGTTTGTACACAGCAGCCTTGCCGAACGACATGAACAGACCCAGCACCGAAATCAGCAAGATAAAGCCTGCCGGTTGAATCGCCAGACTAAAGCTAATATCGCCCTTAATGCCGTGAACGATATAATCGGTAGGCGGATAGGACAGGAAAAACGTGCAAATGGTAGCGACAATAAATGTCCAGTACATCAACAAGCGCGCACCATAGCGGTCGGATAACCAGCCGCCCAGCGCACGAAACAGACTGGCAAAAATGGAATAGGCCGCCGCCAACATGCCGGCCGACTTAATATCAAAACCGTAAGCGCCGACCAGATAGCGCGGCAGCCACAACGCCAAGGCGACAAAAGCACCGAATACGCAGAAGTAATACAACGAAAAGCGCCAGACCCGCATATCTTTCAGCGGTTCCAGCTGCTTAATAAATGATTCGGGCTTGATGCCGGAATCGCGGCGCTGTTTAAGCATAGGCTCGTCTTCGGTCACAAACCAGAAGATAACCGCCATCAATAACAGAGCGGCCGCCCAAATCTGCGCTACCGCATGCCAGCCAAAAGCCACCATCACAAATGGCGCGACAAATTTGGTCACTGCCGCACCGACATTGCCAAGGCCAAAAATGCCTAGCGCTGTGCCTTGTTTTTCTTTGGGATACCAGCGCGACACATAAGCGATGCCGACAGCAAACGAACCGCCGGCAACACCGATGCCGAGCGCTGTCACCAAAAACATCGTATAAGTTTCAACGATGGTCAACAAGAATGTGGCAATCGCCGCCGTCACCATCACGCACAAATAAACAATACGGCCGCCGTATTGATCGCTCCAGATGCCCAGCATCAAGCGGATTAGCGAACCTGAAAGTATTGGCGTGCCGACCAGCAAACCGAATTCGGTTTCGCTTAAGTTCAAATCTTTCTGAATTTGCAAGCCGATGATAGAAAAAATGGTCCATACTGCAAAACAGGTGGTGAAGGCAACGGTGCTTAACCACAGAGCCCGCGACTGTTTGCTGAGTGCGACATTATCAATAGACATAAAATTCTCGCTTGTGTGTTAAATAATTTGAGTTTTCACCGCGCTGCCCTGAAAACCACTATATCGCCTTTATCAAATACCGGCTTGCGCTATAATTTCAGCACTTAATAGCACGACAAGAATAGACTCCTTATCTAAAAGGTATATTCCAAATACAGTTTTCTAATATAATTCTTTTCCCAACAGCAAGCAATATGCAAATTACCCGCTACACCGACTACGCACTCAGGGTATTAATTTATCTGTCCATGTCACCGAATCGGCAGGCAAATATCACAGAAATCGCTGATTTCTTTAACATTTCACGCAATCATTTGGTAAAAGTGGTGCATCAACTGGGCGGCAAGGGCTTTATTAAAACAACCCGTGGCAAAGGCGGCGGCATATCATTGCAGCACCCGCCGGAAATGATTAGCATCGGCGAGGTGGTGCGCAGTATGGAAACACACTTTAATTGGGTTGAATGTTTTGATCCGGTACAGCAGCGTTGCCAATTACTGCCCAGTTGCGGCTTAAAGCACTTATTAGCGTGCGCCGGCAATGCCTATTTGCAAGTCCTGGACACCGCGACACTGGCCGATATGTTAGCAAACACGGCACCTTTGCAACTCGCGCCGCACGATGCTGAGATAAGCCGAATGCCAAATAAAGACGTTAAAAACAAGCCCACAAAGGCAGATACTAATAAAACAATGTAAATTTAATAAGTTGAAACGATAACGTTAACTTGTTTATCAAAATAACCGCACATCCACATGAAAAACAATAAATAGAACTATAATAAATTCGTTTTTCTATCTGCAAATAACAGGAGGCGTCATGCCGCAACCACAAAAATCACCTTCTGGCGCGCTATCAATAGCATTGCTATCACTAGCAAGCGCGGCCAGTCCGGTATCCGCCGACACCACTCAAACAATCGAAGATGCGCTTAAATTCGGCAATGGTGGCGCAGTGAAGATAGATACCAATTACCGTTATGAACACGCCGACCAAGACCGGGGGCCGCAAAAAACCGCCAATGCCAACACTATCCGCACGCGATTAGGCTTGCTGTCACCGGTCTTTCACGGGGTGCAAGGTTTTGTCGAATATGAAGGCACCCATGTATTGCAATCCGATTACAACAATGGACGCGGCAATAAACCGGGCTATTCCACGGTTGCAGATCCCGGCTACAACGAGCTTAACCAAATGTGGATCAGTTATGCCGGCGTTCCCGATACCGTCATTAAAGGCGGGCGACAACGCATCAAGTTCGATGATGACCGCTTTATCGGCAATGTCGGCTGGCGGCAATTGGAAACCACCTTCGATTCAGCATTAATCACCAACAATTCAATTAAAAATCTGGCGCTTAATGTCGGCTATATCGGTAACGTACAAACTTTTACCGCGACCTCCGAAACCGTCAACGCGCCCATAGCGAATGCGAACTATAACCTCGGCGACTACGGCAATTTAATCGGCTATGGCTATTGGCTGGATTACACCCAAAGCGAAAATTTTGAAAAATCCAGTCAAACTTACGGCTTACGTTTTATCAACAGCGCCAAGCCGAAAAAATTCTATGACCACTACAGCGTGCTGTACACCGCTGAATGGAGCTATCAGGAAGATTACAAGCATTCGAGTAATTATCAGGCCAACCGCTTTAATCTGATGGGAGGCTTTGCCGCCTATAACGTCAGCTTTCAAGGCGCCATGGAACAGCTTAACGGTTCAGGCAGAAACAAAACCTTCGACACGCCACTGGGCACTAACCACGCCTTCCAAGGCTGGGCTGATGTATTTCTAGCCACGCCGGTCGATGGCATCCGTGATGTATTCGGCACCGTCAGCGCCAAATTCATGGATAACGACAGCTTGGTCTTATCAGGCATTTATCACGACTTTACCGACGATACCGGCAATGCACACTACGGCAAAGAGTGGGATTTTCAAGCGGTAAAAAAATTCGGCAAACATTATTCGCTGCTGGCTAAATATGCCAATTACGATGCCGACAGCTTTTCTACCGACACGCAAAAAGTCTGGATACAGGGCAACGTCAATTTCTAACCCGCACCGCTTATTTATAATTGCGCTAATGTCAAGAGCCATTAGCGCAATTCGCGACAACATCAGGCCGCAAAAGCCGTCAATCTAAATCGATAAATCAGTCTTATAGCCCATACAGCTAACCCTAAAATACCTTCGCACCCTGTTATTTTTCAGGGTAGAATATCGAAAGTTTAAATCAAGAAAAAAATCATGCCCGTGGATAACTCAGCAAAAAAAATTTTGATCGTCGATGACAGCAAAGTATCGAGAATGTTAATCCGCTCACACATTATGGCTCAGCGCCCGGACTGGATCACGTCTGAAGCTGCCTGCGGCGAAGACGCTATCGCAATGGTCGACGTCGAGCAACCTGACTTCTGCACCATGGACATCAACATGCCGGGCATCCCAGGGACTGATGCCGCCGAACAAATATTAGCCAAACACCCTTCGATAAAAATCGTTATTTTCTCGGCAAACATTCAGGAAACACACCAGGAACGCGCACGCTCCCTGGGCACAATATTGGTATCAAAACCGGTCACAGAAAAATCAATTACCCTCGCCTTAGATTATTTTGCAAAAGCTTAAATGAATAGCCTCAGCGAACTTCATCTTGATGCCTTAGCAGAAGTATTCAGCATCGGCGCAGGCCGTGCTGCATTGAGCCTGAGCGAGATTGTCGGGGACGAAGTGCGCATTTCCGTGCCCTCGGTGCAACTGATTAACGCAGAAGACATCAACGCCGCCACATTATCACTCAACAGCGGCCGGTTTGGCGCGGTCAATCAACACTTTAGCGGCCCCTTTAATGCCGAAGCCGTGCTGTTATTTACTGAAGAACAAGCCTTAAAAATCGTTAGCGATATGATGGGCTCGCAAATGGCGCCCGAGGAACTCGCAGAATTTGAACATGAAGCCATGTGCGAATTAGGCAACATCATCCTAAACGCCTGCTTGTCGGCAATGGCCGACATACTCAGCTTTACCCTGGAAAGCTCACTGCCCCATTACACCGTAGCTTCAGCTGACGAGATACTGTATAAACTCCGGCAGGATAGCAACCAACCTTATGTCATGGTGCTGCACATTGACCTTGCCATCGAAAAACGGCATACCGCCGGCAATCTGGTATTTCTGCTCAGTTCCGCCTCACTGACCAATCTGGTCTCTCATGTCGACCAATTTCTTGGCAAACTTTCATGACCGATAGCCTACTTACCCAGCCTGCTAACCTGCATACAGCCGATGTCCGCAGCACTGTAATACAGACGGGAACAATCGCGCCAATGCCCTCAAGCGCAAAGCATTTTGAGATAGCAGACATCTGCAACGCACTCAATATCGGTCTGTGTGTTGTTAATGCGGCGAGACAGGTATTACTCTGGAATCATTGGATCGCCAAACACAGCGGCATCGAAGAAGCCGACGCATTGAACTTGCCACTTGAACAGGTGTTTTCGGAACCCGTATCTCCCGCCTTCCTGTCCGCACTGAAAAACTGTCTAGCGCACAAACTGCCGGTGGTTTTATCCACCGCACTGCACCGCACACCGCTGCCCTTGTATCATAAAATCGAGCCAGACCTGCAACAAGCCCGCATGTATCAATCAATCAGCATGGCGCCGATTCGCTCACAGCACAATGAAGCCTGCTGCCTGATTCAAATTACCGATTCCAGCAACTCGATTAAACGCGAAAAAATACTGCGCTCCCATTCGGAAATACTCAAAAAAGAAGCCACCACAGACGGCCTGACCGATATTTGCAACCGCCGGTTTTTCGACGCCCACTACGAAATAGCTGTAGCCGACGCTAAAAGACAAAAATACCCGCTATCCATTTTCATGGTCGACATCGATTTTTTTAAACCTTATAACGACCATTACGGACACATCGCCGGCGACACCGTCATCAAATTGGTCGCCAACGCATTAAAATCACAATTATCACGCGCCACCGACATCGTCGCACGTTACGGCGGCGAAGAATTCGTGCTGGTCATGCCGCATTTAGCTCAGAACATCGCCGAACAATTTGCCGAAAAACTCAGAGTTGCTGTTTTTGACTTGGCCATACCGCATATAAAATCCCCCTTATTTCATCAAATAACCATCAGTATCGGGGTCTGCTCCGGCATTCCGGAAAATAATGACAATCTGTTAAACAAAGCAGACACCGCGCTCTATCAAGCCAAACAAAATGGCCGCAATCAATCCATCTTGCTCTCGCTTTGCGAATCCAAAGAATATCTGGAACAATAGAGCAGTCCCATCCTATCTGCCCGATAAAACGCAAAACGGGCGGGGACAATAGGATGATTGAAAAACAGTTAGCCCATTCAGCCTCATCGTATGAACGTAAAACCCGCCGCTGTCGCACTGGCTATTAGCCTCGCCCTGCTCTCCCCTCTTTCGTCGCAAGCGCGTGAGCTTGATCTGGGTCTTACCAGTAAAATAGAATTGCCCGACATGGGGGATTCGACCGGCACGCTCATTACACCCGCCGAAGAAAAAGAATTTGGCGAAGCTTTTTTTCGCAGTCTGCATTCGCAAATTACCATCAATCAAGACGCCGAAATCCAGCAATACATTCAAACTATCGGCGAAAGACTGACAACCAATAGCGATGCGCCCGGCAATCCCTTCCATTTTTTTGTCGTGCTGGACAACAACATTAACGCGTTTGCCGGTCCCGGCGGCTATATCGGCGTCAATTCCGGCTTAATCTTAATCACCGAAGCTGAAAGCGAATTGGCCTCCGTCATGGCGCACGAAATTGCCCACGTCACCCAGCGCCATTTATACCGCGCTTACGAAGCCGCCAACCGCTTATCGATCCCCACCGCCGCCGCAACTTTGGCCGCCATTTTATTGGGCACACAATCACCCGCATTGGGTCAAGCGGCAATTATTGCGATTCAGGCCGGCAGCCTGCAGTTTCAAATTGATTTTACCCGCGAAAATGAAGCAGAGGCCGATCGCGTCGGTATGCAAACCTTAGCCAGTTCTCAATACGACCCGCGCAGTATGCCCACCTTTTTTGAGCGCCTACAGCAATCCACCCGCTATTATGGACAAAATACCCCCGAGTTTTTAAGAACTCACCCGGTGACCGCCTCGCGCATTTCCGACACCCGAGGCCGCGCCGAAATTTATCCTTATAAACAATACCCGGACTCACTAGGTTACCAACTGACCAAAGCAAAACTGCGGGTACTGACCAGCACTAACACCGACGACACGCTTAAATAT
This sequence comes from Methylobacter sp., assembly GCA_030699385.1. Taxonomy (GTDB): domain Bacteria; phylum Pseudomonadota; class Gammaproteobacteria; order Methylococcales; family Methylomonadaceae; genus Methylobacter_A. The sequence continues at coordinate 26,688 of JAUYMY010000006.1, forward strand.
TTCCAGTCCCGCTCCACTCAAGGCACCACCGAACAACGCGCCATTGCCCGCTACGGTCTTGGCTTGCAGGCGCTGAATCTGCAAAAATTCGCGGAAGCGGAAAGCATTTTTCAACAGCTGAGCCAAGAATATCCCAATCAAACGCAATACCTAAGCGCCCTTGCCCAGACCGCGCTGGATGCCAAAAATTACAATACCGCCTTGGCGCGCTATAAAAAACTGAGCGAACAATTTCCTGACAACCAGGCCATTAAACTTGAATACATCAATGCCTTACTGAAAACCGGGAACGCCGAATCAGCGCGGAAAAACCTGTTACAACTAAAGCCAAAAACCCAGCAAAAACCGATTTATTGGCAACTGCTGGCGCAAGTGTATAGCAACTTAAATAACCCCGCCGAATCGCACCGTTATCTTGCCGAATACTACTATGCGACCGGGCAAACAAAAGATGCCATTTTGCAAATACAACTGGCGCAGCAGGCAAAAAACCTTAGCTTCCAACTCTCATCCATCCTCAATGAGCGCTTGAATTTCTTTATCAATGAAGAAAAAGAAGCGAGGCGCAACCAATGAAACCTGAATACTACCTGAATAGAAAGGCACTGACTGCCTGTTATTTACTCTATTAGAATCGGCTAAAGTTCCATAACAACCTGTATTTATTGATTATTTTTTATAAACTATTTTTTAAACCGCTAATCCCTATTTTTAAATAGACAATAGACAGTCATTTGCATAAAATTCGCCCCGACTTGACGGATTGAGTCCGGTTTAATAACCGACTAAGAGGGGGAATTAGTCTTTTTAGACTAGCTGATAATAATAACAAAATAAGTGACACTGCTTGGGTCGAGTTGTAACAATAGCAACTAAACAATAATAATAACAGCACTCAACACGCCCGCTTTATGCGGGCTTTTTATTGCCTAAAAAATAGGCGGCTCAAGCCTTAAATCCACGCCAGACACTAACCGCCGTATTACAAACAAACCCAAGCAATCAGGTATTTGGTTATAATGCCCCGCGCACATTCCAAATCAAAAGCCGATACGGGTAAACCTCATGACATTAACAACAACGACTGTAACGCAATGGCAACGCAATTTTGAGGACAAAATAGCCGCGCTAAAAGCCAGCGAAAACTATCAAAAACTACTGGCGATGCCGCCGCTAAAACGCTGGGCAACCATAGCGGGATTATTCCTGTTATCACAACTCATCGTATTCGGTTTCTTGTACATCGTTTTTGGCCGCATTGTTGTCATCGGCTTTTTTGCCAGCATCCTGGCAGGGTTGGCTACCGGGGTTGGCGCCTTGCCCGCCCTGTTTTTCAAGGACATCTCCAAAAACCTGTTTAACAGCATGCTGGGTGCCGCCGCCGGTGTCATGCTCGCCGCCACTGCCTTTTCCCTACTGGTTCCGGGTCTAAACTACGGCAACCAAATCTGGCCGGGGCAAGGCATTTATATCGTGTCTGCAGGCATGTTAATTGGCGCCCTGTTTTTGCATTACGCCGACCGCCAGTTGCCGCATGTACATTTTGATTCAGTGTCCGATGTTCATCTAAATTCACTGAAAAAAGTCTGGCTGTTCATTATCGCCATCACCATACACAACTTCCCCGAAGGCATGTCAGTCGGCGTCAGCTTCGGCTCAGGCGATATGAAAAACGGCGTCGTGTTAGCTATCGCCATTGCCCTGCAAAATATCCCCGAAGGCCTGGCCGTCGCCCTGCCTTTAGTCGGACTAGGCTATAACAAATGGCGGGCAGTCGGCATTGCCACGCTAACCGGCCTGGTCGAACCCGTAGGCGGCCTGCTCGGCATCACTATGGTCACCGTTTTTGAACCCATCCTGCCGATAGCCATGGGCTTTGCCGCCGGCGCCATGCTCTTTGTAATCAGCGAAGAAATCATCCCCGAAACCCATTCCGACGGCCGTTCACGCTATGCCACCTTTGCCTTAATGATAGGTTTCATCATCATGATGGTGCTGGACAACATGCTCGGATAAAGCTGATTTTTCCTCATTCCCACGCGCCGCACCAACTGCACAAATAGATTTTTGTAGCCTGCTGAACGAGGGTAGCTTTGACCTACCCTCGTTCAGCAAACAGCGCGCCCTCTGTAAATCCAGCAGCAACAGACCAACCCGCTTTCGGCCAACACGCCAAACCTGTCAGCATCCGCCGTAAAAAAACCTTTTCAGGAAACAACATGGATCATCTGCACAACTATTTACAACATCTTCTAACCTCACTCAGCACCGCGCATATTTTCGAAAACCTGCAAAGCGCCTTACAGCTGTTTTTATCGCTACTGAGCAACGGTAATTTTGCCGAAATATCAGCAACCACCCTAACCAGTTTCGTGCTGATTGCAGCGGCTGAAATTGGCGACAAAAGCCAACTCGTGTGCATGACCCTGGCCTCCCGGCATCGCCCCATGCCCGTCTTACTCGGCGCCATCGCGGCATTTGCCCTTCTCAACACATTGGCCGCCGTATTCGGCGTCGCCATTGCCAGCTGGCTGCCGGAATACATCGTTGCCGCCATCGTCGCCCTGCTGTTCGCCGGTTTCGGCATTCATTCCTTGCGCGTAGAAGCGGAAGATGAAAATAGCGAAGTGAAAGAAAAAAGCGGCCACGGCATCTTCTTCACCACCTTTTTATTGATTACCGTCGCCGAATTTGGCGATAAAACCCAACTGGCTGTTGTCGGTTTAAGCAGCACCGCCGCACCCATTGCCGTATGGCTTGGCGCCACCGCCGCGCTCGCCTTCACCTCGGCATTGGGCATCCTGGCCGGGCGCACCATTTTGCAAAAAGTCCCCTTAGTATTGATGCATAAAATCAGCGGCGTGATCTTCCTCGGCTTATCTATTTTTGCCGCTTACCGGGCTTATATGAGCTATACCGGTTAGACCCGCTTTGTTTATTTAACACCCTTAAACGCTTACGAAAAATCGCCTTTTTGTTTAGGCGCGAAGTGTAACAATGCAGTAAAATCATCCACTTTATTTTGTTTATATCGCCGGAATACTTATGACTACTTGGTTAGAAACCTGTCAACAACAATTGGTCAGGCTGGAAAAAACCTCGGTACTAGCCGATAAACTGGTCACCTTGGCTAATAAAACCGGCGTGGATATTTCTGCCGAGTTATTGAATCGACTCAATATTGAAAGACCGCGCCTGAATCGGCAATTAGATAGACTCCACGCCAATCGTTTTGAGGTCGCTGTCATCGGTCTCGAAAAAGCCGGTAAAAGCGCCTTACTCAATGCCTGGCTGGAACAGGAAATTTTGCCCTCGGCACGGGAGCGCTGCACCTTTACCAGCACCGAAATTTGGTCGGCGCAAACCGAGCAAGACCAAGAGCTTTTTATCCAGTATTACAGCAAAGAAGACATCAGCAAATTGCAATTACAACGCCGCGATGCCTTGCTGGGCAATTTAAGCGAGCGCGAGCGCAAAGAAATCCAAGAAGATTTTGACGACACCGAAAAACACCTCAGCAAAATTTTAGAGTTCGGCAAACAAAAGACCGGCTTTACCCAGAAATTTATTGATATTGGCGAAATCAGCGAGCAACTGCAATCGGCGGTGTTTAAAAACCGCGCCCAATCTTTAGCCATTAAACGCATACAATTAAAAACCGTGCGCCTGCGTAGCGACCGCGACATTATTTTTCATGATGTGCCCGGCTTTAATTCCGGGATATTGATGCACGCCGAACAAGCCATTGAACGGCTGAAAAACTGCGATGCGATTATTTACGCCAAAGAAATGAAACAGCCGTCAGTGACCGGCCCGGAAAAAGAAATGCTGGCCATTGCCGATTCCGAAGATCCCAGCGTTAAAGTCTCCGATAAAGTGTTTGTGGTGCTGACACAAGCCGACGCAATGGATGACCAAATCGACTTTAAAGACACCTACGAAAAGCACCGCAGTTATTGGCCTTCCGTTCCCGAACGCCGCATGATTCCCGTTTGCGCCCGCGCTCATTTGGTCGAATTTGGCATCCCGTCCGAAGACACGCTACGGCGCACCAAAAGCGCTGACGATAAAGCCAAGATGAAAAAACTGGGCATTACCGACGGCATGACCATTCTAAAAGACTCGATCAACTATTACATCGACAACGAGCGCGCCAGCGTGCTGGAACGCCGCTGCGATGCCTTGGTCGGCTCCATCCGCCAGATTGCCAATGAGATATTATTCAAGCTGGAGCCGATTTACGGCGTCTTTGAAGAAACCGAACTGCACGAAGACGACTTGCTCGGCAAAGAGTTTAATCAATGGTGGGGACGTGAGTGGCAACGTATTAAAAAAGATTTTGACGGCTGGTATTCGGAAGCCATTCAGGGACGCAAAGAAGCCGATGCCGCAGGCTCCGAACATGCCGAACTGATTGCCCTGCGTGCAGCTTATGATGAAAAAATCGAAGCAATATTGTCCAATCTTGACACCGCCAAACCCGAAGAACTGAAACGCATTTATACCGCTGGCGGCACCCTGTCCATGCCCGACCCAAGGGAAGGCAATTATAAAATCCGCGAAGAATTGTTCCGGGAAATTCAAAGAAAATTTGAAACAGAATTGACTGACCAACTGGCCTTGGCGCTGCAAACATTGATCGATCAAATTGCCCGTAAAACCCAAAGTTTGCTTTGGGAAACTGAAGACGTGCGCAAAACCCTGCTGCACTCAGATGTCGACGAAATTCAGGAACAAGCGCGGATTCGCTACGGCTTTCAAGTGCTTTTTTTGCGTTTTAGCCGGGGTGCCGTAGAAGCGTTTATCGCCAAGCCCTTGCAAGCAAGAGAGCGCTTATTGGACGAACGTGCAGCAGAAATTAAAACCTTGGAAGCCTTTTATCAAGGCAGCGATAAAGCCAAAAGCGAAGGCGGCCTAAGCCATTATTTGCGTCATGGCAGCTGGGTCAAACCCGCCGAAACCGTCACCAGCCGATCTAAAGCCAGTGCAAAAACACAACAACAAGAAGCCGCCGTCGTAGCGACAACGGCTGAAGCGGGCGCACTGAAACAAACAAACGAAGCGGAAAAAGCGCTAGAGCCGGGCAACTTTGAATCGGTCGTTAACGAGATTGCCGGCGATTTGGCGGCGTTACAAGATTATCTAAAAAACAGCGTATTTTATGCCGCCGGATTTATCACCTATTGCAATCAAGAACTTGAGCGCATCCGCAACCGATTCAAAGAAATGGAAGACAATGACAGGCAATGGATAGGCATTATCCGCACGGCGGTTAAATATGAAAGAAATCCAAATATCCCCTACAGCATTGCGCATACACGCCGAGATTTTCGTATGCGTAGAGAAATAGCCCTTGAGATTAAAGAAGTGCGAGAAACCAGCACTAATGTCTTCTAAATTCGCAACTACTCAAGAGACTATTAAAATAACCAAATAGAACACGGATGATAAGGGTTAAACGGATAGTTACTGATTAAAAGCACAGTGCATTCTAAAAAAATCTGTGTAAATCTGTCCTATCCGTATCGCCTAAAGCGCCTACTGTTGGTGTCCGTGTTCTATTTCTTTTTTTCGCTGAGTAGTTAGCTATTTCTCGCCTAACCCAAGAAACGATGGGGCTAATAGCGTGGGCGATTAATCTATTATTCAGTTATAATAATCGCCCCGAACATTAATTTTTCATAGTTTGCACTTAGAAAAACCACCCCAAAACCTACACGCAGCACGACATAATGGCATCGCACTTACAATCCTCCGCCCCCATTGATTTTGATTCAATTAAAAAATTAACTGCCACCGAGGCGAAAGCCGTCGACCAGCTGATTATTAACGAATTAAGTTCCGACGTTATCCTGATCAATCAAATGGGGCATTATATCGTCGGTAGCGGCGGCAAACGCTTGCGTCCGATGTTGTTGCTGCTGGCGGCCAAGTCCCTCGGCGGCGCCAGCGACAACCATTTGCTGATGGCGGCAGTGATTGAATTTATCCACACCGCGACCTTGCTGCATGACGACGTAGTTGACGACTCAGACCTAAGGCGCGGCAAAGAATCCGCCAATGCGGTTTGGGGCAACGCGGCCAGCGTCTTGGTTGGCGATTATCTGTATTCCAGCGCCTTTGAAATGATGGTACGCACCGGCAATATGCGGGTCATGGAAATTCTGTCGAAAACCACCACCGCTATTGCCGAAGGCGAAGTGCTGCAATTGTTAAACTGCAATAATCCCGAAACGACCGAACAAAAATACCTCGAAGTCATTGCCAGAAAAACCGCCATTTTATTCAGCGCCGCTACCAAACTGGCCGCTGTCATTGCCGGCGCGTCCGCCGAAACCGAGCAAGGCTTGGCATTATACGGACAACATTTAGGTGTCGCTTTTCAGTTGATTGATGACGCGCTTGACTACAAAGCCAGCGCCGACGAACTGGGCAAAAATCTCGGTGATGACCTCGCCGAAGGCAAACCCACTTTGCCGCTGATTTACGCGATACAAAACAGCAACGAAAGCGAAGGCCAAATCATCATTGATGCGATCAAAAATGGCGACCGCGATGCTTTTAACGACGTTTACGCCATCGTACAACGCACCAAAGCCATTGATTACACGGAACAACGCGCCGATGAAGAAGCCCAAAAAGCCATCAGCGCATTAAGCGTACTGCCTGAGTCCGAATACAAACAAGCGTTGATTTTATTGGCGAATTTTTCTGTTCAACGTAATTATTGAGCTAGCCTTTCAGCAACGCATTATAAGCATGGGCTTTTTCCAGCAAGCAATTGTATTTGCGCTCAGCCTTGTCCATTATCTCGGTTAAAAACTGCATCATCTCACTATTTTCAATGCCGCCAGCGGCCGCCAGCACCTCAGCCTCCAGTTCACTGATGGTGTCGGCATCGACAATCTCATCAAGCAGCGCGGCGGCGTCCGACTCAGCAACCGCCTTAACCAACTTATTAGCCACTAAATTTTGCCGCAAGATCTGCTGCAAGCCTTCGACCGCTTGCGCGATTTGCTGCGTCCTGACATGAGCCGATGTCAGTAAGGTCAGATTTTCGCTAAAAGCCAAAAACGCATTGACCGCCTCGTTAAGCTCAGACAAGCAGCGCTGATGTTTTGCCTTAATTGTTTGCCGCATAACCCTATCCCATTAATCAAAAAATGCGCTCATTATAAGTCAGATTCCGGCTTATCGGGTGCACCCCATTTATTGTGCAAATAGTCGCGGCGCGTATCGAAGATGCAATTCAGTTTGTCGGCTATCAGCAGTGAATTAACCAGCTGCCCCAGCCAACCTAAAGGCATCGCATAAAACATAATATCTTCAAGCACGATACCGTTTTCAGTCTCGGTCAAACACACCTCATGACTCCAAAACTTGAACGGCCCAATGCGTTGTTCATAGACAAAACGCTTGGGTTCGTCGCAGTGACTGACCTCCGACAGCCAGGCCATCGGAATACCAAACACCGCTTTCATTTGATAACTGATCATTAAACCCGCATAAATTTTTTCCGGCACCGGCGAAGTGATGGTCACATGAAAAAACGTCGGGGTGATGTCATTGAGATTTTTAGGCGACGAAAAAAAGTCCCAAGCTTGCGCGCGTGTCACCTTAAGCGGCTGCCGTCGATAGAGCTGATAAATTTTCATAAGAATAAGATTTATGGTAACTACTCAGGGATTGTTAAAAATAACTAAATAGAACACGGATGACACGGATGTACGGGTTTACACAGATTTTTTTTAAAAATATACCGTGCCTTATCCGTGATTATCCGTTTGATCAGTGCCATCCGTGTTCTATTTGCTTTTTAGCTGAATAGTTACGAAATTGAATTTATTAAGGATAACGCGACCTACTTGCAGGCCGCCAACAAAAATTCTGTTAGCCGTTGTTCCAACCAGTAGCGCGGCCTGAACGGAATAGCGCCGGAAATAAAACCGACATGGCCGCCGTGCCGAGTAAATTCCAAGCGAACTTGCGGCGATATTTCACTGGCTTCCGGCAAAACCGCCGCCGTCATAAAAGGATCGTCAAGCGCCTGAATCAACAGCGTAGGCACGGTAATCGCGTGCAGATATTGCCGCGAACTGGAGCGCCGGTAATAATCATGCACATCAGCAAAACCGTGCAATTTGGCCACCACCCTATCGTCATATTGCCAGAACGAATGAATCACCGACAAATCGCCTAACGCCCTGATTTTCATAACTTCTTCAGTGCGACCCAGATGAGTCAAATGGCGCAATTTATCGTGCATATAGGTCTTTAGCTCACGCAATAAATTAATGCGGTACAGCCGTGAAAATCCGCCATCGAGTTTTGTCGCACAAACGCCCAGCAATAACGGTACGGAAACGGCGGCAGCGGCAAATAAATCCACTTGCCCACCCCGTTCGCCCAGCCACTTTAACAGCACATTACCGCCCAAAGAAAAACCGACCGCGCCTAATCGCGTGTCGGGTTCGCGTTGGCGCAAGGTTTGGTAGAAAAAATGCAGGTCTTCGGTTTCGCCGGAATGATAACAACGTGCGCTGTCATTCGGCGTTCCGCTGCAACCGCGAAAATTAAGCACCGCGCTGCGCAAGCCCTGTTTATGCAAGACACATTGCAAGCCTTTGATATAGCCCGACTGCGAACTGCCGGTCAAACCGTGCAACAAGATAATCAGCGGTTGCGTACCGCTGCCGCAATAATCGATGTCGATAAAATCATGGTCGGGCGTGATTAAACGTTCGCGGCGATATTCCGGCGGATCGGGCACGCGCCGCAACAAGGCCGGATACAGCGTCTGTAAATGACTGTTGTTTAACCACCAAGCAGGCTTGAACCTTGTGCTATGCGTCATGAACGCTGTCCACAAGCGGCAATTCAAACCAAAACACACAGCCCTGCCCTTCTCCCGCCGACTCCACGCCAATACGGCCGCCGTGATGCTCGACAATTTTGCGGCATAAGGCCAAACCGATGCCGGTGCCTTCAAATCGGCTGCGCGCCTGCAAGCGCGAAAATACTTTAAACAACCGGTCCATGTGGCTCGGCTCGATACCGATACCCTGATCGCGCACTTCCACCCGTAGCGCTTGCGCCGTGACCATCCCACAAACCTCAACCTGCGGCGGTTGATTTTCCGAGTGATATTTCAGCGCATTGCCAATCAGGTTCTGCAACAAGCACGTTAATTCATCGCGACTGGCAAACAACTCAGGCCATTCGCCGCCAACTTTAATGTCGCCGGCGCAGGCGCAGAGTTCAGGATTAAGAAAAGCCAGCGCTTCATCTAACGAAGCTTTGCTGCTAATCCGGGTTTTGGCTTCGGATTTACGCCCTACCCGCGAATAATCCAGCAACGATAAAATCATCGCATCCATGCGTTTGGCACCATTCATCGCGAAATCAAGGCACTGTTGGTTTTCTTCATTCAAGGTGCCGGCCAAGGCGTTTTCAATCAACGATAAATAACTGGTCACCATGCGCAGCGGTTGGCGCATATCGTGAGAGGCCGCGTAGGCAAATTGTTCCAACTCGGCATTAGAACGGGTCAATTCGGCTTCAGTATATTTGCGCTGGGTAATATCAGTATGCGTTCCAATCAGCCGTAACGGCTTACCCTCCGCATCACGACTGACCACAATGCCGCGATCCAATATCCATTTCCAGTTGCCATCCTTGCACTTGACCCGATGCTCAGAATGATAAGTGGGCGTTTGTCCGTCAAAATACGCCCGCACAGTGGCCTGTGCGGGCGCCCTGTCATCGGGGTGAATGCGTTTTTCCCATTCATCCAGACTATTACCCACTTCGTCCTCATTAAAGCCCAGCATTTCTTTCCAACGTTTGGAAAAAAACACAGTGCCCTCTGCAACATTCCAATCCCAAAGGCCATCGCCCGAGCCCTCAACGGCAAATTTCCAACGGTATTCGCTTTCACGCAACGCATTTTCCATCTGTTTGCGCTCGGTAATATCGCGAACAAAAGCGCTAAAAAAATAGCGCCCCTCTATCTCCAATGCGTCGATAGCCAGCTCCATGGGGAATTCCGAGTTATCGGCACGCAGGCCTATCACTTCCAGACGGGTACCTATGACGTTCGATACGCCGGTTGTCACAAATCGCAATAAACCTTGCTGATGCTTTTCCCGGTAATCAGGCGGAACAATTAAATCAGCTACTTTGCTCCCTAATGCCTGCTCGCTGGAATAACCGAAAATATGTTCAGCCTGCGTATTCCAAGTCATTATCTTGCCGTCATGATCCATTGTGATAATGCCATCCAACGCCGAATCCATTAATAGCCGGGTACGGACAACATTTTCTTGTAACTCAATATTGGCAGTATGCAGCGCCTGTTCGGCTATTTTTCTTTGCTGTATCTCAGCTTGTAATTCTGCGATGGTCGGTAAAGATAACGCGCGAGGAACAACCCATAACATCAGCGTAGCGGCAATGAGCGAAATAATCGCGGTAATGCCTTTAAGTACACCATCCAGCCAATACAAAGGTATCCAGATCGTAATGGCCGACAATAAATGGGTAGTGCCGCAAGCTACAATGAATGCGGCAAACAGGGCGACCAGCGCCGGATAAGGCAAATCTTTTCGTCGCCGAAGAAAATAAACCAAGGTCAGTGGAATGGAATAATAAGCCAGCGTAATCAGTAGATCCGAAATCACATTTAACCACAGCAATAACGGACTCCACGACAAGCAATAGCCATGCGGAATGAGGTCTTTAATACCAAAAAAGTCAATCAGTGCTTGCATGTGTCGATACAGGTGCGATGTGGATTCAAGATAACATAAGCTGAATGACCCAGGCATTCTGCTGGTTCTGTTGGGAGCTCCGACCTCAGCGAACAATACACGCTAATTCGCGACCGGGTGGCCGCTCCCACAAAGCCGAGTTAGCTTATTTTACAAGCCTTATACATCCCATCCAGCACCAGTGAATTGGGGCTGATCATGCCGATAATCTTGCCGTTTTCAATGACCGGCGCTCTGACCAAATTATAATCGGCAAATAAGCGCGAACAATAACGGATGTCCATATCGGGACGCACCGAAATCACCGGCTTGTTCATAATTTCATACACATTGACCCGGTTTGGCGCACGGTCTTTGGCCAGCACATGACGGGCAATATCACCGGAATTAATCATGCCGTATTCGTCATCATCATGGCGTTTATTAACAATCAGTACGGCGGTTTTCAACGCTTTCATCTTTTTCAGCGCATCTTCTACCGTGGCAATGCCGTCGATGGTGCCGAAATCGGTTTTCATCACATCCCTAACACGAATGACAGTGCGTGGCTCAATCATATTTTTTATCCTCAAGTTCTTGGGTTAATAGTTCAACCTGATGCATGACGCCAACGGCATCCTCGACATCAATTTGTATGGCAATACCGGTGCCGGGTTTGGTGTCGAATTGCGCCACCTTGGCGATGGTTTCCAAAATCTGCCGACTCAGATGTTCCTCGACCAAAAACAACAACATATCGCGTTGCGCTTCCAGAGTCAGACCGAAAAATGTTTTCGACTGCTTGGTGCCTTCGCCACGGGCATTATTGACCACGGTTGCGCCTTTTGCGCCGTTTTTACGGGCGGTGTCGAGCACGAGGTCAGTTTTGTCATCTTCGACAAAGGCGATAATTAACTTGAAATGCATGGTTTTCCTCATGGTTTGGATGAAAGACTGTGTTTGTTAAGCCATTGTGCGATTTGCGCGTAACCTAAAACAGCAATAATAGGACATAAACTGGCAAAGGCGATCAAGCCGAAGCCATCTAACAAGGGATTACGGCCGGGAACGGTAGAAGCCAGCCCCAAACCTAACGCGGTTACTAAGGGCACGGTGACCGTAGACGTAGTGACGCCGCCCGAGTCATAAGCCAGGCCAATAATCAATTTAGGCGAGAACAGGGTTTGCACAATGACAATGATGTAGCCCGCAATAATAAAATAATAAAGCTCGGTACCCGTGACAATGCGATAAGCGCCCAAAGCAATGCCAAAGGCCACACCAATAGACACAGCAAAGCGCAAACCCCAGGCACGAATAGCGCCGCCGGAAATCTGTTCGGCTTTCATCGCCACCGCCAGCAGCGACGGTTCGGCCAGCGTAGTGGCAAAGCCGATGCTGGCCGCGAAGATATACACCCAATAATACGCTTGCCAAGCCACATTCTGTTGAGCCGGATCTATACCCAAAAACTCCGGCGTGGTCAGTTGGTTGGCCATCAGCGTCCCCAGCGGAAACAGCGCCATATCCAGGCCTTCCAAAAAAAAGGCAATGCCGAGCAACACATAAATAAAGCCAATCAGCATTTTTTTCGGGTGCGCCACCGGTTTGCGGATAACCAGCAGCTGAAAGCCAACAATGATCGCGGCAATCGGCAAAATATCCCGGCAGGTTTCCAGCAATACCCCCGCAAATTGGCTCAGCCACCCGCTCATATCAGCATCCCGTAAGCCATTACAAAAACGATGGGGGTCAATGAGGCAAAGGCAATCAGACCAAAGCCGTCGGTCATAGGATTGCGCCCTTTAATGGCGGTGGCTAAACCCACGCCCAACGCGGTCACCAGCGGCACGGTAATGGTTGAAGTGGTAACGCCGCCGGAATCATAAGCGATGCCGATGATTTCAGGCGGCGCAAACGGGGTCAATACTATCACCCCGCAATACCCGGCAATAATCAGGTAATACAACGGCCAGCCCCGGATAATCCGCAATACACCGACCAAAATGGCAAAACCGACCGATAAAGCCACAGTCAAGCGCAGCCCCAAGGCATAAGAAGTAATCGCCTCATCGCCGGGTTCGATAATACCGGCTTTAGAGGCAATATTGGCCGCTTCCTGGGCGACCGCGATCAACGCCGGTTCCGCCACCGTGGTACCAAAACCCAAACAAAACGCAAAAGTCAACAGCCAGAACAAACTGCCTTTGCTGGCAAAGGCATAAGCCATTGATTCGCCAATCGGAAACAAGCTTTGTTCAAGCCCCTGAATAAACAAGGTAAGACCGAGCACCACAAAAAGAGTGCCTACAATTAAATTGCCGACATCGGGAATAGGCTGACGGATCACCAACACCTGGAATACTAAAACCACTGCAAGAATAGGCGCCAAGTCTAAAAAGCTGTTGAACAGTTGTTTAACAAAAGCGTTTTTTATCATCCAAACTCCTGTCTGGGTTTATGAAACAAGCGTTATTATCACTGCAAAGCTCGCCGTGCAAAAGCATTTAAGGTGATTTCCTGAAAAAGACACGGCAGCCTTCATTTACAAGCAAAAACAGTAAACACACGTTCCCAGGTTCTAGCGCTCATCGTTATACATAAGTTGTGGGAGCGGCCACCCGGCCGCGAATAGTGCGCGATTGTTCGCGGACGGGTGGCCGCTCCAACAAATTTCATCTATTTTCACGCGTTCCCAAACGCCTAAAATTGTGAACCGGAATACTTGTGTATAAACATGAGTGTTCTAGCGTGGCAACGATGACATTTTGTATTCATTCCTAGCAAACACCTAAACCTTAACCGGATTTTTATCTAATTTTCGCTGCAAGGTGCGCCGGTGCATATTTAATGCTCTGGCTGCTGCGGAAATATTGCCGTCATGCTGCATCATCACTTTTTGCAAATGCTCCCATTCTAAGCGCTTAACCGATAATGGATTTTCGCTGATAGATACCGAGGAATCGCCTTCATTTTTATGCAAGGCATTAACAATTTCGTCGGCATTGGCCGGCTTGGTCAAATAATGCGTAGCGCCCAATTTTATCGCCTCAACTGCCGTGGCGATGCTGGCAAAGCCGGTTAGCATCACACAAGAGGTATTGTCATCTAGCGAAATGAGTTTTTTGACTAATTCCAAGCCGGATTCGTGGCCGATACGCAAATCAATCACCGCATATTCAGGCAAATAGCTTTCGGCAATGGCGATGCCGGTGTTGACATCATTCGCCACCAGCACTTCATAATTTCTTCTTTCTAAAGCGTTTTTTAACACCTTACAAAAAGTCTCGTCATCATCCACCAGCAACAGCCGTGGTTTATCGGTTTCCTGCGTCGTCATTATGGTTCTCTGTATGTAAAAGAGGCAGGCTAATTTCTACATTAGCCCCGCCCGACTCACTGTTATAAAAATGAATTTTCCCACCCAAGCGGTTAATGGTCGAATAAGTTAAGAATAAACCCACACCCAAGCCCCGTTTTTTACTGACAACCGGTTGTTTGCCGGCAAAATCGATTAATTCCGGCGGCAAGCCGGGGCCATAATCGCTGATTCTAATAATGGCGTGTTCTAAATCCCAAGAGGCATGAAGCTCAATGCCTTTTTCCGGCAGCGTCGCTTCAGCGGCATTATTTAAGATATTGATAATCGAGTGGGTCAGCGTTAGCTCAGCGATAATTTTTGCCTGCATATCAATATCCGGGCTAATAAATAAATTGAGCTTTGCCGTCGATTTGTGGGTACGCCATTGCTTAATAACATCATCAACATAATCGGCCATTAACATGGCACTGCCGGATTCGGCGCGCAGTTCGCCGGCTGATGCCGACATCACCGAAAGAGCCGTTTTACAGCGATTGACCTCCTGCTGCATGATAGCCAATTTTTCGTGCAAATCGGCAAAATGATGAATCGGATAATCCTGCTCAAGCTCATGCGCCAGAATGGCAATAGTCCCTAATGGCGTGCCCATATCGTGTGCGGCACTCGCCGCCAATGTCCCAAGAGCAACCACGCGCTCATCCCTTAACGCATTTTCGCGCGCTTCCGCCAGATTGCGCTCTTGCGCCTTCAGCGTTTTAGCCAGCTCAACGACGAAAAAGGCGACCAATCCGGCGCTAAAAACAAAGCCAAACCACATGCCAAAAATATGCAAATTAAAATAATGGGTATCCCGCATAATGTGAATATGCTGCATCATTTCATAATTCGCGGCACGGGAATCCATCATTTCAGCTTCGGGCATGTGCGGCTCAATTGACGGCAACGGAATATTAAAGCCAATTAATGCGGTATACATCGACGAGGTTAAAATCACCATATACCAGGCATAAGATTGGTGCAGCATAATCGCGGTAATAATCAGCGGCAATAGGAATACCCAAGTAATGGGATTAGATGCGCCGCCGGTTAAATATAACAAGGCGGTAATGGCAAAAACATCAATAACCAGATGAGAAAAAATCTCCAGTTCCGTGACCGGCTCGTCTGTCTGCAGGCGCATCGAGGTATAAATATTAACCGCGACGACAGACAATACAACCAGCCAGAGCGGTTGTTCAGGTAGACGGATATTCAGGCCGTATATCGATAAGACAATCAGTATGATTTCACTGAGTATCATTAAATTTCTTAATATAAACAACCACTTCAAGTTTTGTCGAGCAGAAAACTCTGATTTATGCGAGGCGTATGAAAGCATTTTTTAAGGATAAGTTGAAATTAAAGACATGCGTTTAAATACATTATCGAGCTTTTACTTTTAAATTAAAACAAAACGCCGCTGCGACAATATGCCACATTTTAGCTTGCGGTATTTGTTGCTATTATTAACTCAACTTTTTAAGACTCATTGAGATTCCTTGCTGAAAGTTACGTTATTCTTCCTAAAAGCTATTCAAGGCGGTTTTTTTTAAACCGCCTTTTTTTTGCCTTGCATTAATCAAAAACAACGCTCAATCCCCCCAAACCACAGTACCCCATCGGATTCTTAGCCAGATATTGCTGATGCATGTCTTCGGCGTAATAAAATTCACCGGCCTCCCTAATTTCTGTCGTTATTTCGCCAAAACCCGCTTGCGTCAGTTGTTGCTGATAGCGCTGCTTCGATGCCAGCGCTTCCTCAAATTGCTGTTGAGTATAGGTATAAATGCCGGAACGGTATTGCGTACCGACATCATTGCCCTGCCTCATGCCCTGCGTCGGGTTATGGGCTTGCCAAAAGAGCCGCAGCAACGCATCAAATGAAACCATCGCCGGATCGTAAACCACCCGCACCACTTCCGCGTGACCGGTCAAACCGGTGCATAATTCGTCATAAGTCGGATTGGGCGTACAGCCGCCGGTATAACCAACAGCCGTGCTGAATACGCCGGGACATTGCCAGAACTTCCGCTCCGCGCCCCAGAAACAGCCCATGCCGAACAAAACCTGCGCCATCGTTTCCGGGAACGGCGGCACGATAGGATGGCCGTTGACAAAGTGTCGGTTGTTAATCGGCATCGGCGTACTGCGGCCGGGCAAAGCCTGTTCAGGCTCGGGTAAAGTCAATTTTTTTGATGAAAAGATCATGGCCTGTGGTATTTTTATAAGATGATTGAAAGGGCAGCATCAACAAGGAACGGTCATTTTTGATGCACTAAAATAGACGATTTTTTAACTGGAAAAACATGATAGAGCAAGATTTATTACGGCGTTTTTTATTTGAAGAACTCGGCGTTCGCGGCGAATGGGTCAAATTGGGCAGCAGCTGGCAAGCGGCAAAACAGCATCAGCACGGCGCTGAAAATGTGCAGAATCAACTAGGCCAAGCGCTGGCGGCGGTAGTCATGTTATCGGCCACGGTCAAATTTAAAGGCTCGATGATACTTCAGGCTCAAGGCGATGGCGACATTAAAACCTTAGTGGCCCAAGCCACCGATCAGCTCAAAATAAGGGGCTTGGTCAGAGGCAAAGACACCGTAAGCGATGGCCCACTGGAAAGCCTGTTCGGACAAGGGCGCCTAGTGTTGACCGTCGCCTCGGAAAACGGCCAACCGTATCAGGGCGTGGTACCGCTGCAAGGCAGCAATTTGGCCGCCGTTTTGGAAACCTATTTCGAGCAATCCGAGCAACTAAAAACCCGCTTATGGCTGTTTGCCAATGCCACCCATGCAGTCGGCTTATTGTTACAGGAACTGCCGGCACAAGAACATTACCAAGCCGATTGGGAACATATCGAAATATTGGCAAACACCGTGACCGAACAGGAATTGTTCGAGCTCGATTGCGAACCGCTGCTGTATCGGCTGTTCAACCAGGAAAAAGTCAGGCTATTTGATGCCGAAGCGGTTGAATTTTGCTGCGCCTGCTCGCGTTCAGCTATCGAACGCACCTTGTTTTCAATGGGCCGAGCGGAACTTGAAGACATACTCAAAGAACGCGACCTCATCGAAGTCAACTGCGAATATTGCAGCGAGCGCTACTGCTTTGACAAAATTGATGTGGAAAGCATACTGGCCGAGACCCGCGCCGACAGCGCAACACGGCATTAATCCTGATGAAAACGCCCACTTTTCGCCTGATAATCGTGCTGGCACTGGCCCTGTCATTGACCGGCTGCATGTACTGGATTCGCGCCTATCAAGTCTACTTGCAAATGAGTGACTTCGACCGCCATTTTTCGGTAACCGCCGCCGATGAATTCACCTTGCATTTCAAAGAGCCTATCCTTTTCAGCAAAGATTTTGTGTCGCTGTCCAAACTTTACGCCAGCCAGGATGATTTAACCGCCAACGGCAGACGCTGGCGCTACTGGTTCCGTAAAGTTGACGGCAACAATAACGTGATAAAACCGGAAGTAAAATTTTATTCGGATTTGAGTTTTAACAAAGAAAGCCGCCTGATTGCCTGGTCGTTTTCCTCACTGTTTTTAGCCATCGCCCCCGCCAAATTCCTAGAAGTGTCCTTACGCTCCATCGGCGGCGCTGAAATCGACAAAGAAAAACAGCAGCTCAAAGCCAACCCCGCATTACTGGAAAAAATTGCCAACGACTTGCCCAAAAAAGCCAGCGTTTTAGCGCAACTCGGCCAGCCTTTTGAAATCATCGATGAACCGGTGCAAGAGCAGGAAATATATATTTACCGCTTCCTGCTGGAAACCCGGCATATAGAAAAAGGTTACGAAGACCGCGCCTTAAACGAAGTTAAAATCACCTTCGACAAAAAAACCCAGGAACTGATTAGAATGGCCGGCCGCTTTGCCGGCCTTAAAGTGTCAATCAACTATCGCAAGTTTATCGACGACGCGCAAACCAAGCCCGACTAATCCGCCACTTTTCTACCGCGAAGAGCACGAAGAAAAATAACTTCGCGCCCTTCGTGGTGAATATTAAAAAAACTTAGCAACACCAGCTGATAAAGGAGGAAAAAGTGGAACAACTAACCGATTTAAAAGCCATACTGCATTCAAAACGCGGCAACATCTACTATCTGGAAAAATGCCGTGTCATGCAAAAGAATGGCCGCGTACTCTATCTGACAGAGGCCAAAGAGCAAAACACCTACTGGAACATCCCCATTGCCAACACCACCGTCATCCTGCTCGGTACCGACACTTTACTGGTGGAAAATCTTGATTCTTGAATAGATTGTCCAAGGGAATCTTTTAAAGCATCTCGGTTCTTTGTGGTTCGTAAATGGGGCGCGATGCCCCCCTACAAAGCCAACCTTTTTCTTTTTCGCTCTGTGTCGATTGCACTGATGAGTTGAATCTAAGAAATATAGATTACATTGCTATCAATATTTGATAGCATTTGCCCTTATGAAAGCCAAACACCTAAAAACCTTGCATTCCGTATTTGCCTTGCCTACACGAGCGTCTATTGTATTTGCCGAGCTTGAGGCACTGCTAATCGCATTGGGCGCCGAAAAGACCGAGCGCGAAGGTTCGCGTGTGAAATTCACGCTACAGGGCATGGAATGGCATGCGCACCGGCCTCACCCAGGAAAAGATGCCAAGAAATATCAGGTTGAGCAATTACGCGAAATGCTGAGCAAACTGGAGATTAAACCATGAACACTATGACTTATAAGGGCTATACAGCCCGCATTGAATTCGATGAGCGCGATGCTATATTCGTGGGTCAGGTACTGGGAGTAAAAGCCATCATCGGTTTTCATGGCGAAACGGTAACCAAATTACGTGCAGACTTCGAGGCCGCCATTGACTTCATGATTGATGATTGCAAGGCGCGCGGCGAGTCGCCGGAAAAGCCTGCCAGCGGCAAATTGATGCTGCGCGTGTCTCCGGAGGTTCATGCTGCGGCGCTGGTAGCCGCTCAGGCTACCGGCAAAAGCCTTAATCAATGGGCTGCCGAGATACTTGGAAAAGCAGCTCATGTTTAACGGATAAAAGTTGCGTAGCCTGTTAAAGCATAGCGGAATAGGGGATGATTGAAGCCACGAAGCCCCCGGATTCAGCAAGCTCCATCCTGGCTGCTTGCTTTTATTTCAGAAGAATGCACGATTCAAGACCTGACCCCGTGTTTTTCGTTATGAACAATGTCCTACTGTTTTCAAGATATTTAATACATTAGATATTTTGATACATTAGCTTCTACTTGTAAAAAACCATCAGCTTTAGTACTATAGTCGGCTGTACCGCGATAAAAGCAAGGGGATTATGATGCAAGAAATTCTGTTAGAGATAATTAAAATCATATTTGTGCTAGCACTGTCCTTTACCTCAATTATGTTTTTTATTGCCGGACTTAAAATTATATTTGCTGATAAAGCAACTTATAAACGAAACCACAAATCAACTGCTGGTTTCTTGAATGCTATAAGAGGAACTGTTCCAACCAAAAGAGACGGAACCAGAAGTCACAATGTAGTTGCTGGCCTTGCCTATGACGTAAGAGCAAAGAAAATAGTTGCTCAGGGCACTTTATCCAACGAAGCCATCGAAAGCATTCTGCGATAGAACTTACCAATTTCTGAAAAAGCACCTTTTGGTGCTTTTTTTTTGCTAAAAATTTTTTGGTGTTTTGATGACAAAATATATTGGTTGGGTGCCAACAGTAGGAAGAAGACTTTCATATAGCATTATTGGTAGCAGTAGTCATCCATCAGTTGCAGAGACCGCTAATGTTGCTGATGATAAAAAACGACGAATACTTTCCCTCCAGAAAAGAACACTCATCGATAGCGCATTGCCAGTATTCAAGTCGCCATTAGTCAGACTTCTTTTTAAATTGAGCGGTTCATTCGTGTTTTTTTTAGATGCTGAAAGCAACAATAGTTTTTCATCTAAAGATCAATTGCTTCGCGGTAAGCTGTATTTATTCACTGATCATGAAGATGAAGAAGTTGATAAAAATGTTTTACGCATTATAGAAGCTATAAATAATCTAAATAATTTCGACAGCCCCTTGTGCTCGAAAGATATTGATAGTCTTTATTCCGAAATATATCAAAAATTTTTAAAAGATATTGAAAAACATTCCTTATTTTGCGCTCGCTTTAGTCTTGATAGAGATGGGATAATTGAGATTGAGATTAATACCGACAAAGACATCGAGCATACGGTATGCGCCCAATTCTTTTTCTTTATCAAAGATATAAGTCATAGGCATCAACACCACCATCCAAAAACAGATACTATTTTAGATATTTATAGGAAGGATAACCCTTATTGGCAAGATGAGGTTCTTCGCGCACTGTATAAGAGAGTTTTAGATTTTAAAAGAAGTCGAGATCAGTGGGTTTGTTCATCTGCTCTTGGCATATTAAGTTACATTAAAGCTTTTAAGAAAGTCTGCCAAGAGAAAAAAATGGAAATTACAGCTTCAAGAGATGATGACGATCTTTCTGAATCCATAAAAATAACAGAAAACGAGTTAAGGCACATCACTTCTCAAGTAGTGGGGTTTAGAAATACGCTTGTAACCATTACGCTTGCAATAGTAGGAGTAATACTAATGCTATCAAGCCTAGGCACCATAGCAAATCCAACAATTCAAATACCCTCATGCGCTAGATTTATTAGATTCGTATCTGGCAGTATTATAAATAGCCCTACAAATACCTTTTTGACTGTTTCACTTATTTCCCTAGGCGTTTCAAGCATCATTTATAGGGATTATTGGATGGGAAAATTGACTTGGCCTAAAGACTCAACACGGATACTTATTGGTTTTCGAAACCAAGTTGTGTCTGGAGGAATAATGCTTCTTCTATCTGCCATATTCGCTTACGCTGCCCGCTGGATCTTTAATTTGATTGACAAGTTAGAATCTTTTAATTTGATTGACGAACTAAAATTTTTATTTTTTCAATAAAATAAGCGTCGGTCGGACTCGCTAAAAAACAGTTAGCCTAAATTCCTCCTTTCAAAAAGTAGAGCAAAGACGGGGTCAGACGTTCGCAGTAACAGAAGATGGGGATCAGGTCTTGCATTGTGCATTTTTTTCATTTTGAGCTACGTTAACCATTTGATTTTATGAAACGAAATAAAGTATCAGGTCTTGAATTTTGCACAATCAAATTGCTTTAAAGAAATACACAATGCAAAACCTGACCCTTAGCTTCGTTCTGTGAAAGTGTTTGTCCCGATAATGTTGCCAAAGGCTTTGAAACAAGTTGGCAAGAAATATTACGCGGCGAATATCAGTCTGTTTGATGCCCTATGGGATGACATAGAACCATGAGTATTTGCGGTTCGCTTGTCATCAAAACTTCATCTTCCTGTCATTTTTTGTTCATCCAATTGACGCGAAACTGACACCTTTGCTGCTTAAAGTAGGTGCATCTTCATTTAATGTGGTGGATGCCCATGAAAAAAATCAGCAGCCCTAATACAGTTCAAGACCGCCCAATGCTAGGCAAAAAGGGGGCGTTATGAGCTTGAAATATCGTTCAATCTGGATTTCCGACACTCATCTTGGCACTAAAGGCTGCAAGGCCGAACAGCTGCGCGATTTTCTCGATAACGTCGATTGCGACTATTTATATCTGGTCGGCGACATCATTGATTTGTGGAAATTCAAATCCGGTTTTTATTGGCCTGCCCTACACGGCGACATCGTGCAACGGGTGATGAACAAGGCTAAAAAAGGCACGCGGGTCATTTATATCCCCGGCAACCATGATGAGCAGTTCCGCAAACATGCCGGGATGCATGTCAATGGCATCGATATACAGCTCAACGCCATCCATACCACCCGCGATGGACGCAAGTTTTTGGTGCTGCACGGCGACGAATTCGACAGCATCGTTTGCCACAATAAAAATCTGGCTTACATCGGCGGCGAGGCCTACGAGGCGCTGCTGGTGGTCAACCGCTGGCTGAATGTGTTGCGCACCAAAATGGGCTATCAATATTGGTCTATCTCGGCTTTTTTGAAACACAAGGTCAAAAATATCATCAGTTTCATGGATAACTATCAGCATATCCTGAGCCTGGAAGCGCAAAAACGGCAGGTGGACGGCATTATTTGCGGCCATATCCATCATGCCGATATTACCGAAATGGAATTTGGCAAAACCTACTGCAATTGCGGCGATTGGGTGGAAAGTTGCACCGCGTTGGTCGAAGATGCCAGCGGTCAATTGTCGATTGTGCATTGGCTGGAACAAAGCGCACAACTGCTGGATCAGCCGCTTGAAACGCCGTATGCGGAGGCCGTGTAATATGAAGATTTTTTATGGCGTACAAGGCACCGGCAACGGCCACATCACTCGCGCACGGGTGATGGCAAGGGAACTGTATGCTGCCGGCATTGAGGTCAAATTTCAGTTTACCGGCCGTCCTGCGGACAAGTATTTCGATATGGAAGCCTTTAACGGCTACCAAGCGCGCACCGGGCTTACTTTTCATACCGAAAAAGGCCAGGTCAGTTATTTAAAAACCGCATTGGACGCCAAGCCGATTACTTTTATCAAGGATATGAAAGAGCTGGATTTAAGCGCTTATGATTTGGTCATCAGCGATTTTGAGCCGGTCACCGCGTGGGCGGCAAAAAACCAGAATATCCCGGTGTTAGGCATCGGCCATCAATATGCATTTAACCATGACATTCCCAGGGCGGGTTCTGATCCTATCGCTGACCGGGTGATGAAATATTTTGCCCCGGCCGATATTGGCGTCGGCTTGCATTGGCATCATTTCGGCCAGCCCATTTTGCCGCCGATTATCGATACCCCGGAAACGCCCAAAAATATCATTAACAACAAGATCATCGTCTATTTGCCCTTTGAAGACCAAAATGACGTGATCCGTTTGTTAGCGCCGTTTAGGAATTTTGACTTTCATCTGTATGCGCCGGAACCGGTTGTCTCTACTTTCGGGCACATTACCTGCAACCCGCAGTCGCGTGACGGCTTCCAAAAGGATTTATATGATTGCGCGGGCATTATCAGCAATGCCGGTTTTGAACTGGCCAGCGAATCATTGCAAATGGGCAAAAAAATTCTGGCCAAGCCGTTACATGCGCAAATGGAGCAAATCTCCAATGCGGCGGCGTTACAGCAATTAGGTTACGGCCATGTCATGCACGATATGAACAGCTCAGTGATTGAGCATTGGCTGCATGATAAGCGCGCCGTTCATATCACCTACCCGAATACCGCTAAAGTGCTGGTGCAATGGATACAGGACGGTATGCCGCGTATGGATGCCGATTTTATTGACCGTATTTGGAATACTGTTGAAGTGCTGCGCATTGAATCTTAAGGTGATTTTTTGGAAAATCAATGCCTTGTTGAATGTTGCCTACGGGTAATGGAACGTTACTAAAAATCAATTTAAGTCACTATCACGACTAACAAATTAAGGCATTTCCATTTGCCCAAATGCCACCGCACAACATGTGTAATTAAATATCTATCTTACGCACCATTTTTGTGCGCGCCTAAACTGATAACATCTGTCTAGCCCTTATCCGCGTGCAGGAACAGATGTATGGTCTATATCTTGCTTTGCATTGTGTTATCGATGTCTTGTCTCATTTTTAACGCATAACTAAGGATAAATACCATGCTGTCAGAAACTGAACGTTTCGAAACTTTCTCCCCCTATATTCGGAGCGTTGCCCAGTGCAAGGAAATTCTCCGCGACTTGAACGGAACCTGGGGACTGGTGTCCGCCATTGCGGAAATCAGCTGCCCTGCAGAAGCCGCGACTATATTGCCGGCAATGGAAGCCACAAAAAAAGGTTTTGCCGACCTTGAGAGCAAACTGACCAGCCAGCTGGTGTCCGAAGAAATCAAAAAGACCTGTCTTGAACTGGAATCCAAAGCCCAGGTGTCGATAGATATTCTGGTGCGCAACCTGTATGAGCGCACCGCAGACATCGGTTTTTTGGCGACCAACGCCGATATATGTAATTTCGTGCTGGCCTCGGTAAGCGGTGAAAGAACCGATATTAATTCGATTAACCAGCTGCTTGACGAATACTGCTTAAAATACAGCGTCTACGATGACATTGTCATCCTCGATACCGACAGCCGTATCCTGGCCCGGCTTGACCGCAACGCGTCGGCAATCGCCCAGAGCATTTCCGACCCTATCATCCGCAAAACTTTGAATTCGATAGAGGACTATGTCGAAACCTTCGGTAAAACCAGCCTAAGGCCCGGTACAGACCGCGCCTTGATTTATTCGAAACGCATCGTCGACCCGGTCGATGACTCGGTGATTGGTGTATTGTGCCTGTCATTCCGTTTCGATAACGAGATGGAAGGCATCTTCCGCAGCCTGCAAAAGAAAGGCGACAAAGCAGTGATGCTGCTGCTGAACGCGGATTCGGAGGTGATCGCCACCAGCGATTACGACCACATCCCAATCGGCCGCGTCATTGAAGCCGTTTCCGAAGGCGACGCCTACGGCATGACCGATTTTGCCGGGCGCGAATACCTGTCAGTCACGCACCGGGGCCGTCCCTACCAAGGTTATGCCGGACAGGAATGGTACGGACATGCGATGATTCCGCTGCACTCGGCATTCGGTTTTTCCGCATCCGACAAGGAGATCAATGCCGAAATCCTCCGCCATGGCGACTCGCTGTCCACCGAACTGTCCAGCCTGATTGCCGACGCTGCCGAAGACATCAACCTGTTCCTGCACCGCGTGATCTGGAACGGCCAGGTCATGGCGACCAACGAGCACGGCAACCTTCTGTCGCTGAAAGCAATCCTGAAACAACTGCGTTCGATGGGCGCGCGCACCGCCCAAGCGCTGGCCGATTCCAGCAGCAAGCTGCATACCACGATGATTACCTCCGAACTGCGCAATGCCGAATCCATCGCGCGGCTGATGATTGATATTAAGGACCGCAATCTGTACGAGCGCAGCAATGATTGCCGGTGGTGGGCGCTGACTTCGGAAATCCGCCGTATTCTGTCCGAAGGTCGCCTGAGCGCCGACGACAAAGCCAAAATTACCGATATTCTGCTCTACATCAACAAGCTTTACACCGTCTACACGCGCCTTTTCATCTACGACATCAAAGGCACCATCGTAGCCGAGTCCAATCTGCATAACGATCCGATGGACGCCGTCGGCAGGCAGGTGCATGCCTCGTATGCACAGGAGACATTTTCCTTGCGCTCGCCGCAGGAATACCGGGTTTCGCCCTTTGAAGAATCTTGGCTGTACGGAAGCAAGCCGACCTATGTTTACAATGCCGCGATCCGCCATATTGATGACATGAACAAAGTAATCGGCGGTATCGGCATCGTTTTCGATTCCACGCCCGAATTCAAGCACATGCTTGAAGATTGCTTGCCCGACAAGCCCGGCGCGTTCGGCCTGTTTGTCGAACGTCCCAGCGGCCGCATTATTGCATCGACCGATGCGTCCAATTATCAAAACGGCGAGGTTCTTTGGATAGATCCTGAATTTTTTGCGCTGCAAGAAGGCACGGGGAAATCCAAGATCGTGCTTTATAACAAAAAGTATTATGCGGTCGGTTGTTATTCGTCACGCGGTTACCGCGAGTTTAAAACTACCGGGGATTATCATAATGACGTGGCCGCTTTCGTGTTCATCCCGATCGGCGAAAAAACCGAAGCTGCTGATTCCGAGCAACGCGTCGCCATCACTTATCCGCAAGAGCCGATAACCGGCGATGTCGTCGATTTGGCAACGTTTTATATCGGCTCGGAGGTTTATGCATTTTATGCCGCCGAGGTACTCGAAGCCATGGATGTTGCGATGATCAATAGCCTGCCCGGCGTAAAATCCTATGTTGTCGGCAGCGTCATGTATTGCGATAACAGCCCCGACGGCATCAACGAAAAAATCCCGATTATCGTTATCAGCGGTCGGATGCTGACCAACACACCTGTTGATTCGGATAGCCTGGAAAAGAATGGTGGTGCAATCGTCGTTGTCAAAACCCAGGTGGGCCCGATTGGCCTGTTGGTTGACGGGCTGGATGCCATTCCCAGCTTTGAGAAATCGCAAGTCCAACCGGTTAATGACCTGTTACGCGGTGACGGCGGTTATGTGAAATCGTTAGTGAACATCCCTGAAAGCAGCGCGACCGGAAGAATGCTGGTCGTATTGAATCAGGATTTGATTTTGTCGGCGGTGCGTGGGAGGTAGTAGCTCTTAACCTATCCAGAAAACATTTGTTTGATGAACAATGACTGGCGGGTATCGGCCAAAAGCTGTCTGTCGTTCAATACAAAGAAACTACAGAAGCTAAAAGAAGCTAAGTGTCAGGTCTTGCATTGTGCATTTCTTTAAAGCAATTTGATTGTGCAAAATTCAAGACCTGACACTTTATTTCGCGTTTTGTGTTTCGAGGAATTGATCGTTTTGAAGTTGAATAAAGCCGTGCAGGGTGGGCAGGCTTTTTGTTGCCATAAGTCAATCGGCACTATAACCGCCGTCGGTTTACCGTTTTCATTGTATTTTGAAATTTGTCCCCTATTATGCCGCTCGCTCCTTGTAAGGCCTAACGTAAAGCTAATCCGACCGCCGGGTTAGGCAATTTAGTCACCATTGCCGATACCTAAATCCCAGATTACATCGCATTTGCTACAGTATGCACTCCAACTGTCCGGGGTTTCCTTTCTCGAATTCCTTGTTATTGTTTTTCCATGACAGATTGGGCATGGAACATGGTATAGCTTGTAAAAGGTCATGGCGAAAACCAGGCAGCCATACCCAAGAATGAAAATTACAATGTACTTAATAAGGTGGCTATTGTGCATTAAAAACTCATGAGCCAGATAAACTCCTAGCTGACTACCAATCAGTAGCAACCCAAGAAAAATAAAGTGTTTTTTGGGGATAGCAAAACTTTCATGTTTTTTTACGAGCATAATGAGAATCTTATATTCAGTCTAACGTAGAGCTAATCGGGCGCGGCACGGAAAGCTGAAAAACAAAACCGTATTGAAACCGCGCTCTGGTTGAGCTCCATGTTAGCGATTGAACCGACGCGCCAGTGATCAATTGAATAAGGCTCTTACTGGATTGCGTGGAAATGAAGTCAAGCGGAAAAGATACCAGATTGAGGTTTTAAATTAAAGTTTCCACCGGCCAATGTCGCCTGCGTTTAGCTGTGTTACTGTGGACAGCACTTGAATGCCATGCCGTTGACAATAATCTGCGATAACCTTTGCTTTAAAGGTTCTGGCAATGTATCTATACAATTCAGTCGCTTACATTTACACTATGAGTCCCCAGTGCCATGCCTATTAGCGAGCAATTTTTATGAAATATCTACCCGCTAAAATTTTGCTTATTTTAACTGCGCATTCTCTTGCGCAAGCAGCACCCGGTTATTACCAAGGCAGAACGCACCCGAATGCCGGCGATCAGTTGTTAGACGCAAGCGCTTATGGAATCATTGCTGACGATGGTCAAGATGATACCCAGGCTTTACAAGCTTTGCTCGATTATGCAGCTACTCTCAGTGGCCCTAAACATCGTGTAGAAATTGTATTGCCTGCTGGAGAAGTTTTACTGTCGAACGAAATCAATATCGATGGCAGTCACCTGATCATAACAGGGCGTGGGGCTGATCCTTCGCAGTCGCGACATACACTTATTCATTTTCGACCCACCACTGCTCAAGCGTATAAAATCAACAACGACAATATTGATAAACCCGAACCGGATATCGATGGCCCTAACTGGCCGGGCAAAGCTATTTTTCACGTTGAAAGCAGGCAAGCATTTTCTGCTTCACAGCCGCCGCGCAGCATTAATTGGCATTGGTTGTCTGGCTTTCAAGTGGATGAACAACAGCCTGGGGTTATCGGCAGCCGAGACATTCACTTCACTCCTAGTCAAAACGGTGAACCGCCGATTAATGTTGGTGCCACAGTGTTGGTAGGTGCCACGAATACCGTTGACTTTTATCGCTTCATGGGTTTGACCGATCGCTCCCATTATAAACGTCAGCACCTGCGCTCCCAGATGTTTACGGTGAGCGCGGTTAACGGCAGTCGCCTGACGCTCGACCAACCTTTAGAGTTTGACGTTCCGTACAGCGACCAGAATCAGCTGGTGGCCGCAAAAAAAGATCCCTATTATTCTACAGTGATGCACGTTACCGCAGTGCAAGATGTAGGTTTTCGCAATCTCTGGATTAAAACTTCGTTGGATCGAACTGAATACGCTCAACTCAATGCGCGTGCTTACCATCCAACCACCAACACCCAAGGCGTAGGTTATTACTTGCATAGCCCCGCTTTACAATATGCCTATCATGGCATTTTATTTAAATTTGTCACCAATGCCTGGATTGATAATGTGCGCATTGAAATGGCCGGTTCGCACGCCTTAGTGACTGAATTTGCCCGCCACTGCACCTTTGAAAACAGTGTCTTTCAAGGGGCGTGGAACAAAGGCGATGGTCAAGGCTATGTACGCTTATCCAAATTGTATGACTCCTTATTTCAAAATAACCGCTTGATTGATTTACGGCATTTAAGCCTGCAATGGTCAGCGAGCGGAAATGTGATTCGCAATAATGACATTGAAGCCGATCTTAACCTGCATGGCGGCTGGGAACGCAATAATCTACTGGTCGACAATAAAATCAGTATTCCTTATGAACTGTATGATAAGTCTGGACAACGCACATCAAAATTCCCCCTGTGGTGGAGCCCTGGTGCCAAAGCCACTTGGGCCGGAGCCTCTGGGCCGAATAATGTGTTATGCAATAATCATTTTTTACAACAAACGCCAACGGG
Source organism: Methylobacter sp. (assembly GCA_030699385.1). Taxonomy (GTDB): domain Bacteria; phylum Pseudomonadota; class Gammaproteobacteria; order Methylococcales; family Methylomonadaceae; genus Methylobacter_A. The sequence goes on from JAUYMY010000006.1 coordinate 55,626, forward strand.
GCTTTACCAGCCATCAGGTCATTATGACACCCCTAACCTAAGCTACCATTTAGCGTGGGATGGCCAAACTTGGCAGCATTTGAGCCAACAAGGCAACATGATTCAAGACTGGTCACAAGCCACTGCGTTAGAGAATTACACGCAATCTCCCAATGCCGGTGTGATCACAACAGCCGGCTGTCCAGAAAATCCACCTGGACGTACTGCGGCTGCGAATGTACTTGCCACCTGTGCGCGAGCAGATGCGCAGTTCACGCTAAGCTTGCCGTGCGTAAATGCTGAAGGGCATTATTATCAAGCGCAATTGCAACAAACAAGCGCTAATCTCTCATTAGATACCTTACGTTGGCAAGTGATGCCCGATATTGGTGAACAAGCTATTGAAGATAACCGCTATTGTTCACTACTCACAACGAATAGTGATGTCATCATGCCTTGTTTATTATTCGACGAACAGCCTTATCAAGTTGGTTTAAAAGCCGCCAACGATGAGCCGTTTACTTGGACACTAGAAACTCTGGTAACGCATTCAGGAATGAAAATTAAATAATGCGAGCAATATCGGTGGTTGTGCCACTATTTAAATTTCCCAGCCCTCCGTTGCTAAAGGTTTTCAGGGTATTCTGTATGTACCCGCGAGGAGGTAGATAGAATAGACGACTGGGCTTGGAAATTTAATATTTGAACGTGTATAGTTCCCAGATGATTTGCGAGAAATAACATCCCTTGATGATCAAAAAACAGAGTCCACGCTTATTACAAAAAACACGAACTTTTCGTGTTTTTTTGTGCCTTTCGTGGACAATTTTTGGTATGTTCTTTTCAGCAAATCACCTTAGTGCTCAACTCTCGAAACCTGCAGCCCGGTAAATTTATTGGGTGAATAAGCCAAATTATGAATAACACCTTAAACAATCTACTGGCGGCAGCCAATCAAATCATCCTTGGCAAAGACCGGCAAATCCGTTTAGCGGTTTGCTGTTTACTGGCAAAAGGCCATCTGTTAATCGAGGATGTGCCGGGCGTGGGAAAAACCACGCTGTCACACACGCTGGCAAAACTGTTCGGTCTGGATTACCAGCGCATTCAGTTCACCAGCGATATTTTGCCCGCTGACATCATCGGTTCGTCGGTGTTTATTGCCGACCAGCAGCAGTTTAAATTCCATCTCGGCCCGATTTTCAGGCAAATGATTCTGGCTGATGAAATCAATCGCGCCACGCCCAAGGCGCAGAGCGCTTTGCTGGAAGCAATGGAAGAGCAACAGGTCACTGTCGATGGCAAAACCTATGCTTTGCCGAAGCCGTTTTTTGTCATTGCCACGCAAAATCCTTCCTTTCATATCGGTACTTTTCCGTTGCCGGAATCGCAGCTGGACCGGTTTTTGATGCGCATCGAACTGGGCTATCCCGATCAGCGGGCGGAACGCGAGTTACTGGCCGGGCAGCTGCGTTATGAGTTGCTGGAAAATCTGCCGGCGCAGATGTCGGTTGAACAATTGCTGGACTTGCAACAGGCAGTTAGGGCGGTTTATGCGGCACCGGCGTTGCTGGATTATGTGCAGGCGATTATCAATTTTACTCGCCAATCGGGGCACTATCATTGCGGCCTGTCGCCGCGCGCCGGTTTGGCTTTGCTGACCGCCGCCAAAGCCTGGGCCTTGATGGACGGTCGCGATGCGGTCGTTCCCGAAGATGTGCAGGCGGTGTTGGCGGCGGTTGCAGGCCACCGTATCCGTTCAGGTTTAGGCGATTCGGAGGCGATTGTGGCGCCGATTTTGACTCAGGTCGCAGTGATATAAAAAAGGCGAGCGGTGGAACATTCCAAGCTAACATTTAAACAACGCTTTCAGCTCAGCCGTTTTTTTAAAGGCGAGCCGCCGGTTAGCGGTGCGGTGCAATTGACTCAGCGCCGGGTCTTTATTCTGCCGACACGGCGGGGTTTGGGCATGGTGCTGACGATCGTACTGCTGTTGCTGATTGCTTTTGTTTACAACAATAATCTGGTCTATTTGCTCGGTTTTTTGTTGGCGAGCGTTTTTTTTATCACCATTTTGCACACTTTCAAGGCGCTGGCAGGACTGGTGCTGCAGGCCGGCTTTGTGCCGCCGGTGTTTGCAGGGGAAAGTGCAGGCTTTACGCTGACGGTGACTAATCCAGGCAATCAGGCGCGTCTGGCTTTAAGCGCAAGTTTGGAAACGGAACAGACGTTTAGTCTGGATGCTTATGCCAACAAGACCTTGACGCTGTACGCGGCGACGCAAAAACGGGGCTGGCAGCAACTCAACACGGTCACTTTTTCCAGCTGTTATCCTTTAGGAATATTTCGCGCCTGGTCGCCGCTCCGGTTCGACAGCAAGGTGCTGGTTTATCCCAAGCCCAGCGCTTTATCATTGCCTTTCCCAGACGGTTCAGGCCAACAGCAATCAGGGCTGCGCTACAGCAATCGCGCCGGTGATGATGATTTTAACGGCACCCGCGCTTATCAGGCCGGAGATCCGTTACGGCAAATTCACTGGAAAGCTTATGCCAAAGGCCAGGGCTTGCTCAGCAAGCAGTATGCGGCCGATGTAGGCGGCACCGAGTTGTGGCTGGATTATCAAAACACGCCGGGGTTCGATGTCGAACAGCGTTTGAGCCAGCTGTGCCGCTGGGTTATCGATGCAGAAGATGCCGGTTTGCTTTACGGCCTGCTGCTGCCCGATTGCAAAATTGCGCCTGATTGCGGAATAAAACACCGCGCAGCCTGTTTGGAGGCGTTGGCGTTGTTTTAATGCCGTACCGTGAGCGCGGCGGTTAAATATTTTCATTGCAAATGTTTGCTGTCGCTTACAATTAAATCCTTTATTACCCTATTTTTGAGAGAAATCGATGAACCTAATAAAATTAGCTGTTTTTGTGCTTGCAGTTTGTTTTGCCTCCACCGGCTTTGCTGAGCCGAAAGCAATAAAAACAGATGGCTATGATGTCTTAACTGAGACATTTTTGCGTCCTTTAAGCTTTATGGGAATGGTTGGCGGAACCGGCGCTTTTGTCATATTAAGCCCATTAACTGCACTGGCCTCAATACCTTCACTAAAGGGCGATGCTTTTGAAGATCTAGCGGACACACTTATTGTAAAGCCTTACAAATACACTTTTGTCAGGCCTTTAGGCGATTACGATTATAACGAGGGTCTGAAAAAATAAATACGCCATCAAGGCGAGTTTTAAATAGGCCGAAAAACGCTGTTGACATCGCTAGGAATGGCGCTGTAGAATGCGCCTAGCTTGAAATAGTTTTACCGTTATGCTTATCTCTACGAAGTTCTTCATGTGATTGTTCGTCCTGTTATCATTAAGTAATTATCTAATTTCCCAGCTCCATCGGCCTTTATATAAGGCTTCAATTACTAAAAAATAGGATTACACATGACTACTGGTATAGTTAAATGGTTTAACGCTGAAAAAGGTTTTGGTTTTATTCAGCAAGAAAATGGCCCTGACGTTTTTGTTCACTTTCGTAACATCAACAGTTCTGGCTTTAAATCTCTTGATGAAGGACAGAAAGTACAGTTTACTGTCACTCAAGGACAAAAAGGCCCGCAAGCAGAAGAAGTAACACTCGTCTAATTGTACGGCACTTAAAAAAACCGTAGCTCCAAAAGGGCTACGGTTTTTTTATGCCCGGTGATAAAGCAAAATCAGTCGGCATTGTTGCGTTAAATAGTCGGGTTCGGTGCCAATAGCGGGATAATACTTCTTCAACGCCGTTAAACTCTTTTATAATGGCGCGATTATAAGGACTACAGGCTATGTGCCCATTCTATGACTCATTTGAATAACGCGCTTTTAACACGTTTGGACTGGCTGAATGCAAACGGTCATCAACAACTGCTTTGCGGCGGGCTTAAAGGTATTGAAAAGGAAAGCCTGCGCATCTGTAAAGACGGGCTGATTGCCCAAACGCCGCACCCTACAGCACTCGGTGCGGCGTTGACCCATCCCTACATCACCACGGATTATTCCGAAGCGCTGATAGAGCTGATTACCCCGCCGTTTGTCGATGTTAAGGACTCGCTGGCGTATTTGCATAACTTGCATCAGTTCGTTTACGAGCATTTGGGGAATGAAATCCTGCTCGGCACCAGTATGCCTTGCGGCATTAACGGCGATGAAAGCATCCCTATTGCCGACTATGGCAGCTCCAATATAGGCCGGATGAAGCATGTTTATCGTCATGGTTTGTGGCATCGTTACGGCAGAACCATGCAGTCCATTGCCGGCATCCATTTTAATTATTCGGTGCCTGAAGCCTTGTGGCCGGTGCTGCAGCAGGAAAAAAACAGCCCGCTAAATCTGGCTCAGTTCACTGATGATGCCTATTTTGGCTTGATCCGAAATTTCCAGCGCATGGGCTGGTTGATTCTGTATTTGTTCGGCGCATCACCCGCTATCTGCAAGAACTTTTTTAACAGCCGTCCGGCTTTAATGGCGCAGTTTGAAGAATTCGACAGCGGCACACTTTATCATCCTTATGCCACCTCGTTGCGCATGAGCGACATCGGTTACAAAAGCAAAAATCAGGCTAAGCTGAAAATTGATTACAATTCGGTGGAAGGCTATGTCAGCAGCTTGGGCGCGGCGATTGCGACGCCTTATCTCGAGTATGAAGCAATCGGCACGCGAGTGGACGGGCAATACCGCCAGCTGAACAGTAATATTTTGCAGATTGAAAATGAGTTTTACAGCACCATGCGCCCCAAACAAATTGCCCAGTCCGGCGAAAAGCCGACGATGGCGCTCAAACGGCGCGGCGTCCGCTATATAGAAATGCGCTCGTTGGATTTGGACTTGTTTAACCCTATCGGCATTGATGAGGATAAGGCGCATTTTATCGAGGCGCTGTTGCTGACCTGTCTGTTGCAGGACAGCCCGAAAACCTCGGATCAGGAACACGAGATCAATAATACCAATCAACTGGCAGTGGCTAATTTTGGCCGTAAACCCGGCTTGATGCTGAATAAAAATCAGCAAACAATTTTGCTAAAAGACTGGGCGGCCGAGATTCTTCAGTCTATGCAAGCGGTGTGCGCCATTCTTGACCAGGGTAATGCCGATAAACGCTACAGCACGGCCTTGGAAAAACAGCGGGTGATGGTCGAAAAGCCTGATTTAACCGCGTCGGCGCGGATGTTGGAGCAAATGACGCAGCACCAGCAGCCGTTTGCCCGTTTTGCCTTAAATACGTCCATCGAACATGCCCAGTATTTTAAAAGTAAGCCGCTGGATAATGACAAGACACAGCAGTTTGAGTTAATGGCGGTAGAGTCCCATGACAAACAGCGGGAACTGGAAAGCAAACCGCAGATTCCTTTTGATGACTTTTTGCAGCAGTATTTTTTGCAAGCGTAATTCAATCAAACCGAACAGCAGCAACAAGGAAAAACCATCATGACAAGTTTTGATATAGAACCACTACAAACCGAGCTGGCGGATAAAAATCCGCGCGTTATCCTGAAAAAAGCGCTGGGGCTGTTCGATAATATCGCCGTTTCATTCAGCGGTGCGGAAGATGTGGTGCTGATTGACATGGCTTTGGCAATCAGAAAGGACATACAAGTTTTTTCTTTGGATACCGGGCGCTTGCATCCCGAAACCTATCGCTTTATCGAAAAGGTCAGGAAGCATTACCACATCGATATTGAATTATTGACGCCAGACCGCGATGTGCTGGATAGCTTTGTCAAAAACAAAGGCCTGTTCAGTTTCTATGAAGACGGCCATCAAGAATGTTGCGGCATCCGCAAGGTTGAGCCGTTAAAACGCAAACTGGCGCAAGTCGATGCCTGGATTACCGGGCAGCGTAAAGACCAGAGCCTGGACACGCGGCAAGATGTTCCTGAGGTGCAGATAGACACGGCCTTTTCTACAGACGAACATCCAGTGGTTAAATTTAATCCCTTGCTCAACTGGAGTTCCGCGCAAGTCTGGGATTATATTGAAGCCTATCAGGTGCCGTATAACGAACTGCATCAGCAAGGTTTTATCAGCATAGGCTGCGAGCCATGTACCCGCCCTGTGTTGCCCAATCAACACGAAAGAACCGGGCGCTGGTGGTGGGAAGCCGGGGCGAAAAAAGAGTGCGGCTTACATGCGGGAAATTTGCAAAAATAAGGCTGAACCAGCACCGTTTAGGCCAACTTTTTAGCCGCCGTTTTTAGCCTGACGATCAGACGCCGATAATCCTCGTCACTTAAGGCATCGTTGACAATCAGCAGCGATTGTTTCCGCGTAGAGTCTTTAACATGCAAAAATAGCGCAAACACGGTGATAACGGTTGAATTTAAGATTTCAACTGCTTTAAACTCAGTACCGTCGGATATTTCCCACCCCAAGGCATCGGATTGTTTGATGATCAGCTGTTGGTTTTTTAAGCGCCGTCTAAGCCAGAAAAAATGGCTGCAAATTGCGCACAACAAGGCCAGTTTAACCCCAATCGGCAAGGCATTGGCGATACTCGACGCCAGCGCCAACCCATGAAAAAAAACCAGCCACTGTTGTAATCTCCGGGAGCTTTTAACTTCAATGAACAGCGGCAGTTCCGGTTTTTTAGGCACTTTGGCGCACTCCTTGTTTTCTTGCGTTTAAACAGCGATATAATCAGCGCACTTTAAAACCAACTCTGTTATCTGATGAATTCTAACTGGAAAAATTTTCTGCTGTCTAATAACGCATCAATCGACAACGATGCCGCTATTATTTTCCCTGAACATCAAGGCGACCGGCGTATTTATGCCCTGGCGCATCTGGGTGTTTTGACCCTTGCAGGACGCGATACGGCAACGTTTTTGCAGGGACAAATCACCTGCAACATTAACGACATCAGCGATACCAAAAGCAGCCTCGGCGCCATTTGCAATCCTAAAGGCAGGGCGATCAGCACTTTTTTGCTGGTCAAGGACGGCGCTGATTTTTTGATGATTTTGCCGCAAGAATTAGTGGCTGCCGTGCAAAAAAGGCTGCAAATGTATGTGTTGCGCGCCGATGTGCGGTTGACCGATAGCTCGGACGAACTCTGCTTGCTCGGCCTGCGCGAAGGTCAGCCGCAACTGGATGAGGCGCAAAAATCCACTTTTGCGACGACCCGGCAAGCCGCTATTGCGGTTGAACTTGCTAACCGCCATTTGTTTATTGCGACGCCTGAACAGGCCCAAACGCTCTGGACGGAACAACTCGCGCTGGGCTTTTTGCCGGAAGATTCGGCGCAATGGCGCTGTTTCGACATCATTGCCGGGATTCCCTGGCTGACGGCGGCAACCTCGGAAGAATTTATTCCGCAAATGCTGAATTTGGACAAGTTGGGCGGCATCAGTTTTAACAAAGGCTGTTACACCGGCCAGGAAATCGTGGCGCGGACGCATTATCTGGGCAAGGCAAAGCGGGAAATGTTTGCCGCCGAATGCCCGGCTATTTCAGAGCCGCCTAAGCCTAATGCCAGCATTATTGATGACAGCGGCGATACCGAACAGAGCGCCGGCAAAGTGCTGTGCGCGCAAACCAGGCAAAATACGTGCTACCTGCTGATTATTCTGCAAATTTCCGAGACGCATCGCTATAACCTGAGACTCAAAGACCGCTCGGATAAAATAACCTTATTAACCGCATCAACTCTAACACTATGAATCCACAAGCCGTTGCGCGTTTTCGCCGATTAGGCGTATTGACCATTTTCGCCGTTTATATTGTCATTCTTGCCGGTGGCATTGTGAGAGCTTCCGGTGCTGGCATGGGTTGCCCCGACTGGCCGACCTGCTTTGGGCAATGGGTGCCGCCTACCGATGAAGCGCAGTTGCCGGCCAATTACCATGAGATTTATGCCGAGCGCGGTTATCAGGATACGCAATTTAACCCGGTAAAAACCTGGACCGAATACGCCAACCGGCTGGTCGGTGTCACCATCGGTTTCTTGATTTTGCTGACGGCCTGGTCGTCGCGCATTTATCTTAAAACCGACAAAACCATTTTCCATTTGGCGGTGACGGCGTTTTTGCTGGTCGGTTTTCAGGGCTGGCTCGGTTCGACCGTAGTCGCCAGCAATCTCAAGCCGGTGATGATCACCTTGCACATGCTGCTGGCTTTGTTCATCGTCGCCTTGCTGATTTACACCATTGCCCGTTCGCAACGTGATGTGATCGCCCAACTCGACATTCAGGCGCTGCCGGAAAAATTCAAAACCGTGTTGATTGCAGCGATGGTGATGACCTTGATGCAGGTGGCGATGGGGACGCAGGTGCGCGAAGCGGTCGATTTTATTTCCCATAGCCATAGTTATATCGAGCGCCAATACTGGCGTGACGACTTCCCGATCATTTTTTACATACACCGTTCGTTCTCCTCGGTTATTTTGTTCACTAACCTGTGGCTGGCCTGGAAAATTGTCCGCGCCGTCGATAAAAACAGCCTGTTGCGCATGCTGGGTTTAGCGCTGGCAGGGCTAGTCATCACCGCGATATTGGCGGGCGTCAGTCTCGACCGATTGGGAATGCCGCCGGTTGCGCAACCGATTCATCTGTTAATGGCCAATTTGATTTTCGGCGCACAGTTTTTTCTGTACAGTTGTTTGAATTACGCTGGAAAATCAGCGGAAACTTGATATTTATCTGTTCGTTCAACAACGAACCTTATTGGCCATAGCATGACGCAACTCAAAAAAGACCCCCAGCTAGTAATGACAACGCAAGCCAGGTTCGTAAATACCCGTTATTTAAGGGACTTTTTCAAGCATTTTCTGCCGAACTCGCAGGCGGTTGCGCTGGCCATCATTCTGGTGGTCAGTTTCGTGCTGATTTATAGCTTGTCCGATTTATTGATGCCGGTTTTTGTCTCCATCGTGCTGGCTTATTTGCTGGAAGGCTTGGTGGCTAAAGCTGAAAGCATGAAAATGCCGCGCCAAGTGGCAGTCTATTTGGTGTTTTCAATATTTATGGCCTGTCTGATTTTTCTGTTGTTTTACTTGATACCGCTGGTTTTACAACAGGCAGTCGAGTTGGTTCAGCATATTCCGGAAATACTCAACAAGGCGCAAGCAGGCGTGATGAGCCTGCCGAAGATGTATCCGCAAATGCTCTCGGAAAATAAAGTCCAACAGATTATGTTCGCGGTGCAACGCGAGTTGTTAACCTATGGGCAAAATGTGCTGTCACTTTCAGCAGCGTCCGTTGTCGGCCTAGTCAGCGTGATGATTTATTTATTCTTAGTGCCGATGATGGTGTTTTTTCTGCTCAAAGATAAACAAATATTGGTGTCTTGGTTTTTGCAGTTTATGCCCAAAGACCGGCATTTGACCGTGCGCGTGTGGGAAGAAGTCGATATGCAGATCGGCAATTATGTGCGCGGCAAGTTTGCCGAAGTTCTTATTCTGTGTGCGGTTAGTTATGTGACTTACGCCGCGATGGGCTTAAATTACGCGATGTTGCTGGCGGTTTTGATGGGCTTACAGGTCATTATCCCTTACGTCGGCGCAACACTGGTGACCTTTCCGGTCTTAGGTGTGGCTTATTTTCAATGGGGTTTTGGCAGCGATGAGTTTATGTACATTATCATTGCCTACTCCATTATTCAGGCGCTGGACGGCGTTATCTTAGTGCCGGTGCTGTTTTCGGAAGCGGTTAATCTGCATGCAATCGCAATTATCGTCGCCATTTTGTTTTTTGGCGGCTTGTGGGGATTTTGGGGTGTATTCCTGGCTATTCCATTGGCGACCGTTGTCAAGGCAGTGCTGACCGCCTGGCCGAGAATTGGCGACAAGAGTTTGAATGCGGCTATTAAGTGAGGCGAATTCCTTTTAATCTGTCATTAATGAAGCCCGTGGGATAACGTTTTTCTGCCCAGCATAAAGCTGTTGCCCACTCGGCTCATCTTTATAAATAGCGATCCACACCTACAGCGTAACCCGATCTATCCGGCTGTACGGCCATAAATAGAAAACGGAACAGAGAATTCATAAAGCGTTTCGGGTGCAATGTCGATGTCGCCAGGCCAGGTAACCGTACCGTAATCGACATGAGCTAACGAGAAGAATCCAGGATTCTCCAAGCGACGAAATACCGGGTAGTGCAAATAAGGCTTCATATCAAAATAGCGTCGCTCACCGTCACTGAAAGTCAGAATCAAGACAAAATCAGGCGCAATCTCAACACAATTAACATTAATCATCACCAGCTTTCTCAGCGCAAAGGATCAATTGGGAATACCGGCTGACCACTTGCCGCCAACGACCAATCGGCCATTAACTCATCTTCATGAATAGCGATCCACGCCTGTACCATGCGCAATTTTTTGGCGGGAATGTCACCTTCCAGAAGATTGCCATCTGGAATGGAAATCACAGCTTGCACGCCTTGATATTCAATATGAAGGTGGGGTAAGTGATGTTGTTGGGTATCCATAAACAGCATCCGGATAATAATCCCGTAAAACATACTGATAGTTGGCATAGCGAAGAACCTCTGGCAAATTACGATAGATAATTCTAGCACCGTAGGGCGGTTTCGCGATAGCAAACCGCCAATTAACGCACAACACGAAAACAATCGATCATCAAAAACAGACAGGCATAAAAAATCTATTGGACATTCAATCGAGGTCAATTCATATCACCACGAATGTGGCGGATTGCTAGCGCGAATCCGCCTTACGCGGGTTCCCAAGTTAGAACTTGGGAACGAGATACAAAAAACCACCCAACCCCGTGAGATTGGGTGGTTTGTTGTATTGTTTTCCCTATTGTTTACGCAGCTCTATTTTTTATCAGATGTTACTTTAGGGTTAAACCGGCTCAGCATGAAGTTTAACGCCTAGCGCCTTAATCACCTTCAAAATGGTATCAAATCGCGGTTTGGAGCCGGGGGAAAGTGCTTTGTATAGGCTTTCTCGACCAAGACCGGATTCTTTAGCGACCATCGCCATGCCTTTAGCTTTGGCAATATAACCCAAAGCACGGAGCAGTTCGTCATTATCACCGTCTTCGAGCACTTGGGACAGGTACTCGCTAATCATTTCATCACTATCAAGCAAGCTAACCACATCGAATGGCAACAGTTTTACAGTCATCGTTTAAATCTCCTTAGCAAGTTCAACCGCGCGTTTAATGTCGGCTTGTTGTGTAGACTTGTCGCCACCGGCGAGTAATACCACCATTACGCCACCGCGCACCGTAAAGTAAACGCGATACCCGGCACCAACATCAATACGCATTTCAGACACATCGCCGCCTACTGGCTTAATGTCACCCAGATTGCCGTGCTCAGCGCGGTCGATGCGCCGTAAAATCGCGGTTTTAGCACGCAAATTACGCAAGGAAGAATGCCATTTTGCGAAAGGTTCAGTTTGTTCGATGACGTAGTTCATGATGTCATTGTATCTAAGTCAATACAGAAATCAAAGCCTTACATTGACGCACCTAATGCCCGTAGGATATGTTACCTACCGCGCTAAATTCAACTGCAACAAGGCCAATTCCGACAACCAGAAATCAATAACTTACAGCGCTTTTTCTGCTATTTTTTAGTGATTCTGACAATACTTTCACAGTCTCTGGAGCTTGGGAGCGAGAAATATCCGTTAATCAATGAGCGGCATTTTGGAAAGATCAACACCAGAATCACAAAGTATTTCTTGTATTTCGGCTTTTATAATTTCAAGTCTACTATTGAGAAGTACATTATCCGTTATGGCTTTTGTATTTTGGATATGCGAATAGTTAATAATGCTGTCTTCAATGTCTGCTCCGTTATCGTGAGCCTCCATTAGCTTTATATGCCGTGTAATAATCGCTTCATTTGCCATGATTTTTTTTTGGTCATCTTGTGAAATTATCACTAAAGCAGATAATTTGACGTTATTTTCATGCGCTTTGGTCGTTTTTTGAAATTCATATCTATTCGCCCGCAATTCATCTCTTTGTGACTTCAATTCCTTGCGTTGCATTGAATATGTTTGAAACAAAAGTACCAGTGCAAAAAAGCTCAATACAGGGTTTAATGTTCCACCAACAAAATCACCAAATTCATTGAGCTGAGTTTTACATTTTTCGTAATCAAAAAAGCTAGGAAACTGTAAATAATAGAAATAAGAAATTGCACCAATCAAAACTAAAAAAATAAACTTATCGAGAAGGCGAATAATCATTTCTTTTCCTCCAGCGCTGGCAAGGTATTCACTATCGCCACTGAACCGATGCCGACGGCTACTATGCGTTTGACTAAGTCTATACCGGTATTGCGGGCATCGGTGCCTTGTTCTCGTGCCCAATCTGCATACGTCCATACATGACTGTACAAATCTTTGTAACTGGCTTCGTTACGTAAATAGGTACACATGACCTCTTCAAAATAAGTACCTTTTTCACGTTCGGTATGGGAGGCTTGGCGATAGGTGTTGAGTAGGGTTTGTAAGAGGGTCATGGGTACGTGATTTTTATAGAGCAGCAATAGATCGATAAAACACACTCACCTTACCGGAATAGTAAGAAGGAAGGCTAGCGTATCAAGGTTGTGCCTTAAACTAGGATCTTTCCCGCTGCGCGGGTGAGCCAATGCAAAAGCGGCATAATGTCCTTTATGTCTTAGGGGTAGCGGAAAAACGCTGTTATTCGTTGTGGTAAGATTTTTGTTAATGCGGCAAAGCTGCTGTAGCTTTCGTACTTATTTTCTTACTTCACCGCTCTGACTTCGAGATGAATACCGCTCTGGGTTTGAAGATGCGAGAGCACCGCAAACAGGTTTTTAGCCTGCGGATTGCCGCGCTGGCTGAACATACGCATGAGGCTTTTAGGCGGGGTATTGGTGGCTTCACTGAGATTTTCAAAACCGATGGTCGCATTGATATAGTCGCGCAAAACCGCCTTGCCGGTATCCACGTCACCCGACAACAAGCATTCAACGCCTTCACGCAGAAGCGCATCACGGAACTCTGTATCATGCTCGACTCGGGCTATTACGGTTGTTTTGAAACTGCGGGTTAAGGTCATTTTTTATCTCTGTGTCGCTTGCGTTGTTTGTAATCTTGCCATCGGGCTTGTGCGGCTTCAATGTCGAGCTGTTGGCGCTTCTTGGTGCCGCCAGCCAATAAGATCACCAACCGTTCGCCGTCTTTACCAAAATAAATCCGGTAACCGGGGCCAAAATCAAGGCGATATTCCAATACTCCAGCGCCGTCTCCTTTCGCATTTGAAAAGTTGCCCAGTTCCACCCGAATCAGTGCGGTCGTAATTTTAGCGGCGTGGGACGCATCCAGATCATTAAACCAAGCGGCGAAAGGGCTATGTCCGTCCTGAGTGATATATTCCTGTAATTCAATCATCATTAATAGTAACTTATAGGTTACCTTGATTCAACGGTAAACTTAGATTCACGTTATTGTTTGAATCTTTGCACTCAAATATCCGCCACCAACTTACTCAAGCGCTCCTGCCCGGCATGGGTGTAAATCTGCGTAGTGGCAATGCTTTCATGCCCCAGCAGCGCCTGAATGTCCACCAACTGCGCATTACCGTTTTCCAATAGCCGCGTGGCGTAGGTGTGCCTCAATTTGTGCGGGGTAATCTTCTTCTCGATATTGGTTTTTTCCAGCAGCTTCTTTAAATACGCCCTGGCCGCATGGGAACCGGGCGGTTTGCCGCCAGTTTTCTTGGCGAACACATAATCCTCGCTATTCTTGCCGACCAGCGACAGCGCCAACACCCGGCCAAACGACTCCGGCAGCGGTACCTGCCGCTCTTTGTTGCCTTTGCCGATCACCCGCACATGCTTGGCCACGCCATCGACTACCCGGATATGTTGCACTTTCAGCCCCAGCGCTTCGCTGATGCGTAAACCGGACTTCTGGAACAGCTCAAACAACAGCTCATAGCGCTGACGCACGCCAATGGAGAACTCGCGGCTACGGCCGAAGACATTTTCCGGGATGTCGTCATAGTTGCGCGTCGCTCGCATCAATTCGGCCTGCTCCTCAACTTCCAACCACACCGGCATCCGCCGGGGGCGCTTGGGTTTCTCGATCTGGTAAAACCGATCTTCCTGCACCACGTTGTTGCGCATGCCCCATTTATATAAGGTGGCCAAACAGGAAATCTTCCGAGCCACCGTGTGCGCGCCCACCCCGTCATGGGATAACTGGGCGACAAACTGCTCGACGTTGGTCGGGCTGCAATTGCGCCAATCCAGATCAGCCGATTCCAGCCACCGGTTCCACATGCCCAAATCCGAGTTGTAGTTGTAGCAGGTAGTTTGGGCTAAACCCTTGGTGAACTTCAAAAAGCTCAGTGTAACCAACTATAACCTACCCGCAAATCACAACTGGGCGCTATCTTTTCCGGAAATTACCCTTTCGCAACCGCCCGGTTTTTGCTTCTGATCCACTCGCTCCATGAACCTGCGTAAAGTTTAGAACCGGTTAATCCGGCGTGTTCCATCGCCAATAAATTATGGCAGGCGGTGACGCCCGAACCGCAATAATGCACGACTTGTTCGGCGGCGTTCGTCTCTATCAAGCGCTTAAACTGTTCGCGCAATGTTTCCGCCGGTAAAAACAAGCCGTTGCTATCGAGATTTAACTGAAAAGCGCGATTTAATGCGCCGGGAATATGGCCGGCCACCGGATCGATAGGTTCTTGTTCGCCGCGATAACGTTCCGGGGTGCGCGCGTCAATCAGGCAAATGGTTTTTCGAGCCAGAGCGTTTTGTACCTGCAAGGCAGTCAGCCATGCACTTTCATTGAAATACGGCCTGAATATCGCGGGTTTAACATGGGGCAACACGGTGGTGACAGGCAACCCCAGCTTTTGCCAGTGCTTGATGCCGCCATCCAATACGGCAACTTGGTCGTGTCCCATGCAACGCAATAACCACCAGAGACGCCCGGCAAAAGCGCCGCCTGCATCGTCATAAACCACCACTTGGCTGGTGTTGGAAATGCCCCAGTCGCCCAGCTTTTTTGCCAATAAAGCAAAGTCCGGCAACGGGTGGCGGCCGGTAAAATCGGTGATAGCCGAAGACAGGTCTTTATCCAGATGCGCGTAGCGGGCATTAACGATGTGACCGTGCCGGTAGGCTGTAGCGCCCGCTTCGGTGTCGGCTAAGGAAAATCGGCAGTCAACGATAATCCAATCGTCAAGGTGTTGTTCGAGTGTGGCGGCGGAAATCAGTGTCGTGTGAATCATCGTTTTATACCGTTAAAATAATTTTGCCAATATGTCGGCTGCTTTCCATGAGTTGATGGGCTTGTGCGGCATCGCTGAGCGCAAAGGTCGAATCGATAACCGGCTTGATTTGTCCAGACGCCAATAACGGCCAGACCTTTTTACTCAGTTCGGCTGCGATTGCCGCTTTAAAGACATCGTCTCTGGCTCGTAACGTCGAGCCGGTCAGGGTCAGCCGTTTGAGCATAATCGGCAGCAGGCTGATCTCCGCTTTTATGCCCCTTTGCAGCGCGATTTGCACCAGCCGCGCCTCGTCAGCCATACAGGCCAGATTGCGCGGGACATAGTCGCCGCCGATCATGTCCAAAATAATATCCACGCCTTTATTGTCGGTCAACTGCTTGACCGCCTCAACAAAATCCTGTTCTTTATAGTTGATTGCCGCATCGGCGCCCAGTTGCAGGCAAAATTCGCATTTTTGTGCAGAACCGGCGGTAACGATAACCTTAGCGCTAAAGGCTTTGGCCAATTGTATCGCCGTCGTGCCTATGCCGCTGCTGCCGCCATGCACCAACAGCGTTTCGCCGGCTTGCAACTGTGCGCGGTCGAACACATTGCTCCATACTGTGAAAAAAGTTTCCGGCAAGGCGGCGGCTTGAATAAAAGACAGGTTTTCCGGTATCGGCAGGCAGTGCACCGCCGAGGCCAAGCAATATTCGGCATAACCGCCGCCGGTCACCAAGGCGCAGACGGCGTCGCCTTGACGTAAATGGCTGACGTTATCGCCTAAGGCCTGAATAGTGCCTGCAACTTCCAGCCCCGGAATATCCGATGCGCCGGGCAGCGGCGGATACAGGCCGCGCCGCTGCATCACGTCGGGGCGATTGACGCCGGCGGCGACAACCTTAATCAGCACCTGATTGGCCGACGGCATGGGCATGGCGCGTTGAGTGGGTTTTAAAGCGTTGTTGTCAATTTCAATGGCTAGCATCATGTGTCTGAGAAGCGGCATGGTTGCACTATCGTCAATAAGTTGGGTTAGGGGCATTAAAGGCGATTTCCTGAAAAAACAGCCCTAAATAATTGTCCACGAAAAACACGAAAAGCACGAAAAGCCAAAAACAGGCATCTCCAGGCGATACGAAAATAAGAAAAGCTATTGTTTTCAAAGCTTTCTTTCGTGGCTTTCGTGATTTTCGTGGACTCTGTTTTTCTACAGCTTTCGATTATCAGGGACATTTTTTATTAGAAATCACCTTATAGACCCTGAAATTTGCGGCGCGACTGGTTCACTGCTTCATCATCCCCAACACCAGCGCAATATGCGCCAATTCGGCGACGCTGGACACCTTGAGTTTGCTTCTGATTTGAGTGCCGTAATTGGCAACGGTTTTATAACCCAAACACAATTCATCGGCAATTTTATGGGCGGTCAAGCCTTTTGCCAACAACAAAAATACGTCAAATTCCCTGGCCGACAGGCTGTCAACAATGGTTTGATAATCTTGCAATAACGGCCTATTTTTCATCAAACCCTGCTCGATATAAATCTCGCCTGCGGCTATCTGCTGTATGGCGCTGACCAAAATGTCGGGGGCGCTGTTTTTGGTGATGTAACCACGGGCGCCGGCGCTCATGGCCCTGTCGACATAAACCATTTCATCGTGGACGCTAAACACCAGTATTTTGGCGCTGCTGTCGCGGTTGCAGATGCGGCGTATGCTTTCCAGTCCGCCGATGCCGGGCATCGACAAGTCCAGCACCAGCACATCCGGCTGTTGTTCCAGATACAGCTGGCAAGCGGCCTCGCCCCGGTCGGCTTCGGCGATCACGTCAATATCGGCTTCGGCTGACAACAGCATCCTGAAACCGGCACGCACCACGGCATGATCGTCGACCAAAATGACTTTTATCTTGTTCATGATAGCGGAATGGTTGCGGTGATGCTCATGCCTTGCTGCGGCTGAGTTGTTATGGTGAATTTGCCGCCCAGGCTGTTGATTCGTTCGCGCATACCCAATAAGCCGAAACCACTGTTAATGCGGTCGATGGCGCAGCCTTGGCCGTTGTCGGTCACTTGCAGCCGCAGCGTTTTGGGTTGATGGCCGATGTCTAAGCTGATTTCGGCTTGGCTGGCCTCGGCATGGCGGACAATGTTAGTCAGACATTCTTGCACCACCCTGAATATTTGTATGGTGATTTTCTGTTCCAGAGCATCGACTTCGTCTGGGCAAGCGATATTGAGCTTTAAGTCCGGATTCCTTTGCGCCCAGTGATTTAACAAGTCTTCCATCGTCGCTTTCAGACCCAATTCAGTCAACACCAAGGGATGCAGTTGGTGCATCATCGAACGCACCACGGTCATTAAATGGTCGCAAATCGAGACAATCGATTCGGTCGCCTGCTTGACGCCCAGCGCACCGGCTTGGGCGCGACCTGCGGTCACCGCCATGACCTTAATCGCGGTCAGCGATTGCCCCAGTTCATCGTGCAATTCTTGCGACAGCCGCTGCCGTTCGTCCTCTTGTATCGCCAGCGTATGCTGAGTTAGCGCCCGGTTTTGTTGCTGGCTGGCATCGAGTTCGCCAGTCATGTGATTGATGGCTTTGGCGATGCTGTCATATTCCTGAATCGAAAAGTCCGGCAGTTTTTGGCTGTATTGCCCGGTTTCAATGGCTTTTAGCGCATCGACAATAACCGCAATGGATTTGAGCGCTTTGTTGAACGCCAGATTGACCGCCAAAAAAGTGAACAACGTCAGTAAAAACAACGAGCCGAAAAAGGCGATGCTTTCTTCCCAGACTTCGGTGATTTCATCCAGCGGGTTGGCCTGGACAATCAACATCAGCTGTTTGCCGCCCGACGTGGTGATAGGATGTTCGGCTTTAGGATGTCGGCCTTCGACCAGTTTGATAAACCAGCGCGGCGGCGTTTCCTTGCGGCTGGCTTGCCGGTTGTGATGAGCCACGCTGATGATGTCGCCTGCCGCCGTCTTTAATTGAATGTTCAAATGCCGGGTTTTGTTCAGTGCATTAAATTGGGGCAGCCAGTCGGTTTCATTAAACGGCGATTGGGCAAAGCCGAAAGTGATCAGCTGCACTGCCAGATTGATGGATGAATCGACCTCTTTATTGACCGCGTCACGCGCCTGCCAGATCGCTATCGAGCCACCCAACAGAAGAATACACAAGGAAGAGATCAAGATTCGCAGGTTGATTTGGTAGCGCAGGCTCATGGCGATTGAAAATTCGTATTGGCAACATCGGATTGATGGCGCGCAAAACGCCCTATTATTGATTCACGCCGAATGATTGGCTATAGGAAAAATTCTTTTTTTCTATGATGGCGTACTTTGGGATAAAAAACCGGCAGTCTAAGGTTAAGCCGTTCGTGGTGAGCTTGTCGAACCATGAACGGCTGAAGTCGGTAGCCATTGTTGCTGATTAACGGTCATATAGCCCCCCGTTCCAGCGAGGGAACGGGGGCTGCATTTTATCTTTTTTCGTCGGCTTCTTCGCCAATTTCCCACGCTTCTATCGATACTTCAATAATCTTGCCGTCAGCTGCATTGACTTCGACTTTGGTTTCTACGCCTTTGTCATTGACTATATCGATTTCATAGCTGGCATCGCCATTTTCTTCTATTTCATATTCAACTTCCTCGACAGTGCCGGGGTGAGCTTTAAGCACGATGTCGATGGCTTCTTTTTCCGTTATTTTGGCTTTTTTCTTGAAAGCTTCATCATCGGCGTTAACGACTTCTCTTTCCGTTTCGGTAATTTTTCCGCTGTTGGCATCGCACATAAATTCCCATTCGACGCCTTTGTCATCCTTGATTTCAAATTCATAAAAAGGTTTTCCGGCTACGTTCAGCTTTTCCAGCTTAATGAATTTGCCGCGTTTTTGTTTTTGTATGGCGGCGATACAGCTATCTACAGACTGAGTTGCCGCATAAGCGGAGGCGGATGTTGCAAGGCCGAGCGCTAATGCGCAAGCGAGTGTTGTTGTTTTCATGGTTTTCTCCTAAAAAAGAATATATGGACAGGTTAGCTTATTACATTTGAATTCCGATGGCTAACGGCAATGGCCGCTATGGACAATAGTGCAAGTTGCCAGAGATAGCTATCGAAATAAGCCACGCAAACGGCTATCAGGCCGAGGAATAACCCGGCAAAAATACAGCGCCAGCCTCTTTTTATGCCGTCCAGGTAAGTCGTTAACGCCAGTATTAACAGCACGATCAAACCGGCTTCTTCGTGGAATATTCTTCCTGAATCATGGTAGGCGTAAATCACAATGCCTGCGCACAAGCCGCCCGACCAATGCAGCAGCCGCTCGATAAGCGCTTTGGCGTTATCGCCACGCTGCTTGAATCGATAATAGTCGGGAGCGATGGCGATAGCGGTAAACAAAAATATCATCACAAACCAATAATCGTGGCTGGTATGCCGATAGCGATAGCCGATGTAGGCGCCGAGCAGCGACAAAAGCAAACGTAGCGTAAAAAGATGATGGGGTGATAGAAGGTAAGGTTTGATCATGGACTTTAGATAACGAGTGAGGGTTTAGGACAATAGACGATATTTAGGGGGCTTCGGCAGATAGACGAGACATAACAGCAGCAATGCGAACAAGGCCGGTTGCCGGCGAATATCGGTCTGCACAAGCTTTTCAGTCGCCAGTTTCGGGTTTTGCAAGGCCTGATTCAGGTTTTGCAGGCCGGTCAGCCGGGTGTAAGCCAAGCCGGATTCGGCGGCCAGTTTTTCCAGATAGGTTTCCTGTAAAGCGCTTAAATGCTCATTGCCGGTGGCGGCTTCGCTGCCGAACGGGGCATTGCGCGCGTTGTAGCCTTTGATTTGCGATGGGTCCAGATTGGATTGTCCGAACGAAGAACGGTGCGGCACATCGTCGTGGCTATAAAACCCGGTTTGTTTGCCCAGGCTGTCGAATTTTGGGATAGGCACGGCCTGCAAGCCGCCGACGCCGATAATCATGCCTTTTGCTTGTCCCTTTACGGATGAAAAATCGGTTTGGTAATTGGGATTAACCGGCGGGGCTTCCTGGCCGTCGGTTATAAAAATCACCGAGCTGTCGCTTTTTTGCAGCATGTCCAGCGTGCTCAGCAAGCCTTTGGCAATATTGCTGTCCGCCGCCCAGGCCATGCGCCAATCGACTTTGCCGATCGCGGTATCTATTTCCGTGTAAGCGGAGCAAACTTCCAGCGGCTCGAATAACAGGGTCGAGCGCCTTTCGGTGAACAGGCCGAGGCCGACTTTGGATTCGCAAGGCAGGGCTCGCAACAGTTCGCGCAGGGTTTGCTTGACAAAATGCAGGCGGCTGACGGCTTCGTTGTCTTGTTGGTAGTCGGTCGCATTCATGCTGCGGGTAATGTCGATAATGAAGGTGTAGTTATAGGTTGGCGTTTTTTGTTGTTTGCTGGGGTATAGGAACAGCACCAGCATGGCGATAAGCGCCAATAGCAGACACCAGGTTCGATAATCTTTTAATGTTTTGTTCATTGTTTCCTCTGTAGGGGCAATCCCTTGTGGTTGCCCTGATAGGCGCCGGCATTAAGGGCAACCACAAGGGATTGCCCCTACAATGTTTTCCTCATTTCCCGCGGCGCGTGGGAACGAGACAGATCAAATCAAGGCAAACCACGCGGAAATCCCGGCACTGTCGTCCACAACTGCGATTTCTGCTTGGTGGGTTCGTCGTCAGGCATGTCGACCCTGTCCATTTCCGGCAGTAAACGCATGGCGACTTCAAGGTTGTATTTGGCATCCCAATCTCTGCTGTTTAACGCCAAAGACTGCCGGTAGGCCTGTTTCGCCAATCCGGCCAAAGGCATTGCTTCGTTGATATTCATGGCTAAGGCCTGTTGTATGGCTTGCTCCAGGTACAGATTGCCGAGGTTGTAGCGGACTTTGGCCTGGAAGCTCCGGTCGCCTTTGTCCATAATCAGGCTCAGGGTCGATAAGGCTTCATCGTAGCGGTGCTTTCGCTTGAAATAAAAAGCCCGCGCCAGTCTCAATTCCGGTTTGCCGCCGATCACGTTATTAACGGCCACATCCTTTCCCGAAATCAATTGCCTGATTAAGTCATTGTCGCGGTGGATGCCGTACAACGCACCGGCGCTGTAAACAAAAGCCGCCAAACCGGCCGCCAACGCGGCCCACAGCGTGATATGCCTGATTGTTCTTATCATCGTTTGACCTCAAAAAATTTAACGCCCAGCAGAACCAGCAGCAACAAGGCCGCTACGCTGTAGCAGGTCGTCGACAAGTCCTGCCTGGGGATGCGTTCGACATAGTGCATCGGCAGGTTTTCCAAGCGGTTGATGTCGGCAATCGCCTGTTTTAACGCGTCCGGGCTTTCCGCTTCATAAGCTTGATAGGGGCTGCCCAGTCCTTGAAAAAACTTGTGCAGGTACAGTTCGGGCATGGCCCCGGCGTTGTCGTCACGGCTGTCTTCAGGCTGATCGAAAATGCCGGGGCTGCCTGCGGTGCGCAGGAAAATCCAGTACAGGCGGACTTGTTGTTTTCTAAACCATTCGCGCAATTTCAGTTCGCTGTCGTGATCGATCGCCGCCGCGCCGTCCGAAACCAGCAATACGATACGCGAGCCGGTGACCGGTTGTTGTTCAAAAAACGAGATGGCCATCCCCAAGCCTTTGCTGACATGGGTAAAGCCCAGAGCCGGTGTCGCGGTCGCCGCAATCGCCGCCTGCACCGCGTTTTTGTTTTCGGTCAGCGGCATCACGAAGAGCGGCGAAGTGCTGTATTCCGCGACTCCGATCAAATCGGTTTGCCGTTGATTGACAAACTCGGTCAATAAGCGCCGCGCGGCTGTGGCTTTGGATTCATCCGAGCCGTTCGGTGCGCGTCCGGCGAATGTGTTATCCATGCTGCTGCTGCGGTCCAGCAATAACACGATATGCGCGCCGTGGCCGATCCTCTCCCGGCTTTGTTCGGTGCGATGCAGGCCGGCGATGCCCAGCACTAATCCGGCTATTGCGGCCATTGCGCATAGCCGCAAACAGCAGACGACAAAAGCCGACAGCGTGTCCGCAGGTATCAACGCCGTCCACGGCGCTGGACTGGTGCGCATGCCGCTATTGAGCAGCGGCAACAGGGCCAATAACAGGCCGGTCAAAGCCCACGGGGTATTAACCGCCCAATTCATCGGCTGCCCCGTTCGATTTTGCGGCATTGCTCGCAGAGCTCTTTTAGCTGTTGCAAATCCTGCGCGACAACAATCATGCCGTCGGAAAAAAAGTAACGATTGGAGTAGTTGAAAAACCAAAGCAATTGGGCGTTTATTTGCCGATACTGTGGGTTGTGCCGGTAAAATTCGCTCAAGCGGTTAGTAAACAGCGGCTGTCCGTTGAGGCTGTTCAAGGCCTGATGAACAACGGTCAAGGCTTGTTCCATGTCGGCTTTGGACAATCCCGCCAGTTTGCGTAATGCCCGCTTGAACACGGTTCGCCGCGGCATATTGGGAAAATAGCCGTATAAATACCCCAGATAGGCCGCTATCAGTACGGCAACGCTCAGGCTGGCGGCCAAGCCGTACAAGGCCTGGGTGTCGGTCAATAACGGCGGCGGGCTGTCGGGGCGCATGTATTCGCCCTGTTCGCTTTGGCGCACTACCAACTCTCTGAGCGGGGACAAGGTAAAAGTCCAGGCGGGGACGTTTTGGCCGATGCTTTTTTCGCCCTGGCTGAGCCGCACGGTAAAGCCGGGCAGGGTTAACGATTTAACCTCCAGCGGCGCGTAAAAAACCTGGTAGAGCAAGTCGATTTGATAACGTTGTCCGCTTTGTTTAACAGTGACCCGGTTTAGGTTCAGCCAGCGGTTGATTTGGCCTTTGGCCGGTAAGCTGCCGGGTTGCAAACCGATGCCGGAACGGGTTTCGATCACGATGCGCTGGGGAATTTCATCGCCGTTAACGTAACCGAAGGGGCGGGGCGTTTCGACGTTAAAGTAACTGACCGGCTCGTCAATCGAGCCGGAACAGCCCAGCAGCGACAACGCCATGATTAACAGGATTCTCATGCGATCCTCTGCTGTAAATGACGATTAACGGTTTGGGTGCTGTAGCCTTCGGTAATAAACAAGGGTTCGCAGCCGAAGGCCCTGAACATGTGTTTCAAGTCGTGTTGGCGTTGCCGGTAGGCGGCGACTATTTTTTGCCGCAATGCCGGACGCATGAACAGCGTGCGGGTCGCATGGCTTTCCATGTCCTGGAAAGAAATCAGGCCCCAGTTGGGCAAGTCGGCGTATTCGTGCTGATTCCACAACACCAGCGGGATCACGTCGTGAGCCTGTAGCGAGCCTAATACCGCACGCAGCTGAGGCAGCGGAAAATGGCAGTCGGACAACAAAAACACCAGTGAGCGTTCGGCGGGCAGAAAGGCTGCGGCATTTTGCAGTCCGTTTGCGTTGCCGCTAAAGCTAAGATGTTCCAGTTGTGTTGCCAGGGCCGACACCCGTCCCAAGTGCTGACCGGCGGGAAGCAACCAGCGCTGCTCGATACGCTCGGTGCAGCCGATAAAGCCGAATTTGTCGCCGTAAGCGAAGGCCGAATGGGCGGCGGTCAATAAAAAACGGAGCAGGGTTTGTTGTTTGTCGGCATAGCCCATCGAGGCCGACATATCGGCAAGCAGATAGACGTTGACGCTGCTTTGCTGTTGATAGACGCGCACCCGATACGACGAAAACGGGTCGAGTACGCTGGCGCGTAAGTCTATGCGTCTGGGGTCGGGGCTGGCGATAAGCGGCTCATGGCGCTTGAACAGCTGCCCGGCGCCGATCATTTGTCCGGGATGAGCGCCCGGATAAACGGAACTTGATTGCCAGGGTAATCGATAATGTAGCGTTTCGGTCATGGGTTTTTACGGTATTTTTCTTGTTTTATGCGTCAAGGCGTGTAGGTTGGGTTAGCGATAGCGTAACCCAACATATTCGTAGTGTTGTCGGGTTACGTTGCACTAACCCGACCTACATTCAAGGCGCGGCCACCTGGTTCAAAATACCCTGGATCAGTTCGGGCAACAGCTGTTCTTTTCTATAGGCGTACATCGGGTTTAAAAACAGCCGATGCGTCATGCAGGCCGGAAAAACCGCTTGCAAATCTTCCGGCAACACATGATCCCGGTGTTCCAGCCATGCGCGGGTTTTGGCGGCGCGGATCAAGTAACTCATGCCGCGCGGACTGGCTCCGGCCATTAACAATTGCGGCATTTCGACATCGGTCAGTTGCACGCCGTATTGCTGCGGCCGATGCGTGGCTTTCCATAAACCCAACGCGTAAGCATGGAGTTTGGGGCTGGTCTGTATGCGTTGCTGCACCGTTTGCGCCAGTTCATTGAGCCGGTAGTAAATGCCGCTGCTGGAAACACCGGCGATAAGCCGGTCGGTGTCATGAAAGCGCGGATTGAACATCAGTTCGTCCAGCTCGGTATCGCCTCTGGGCATATCGATGTTGATTTCCATCATAAAGCGGTCTTTGGCGGCGGCGGGCAGCTCGAAGGTTTCTTCCTTCTCGACGCGGTTGCGGTCGGCAAAAACCTGGATGTGCGGGAAATGATAGTCGCGGTTAAAAGCGTTGATGCTGCGCTCGGCCATTGCCCTTAACAGCAAGGCATGGACTTGCGGACGGGCGCGGTTGATTTCGTTGAAGAAGAAAGTGGCGAGCGTGTCGCCGTGTTTCAGCAAAGGTCCCGGATCGACGCACGGACGGCCTTGGCCGTTTAAATAGGTGTAATAAATCAAGTCGGCGGGCATCAGGTCAATCGTGCCTTCAATGCGTTGGTAATCGCCGCCCAAGCCTTGGGCAACCGCCCTTAGCAGCGTAGTCTTGCCGACGCCGACATTGCCTTCCAGCAACACATGGCCTCTGGCAAAAACGGCCAGGACGATATGCCTGACGGCGGGTTGAAGACCGATAACGGTTTGATTGATTTGTTGTTCGAACTGTAACGCTTGTTCGCGCCAGTCGCTAAGTTGGGTGTCTGTGTTCATTGACTTTGTAAAAAACTTCGTAACTATTCAGCGTATGCAAACTATGATTAATGGAACACGGATGACACGAATTTGACCGATAAACACAGATAAAAATCCGTTCAAACCCGTTTAATCCGTGTTCTATTTTCAAATCCAAACAATACACATAGTAAAAAAAGGGCATAAGATACAAACAGGCTCACAAGGGGGAGAAAGGCGCGATATATCTATGCCCAAAACAATGGCTATTCGATGTCGTCTACGTCATAAACAAACTTGCCGGTTTTGGCTAAATGTTCCTGGCGTTTTTTATTGCGCTCTTCCATTTCTATAACCGATTGGGCCTGTTTATTCAGTTCGTTGACATCGTGTTTCGGGTCATACTTGCTGCCCGCCACTTTTTCCGGGTAGCCCGGCTTGGGTTCCCAGCAAACGCCCGGTTCGCTGCAATTTTGACCGTCGTAAGCGATGGCTGAATAGGACAGCGCCGCCAACACGACACCTGCATTCATTAAAAGCATTTTTTTCATCTGTGTTTCCTCTCTATTTTAACCATTTGGCTTTTTTAGGATTACCTGTGTAGATGTCCCGTATCCAGGACATGATCATTAGCATTTCATCGGTTGATAGATTGACGTATTGCGGCCCCATCATGCCGTTGGCGCCGCCAAACAAGATTTCAAACAAGCCCTGATCGGTAGCGGCGGACGGATAGGTCCAGTAATCGTCCGCCAGTCCGGGCCCCAATTTACCTTCGGCTTCGTGGCCGTGGCAGCCGGAGCAGGCGGTCAAATAAAGGTCATGACCCTTTTGTATGATTTCCTTATTACCGTTGTAAGGGTTCTTGCCCGTTTCCTTAAACTGATTGAAAACGGCTTCGTTACCGCCCGATTTGGCGACGCTCATATCCAGCGGCGCGCCGGTAATGGCATTGCGAAAAGTTATTTCCGCCAAGGCTACCGAGCTGATCAACGCAAGGCTGACCGCCGATACGGCTAATAATTTATTTTTTTTCATGTTAAAACCTATTTTTTGTAATTTTTAAGGCGCATCAGGTTCGTCAACTAACGGTATGCCCTCTTCTTCCAGTAACTCGGTTATGTCATCTTCATTGTCTTCAATAACCTTGTTCAACTGAGCCAGTAACGTGGGATCGTTTTTGCGAACGCCCATTGATGTGCTGAAATGAAAATCGACTTTTTGCCCGTCTGCACGGACGTTGTTGTCAGGAATCAGCGTCATCGTTAGCGGTGTGGCCGAGGCTTTGACATAACGTGCGGCAGACGGCCCCCAAAGAGCGGCAATCTCGGCATGGCCGGATGAAATCTCGGAGACCAGCTTCGATGCCTCGTATTTAATATACTGATTACGTTTGGATTTAAAGCCGACCAATTCCTGCGAATAATTGAACATATCGTTATAACGCCCGATAGCCCGCATCATCACTTCGGGCGGCGTACCGGGCACAACAGCAATGCGCTGCGCCTTGCGTAAAACCTCGCTGTCCCAGCTCTCCAAATCCAGTTTGTCGGCTTCGCGCGAAATGAAAACATAGCCGGAGCGGTAATAAGGCCGGGTGGTCAAAACGCGGGAATCACCCTTATCAACGCCTATCACTACATCGCACAGCCCTTTATCCAACGTGTCCCTTATGTAATAACGCGGGTCGCTCCAATTTAGATATTTGACTTTTCTGCCCAGCGCCTTGCCGACCAGTTCCGCCAATTTATTCTCGAAGCCTTCGCCTGCCTTATTGGAATAAGGCATTTCGTTTTCTGCGGCGCAGACTTTTAGCGCTTTGTTTTCTTCGGCCTGGGCTTGGGGAAATGCCAAACCTGTCCCCAAACACAAAACCGTTATGAAAAACTTGTTTATCTGCATAGTTACTCTCATCAATGCCGGTTTAAATAGGCGCGGAAAAATCCGCGCCTGTATGTAGTTTAATAACCCAATGCAAAGACCATCACGCCGCCGCCTTGCTGCGTGTAGTGAGCCAGTTCTTTAAACGCACCGACCGCGCCCAATCCCGCAGTAGGGTCCTGCAAGTCGAACACTAAACCAACACCGGGCCAACCGCCGACACCGTAGTAAATCGCCACGTATTGCTTGCCTTTATGTCCGAAGGTAATCGGATGGCCGATAACGCCGGAAGGCAGTTTGAATTTCCATAATTCCTTGCCGTTCCGTGAATCCAACGCTTTGATATAACCGTCCAAGGTGCCGTAGAAAACCAGGTCGCCTGCGGTTGCGGTGGTGCCGCCCCAGACTGCGAATTTTTCCTGAATTTCCCATTCGAATTTACCGGTCACGGAGTTCATCGCTTTAACTTGGCCCAAGGTGCCTTTAGGCCCCGGATACATGTTCAGCGTCGCGCCGACAAAGAATTGGCCTGCGCGGTAAGGCAGCATGAACGGTTCCCAGTCCATGCAGATATGGTTGGTGCCCATGAAGAACAGTTTTTTGTTCGGATCGTAAGATTCGATACCCTGGTTGTGATAGCCCATTGCGGATGGGCAAATGCCTTTGGCTTCATGATCCATGTGGGTCGAAAACTCGGGATCGCGAATCGGCAGGCCGGTTTTCAGGTCGACTTTTTTAACCCAGTTGACGGTATCGTCGATTTTAAACGCGTTGACCAAATCGCCGTTTTCACGGTTCAGGGTATAAACCAGACCGTTGCGGTCGGGGTGGGTCAGCAGTTTGGTCATTTTGCCGTCAACCAGCTGCTCGGATAAGCCCATGTAGTTGACGCCGGCGTAGTCCCATTCGTCGTGAGGCGTTTTTTGATAGCCGAATTTCGCTTCGCCGGTGTTGATGTCGCGGCCCCAGATGGTCATCGTCCATTTGTTGTCGCCAGGGCGCATGGTTTCATTCCACGGCGCGGGGTTGCCTGAGCCGTAATAGAGCATATCCAGGTCAGGATCGAACGCATACCAGCCCCAGTTGGTGCCGCCACCGATTTTCCAGGCATCGCCTTCCCAGGTTTTAAGACCCAAGCCGAATTGGCCGTAATGCGGGTTGGCGCTGTTAAAATCCTTTGAGAGTTTTATATCTTCATCAGGGCCGGTGGCGTAAACGCGCCATGCTTGCTTGCCGTCTTTAATGTTATAGGCGGTGGCATAACCTCTTACGCCCAGTTCCGCGCCCGAGCTGCCGACGATGACTTTGTCCTTAGCCACAAACGGCGCGACGGTCAGCGTGGAACCCATCGCGATGTCGGAGTTTTCCATTTTCCACAACAACTCGCCGGTCTTGGCGTTTAACGCGACGATATGGCCGTCCAGTTGATTCTGGAAAATAGTCGCCGGATAACCGTCACCGGCGGGCGCGTAGGCCAAGCCCCGATTGACCACGTCGCAACAGGCTACCGCGCGGGCGGCCGGGTTTTGTTTGGGTTTGTATTCCCATAGAATTTTGCCCGGCTGATCCAGGTCGATCGCGAAAATGTTGTTAGGGAACGGCGTATGCACATACATGATGCCGTCAATAACCAGCGGTCCGCCTTCATGCCCGTTCAGCACGCCCGTAGAAAACGACCAGACCGGCTGTAGATGCTGGACGTTGTGCGCGTTAATCTGCGTCATTTCGCTAAAGTGGGTTGCGCCGTAGTCTTTGGTCTGCATGGCCCAGTTAGTATCTTCTTTTGACAGTCTGTCCAGGGCTTTGTTGGCCTGTGCCGGTATCGAAACCGACAATAAGGCGCCGCTACAGACAGCGGATGCGACAGCGGTGCGGGTGAATTTGGAAATCCGCATAGTTCCTCCAGGGGTTATGGTTGTTGTACTTATATAAAGCCAAGCCCGTGCGTATCAATAAAGGTTAAGTAAGGTAACCCGCTTTCTTGATCAAAACGTTTGCAATGCTTCATTGAGCGGCAGGGCTGAGCAGGCGCCCATAGTACGGGAGCGGTTGCTTGCAGCGTTACGGAATAAGCCCGGAAATCGGCGGGAAAAATCCCGGAATAAAGCCAGAAAACTTCCTGCGCGATTAGGCGGGATAAAACGGGAAAAGCTCCTATCGATTTGGCGCTTACAAACAGGCATGATGACTGTTTTGACAGGCTATGGAGCGAAGTAGTGGCGGGTAAAATCAGTGTGTTATTGGTCGATGACCATGCGGTGGTGCGAACAGGTTACAAAGCCTATCTTTCTTTGTCCGATAAAATCGGACAAATTTATGAGGCGGATCGGGGCGAAACGGCTTGTCAACTATACAGCCAACATCAACCTGACATTGTGGTGATGGATTTGTCGATGCCGGGCATAGGCGGCTTTGAGAGCATCAGGCGGCTGATTAACCGTGATCCGCACTGCAAGATTCTGGTCTTCAGCATTCACAATGAACTGGTCTATGTGACTCGGGCGCTTGCGGCAGGCGCCAAAGGCTATATCACTAAAAGCAGCGTGCCGGAAACGCTGGTCACTGCAGTGTATAAAATTGCCCGGGGCGGTACTTATGTCGACCCTGAAATTGCCCAAAAACTGGCCGTTTCGATGACAGGCGAACAGAGCGAAGCGGAAAAAATCAAGCTGCTTTCGCCAAGAGAATTTGACGTATTCTGTTTGTTGGCGAACGGTTACAGCGTCAGAAAAGCAGCGGAAAAACTGTGCTTGAGTTACAAAACGGTATGCAACCACGGTACTGTCATCAAAGAAAAAATGGGCGCGGAAACGCTGGCCGAGCTGACCTTGCTGGCAAGCCGACAAGGTCTTATTGAAGCACGCGAGAATTAATCTGCAAATGATAAAAGGCGAAAGGGGCAATTCACCTTTCACATCATTATTTTTCCAGCTTTTGTTTTAACCCCGCCAAACCGTTGTTAAAAAATGCATTCATTGCTTTAACCGCCGCTTCATCATTCAATTTTTCAGGCGGCGTATTGCCGGTATCGCCACGGTAAAAACGGCTTTTTAGGGTAACCACACTGGTGCCGGCATCGTCCCCTGCAGTCACCTGAAGGTTGATGGTGTACGAACTGGCCGGAAATATCGTTATATTTTCGGTTTTAAGCCGGTAATTGTATTCATGATCCTTATCACTGTAATAATCCAGGCTTTCCACCAGTTGCCCGTCATTTTGCAGGGTAAGGGTTCGGGTACCGTCGGAGGCATTGACGCCATCACCTGAACTGGCTTTGACATCAGGATGCCAGTCGGCAATGGCGTCAAATTGCTTGACTGCATTCCAGACGGCATCAACCGAAGCGTTAATTGTGATGCTTTCTTTGGCTTTTTGCGGAGTGGGGCCGTGGGCAAGGGAGGCTATGGGGAATGATAGGAAACTCAACATTATTAGGATTAAACGGTTCATGTCATTAATGCCATTAATTAAAATGGCCTATTATTCATAAAACCGTGCGAAAGGTATCGGGTAACTTTCCTGATGATGACAGGGAAAATTTCGTTTTTTTCAAAATTGTTTATAAGATTGGAAACGCTCACAGCAACGATTCCAGAGACACATTTTTCCGGTTTTTAGCTTAGCGGCCAGCCCTGATATGTGATACAACATGCCCCTGCTGTTGCCCTAACGGGAAAAGAAACAAGGCATCGACTTTTGCTTGAAATATCATACAACCACCGGATAACACTATGGCGACAAAGACCAACCGACCCACCTCCCCGCATTTGCAAGTCTATCGACTGCCGCTGACCGGCATTATTTCTATCACCCACCGCATGACCGGCGTTATGCTCACCGCCGGATTGATCCTGTTCGTTTATGTGGTTTCGGCGCTGGCAGGCGGCGCGGATTGCTACGCTGCGATGCAGACGGTGATGAACTTATGGCTGGTTAAACTGGTGTGCTGGGGCTTTATTTATGCGCTGTTTTTTCATTTGTGCCACGGCGTCCGCCATTTGATTTGGGATGCGGGCAGCAGTTTTGAAGCCGCTACGCTCAACCGCTACGCGATGATTGAACTGGCGGCCTCGTTGGTGCTGACGTTAATGACTTTGATCTGGGGGATTTATGGACTATAGAACGCCACTTTCCAGAGTGCGTGGTTTGGGCTCTGCCAAAAGCGGCACCGGGCATTGGTGGATGCAGCGTGTCACCGCCGTGGCGCTGATTCCATTATCTTTTTGGCTGATTTATTTTTTGGGTTTGAGCATAACCGCGCCCTATTCGGAGACTTTGGCCTGGCTGATGTCGCCGCTAAACAGCGTGGGTATCGTGGCCTGGATTATCGCCGCTTTTTATCATGCCGCGCTGGGTTTGCAGGTGGTGATTGAGGATTATGTCGCCGCCGAAGGCCCCAAGATTATCTTGATCTGGGTCGTCAATCTGGCATTTTTGTTATTGGCGATTGCGGCTTTGCTGGCCGTGTTTCGCGTTGTATCGATAGGGTAAATCATGGCCGCAGCTTATAAAATTATTGAACATAGTTACGATGTCGTTGTTGTCGGCGCAGGCGGCGCAGGACTTCGCGCCACTTTGGGCATGGCGGAACGCGGACTTAAAACCGCCTGCATCAGCAAAGTCTTTCCCACCCGCAGCCACACCGTTGCCGCACAAGGCGGCATCAGCGCGGCGCTGGGCAATATGGGCGAAGACGACTGGCGTTTTCACATGTACGACACCGTCAAAGGTTCCGACTGGCTGGGCGATCAGGACGCCATCGAATACATGTGCCGCGAAGCCATTCCCGCCGTCATCGAACTGGAACATTACGGCGTGCCGTTTTCGCGTACCGCCGATGGCCTTATCTACCAACGCGCCTTCGGCGGCATGACCACGCATTACGGCAAAGGCACCGCCCAGCGTACCTGTGCCGCCGCCGACAAAACCGGCCACGCCATTTTGCATACTTTGTACCAGCAATCGCTAAAACATAAGGCCGAATTCTTTGTTGAATATATCGTGCTGGATTTGATTATGGCAGACGGCGAATGTCGCGGCGTGCTGGCCTGGTGTCTGGATGACGGCTCGCTGCATTTGTTTAAAGCACAAATGACCGTGATGGCCACCGGCGGTTACGGGCGCACGTTTTTTTCTTCCACCTCGGCGCACACCGTCACCGGCGACGGCAACGCAATGGCCTTGCGCGCCGGTTTGCCGTTGCAGGACATGGAATTTATCCAATTCCATCCGACCGGCATTTACGGCGCGGGCTGCCTGATTACCGAAGGCGTCAGAGGTGAAGGCGGTTATCTGACCAATTCCGAAGGCGAACGCTTCATGGAGCGCTATGCGCCATCGGCCAAAGACCTCGCCTCCCGCGACGTGGTCAGCCGGGCGATGACCATTGAAATCAACGAAGGGCGCGGCGTGGGGCCCTTGAAAGATCATATTCATCTGCATATCGAGCATCTTGATCCGGCCATCATTCACGAACGCCTGCCGGGTATTTCCGAAACCTCGCGCATTTTCGCCAATGTCGATGTGACCAAACAGCCGATTCCGGTGCTGCCGACCGTGCATTACAACATGGGCGGAATCCCGACCAATTACAAAGCCGAAGTGGTGACCTTGAAAGACGGCGATCCCGATGCGGTGGTGCCGGGGCTGATGGCGATTGGTGAAGCGGCTTGCGTGTCCGTGCATGGCGCCAACCGCTTGGGCTCAAACTCCCTGCTTGATTTGGTGGTATTTGGCCGTTCCGCCGCGATACGTTGCGCCGAAGTGATTAAACCGGGATCAAGGCAGAAACCGCTGGCCAGCAATGCCTGCGACAAGGCCGTTGCCCGTTTCGATAAAATCCGCAACGCCAACGGCAGCCGTAGCACAGCCGATATTCGCCTGGATATGCAAAAAGCCATGCAGGCCAAAGCCGCCGTATTCAGAACCGGTGTCACGCTGGCCGAAGGCATCAAGGCGATAGCGGACATCAGACTTACCTTCGCCGATGTCAAAGTGGCTGATAAATCGCTGATTTGGAATACCGACCTGGTCGAAACGCTGGAGTTGGATAACCTGCTCAGCCAGGCCAGCGTTGCAATCAACGCCGCTGGCAACCGTACCGAAAGCCGGGGCGGCCATGCGCGGGAAGATTATCCAAAACGCGACGATGCAAATTGGCTCAAGCACACCCTGACCTGGCTGGACGGCGATCAAGTTAAAATCGATTACAGGCCGGTACACATGTACACCTTGACCGACGAAGTTGAGGTTATTCCGCCAAAAGAGAGGGTTTATTAACACACGCTTTGGAGAGACATGAGATGAAAACACTCACCTTGGAAATAGACGACAGCATTTACAGCCAAGTCGTCGGTTTTTTAAATTTATTGCCGGAAAAACAATGCCACATTGTTGAAACATTGCCTGCTTCATCTAACGATAACACGCAACTGACTATCAAATCGGCATTTGGGTTAGTAAAAACACCTATCACTGCTACGTTGGACGATATTGAGCAAGGTATTATCGATGGAGCAATAAGTGATAGCGATTGATACTAATGTGTTAGTTCGGGTTATTGTCGAAGATACCGACCAGCCTGAACAAACAAAAATAGCCCGCGATTTGGTTGAAAATGCCGAGAAAGTCTATCTCTCTCAAATTGTGCAAATCGAATGCACTTGGGTGTTGGCAAAAGTTTATAAAATAGATAAAACCACCTTATTGACAGTGCTTGAACATTTGTTAGTTAATCCGGCCTTTATTTTGCAACGTCCTGAATACTTTAAAACCGCTATTGATTTATTTCGGCTGGGTCATGCGGATTTTGCCGATTGTTTGATTTTGACCGAAAGTTCACACCTTGATGCAGTCTTATATACCTTTGACAAACGCTTAGGTCGGCATAGCAATACTAGATTGTTATGATAATTACCCTGAATTCCACTCAGAAGAGAATAAACTAATGGCTGAATTTACCCTGCCTAAAAACTCGGTTTTAATCGAAGGCAAAACCTTTAAAGCGCCAGCCGGTGCAAAAAATATCCGCCGGATTGAAGTATATCGCTGGGATCCCGAATCGGGCGAAAACCCGCGCATTGATGCCTTCGATCTGGACATGGACAACTGCGGCCCGATGGTGCTGGACGCCATTCTAAAAATCAAAAACGAAATCGACAGCAGCTTAACCTTCCGGCGTTCCTGCCGCGAAGGCGTATGCGGCTCCTGCGCGATGACCATCAACGGCAAAAACTCGCTGGCCTGCACCAAAGCCATCGACTCCTATTCCGGCACCATCAAAATCTACCCACTGCCGCATTTGCAAGTCGTCAAAGACTTGGTGCCGGATTTGACCCATTTTTACGCGCAATACGCCTCAATCAAACCGTGGATAGAAACGCAAACCCCAGCGCCAGCTGATTCCGAACGCCTGCAAAGCAAAGAAGACCGGGAAAAACTCGATGGCTTATACGACTGCGTACTGTGCGCCTGCTGCTCGACCAGTTGCCCCAGTTATTGGTGGAACAGCGAGCGTTATTTAGGCCCGGCCATCCTGCTGCAAGCCTACCGCTGGCTGGTCGACAGCCGCGACGAAAGCACCGGCGAACGGCTCGACGAACTGGAAGACCCGTTTAAATTGTACCGTTGCCATACCATCATGAACTGCACCGACACCTGCCCCAAAGGCTTAAATCCGGCCAAAGCCATTGCCGAAACCAAGAAAATGCTGGTGCAGAGAAAATTGGGCTAATGGACGAACTGGCGCGATTAAAGTGGCAATGCCGGCGCGGGACTAAAGAACTGGATAAGCTGTTGAACCGGTATTTGGAAACGGGTTATCTGGCGGCGGATCAGCAGGAGCGAGCTTTGTTTGTGGAGTTGTTGAAGCTTGAGGATGACCAGTTGATGGCGGTTTTGATGGGAGATTTGAAGGTTGCTGGAATGGGGGTTTTGGTTGGCAAGGTTAGGGCGTTTGCGTTTGATAGTCAGACATATTCCCCTGATAAGTATCAAGAAAAATCCGTGTTAAACTCGCAACATGGAAATTAAAGACCTTATCGCAATAATTGAGTTGGATGGTTGGCAGCAAGTACGGCAAAAAGGAAGCCATCGTCAGTTCCATCATCCGGTCAAATTCGGTACGGTCACTGTTGCTGGAAAATTCAGCGTAGATGTTCCGCCTGGAACGCTTATCAGCGTTTTGAAACAAGCAGGACTTAAATAATAGAGGTTTATATGCGGTATATGGTTGTTATTGAAGAAGGTCCAACAAGCTTTGGCGCCTATGTCCCCGATCTCCCCGGTTGCATAGCCGTAGGCGAGTCAGAGCAAGAGGCTTTGCAACTTATTCAAGAAGCTATCGAATTTCACATTGAAGGGCTTAAAGAAGAAGGCCAGCATATTCCGCTGCCGCATTCTGTAAGCTCCTTCGTTGATGTTCATGCCTAACGAATAAGGTTGGCGCGTTTGTTGGCGACAGCCATGTAGCGCAAAATGTCGGGTTACGCTATCGCTAACCCGACCTACGCGGCTCACTTCTACGTTATATGCTGAGAAGTCGGCCATAAATTATTGGCATAGGAAAAGGATGCATAAATTGAAGGTTAAAGTCACAGATAGAGTTGTATGGCAAGAATTCCTGAAAAAGGTATCAATCATATCTGCTTTTTTCACAATAGCTTTCATCTTTATCGACATTCCTGACAAATATAAAACGTATGCCGGGTTGTCAGTTATGTTTTTCTTTGTGGTCTTGTACTTCTTTCTATGGTGGCGTTACAACAACCTGAAGAATCTAAATCTTCGCGTTGATGGGAGCAAAGTGTCGATAGTAACAGGCGACCTATTTAAGCAGCCTGGATTCAAAGTGATAGCTTTCAATGAGTATTTCGATACCCAAGTTGACGATAAAATTATTTCCAGGAATTCATTGAATGGAATATATATCGAGAAATACTTGAATAGATCAATTGAGGAATTGAACCAAATTATTAACGATTATCAATTTGAAGAAGGTGAGCTAATAGATGGCGAGGTTGAGAGATCAGGGAAATCAAAAAAATATAAATTAGGAACAGTTTGTGTTGTGGATGATTTTTTGCTGGCGGCTTTCTCGAAGTTTAATAAACAGAATAAAGCTGTTCTTACCATGCCTGAGTATCTGGAATTCTTGATAAATTTTTGGGATGGCGTGAATCGAGTCTATTCACAGAAAAGTGTTTCAGTTCCTATATTCGGGTCAGGAATCACTCGCATCAAAGAACATAAAAACATAAGTGATGAAGAATTGCTTAAGATTATGCTTTGGACGTTTAGAATAAGTGAAATGAGATTTAAGCATCCGGCAAAATTAAGCGTTATTATTCATGAAGATAAAATTGACTCGATAAATCTACTGGATATTAAAGTAGTAGAAAATGGGCTTTGAGCCCTAATTTAAAACTTAACGTTTGATGATAAGGGGGATGGTGTGGCGAATAGAACTGGAACATATATCGCATTTGATGGTCTAGGGAAGGTAAATCCTACAGAGTCTGATTTTAAATATTATGCAACAATGCAGGCATGGAGCGCTGGCAAAAATATAGATTTTAAGTTTGTTAATAGTCATGATAAAACGGCCGCAGTCAGAGACACAAGCCTTCGTAGTACATTGGAGTCCAGAATCAGAGAGCGTCTAGCGGCATCAAAGAACTGCATTGTGATTTTAAGTGATGACACGAGAAAGTCAGGCAGCATGTTGTCATATGAAGTTGAGAAGGCCGTAGATTTATACGAAATACCATTGATTTGCGTGTATCCAGGATATGAAAAAATCAACGTGCCGAGTAAGCTTTCTAGCAGGTGGCCAGATGCCTTAACAAGTAGAATTAACAATGGTACAGCGGACGCTATCCATGTTCCTTTCAAAAAAGACATTCTCTTGACTGCAATTAATCAATTCTCGGTGAATGGAAGCTCCCCTGATGGTTCTTTGGTTACTTATACAAATGAAGCACAAGAAGAAATGAACTCTAGATAGCCCGGTAGGGTGGGCACATGCTGTTCGTGCCCACGCGCTTAAACGCATAATCCGCGTTTAACAATGGCTCTGGGTCACGGATGACCTGAAACAACCGCTCATTTCTTCGGGGATGGGCGGTTTTTTTATGCGCGGAATAACGATGCCACGATGCAAATGGTGGGCAAAAAAACCTTGCCCACCCTACGCGGCTAAATCTCAAACCTATCGAGATTTCTAAACACCAATGACGGGTTTACACCAAGTGTATCTCGAAAGCAGCGATTAAAATGGGCTGAATCTGTAAAGCCAGCTTCTAAGGCGGCGTAAGTCAAGTTATCAATTTTATGGAGTGTTTCCATCGCTGAAATCAATCGTCTCCACATCCTGTAACGGCGGTAAGGAATATCTGAATATTCTTTAAACAAATGCCTAAACCTGGAAGCCGAAAGTCCTACCGAAGCCGCTAAGTAGTCTTGGCTGAAGTCGTTTCCCGGATCATTCTTAATCAGATGCAAAATACTACCAATGCGTGGGTCAACAATGTTGATAGCGGCATCATCCGTATCTAATAGCTGGTTGATAAGTTTATTGATTTCTTCTTTTGACAGCTTTTCCTCATAAATCTTTTGAAAACAACTAACCCACTGCGTATCTGGCAAGCGGGTAATTGTCGATGCTTGCCAGGGAAGTTGCGTATTGAAGCGGGCAAAGTCAGGGGAGTTTTTTTCAATCAATAAACAGGCGACGATATTGCCACCAGCGTTTAATTCATGTTTACAACCCACTGGAATCAGGGCGCAACGGTAGCTTTGGTAGCTTCCATTAAAAGGCTTCATCTGAAAAGGTTGGTAAAGCCCCGTATTGATTGCTACTGTTCCCATCGCATGGAATTGCAGGTGCTGTAACGGCCCAAAAAATAAGGTGCGGTTTGGCCATAAAAAAAGATTGGGCCTAAAGCCATATTGCAATTCAGGCGCAGCCGGTTTGTACAATTTTTTGTTGTTCGACATAGTTAGAATATCGGTTTAATCAATTGATTACCCTTACCACATTTTTTAGGAGAATAACGATGGATGCAATAATAAACCAAACTGCACCAATGCTTGCCATTTCATGTGCAGGCTTATTTTTTATGACGGGTTTAGTTACCGGTGTTTGGAAATATTCCTGCATCATAAGCACCCCAGAATTTAAAGCACCTTATTATGTTGATATAGCCCATCGATCTGCTCTACTCTATTCATTTGCTGCGCTGCTGATTGCCGTCTTCGCATACCTGAGCGCTTTTAGCCCGTGGGTTAATATCCTGGCTACTATAGCCCCTTTGTTATTTTTTGCGATTGCCATAGCCAAATACATTACACTGGGCATTGAAAACAAAACCAATAATTCACTACGTGATTCTGAAAATCCTAGCGTTGATAAAATAATCATGACTACTTTGATGGTTGCTGAAATAGGCGGTTTTTCCGTTTTATTGGTGGGCTTTTTCGTCAGGACTTGGCTTGGTCAATCAGCCTAACGAATAAGGTTAGATGTCTCGTTCCCAAGCTCCAGAGGCTGTGAAAGTATTCTGAAACTAGGCGAAATTGCCAATTTAGACAACCATAAATCAATAACTTACAGCGCTTTTTCTGCTATTTTTTAGTGATTCTGATAATACTTTCACAGCCTCTCCAGCTTGGGAGCGAGAGATAATCGGATATATCAAAAATAAGATTAAGATAAGAGCCATTTAGGTCGAATTAGGCGTTATCCATAACCCGACACATTCGCGCAAAATTAAGCAAGTCATACAAATTAGCTCTTATATCGCCCGCTCATAAAACCGAATCAAATTACGTCCCGCTTCTTTAGCTTGATACATGGCATTATCCGCGCACTTGAGAATGTCATCTTCGCTCGCTTGTTGACCGATAAACAAATTCACGCCAATGCTCGCAGCGCTCTTATGTTCAACGCTATTTTCAGGATTTTTTTCTGCGTGTAAGTTAAGACGATAGGGGTTAGCCAGGGCGGTACGAATTTTTTCTGCGACGAGCAAGGCGCGTGTTTTAGAGGTTTGTGGGTTGTCGTCGAGTTCGCACAATACCAGCACAAATTCATCGCCGCCAAAACGGGCGACGGTGTCCATTTCGCGCACGCACTCGGTTAATCGCTTCGCCACTTCTATCAGCAGTAAATCACCTGCGGCATGGCCGTGCAAGTCGTTCAGCGGTTTAAAGTTATCCAAGTCGAGAAATATCAGCGCGCCATATAAGCCGGTACGTTTGCTGCTAGCCATCGCCTGTTTTAAACGGTCGCTGAGTAAGCGCCGATTAGGCAGTTGGGTGAGCGTGTCGTAGAAAGCCAGTTGATGTATTTGATGTTCAATGTGTTTACGCTCGGTAATGTCACGTTGCACCGATACCCAATGGGTGTACCAGCCTTTTTCGTTGGCAACTGGAACCACTTCAAATTCGTTCCAATAGGTAGAGCCGTCCTTGCGATAATTGAGCATTTCTACGCGAATCGACTGCCATTTTTCAAGGGCTGTGCGTACCCGATCTAAGGTGGCGCGATCTGATTCGGGGCCTTGCAGGATGCGCGGCGATTGACCAATAATCTCGGCGGGGGTGTAGCCATTACGCTGGTAAAAAACTTTATTGGCCCAAATAATGCGCGGCCCCGGTTGGTTAATGGGCTCGGCTTCGGTAATGACGATTGCGTCATTTAAACGATCAATACAAATTTCAAGTAACTGAGGTAAGTTGGCAATTGAGGGCAGCGTGATGGTATTTTTGTCTACAGTCATAGTGTGGCTAGATCAAAGGTTCGGTGTGACAACTGAATGTCTTGGCGCATTATCATCGTTGATAATGAGCGGGTCATGGTATGGCGGTTTGCCAATAAAGTAAATCGCTAGCGATTTCTGCAGGTCACGTTGGGCGTTTAAAAGGA
The DNA here is from genome assembly GCA_030699385.1 of Methylobacter sp. Taxonomy (GTDB): domain Bacteria; phylum Pseudomonadota; class Gammaproteobacteria; order Methylococcales; family Methylomonadaceae; genus Methylobacter_A. The sequence continues at coordinate 95,598 of JAUYMY010000006.1, forward strand.
GCTCGGCCGATAAATAGGCTGGCTGACGCAATAAGCCGAGTAAAACTATTTGCTTAATATTGAAATCAATTGATTGCCGCTACTTCTTTCATTAGAATTCAATAAACCATAAGGTAATGGTCTGATTTACTCATAACTAAATGAATAATAATTAATGATAAATCAATGGATTATGTGCCCGCATTTTCCTTTCTTCATCTGTCCCATTCCTGAAGGTAATCAAAATGCCATTTGCCCATAAAACATTGCCATTATGCTGGCCGGCATTACTCTTCAGCTTAAGTTGTCATGCAGAAAGCCTGTCTTTCACGGAAGGATTGTTAGCAATGCCGCTTGAGCAACTAATGACGCTGGACATTAACACGTCAGTTGGCAAAAAAGAACAACGCGCAAAGGACTCGGCGGCGGCTGTTTTTGTTATTTCAGCCGATGATATTCGCCGCAGCGGCGCAACGACTATTCCCGAAGCCTTAAGAATGGCGCCCGGGCTGCAAGTTGCCCGTATCAGTGCAAGTCAATGGGCTGTTACGGTGCGCGGTTTTAATGACCGTACCAGCAATAAATTACTGGTCTTGATGGACGGCAGAACGATTTACTCGCCGGTATTTTCCGGCACGCTGTGGGAAACGCAAGACACGCTAATGGAAAACATTGAGCGTATTGAAGTGATTCGGGGCCCTGGGGCGACCTTGTGGGGCGCCAATGCGGTCAATGGCGTGATTAATATCATCAGCAAAAACGCCAAGAAAACCCAGGATGCTCAGCTTAATGTCACCGGCGGCGACGATCAAGTCTTCGGTTCGGCTCGCTATGGTTTTCAACTCGATCCGCATAGTTATGGCCGAGTTCATGTACAAAGTAAAAAACACGATAACTATCAAACAGAAACGGGCGCTAACAATCATGATAACTGGGATGCACAGCAAGCTGGGGTGCAATTGGATTTATCGGATGGTGATGACGACAATGTAAAAATTCAAAGTAATTTTTTTCACGGTCAATTTAACGATCAATCCCAAAAACCACTCTTGGAAGCGCCTTATCTTACTAGCCAAAACAATCTATTCGATAGCACCCTATTCAGTTTGCTAAGTCATTGGGATAAAACGGTGTCCGCTGACTCTGATTTTTCCTTACAAGCCAGTTACGATTATGAACAGCATGAGTTCTATCACCCGGCTAACTTTCATCGATTTGACCTGGATTTCCAACATCACCTGCAACTAAGCGCCCGAAACAATGTCATCTGGGGAGCAGGCTACCGTTTTGTTCAGGATCATTTAGTCGCTAATGACTATTTTCAATATTTATCCACTGATCGGGGCTATCAATTGTTTAGCGGCTTTTTGCAGGATGAGATAGCGCTAATTCCCGACCGATTGAAATTCATTGTCGGCAGTAAGATTGAACACAATGATTTTACCGGCTTTGAAGCTCAACCCAATGCCCGACTACTTTGGAGCCCTAATGAGCATCATAGCTTTTGGGCTGCGGCATCACGAGCCGTCATGGTGCCCAGTCGCAGTAAGCATGATTTAAGTGTTTGGCTGGGAACTGAACCGCCTTCATCTGAAACCGAAGGTCTACCGGTAAAAATTGCCGGTCAAGCGAATTTATTCCCGCAAAAATATAAAGCCGAAGAAGTGTTGGCTTATGAGCTGGGCTACCATTTTCAAGGCTCAGAAGCGACCACCGATTTAACCTTCTTTTACAACGATTACGATAAATTGCCGCAGTTCAAATCCGGCGCACCCGGTGTTGAGCTGACTACAAACGGCTCGCCTTATATCTTGGTGCCATTGGGTATCACTAACGGCGTTAAAGGCTATACCTATGGCGCTGAATTATCCGGCAACTGGCAAGCCACCGATTTTTGGAAATTAAATTTTAGTTACGGCTATCTGGAAGCCCGATTTGTACGGCAGGATGGCAGTAAGCATCCATTTAACGATGAAATTCCGCACAATCAAATCAGCTTACGTTCGTCTTTTGATATTTCAAAAGATGTCGATTTTGATGCGTGGGTCAGATATGTTGACAAATTAACCGACGTCAACGGCCAGTCCGTCGCCGCTTACACCAGCCTTAACCTGCGTCTGGCCTATAGACCCATAAAGAATTTGGAGTTTTCGCTGGTTGGCAATAATTTAATCGAAAGCCACATTGAATTTCACCCTGACCTCTTGGGAAGCGGTAGCTATGCCAGCGAACTGGATCGACACTTCTACGTTAAAACCCAATTAGATTTTTAAGCGTTGGTTTGTTTTATTGACCTGAATAATGGGCTGTAGGGGCAACTTCAACGTAATCAAACCCCACCACGCTTCGGCTTTCTTTGCTAAATTCCACGCCGATTAAATAAATGGGTTGCTTAAGTGCTTGATATTTGGCGGCGTAATTTTTATCGAGCAGTTGTTGTACCGCTTTGCCGTTGGGCACCAATTCCACAACTTTGAACTCAAACAAATAAACCTGCTGATTGAATTTCACCGTCATATCAATGCGCCCGTAATTTGTGGTGTCTTCTAAAATAATCTCTAAACCGAGTGCGGCAAAATAAGAATAAAACACGCTGGCGTAATAGCCTTCGTATTGCGCAATGGGATTATTTCGATACCAATCATGCGGAATGCTGGCAAAAAAAGCGGTGAACAAGGCTTCCATAGCGGCAAACTGATTGGCTTTTAATAGCGATAATAATCCCAGGCGATTTTGTAGCGCCTTTTGCCCGTCCAAACCTAATGCGGATAATAAAGACGCATTCAAGCTGCTTTCAACTTCATGATTGGGATAGCCTAAAATATAAATCCAATAATCGGGTAACGGTTCTTCAATGCGGGCAATGGTCAAATAACCGGTTTGAAATAACAGTGCTTCGGTGCCGATTTGTTCTACATCAAACGCCGATAAAAGTTCGGCATTGGTTTGTTGCGCGGCAAGATTGGGCGTAAAAAAGCCACGTTTAGCCAATAAATCAATCAAAAAGGTCGGTGTGGCGGTTTCAAACCAATAGGCTTTAAATTGCCGCTCTTTAAACAACAGCAACACATCGAAGGGGTTATAAACCGGTTGCCCTGTCCAGTTGTAACCGTTGTACCAATAGCGAATTTTTTCACGGTCTAAGCCGTCGAGTTCGGGTAAAAAAACGTTATCAATATCATCATCGGTATAGCCGCAAATCGCCGAGTATTGAGTGCTTAAGGTGATGTCGCGTAAGTTATTCAAGCCCGAAAATAAACTGACTTTGCTAAATTTAGACACGCCGGTGAGCATGGCAAATTTAACATGCGCATCGCAATCTTTAATCACGGAATATAAATTGCGCAAACCGTTGCGGATTTCGCGGGCTTGTTCGGGATAAATGAGGTTGTCTAAAATCGGCTTGTCATATTCATCGACTAAAATGACCACGCGTTGGCCGGTTTTCTCATGAACCGTGCGAATTAACTCCGCAAAACAGGCTTGCTGTGACTGTTGACCACATTCAATGCCTAAATCCTTTTGCACAATAGTTAAAAGTTCTTGAATTTTGTCGTCTAATTCGGCGCGATTTTGCATCACACCGCCGCCAAAACTGAGTCGAATGACCGGGTATTTGACCGACCAATCCCATTGATTGTGAATGAATAAACCTTTGAAAAGTGGCTCATTGCCGGCGAACAATTCACCTAGCGTATCGATTAATAAACTTTTGCCAAAACGGCGCGGACGCGAGAGAAAATAATGACTGCCATCGGCAATTAATTGTGCAATTAATTGTGTTTTATCAACATAATAATGATCATCTTCGCGGATTTTAGCGAAGGTTTGAATGCCAATCGGGAGTTTTTTTCTGTGCATGTTGCACCGCCTTTTGTATAAATGCTTTAGGTAAATCATACCACAACAAAAAAACGCCTCAGTTCAGTTATCACTATCATGCTGCCCCGTAAAACGATCATACGACCGCCCTTTGCGTTACATGATCAACTCATCATTTTAAGCGGACTAATCCGTTATGCAAAAAAGAGGCATTAACAACTGATGCCGAGAGGACTCTTGGACGGGACTTAAAAATAGACCTAATGGCCCGCACTTTAGAAGAGGCAATTTTTTTAATTTTTTCAAAGAGTTGCTTGATCTTTTCGGGTTGCTGACGATGATTTTTGGCGCCTTTTCATTTTTGATGAGGTGAAATTTTTTTTTATAGCTTTGACATAAAGCGGCATCTCATGATAAAAAGTGCGCTGTCGTTTGTTACTCAATTCGACAAGCAGCTCGATAAAAAAAATTATCGGGTTTCCCTTCGAGGAAAGGGAATAAAACAACATAATATAAATAAATATAAACTACTCGAGGATTTTAAAATGGCTGAAGAAAAAGAAAAAGACAACACATGGTTGATTGCTGGTGTTGCGATTGCTGCTGTTATTTTATTAGTTGTACTGTTGAAACAAGATGAAACTAAGCATTTGCAAAGTGGCGCGGTTGCTGAACTGCAAAAAGAAACATTTACCAACATCGAAAAGAGAAAAACCAGCAACAACACTGGTAACGTAGGTAACTAAAAATAATACCCCCCGTTGTAAAAAATAACGGGGGGTGTTGTTACACCCCGCAATAGCCGCTTAAGTTCTCCCCCGCAAATACCTTTCAGCCTTCCGGTCTATTTATCAGCTTCCAGCAGCTGAATTTTTTCTTCCAGCATTTTTACCCTTTTCAATAATTCCGGCAGTTTGCTGAGCGCGATCTGTTCTTTATAAGCAGTTTTTTTGTCTTTAGCCGGGCTACCGAAAACCTGAGTTCCCGCTTTCACGTCGCCTGCGACCCCTGCGCGCGCCATGACTACCGCGCCTTGGCCAATGTTGACATGGTCGGCAATGCCTGAACTTCCCGCCAAAATCGCATAATCCTCAATGTTGCAGGAACCGGAGACACCGGTTAAGCCGCACATAATCACATGCTTGCCGATTTTGTTGTTGTGGCCGATTTGCACCAAGTTATCGATTTTGCTGCCCATGCCGATGACGGTGCTGCCCAGTGCGCCCCTGTCCACGCAGGTATTGGCGCCAATTTCGACATTGTCTTCTATCACTACATTGCCGACTTGGGGCACTTTGACATGCTGGTTGTTCCTGAATTTGTAGCCAAAACCGTCGGCACCGATAATGGCGCCCGAATGGATAACGACGTTATTGCCTAGCACCACATCGTCATAAATGACCGCATAAGGATAAATCTTGCAGTTGCGGCCTATGCGCACATTGTTGCCGATATAAGCGCCGGCATGGATTTGGCTGTTATCGCCCAGACTGGTGTTTTCGCCGATGATGGCATAAGGGCCGATATACACATCCTCACCCACGCTGACATTGACTTCAAGCACGGCCTGCGGCGCGATTTGCCCGTTGTAAATGCGGGCAGGGTGCAGCAATTCGACGGCTTTAACAAAACTGAGTTCCGGGTCGGCGCAAATCAACAGCGCCATGCCTTCAGGCACATTTTCGACAGCAAAACCGTCGGCAATAAAACAGGCGGAAGCGGTTGAGTCTTTAATATGTCGGGCATAGCGGCTGTTGGTCAGCTGTGTGACTTGGCCGGGTTGTGCCGAAGTAATGTCCGCAGCTGACTGGATAATGGCTGATGAATCGCCGCCTTCAAGCCGCGCGCCACAAAAATCAGCAAGTTGTTTTAAGATGATCGGCATAATGATGTCTTCTGTTTATAAATTTAAAGAGCGCCAAAACAGTTGGCGGGTTGTTGATGCTGTAAGTCTAATACACAATCCCATTATTCGGCTATATGCTATTGATGCCGCCAGTGCCCCGACTTACCACCGTCTTTTTCCAGCAGCCGCACCGCTTGTATGACCATGCCCCGGTCTACCGCCTTGCACATATCGTAAATGGTCAGTAAAGCGATTTGCGTGGCATTGAGCGCTTCCATTTCGACGCCGGTTTGTCCATTGGTTTTGGCGGTGGTCTGACAACGTATGCGGTTATTGTCAATGTCCGCGTCCAGCTTGATTTCGACATGGGTAAGCGGCAGCGGGTGGCACAGCGGAATCAGCTCCGCCGTTTTCTTGCTGGCCATGATGCCGGCTATTCTGGCAATGGCCAGCACATCGCCTTTTTTATGGCCGCCGTTGATGATTAATTTGAGCGTAGACGGCTGCATTTCAATATAGCCTTCAGTGACGGCGGTGCGCTGGGTGATGGCTTTTTCGCCGACATCGACCATGTGCGCTTCGCCGGATTGATTAAAATGGGTTAATGCAGTCATTTTCTGTAAAATTATCAGGGAAGAAAGGCTTTACGCATTATAACAAAGGTTCAAGGTTCATTTTTTTACTGAGTGGTGATTATGTCAATTAAGGTGCGTTACTTTGCCAGCTTGAAAGAGAGCGTTGGCCGCTCGGAACAGCGCTTGGAAATTACCGGTTTGCTGACGGTCGCCGATGTTTGGCGCGCTGCCAATCCTGACAAAGCCATGCCGGATAACACCTTGGCGGCGGTGAATATGGATTATGTCGCATTAACTGATGCGGTTGAAGACGGCGATGAAGTGGCTTTTTTTCCGCCGGTAACCGGGGGCTGATAATGCGCATAAAAATCTGCGCCGAGCCTTTCGAGCCTTGGCACGAAGTTCAGGCGTATCAGCAATCGGCAACCGGCATGGCCGGCAAATTTGGCGCAACCAGCCTCTTTATCGGCACAATGCGCGATTTTAATGACGGCGATGACATTCAAGGCATGACACTGGAGCATTATCCCGGCATGACTGAAAAGCAGCTGGAAAAAATTGTCGCCGAAGCCATGCAGCAATGGCCGGTTCTTGACGCCCTGATAGTGCATCGGGTCGGCGACATTCTGCCCAACGAGCCGATTGTGCTGGTTGCGGTCTGGACTTCGCACCGGGGCGATGCTTTCGATGCCAGCCGTTACATTATGGAAGCGTTGAAATCGAGGGCGCCGTTTTGGAAAAAGGAATTGTTAGCCTCTCAAACCGAGCGCTGGCTGCTAAAAAATACCGACGGTTATCTTTAATTTAGGAGTATCCCCGTGCAGGGACAAGTAAAAAAAATGCGCAGCCAACTGGCCGCCGATCCGTCACAGCCGGTTCAATATGAATTGCCGATAGGCGATCAATTAGTCGCGTTAAACCCGCTGATCGGCAAACCGATCAAGCTGGTGTACACAGGCAAAATCACCTGCATACACTGTAACAGGGCGATTAAAAAAAGTTTTAATCAGGGCTATTGCTATCCTTGCTTTAGTTCCCTGGCGCAATGCGATTTATGCATCATGAAACCGGAAACCTGCCATTTTGCCGCAGGCACCTGCCGCGAACCCGCGTGGGGCGAGGAGTTTTGTTTTCAGCCGCATATCGTTTATTTGGCCAATTCCAGCGGAATTAAAGTCGGCATCACCCGGCAGACGCAAATACCAACGCGCTGGATAGATCAGGGCGCGGTGCAGGCTCTGCCCATTTTTAAAGTGCAGTCGCGTTATCTGTCCGGCCTGATTGAAGTCGCCATTGCCAAGCACGTCAGCGACAAAACCAGCTGGCAGCAAATGCTAAAAAGCAAGGCAGAAGCGGTTGATTTGCGGGCAAAACGGGATGAGTTAATCGCGCTTTGCCAGGCTGAACTGGCCGACATCGCCCAGCGTTTTGAGCCGCAGGCGCTTGAGTTTTTGGCCGATGAAGCCGTGGTTGACATTCATTTCCCGGTGGACAGCTACCCGGTCAAGGTCAAGTCGTTTAACCTCGATAAAAATCCCGAAGTGTCCGGAATCTTGCACGGCATTAAAGGCCAATATTTGTTGCTGGATACCGGCGTTATTAATATCCGCAAAGTGACCGGTTATGAGCTTGAATTTTCGGCGTGAAGGTCTGTTTGGTTAATTCAGCAGGTATAAACATGAAGCGAAAAAAACTCCCCATTGGCATTCAAACCTTCGCCAAAATCCGCGAAGACAACCATTACTACGTTGATAAAACGCAATTAATTGCACAATTAATTGCCGATGGCAGCCATTATTTTCTCTCGCGCCCAAGGCGTTTTGGCAAAAGTTTATTAATCGATACGCTGGGCGAATTATTCGCAGGCAATGAGCCGCTTTTCAAAGGTTTATTCATTCACGATCAATGGGATTGGTCGGTTAAATACCCTGTCATTCGACTCAGTTTTGGTGGCGGCGTGATGCGAAATCGCGCCGACTTGGAGGATAAAATTTTCGCGCTATTGCTTAATAACCAAAGCCATTTAAACGTACACTGCGACAACACTGACACTATTAGCAATTTTTTTGAGTCGCTGATTCAGCAAGTAGCGTTAAAAACCGGCCAACGCGTGGTGATTTTAGTCGATGAATACGACAAACCGATTCTGGATAACCTCGCCAGTCCGCAAGTCGCGCGTGAAATTCGGGACGGATTACGGAATTTGTATTCGGTCATTAAAGATTGCGACGCACACGTTAAATTTGCCATGCTCACCGGCGTGTCAAAATTTAGCAAAGTGAGCTTATTTTCAGGCTTGAATAACTTACGCGACATTACGGTAAGCGCCGACTATTCTGCGCTTTGCGGTTATACCGATGAAGACATTGATACGGTTTTTGCGCCTGAACTCGACGGATTAAACCGCGAACAAATTCGCCAGTGGTACAACGGTTATAACTGGACAGGGCAATCGGTTTATAACCCGTTTGATGTATTGCTGTTGTTTAAAGAACGGCAATTTAAAGCCCACTGGTTTGAAACCGGCTCGCCCACTTTTTTGATTGATTTACTGATTGAGCGCGGTTTTTTCTCGCCAAATTTAGCTAAAACGCAAACCAGTTTAGAGCTGCTCTCTGCCTTTGACGTAGAACAAATCGCTACGGAAGCGCTATTATTTCAAGCAGGTTATTTAACGATTTCAAATGTTGAAGAGCCGATTACAGGTTATTGGGTTTATACCCTGGGCTATCCCAATCATGAAGTGCAATCCAGCCTAAATAGTGCATTGTTAAATGCTTATGTGGTTGATGGCCAAGCCGCTTTTAAAAACCGCCTAATTCTGTTAGATGCTCTGAAAACGAATAATTTTTCAGGCATGCAAAATTTATTCAGCTCTTTTTTCGCCAGCATTCCCAACGATTGGTATCGAAATAATGCCATTGCGCAATACGAAGGCTATTACGCCAGCGTGTTTTATTCCTATTTTGCCGCGCTGGGTTTGGACATTATTTTAGAAGACGTGACTAATTTCGGGCGCATTGATATGACGGTAAAGTTTAACGACACTATTTATTTATTTGAATTCAAAGTGGTCGAACTGGTGCCGAACGGCAAAGCGCTTGAACAGCTGATTGCCAAAAATTACGCAGAAAAATATCAACATCTCAAGCAAGCGATTCATTTAATCGGCGTGGAATTTAGCAAGGAAGCGCGCAGCGTGGTTGGATTTGATGTGAGCAGCTTGATTTAATTAGCTTCGCGCGGTGTCTGCTATATAGTTCATGGGTAAAAAGATTATCACCACGCAGAGCTCGAAGTTTCATTTTTCGTGCCACCTAAAGCGCCTACTTTGGGTCTTACTGTAATTCGTGGTGAATAAATCGTTTAAATTTAAAGCAGGATTGATTGACATGCGAAATCGCATAGAAACACTACGCCATCACTTGTATCAGACTATTTATCAGGCCAACACCCCGGCAGGGCGTGGGTTTGATATTTTGTTGATCATAGCCATTCTGACCAGCGTTTTGAGCATCGTGCTCGATAGCGTAGCCAGTATCACCGAGCAATACGGCGAACTACTCGATACCGCAGAATGGTTTTTTACGGTGTTTTTCACCCTCGAATATCTGTTGCGCATCTTCTGCATACATCGCCCCCTCAAATACATCTTCAGTTTCTACGGAATTATCGACTTATTGGCGATAATTCCGGCCTATATCAGCTTCTTCATGCCCGGCTTCCATTCTTTTTTGATCATCCGTATCCTCAGAGTTTTGCGGATATTCCGTATCCTGAAGCTGGTGCAATTTATCAATCAGTCCAACCTGCTGACTAATGCCTTGTTCGCCAGCCGCTTCAAGATCACCATCTTCCTGTTTACCATTTCCACTTTACTGGTGGTGTTCGGCTCAATCATGTATTTGATCGAGGGACCCGAAAACGGCTTTACCAACATACCGGTCAGCATCTATTGGTCAGTCGTCACCTTGACCACGGTGGGTTTTGGCGACATCACGCCAAAAACCGATCTGGGCCGCGCCATTTCGGCCGTCGTCATGGTGACCGGCTACGCTATCATCGCCGTACCCACCGGCATTATCACCGCAGAATTGTCGCAGGAAATGAAAAAACAAAACGCCCGTACCGACGACCAACGGATATGTAAAAAATGCCGAAAAAGTGGCCACGAAGCCGATGCCAACTACTGTCGCATCTGCGGCGAAGCACTCTTTCGTCCGCTCGTGGACGACACATCCGCTTAAGGATTAGGTGATGAAAAAAACGACGTTAGCCGTCTTGGTGCTGAGTTTATGTTCTGTTAATGCCGCCTACGCGCTCAGATGCGGGCGTGACCTGGTTTTGTTAGGCGATTATAAAGATGAGGTGATGGCTCGCTGCGGTACACCGGACTCCGTTGAAACGCGCACTAAAATAATAGGCAGTACGCTGCACCATCCGCGTAGAACCCTTGATATTCAAGAGTATGAGGAGATACAAATAGAAGAGTGGTTGTACAATTTTGGCCCATCGCGCTTGCGGCAATACCTTCGTTTTGAAAATGGCCAGTTAAAAGAAATCAGGAGCTTAGGACGAGGACGTTTAAGGTAACGTCTCTTTTAGTACCTATATTGGCGAAAAACAGACCGATACGCAGACCAGGTTTTACGACTGCCATGGATGGCGGAAGTACTGGAGCCGCCGGGAGCGGCTCCAGTAAAAACCTGGAAGGTCTAAACAGGCGGGCTATTGCAGAATGTGTATAACGATGAAAGCTGGGACTTGGAAACGAAACATTTACGCCTTAACCTACAGCACTGGAAGCGTCGCAATGGGAATGGTGTCGGTATTCGTGATCACTTGGCGCTGCGGCATGTAATCAAGCAGCAAATCTGTTTCCTTTTTGACCACGGTGTAGCACTCGCAACTCAGCGTTTCAAGTTTCGGCCGGTCAAGGACTTTGATCAATCCGCGTCGATATGAAATCACGCCTAATTGCTGCAATTTTGACGCCGCCTGAGTGACGCCTTCGCGGCGCACTCCGAGCATGTGGCTGATAAATTCCTGCGTCATGGTCAAGTGGTTATGAGACAGCCTATCCATGGACAACAAGAGCCAGCGGCAGAGCTGCTGGTCGATGGAATGGTGCCGGTTGCAAACTGCGGTCTGGGAGATTTGCGTGATTAGGGCCTGCGTGTAGCGCAGCATCAGCATCAACAACTGGCCGTGCCGATTGAACTCTTCTTTCACTCGCAGCCTGGGGAGTCGGTATGCGTAACCCGCGCTTTGTACCATCGACCGACTCGGCGTGCTCTCGCCGCCCAGAAACAAAGTGATGCCCAGCAAGCCCTCATTGCCCACCACGGAAATCGCAGTCGATGCCCCATTTTCCATCACATACTGCAACGAGACTATCGAGTCGGTGGGAAAGTAAACATGACGCATGGGACGCCGAGATTCATACAGAAGCGCTCGTAACGGCAGCGGCACCAATTCCAGGTACGGGAACAAACGGCCTTGAACCTCGGGCGACAAAGCGGCCAGAAGATGATTTTGCTGGGGTTCTGGCTGAGTTTTAGCGGACATTTCGGTGCTCTTAGAGTGGGTTATCACGGTTCACTTATTTCTTCTAGTGGTTTGTAAGATTTAGAAACACTATATGTGGTGTTTTTCTGTATCCGCCATAAAAAACTATCACCAAGTGGTGATTTGATGTCATAAATCTCACAACGTATATCTAAAAAAATGATATTCAGAGAATTAAAAATTAGTATTTTTTCCTTGTTTTTATAAACAGCGCCAATCTTCCGTAACTAAAAAATGAGCGAACCGTGGAAAAGTGTATGGTAGTGAAGCGGAATATATTTCCCTAGCTGGATAGCAAGCCAATAATTGACATTTTACCTAAGGATATTTAGGCATGATTAAGTCCCGATCGAAGATCGGGGATTAATAGGGTTTTGGCGGTGAGTAAAAATTGTCTAGACAATGGGGTCCACTTTATGCAAAAAGGATAAAATTAGCCAGTTGAAGATCAGTAGTCGCATTAATAAGTCCTACAAGCTGCAATTCATTTTCAGTAACGTCGGAGCCCGTATTAACAGCGGAAAAATAAAACACCGCGCTATCTACACTATTATTTACAACAAACAAGGCTTTTGTGCCTAGTGCGTAAGACGTACTAGCACTACCGATAACACCTGCTGCAGTAGCGGCCGAAAAATCAGCGCCACCGGCTATCGGCGTATTAAAAAAAACCAATTCCCCATCAGTTAACAACGCATCTTTGTTGCCAACAGGAAATGCCGCTTTCTTAAAAGCCAATTTATCGCCGTCGGCAAAGTCAGTAATCGTTTCAATTTCGGCCTTATTGGTAAATACAAAGGTATCATCGCCCGCGCCACCTGTAAGCGTGTCATTGCCAATTCCGCCATTTAAAGTATTATTAGCCGCATTACCAACCAGTATATTGTGCTCTTTATTGCCATTCAGATTGATGGGCGCACTGCCCGTTTGGGAGATGTCGATATTTTCTAAAAAATTAGCCAGCGTCACTGTCACCGTGCTAATCAATACCGTGTTTTCTGGAATCAATAAAGTCAGCGTATCAATACCGCCACCGGCTTTTTCGGTGATTTTATCCTCCAAAGCGCCGCTTGCAGTGAGATTGACCTTGTAAGTATCATTGCCCGATCCGCCCAACAAAATATCCCCCCCCGCACCACCTTCAAGGATATTATCAGCGTTGTTCCCGGTAATCGTATTCGCCAAAGCATTGCCCGTAGCATTAATCGCAGCCTCACCGGTCAATATCAAATTTTCCAGATTTTCACCTAATGTCCAGTTTACAGTGCTTTTTACCGTGTCAATTTCTTTAATTAACACCGATGTTTCGATAACGACATCGTTCAAACTATCGACGATATAAATATCATTACCCAAACCACCGGTTAGCGTGTCATTGCCTGCTGCGCCATCTAAAATATTACTACCCTCATTGCCAATCAACTTATTATTGAGTTCGTTACCCGTAACATTGATTTTAGCCTTGCCTAGCACTTGCACCGTATCAATCGCTAAGCCGGCAGGTAAACTATAAGTGCCTGATTTCATATTGAGCATGATCGTATCAAGCCCTTCACCGTCTTCAACCACATCACCGGCCACATCTACATAGTAAATATCATTACCTGCTCCGCCTCTTAAAGTATCGATGCCGGCTCCGCCATCCAGCGTATCATTGCCCGCGCCGCCGGTCAGCACATTGGCCGCTTTATTACCGATCAGATAATTATTCAACGCGTTACCGGTGCCATTAATAGCAGAAGCCCCCATGAGCGTTAGCTTTTCGACAAAATCAGGCAGCGTATAAGTGACCGTCGTGCGTATTTCATCGGTGCCTTGTTGATCATACTCAACAACTATATCAGCTACGTCATCTACCAGATAAACATCATTACCGGCGCCGCCAATCAGCGTATCAGCACCTTGACCGCCATCGATTACATTTGCAGTCGCATTGCCAATGAGTTGATTATTGGCTGCATTGCCTTTCAAATTGAGCCACGTAGTCCCGCTCGCAGAAATATCCATATTTTCTAAATTAGCCGCCAAAGTTAGTAACTTAGATGCAGAAAAACCTTGCTCACCCAGCACCACCACAGCATCTATACCGGCATCAACTGCCTCAGTAATTTTGTCTTCTAAGGTACCTGTCGCGGTAAGGATAACCCGGTAAATATCATTGCCCAAACCACCGGCTAACTTATCAATGCCGGCGCCGCCTTCAAGCACATTATTATTGGAGTTACCCGTGATAATATTAGCCAAGGTATTACCGGTGCCATTAATGGCAGCTTCCCCGGTTAAAAGCAGGTTTTCTAAATTGGGGCCGAGAGTAAACGTTACACTACTTTTAACGGTATCTATCCCCGAGTCCGTATCACTTTCAACAACACTATCGTCCAGGCTATCGACAATATAAATATCGTTGCCGGTCAGGCCTTTTAGCGTATAACCACCGCCGCCGGCATCCAACGTATCATTGCCTTTGGTGCCTGACTTTATGCTGAAAATTGAGGTGTCGCCAATATCAAGAGAAGTGATGGCATTGTAGATATTCAAGCGTCCACCGGTAACGGTTTTGCCATAGAGAGCCGCTAACGGATCCGTCGAATCTAATAAAGCCTTCTTGATTTGCTGGGCTGTTGCGGTTGGATATTGCGACCATAAAAAAGCCGCCGCACCCGCCACCATCGGCGCAGCCATTGACGTTCCTGACATATAGTCGTAGCTACCCGACATAATAGTGCTATAAATAGCATAACCGGGAGCGCCAATATCGACATTTGTTGCGCCGTAATTTGAAAAAGAAGCCAGACCATCGGCATGCGTAGTGGCGGCTACAGAAATAATATTATCCAGATTAATATTAGCCGGATAGGACAGCGAAGTATCGTTATTTTGGCCGTCATTACCCGCCGCCGCAATAAACAACACGCCTGCCGCCTGAGCGGCTTGAATGGCATCGTACAACGCTTGTGATTCAGCGTCGAATCCCCAGGAAGCATTAATAACCTTAGCGCCATTAGTTACCGCATAACCAATAGCACTTATTGCGGCAGAGAGTGATGGTGCTTGACCATCCGCATTGATTTTGAGCGGCATGATCTGGACATTTTTAGCGACGCCCGTAACACCTTTAGCGTTATTAGAAACCGCCCCCACAATACCTGCGACATGAGTACCATGGCCGACCAAATCGTTTGGATTACTATCGTTGTTACCAAAATCATAGCCCGCTATCATATTAGCAGCTAAATCGGTATGCGCAGAATTAACCCCCGAATCAATAACCGCCACTTTCACCTTAGTCGTACCATTGTAAACAGCCCATGCTTCGGGTGCATCGATATCGGCATCCGCTATTGCCGCTACGCCACTGATAGAAAAGCCGCCGGTATTATGTAAACCCCATTGAGTGATAAATGAGCTATCGCTGGGTATGGCTTGAGCAAGATTAAAATCTAAGGTGTAATCCGGTTCAACATAGTCAAACAATCCGCTATCGCCGTATTTTTTAATCGCCTGCTCGACCGACATATTAGGCTTTAAAGTCCAAACATGAGCCCCGTTTAAACCGACGGCTTTAGACGACGCCATATCAGCGGATTTGCCACGCTCATTAAGTTGCGTTTCAGTGACTCCTGGCTTGAGCTTAACAATGATCCTGTCTGCAGCGTAATTTTTATTTGAATTATTTGAAACCATGACATCCCTCTTCGTCTAAGTGTTGATGGCGTTGAATTATCGACTTAATCCCATTATTCGCTCTTCATGAATCTAATTTATTGATTTTTTTAAAAAGTGATATTTTCAACAACCACACCAAAATAAAAATATTATCCATTAATAACAACACCTTATATTGAATAGCAAAAAGCGGATTAACTATTTGACTATTGGAGGAAGATTATAATATGAACTATTAATTTATCCGTTAACCATATAACAAATTTTATTATCGGCTCGTTAATAATAAAAAATAGCCCACACACACTCTCTCTCTAAAAAAGATTCTAATTATACCGAATTATTGGGATCAGCCTCTGAGGTAAATTCAACCCGCAAATACCCCCTTGTTAATCCTTGTTAATGGCTAATTGAAATTCGATTACCGTTGTGTTGGAATCGCTAAAAAAAACCATAACAGCAACAAACGCTGTAACAATTCAAGGGCATCATCGATGAACAATCTGCAAAGCATGTTGAACGATATTGAAAAAGAAGTCAGACTGACCCGTCATCTGATAGGCAAAGACGCACTCAATCACCGAGTCATCGCGGCAATAAAACAGGTGCCGCGCCATGAATTTTTGCCTGACGATTATCGCTTCCTTGCCTACGACAACGGCCCTGCGCCTATTGATTGCGGGCAAACCATTTCCCAGCCTTATATCGTCGCTCTGATGACCGACTTATTGAACACCCAAGCGACTGATACTATTTTGGAAATCGGCACCGGTTCCGGCTATCAGGCCGCCGTATTGTCGAGATTGGTCAAACAGGTTTATTCGCTGGAAATAATAGAACCCTTAGCTACGCAAGCGCGCCAACGGCTTAAAAAACTGGCTTACAACAATGTCACCGTTCGCCATGGCGATGGCCATTTCGGCTGGCCGGAACAGGCGCCGTTCGACGGTGTTATCGTGACTGCGGCGGCGCCATTTATTCCCCCTACCCTGATTGAACAATTACGCGCAGGCGCGCGGCTGGTCATTCCAGTGGGCTTGCCGTACAGCTACCAAGAACTGCTGGTGCTGGAAAAAAAGGCTGATGGCGAGATTAAGACACAGACTATTATGGGCGTCAGTTTTGTGCCGCTGACCGGCGGCAAGGCGAGTACACACAAGACGTAGGCAATGTGACGGATAGATAACGTATACTTTGAACAGTTAGGTTTTCGGCTAATGTTACGCAAGAAACAAAGCGGTATACAGACCTTCCTGTTTTTTAAAATCAGGAGGGTCTAACTTGCAACAGCTAGCCTTGATTACAAAAACCAAAAACTTAGCTCTATATTCATGCTGTTGATGAAGATTCCTGAGCGATGCCTTACCGGCAATCACCTTATTTTCACCTAACAAAGAAGGGTAATTATGACTGAAATTCGCGGATGGGCCACGCACGGCCCGAAACAAAAACTTGAACTTTTTACTTATCAAGCCGGAACACTCGGCCCGGAAGAGGTTGAAATTGCCGTCGAACACTGCGGCCTTTGTCATTCCGATCTGTCGATCATCAATAATGACTGGGCAATGTCCCAATATCCGGCTATTCCAGGCCACGAAGCGGTCGGCACCATCGTCGCTAAAGGTGAGTTGGTCAAAGGCTTAAAAATAGGCCAGCGTGTTGGCGTCGGCTGGAATGCGGACAGTTGTATGCACTGCCATGAATGCATCACCGGCAACAACAATCTGTGTAGCGAAGCCTTGCCAACCATCGTCGGACATCACGGCGGTTTCGCGGATAGACTCAGGGCGCATTGGCTGTGGGCAATCCCCTTACCTGACGCACTCGACATCACCAGCGCTGGGCCCTTGCTGTGCGGCGGTATCACCGTGTTCGCGCCGCTGGTCATCTTCGGCGTCAAACCGACTGATCGCGTCGGCATTGTTGGTATCGGCGGCCTCGGACACATGGGGCTTAAATTCGCCAATGCCTGGGGTTGTGAAGTGACCGCGTTTACCTCGAATGAAGCCAAAACTGCCGAGGCTAAAAGCTTCGGCGCGCATCATGTAGTATCAAGCCGCGACAGCACGGCGATGCAAAAAATCGCCAGCTCGCTGGACGTGCTGATTGTTACCGTCAATGTTTCGCTGGATTGGTCGGCGCTATTGAAGACACTGAAACCGAATGGCCGTTTGCATGTGGTCGGCGCGGTGCTTGAGCCGATGCCCATTTCCGCCATGGATCTGATTCTTGGGCAAAAAAGCGTGTCCGGTTCGCCAACAGGCGGGCCTGCGATGCTGGCCACCATGCTTGATTTTGCTGCGCGGCACAAAATAACTCCGCAAGTCGAGCATTTCCCGATGAGCCAAGTTAACGAAGCACTTGAACATCTAGCGAGCGGTAATGCGCGTTATCGTATTGTATTAGATGCTGATTTTGATTAAAGTCTTTAGACAATTTAAATCGACTCAATGCTGAAGACCATTTAATTCACCACGAAGCACACAGAGTATGTACGAAGAATAAAACTTCGTGCCGCCTAAAGCGCCTACTTTGGGTCTCTGTGAACTTCGGGTGATAATCTTTTAACCTGTCATCAACCAGAAGTTAGCTTTTTTCGTGATTTCCGAATCACTCAGGAGAATCATCATGACTGAAACAGCCTCACACGAGATTACACAGGCCGTTTGTACGGCGGTTAAATCGAAAACGGATGTCCATCATAAAATCAAGGACATCACTCTAAAAGCACTAACCCAGCACCAGCTGGATAAGGACAACATCAAAGCGGTTGCCGACGCTGTCGGCCAAGGTATCCACGAAGGTATCGCCGATCAGGATGAGCTGGCAAAAGATCTGTTTATGCACGCGGTCACGGCTCTGGACAATGCCCTGGCCATTGCCGCTGAAGCCTCGACACTGGCGATTGAAGAGGCGGCGGCGAATGTGGCCGACTATTCCCGGCATGACCTTAATGAGGCGATTGACGATTTAAAGAACCGGGAAAGCCTGTTTTTCGACACTTTGGAAAAAATCGCCAAAGACGGCAATCAGCGGGTCGCGGACATTATCAATGATTTCATCACCCATGCGCGGCAAAGCGGCACGGCGGTTGGCGAACAAACCTTAATCGCGCTGGATGCGCTGAAAGACTTGCCAAAGCTCAGCAAGGACATCATCGTGTCCAGCGCCGTCGCTACCACCTCCACCCTGGCGCAAATCGGTAGCGGCATTTTATTGGGTATCGCCGAAAGCCTGCAACCTAGCCATGCGAAAAAATAAACGCAGGTAGTACGTTATGCTGTGGGAAATGCTCAATGCCGCTCGGGACCTGGGCAGGGTTCATGATATTGCCTCGGTGTTAATCCGCTACGGTTTCGGCAGCTTTGTGCGCGGCCTGGGACTGGGCAAGGCGCTGGAGCAGGCAGGACGAGTGCTGCATTGGCAACATGCCGAGGACTTCGCCAGTCTCGACACACCGCAACGGCTACGCCGTGTGTTGGAAGATTTGGGGCCTACCTTCATTAAACTCGGACAAATTCTGGCGACGCGGGTGGATTTGTTCCCGCCCAACTATATTGCCGAATTTGAAAAACTGCAGGATCAGGCCCTGCCCATCCCTTTTGAACAGTTGCTGCCGCAGTTGGAAGAAGACCTAGGCGGCTCTGTCGATGAATTTTTTTCCCATATCGACACCCAAGCGCTTGCAGCGGCATCGATTGCGCAAGTCCACAAAGCTACGCTCAAGGACGGGACGCCGGTCATTTTAAAGATTCGTAGGCCCGGCCTACGCAAAATCATCGAAGCCGATTTACGCCTGCTGCAGCGTCTTGTTGACATGACCGAATCCGAGTCGTCGGAAATCCACCGCTATCACCCGCAAGAAGTGTTGCGTCAGTTTAACCAGTCATTGCGCAGGGAGCTTGACCTTGCCGCCGAGTGCCGGAATGCGGAAAGGGTCGCTGCCAATTTCGCGGACGACCCTAACATCGTCATTCCCAAAGTCTATTGGCAATGGACGGGGGAAAGGCTCAATGTACAGGAATATATTGCAGGCATCGCCGGGCGGGACATTGCCGCCATCGAACAAAGCGGACTGGACAGGAAATTGCTCGCTGATCGCGGCACCGAGGCGGTGATCAAGATGATCATGGAAGACGGTTTTTTTCATGCCGACCCCCATGCCGGCAATGTGTTTTATTTGCCGGACAACAAACTGGCGTTTATCGATTTCGGCATGGTTGGACGTCTGACCGAAGAACGTCGTGAGCAGGTGGTCAGTCTGTTGTACGGCATGACCAACCACCTGCCCACCAAAGTCGCCGAGATACTGGAAGACTGGTCGGACAACATTTACACCGATGAACAAGTGCTGACCATCGAGATAGAAGCCTTTGTCGATCAATACAGCTCGCTGTCGCTGAAGGATTTAAGCCTTGCCAACATGCTGGGCGATTTGATGGCCTTATTGCGCGACCACAAACTAATATTGCCGCCCGACCTAGCCTTGTTAATCAAGGCTTACATCACCCTGGACGGCCTGGGCAGACTGCTCAATCCCGAATTCAACATCCTGTTTTTTGCTGCGCCCTATATTCAAAGAATCATGATGGAGCGTTACCGGCCTGACGCCATCGCCAAACGTGGCTGGCGCAATCTGGTCAGCGTCGCCGACCTGTTGTCCAGCCTGCCTAAAGACCTGCGCAAACTGTTGCGCGCCACCCGAAAAGGCGCCATTCAGGTGGACATTACCGTGCGCCGTTTGGATCAGTATGTTCATCATATTGATAACGCCATCAGCCGCCTGACCATGGGCATCGTCACCGCCGCACTGATTATCGGCTCATCTATTATCATGACGGTCAAAGGCGGCCCCGAATTATTCGGCTTACCGGCATTCGGCTTTTTGGGCTACAGTTTCGCCACCCTCGGCGGCATCTGGCTGTTACTGTCGATTTGGAAAAGCGGGTAATAAGCTTGTTTTCAGTGGAACACGTTGTGGGAGCGGCCACCCGGCCGCGAATAATCACATACTACTCGCGGCCGGGTGGCCGCTCCCACAATCACCGCGCAAATTCCATTTCCACCTTGCCGTCAACCAACTTCAGGTTGGCTTCAAACTCGGTGCCCTTCCCCGACTTAAAGCCTTTCAACATCCCAGTTTCGCCTTTGCTGAGTATTTTTTTCGCCATCGCCGCGCTGATTTTTTTATGCGCCACGGTTTTCCAGATCACCATTTTGCAGCCGCTGCGCCATTCGCTGCACCCGTAGGCTTTGGCGGTTTCGACGATTTTTCCGTTACACAACGGGCAATCAGCCAGCGCATCTTTGACTATAACCCCCTGCCCCGCTTCGGTTTTGTTACACCCGGTTTCGCCCTGTTTATTCAGCGTCAACTGGGCATTAAATACGGCGTCGTCGACCTTGACCGCATAACTGAGCAAAGTACGGCCGTTTTGCAGCAACTGGCTGGCCATGTCGCCACTGACCGGCACGCCGTAAACGTGTTTCCATAACACAAACTGGCAACCGGCTTTCCAGGCACTGCAACCGTAACCTTTCCGGCCTTCTATAACCGGCTGCCCGCATAAAGGGCAATCGCCCAAACGGCTTTGATCGTACAGCGGGCGGTCTGATTGCTCTTTGATGTTGCGGGTAAACTGGATGATTTCGGCCATGAACTGATCGGGGTCGTAAGCGTTATGCTCTATTTTCTTGAGTTTGGCCTCCCATTCGCCGGTCATCGACGCGGACTTCAATCTATCATCAGCAATAATCGAAATCAGATGCCGCCCCGACTCCGTGCTGAGCAGGGTCTTTTTTTGCCGCTGTATATAATTGCGCTTGATCAACACTTCAATAATCGCCGCGCGGGTGGCAGGCGTACCCAAACCTTTTTCTTTCAACGCTTCCTTGAGCTGTTCGTCGTCACAGGTCTTCCCGGCCGATTCCATGATGCTGAGCAGGCTGGCTTCGTTATAGGGTTTCGGCGGCGTGGTTTTGCCCTGAGCAATCGATGGTTGTTGCGCACCGCTTTCGCCTTTGACAAAGTTGGGCAGGATTTTTTGCGTTTTGTCATTCTGATTGGCCGACTCGTTTTTGTACAAGGCCTGCCAGCCGGGCGCTTCGATAATGGTGCCGGTGGTTTTGAATTTGACTGCTTTCGGGCTGTCATTATTAACCTCGCCTAACACCGTGGTGATTTGTTTGACGCACGGCGGATAAAAAGCGGCAATAAAGCGCAACACAATCGCCTCATAAACCTTGGCTTCATGGCCGGACAGCCCGCCCGGCAACGTGGTCGTCGGAATGATGGCATGGTGGTCGCTGACTTTGGCATCGTTAAAAATACGGCTGCTGAGCGTCAGTTTATCCACATCAAGCGGCTCAATTTGTGCGGCAAATTGTTTGCGCAAGGTGCTCAACAAAGGCTTCATGCCGGACTTCATGTCGTTAGTCAAATGACGGCTGTCGGTGCGCGGATAGGTGACGTGTTTTTTCTCGTAGAGCTGCTGGGTGCAAGCCAGGGTTTGCTCGGCGGTCAGGCCGTGGCGGATGCTCATGTCTTTTTGCAAGTCGGTCAAATCGTACAATAACGGCGGACTGAGCAATTCGCGCTTGCCTTTGACCTCGGTTATCTGGAAATCGCGGCCGGTGATTTGATTTAACAGGACTTCTGCAGCCGCTTTGTCGTCGAAACGGCCACCGACATATTGGAAATCGGCATCCCGGTACAAACTGTGCAGCTCCCAAAAATCCTTGGGGATGAAATTGCTGATGTCGGCATCTTTTTGCACAATCAACGCCAACACCGGCGTTTGCACTCGGCCAATCGTCCATAAACTGCCCTGCCCGCCGAATTTGAGCGTGTACAGCCGGGTGGCATTCAGGCCGACAATCCAGTCCGATTCGCTACGGCATTTGGCGGCGCGATACAGCCCGTCGTAAACATGGCCGTCCTGCAATTTGGCAAAGCCCTGGCGTATCGCATCGTCGGTTAGCGAACTGATCCACAGGCGTTTAAACGGCTTTTGCTCGCAGTCCGCCCAGGACACAATGTATCTGAAAATCAACTCGCCTTCGCGCCCGGCATCGGTCGCGCAGATGATTTCATCGGCCGCCTTGAGCAAGTGCTTAATCGTGTTCAACTGCTGTTGCGCCGAGGCATCTCCCCTGGCTTTTAAGCCGAACGGTTCGGGGATGATAGGCAGCGATTCCAAAGACCAGCGTTTCCAGGCCGGATTGTATTCATCCGGCTCTTTCAGCTCGACCAGATGACCGAACGCCCAAGTGATTTGATAGCCGTTGCCCTCAAAATAGCCGTCGCGTTTGCCGTTGATACCGAGGCATTTAGCGATGTCGCGGGCGACTGAGGGTTTTTCGGTCAGGATGACTTTCATAATGGCAATAAGTAGAGGCACCAACCTCGGCGCCAACAACGTGCAATTGTTTTCTTCTGATATACCATTCCACTCAAATTTCGAGTTTTATTTTATCGTTGGCATATTGGTGAATCAGCGAGCTGATTAGCGTTTGATAAGGCAGACCCTGACTAAAGGATTTGGCTTTTATGCGCTCAATATCGCTTTCCAACAGTCTAATACTGATCGCTTTTTTCTTAGTCATTTGAGTGCGCGCAAGATTTGTGAAACGTTTTTTTTCAGATTCCACGTCAGCAATACTAGTAGCCTGGTTGCTTTCAACGTACTCAATAATGGCTTTTTCTTCTGCTGAAAGTTTAGCTGTCATGGTTAACTCCTTTTGAGTATTTTTTATGGTATTTACGGCTGGGAATAATGTTTTTTAGGAAGATTTTTTCTGTATCTTCTACAAAGGGAACGTAATAAACGTAGTCGCGTATTTCCACAATAAAAAGTTTTTGATTGGGATATTTATCAGGATTATGATGAGGCAAAATATCGAGAATTCTTTCCTCGCTGATAGCAATAAAAACATCCTCAAAACAAACGGCTCTATTAGTTTTAAGCTGCTGGTTTTTACCTTCATCCCATTCAAAGTACATTTTTGCCCCGCTATTTTGTATATGCAGAGCATATCATACTCAGTTCCCACAACGTGTAGTACAACGATCAGCGCCAAAACATAGGGACAATAAACTATTTGATAATCCTATAACACGGCAAATAAGTTTTCCCCGGCAGTTTCATCCGCTGCTGTGCAACAAATGAAGCCAGCAAGGAGTCCATTAAGGCCATGATTTCGGCATCGCCGCGAATTTCAAAATGCCCGTGTTGTTCAATCGCGCGTATGCCCTCGTCTTTTACGTTACCGGCAACAATGCCGGAAAAGGCACGGCGCAGGTTGGCGGCAAGTTGATGGTTTTCCTGGTCTTTATGCAGCGCCAAATTTCTCATGTTGTCATGAGTCGGCATAAACGGCTGTTGAAAACCCTGATCGATCGTAAGTTGCCAATTGAAATAATAGGCATCGCCAGTGTCTTTACGAAATTGCCGCACCTCTTTAATGCCTGCCTGCATTTGTCGCGCCACCCGTCTCGGATCATCAATAATGATTTGATACCGCTGCTGCGCCGATTCGCCCAAAGTGCCGGCGATAAAACGGTCGATTTCCTTAAAGTAGTCCACTGCACTGGCAGGACCTGAAAATATCAGTGGAAACGGCATGTCCTTGTTATCAGGGTGCAGCAAGATACCCAAAATATACAGTATTTCCTCCGCCGTACCGGCACCGCCGGGAAACACCACGATACCATGACCGGTGCGGACAAAGGCTTCCAGGCGCTTTTCAATGTCCGGCATAATGACTAAATCGTTGACTATCGGGTTGGGCGATTCGGCGGCAATAATGCCGGGTTCGGTGATACCCAAATATTGGCCGTTTTTTATCCGCTGTTTGGCGTGGCCGATGGTCGCGCCTTTCATCGGGCCTTTCATCGCGCCCGGCCCGCAGCCGGTGCAAATGTTCAGACTGCGCAAGCCCAGTTCGTGGCCGACTTCTTTGCTGTAATCGTATTCGATGCGGCTGATTGAATGTCCGCCCCAGCACACCACCAGATTGGGCGGGGTCATCGGCCGCAAAATATTGGCATTGCGCAAGATATGAAAAACCGCGCTACTGATGCCGTCGGAGCTGTTTAAATCAATTTTCGGGTTGTTGTTGATCTCGTCGCTGACATAAATAATGTCGCGCAATACGGCAAATAAATGTTCGCTGATGCCTTTGACCATGATGCCGTCAACAAAGGCATGGGCGGGGGCGGCTTTGAGTTCCAGCTTAATGCCGCGCTGTTCCTGCACCACGCGTATGGCAAAATCCGGGTAATTTTCCAGCAACTCCTTACCGTCGTCGATGGTGCTGCCGCAATTTAACACCGCCAGCGAGCAATTGCGGAACAACTGATACAAGCCGCCCTGACTGGTGTCGAGCAGTTTGGTGACTTCCGCCTTGGATAAAACATCCAGGCGGCCTTCAGGGGTGATGTGCGCGTCAATGACGGGAAGTGTCATAGTAATCCTATTGCTTATTATTGGGTAAAAACGGTTCATTGATCATTCAGTGAGGTAGCGATATGCTTTTAACACGGCATCACTCGCACAGGCTATGACAATGCATTCAATCGTAAAAAAAATACTGCTGATCGGTTTTGTATTGCTGCTCACAGCCTGCGTACATTATCCAAACCGGTCGGTCTATTATCCCGCGCCTGTTTATCGTAGCGCCTACGTCGTTGAGCATAGAAACTATTATGGCCCAAGACCGCAGCGTTATGAAAGGCACTATAGGCGACCCGATAGAGTCTATTTACCGCGCCCTTCCATTCATCATCAACACAATATCAGTCCGCGTTGGCATAACAATGCCCCAAAACGTCCGCATGAAGATAGAAAAAACAGGCGTTAATGAAAACTCTGAAACTTTTTTCGTGAACAACTTCAGCTTATTTCACGCCCCATCAAGCGCACCGCTTCCTGTAAGTCCGGTGTCCCAAAGCCTTCGTTGAACGTGTTATAAACGTCTTCAAGTAAATGTTGCGCCACTTTCGACTTACCTTGCTGCCGCCATAACCGAGCTATCGCCATTGTTGCGCGCAATTCCAAAGAAATGACACCCTGTTTGCGACTGACCGCCAGTGCCTGTTCAAAACACGCTTCAGCCTCGTTTGCGTTATCTTCGGAAAGCCCCAGCAAGCACACGCCTTTGAGGCGATGGAACTCACTCTCAAAAAAACGCGATTCCTTGTTGTTCAAGACTTTATGCGCTTCGTTGACCTTGTTCAAGGCGGCATCAAACTCGGCCCGATACACCAACACCTCGCACAACGGCGCCAAAAATAAAATGGTGGAGCCGCTCATGACCGCATTAATCATCTCCAGACAGTGTTGTATTTGTGCCAAACCCGGCGTTTCGCCTTTCATGGTCTGCGACCACCCATAGGAAATCGAACCCAAACCCAACCAGAACGGAAAGCCATACTCATTCGCTACCCCCATCGCCTGTTGAGCCAAATGCCCGGTTGTTTCCACCTGTGTCATCCAGTGATTAACGATTGCGCCGACACTCAGCGCATAAGCCAGGCTATTGGGGTGATTGAGCCGGCGTGCCAAGTCCAGTGTTTGTCGGCTGACTTCTGCGGCTTGGTCTGGAAATCCGAGCAGCCATAAAACACACGACAATAAGGAACCGCTTGAGATCCAGATATTTTCACCGTATTGGGCGGCCATGACAGCATGGTGTTCAGGACGATAAAGCGCCATCGAATGTTCGAAATGGCGCCGTGCGGCCTGTGGGTTTCCGGTCATAAACTCACTGTTGCCCATGGCATAATGCGCCGATTGTAATTGCAGGATATCGTCATTTTTCGTCGCCAAATCCAGCAGTTTATTGGCCAGTTCGAGCGAGTGCTGATGTCCGACACGCGAACTTGATGTCAGCCACATCCCCCACAGGGCTTTAAACAGGCCAGCGCCGTCGCCGACACATTCAGCCAATGCCAACGCCTGCGAATAGGCCTGCCCAACTTCAACAGCACCGTAACCCTTGCTGGGAATCAGTGCGGTGCCCAAACTAAGGCTTAACTCAAATTCCAGACGCTCGCGTTCCCTGTCAGTCGGCAATGTCATCAACAGCCGCAGTCCGCTTTGCAACTGTTCAATCGCTTCGGTGTTGGCCGAATTCAGGGTGGCTCGTTGCCCGGCTTTGAGCCAGTATTCAATGGCCGGGCGTATTTCCCCGCCCGCAGTCAAATGCTGCGCTAAAAGTTCGGGTTGATGGCTGACAAGATCGGGAAAATCACGCTGCAATGTTGCGGCGATACGTTGGTGCGCCGCCTGCCGGTCAAGTTTGGTTTGAGACTGATAAGCCGCTTCCTGAATCAGGGTGTGCTTGAATTGACGGACATTTTCATTCACGTTCAAAATTAATCCGGCTTGCTGCAGGGCAGCTAAACTGTGCGCCAAGGTCGCCGAGCCGGCTGGAAAAATCTTGTCCAATAAATCGACATTGAACTCACGCCCCAGCGTAGCGGCAAGCTGCGCGGTGTATTTGGCTTCGCCCATATTGTCGATGCGCGTCGCCAGCAGATCATGCAGCGTTGCCGGAATGTCCACCTGATGGTCCAGGCTATCGATTTTGGTCATTTCTTCGACAAACAACGGTATGCCATCGGCGCGCTCGACAATGCGGCGGCGGTTTTCCGGAGTTATGCCCTGTAGAGGCGCCAGCATTGCCTCCACTTCATCATCGGTCAACTGCGTCAGAGTAAAGTTTGCACTGAGAGCCACGCCTGCCAGGGCAGTGTTAAATTCAGGGCGACTGGTAAAAACGGCAAGGACGGCGCCCTTTTTTTCCTGCCGGGCAAATAAGGCCAGCAATTCCAATGTGGACGGGTCTGCCCAGTGTAAGTCTTCAAAGATAAGCAACACCGGATGTTGCACCGACAACGCTTGCAACAGTTCCAGAAAAATAGCCATTGTCCGATCTTTGCGTTTTTGCGGTGAAAACACCAAGGCTTGATGATAGCCGTTAAGCGGCAGCGATAGTAACCGGCTCAGCAGCGGAACCGCATCTTGGGCGATAGTCGGGTAATGGCTGTCAAGATAGCTTGCCAACTTGGCGGATTTAGCGGGCGGTGGGTCATCATGTGCAAACGCAAAAATAGTTTCGAGCAGCGCAATCAACGGATGAAAAGGCGACTGACTAAATTCAGGAAAACAGTGCAACTCTCGGATGCTATAGGCTTGGCCGGCTAAGTGTTGCTTTAAGGCATGCAGCAAACGGGACTTGCCGATACCGGCCTCGCCCTGAATTAACACCAGATGGCGCAGACCTTGTGTGGCGTCTTGCCATAGCGCCATCAGCCCGGCTATCTCAGCCTGACGGCCGGAAAAACAAGTCAGCGGTATCGCCGCATCCAATCGGTTACGGACGCCGCTCACCTGCTCCACCTTGAATATTTCCACCGGCTGGGCGAAATCCGTCAAACAATACTCACCCCGACTGCTGCAGTCGAAATACCACGCGACAATATTGTGCGTCTGTTGGCTTATGACCACCTCGCCGTAACCGGCATATTGACGTAATTCAATGGCTATTTTCGAAGTCTTGCCGACCCTGTCCGGCACTGCCGCATCGCCGCCGGTGATGATCAGGCCGGTGTGGACGCCGACCCGGATAGCAATATTTTGGCTTGTCTCGCCGGTGACCGCCAAAGCAGCCTGCACCGCACGGCGGGCAGCGTCTTCCTGAGCTTGCGGATAACCAAAATAAGCCAGCAAACCGCCGCCATGGGTCTGCACGATATAACCTGAAAACTGCCGGATAATCGCCATACAGCGAAGCTGCGGCGGCTGCAGCATCATCAACTCATCGGGGTCGTCAGCCAACATCACGGTCAACTCGCAATACAATACAGTCACTTGGCGCTGCTCCGCCGGTGGCGGTAACGGCGCAGTCACGACATTGTCGGTCGAACGGCGCGGCAGCTCACCATCACGGATACAATTGATCAGCTGCCGGGTTTCTTCGCCAGGTAAAACGCCAAGCTCCTGTTTTATCAGGCGGCAACAAATTTCATATTGGCGGATTGCCGCATTTTTTTGGCCGTTTAAGGCATAAATACGTATCACGCGGCGGTGGGCGTCCTCATCCCAAGGCTCCAATTCAATATGGCGCAACGCGAATTGCAGGGCTTTGCCATAGCCACCGGCTTGAGCGTGGTGATTCGCCAGCTGTTCCAATAGCGCCAGCGCCCTTCGGTGCAATGCTTCACGCTGCAACAAAAGCCACGCTTCGAATTCGGGACTGTCGGACACTGATAAGCCCGCCAAAAACTCACCCCGGTACAAGCCGATAATCTTCTCTTCATTATAGAGGGCACCATTTTTCGCCGAGGCTAGCGGCTGTTGATTGAACTCAAGCGCATCAACATAAGCGTCCGGTATAAAACGGATACTGTGCTTGGTGGTTGCAAACATCAGCGCGCCGCCCGGCACTTCCAGCGCGCTGCGTAAATGCGACAGTGTCCGCCGCAGATTGCCGCGTGCCGTGACCGGGTCGTTGTTGCCCCACAACAACTCAGCCAACACTTCCCGGCTATGCTCCTGTTCCCGCCCCATCGCCAAATAAGCCAATAATGCGCGCATCTTGACATAAGAAATCCCAGCGGGATGGCCGTTTAGACGGGCATCAAAACCGCCCAGCAGCCTAAGTTCGAGATTATGGCCAGCAGAAATTGGATTCATGAACGATTAGTGAACGGTAACATTGTAAGCTTAAAATCAACCCATAGAAATTAATGTAATACCGCCAAACTATACCAGAACATCGGGTTAAGAAAAATTTAAGGAAAGCCATTCAGGGCTATTACGTAAGCGCTCCGTTAGACAAGCTATTTTTTCCGGCACTATCTAAAAACAATCAAAAACCTTTCAGCTAACACCGAACTACGAAAGAGAGAGACCATGAAAGCAGAATTACTTGAGCGACCAGATGCTGAGGTGTGTCTATTATTTGACGAAGATTTTTCTTATGACAATGAAGACCTGCCCGCTTTAGCCACTGTAGAGACATTACTGAATAGTGAAAAAACCGCCGTTAAAGCGCAAGCAGATAAAAACATTGATACCACCCGCGTTTACTTGAATGATCTGGCGCGTTCGCAATTACTGACTGCCGAGCAAGAAAAGTTCTATGGCGCTAGGGCTTTACAAGGCGATGAAAGTGCACGCCAAATCATGATAGAAAGTAATTTGCGCCTCGTGGTTAAAATCGCCCGCAGCTATCTGAACAGAGGTTTGCCATTATTAGATCTGATCGAGGAAGGCAATTTGGGTCTGATTCGGGCCGTTGAAAAATTTGACCCTGAACGCGGTTTTAGGTTTTCAACCTATTCCACCTGGTGGATCAGGCAAACCATTGAACGGGCGCTGATGAACCAGACCCGAACCATTCGCCTACCCATTCACATTATTAAAGAAATGAATGCCTATCTGAAAGCGCAACGTTATTTAGCGCAAGCACTCGATTATGAGCCTAATGCTGAAGATATTGCCCGTCATTTGGACGTATCGGTTAATAAAGTTGAAAAAATGCTCAAACTCAATGAGCGGGTGACCTCAATCGATCTGTCGGGCGGCAAAGAATTTGAGCAGCCGTTAATTGAATCGGTTTCCGACTCCGAAAGCTTGTCGCCTGCTGAAAAAATACACCGGGACAGCATTAACACCCAGATTACCGAATGGTTGTTTGAATTGCCTGAAAAACAACGGGAAGTCATTTGTCGCCGCTATGGGCTGTGCGGCTATGAAGGCTCAACCTTGGAACAGGTCGCTAAAGAACTCGGCGTGACCCGTGAGCGTGTCAGACAAATTCAAATGGATGGTTTAAAAAGAATGAAAGAGATTCTGGAAGACAGCGGCTATTCTGTTGACGTTATTTTTAATTGAAAAGGAGTTTCCCTCAATGCATTACAAATTTTTATTATCATTATCCATTATGGCGCTGGGCAGTTTAACACCCGCTCAAGCTTCTGATTATGTACCACCTGAACCTGGAGGGCATGGACAAATCAGACTGAATAAAGTGACTATTAATAATGGCGAAGGTAATAGCGAAAGTACGGGGGCATTATTAAAAGCATTAGATAAATTACCGTTATATGGAGGTCAAATTTATCAATTGGAAAGTACCTTTAATGCCGAAGATAGCGAAGATGCCAGTTACAACGTTTCTGATGGAAAATTGATTATTCCAACAGCAATGCAAGGTGCTTTGAATAGTCATAATTTGAC